>NZ_CP108054.1:7238750-7960625 GCF_036173125.1 Streptomyces sp. NBC_00286
GGTCGTTCACCGGACCGTCGTACGACTCCACTTGGTCGACGGCGTCACGGGCGAGCAGTGAGTAGCAGGCGTCAGGGTCGTCCTGCTCGTTGAGGAAGGCACGGAAGAGAGCGACGGAGCGGCGCAGCGAGGGGTCCTTCAGACCCGTCCCCGTACCCCTGCCCGTACGTCTGCCTTTGCCCGTGCCTCTGCCGGAACCCGTGGAAGTGCTCATGGCTGGTAGCTCCTCACCGCCTCTGCCGCGACCGCGCGGAACTGTCGGACCGTCTGGTGCCAGCGGTACTGGGCGGCACGCTCCCGCGCCGCCTTGCCCATCAGGGTGCGGCGCTCGGCGGACAGGGCGAGGGTGCACCAGGCCGCCGCGAACGACGACTCGCCGCGGGCCAGCAGACCGGTCTCGCCGTCCACGATGGAGTCCCGCAGACCGGGTACGTCGAAGGCGATGGCCGGAGTCTCCCGGGCGGCGGCCTCGGTCACCACCAGACCCCAGCCTTCGACGGCGGAGGGGTGCAGCAGCATCCAGGAGGCGCAGAGCAGCTCGTGCTTCTCGGCTTCGGAGACATGGCCTCTGAACTCCACGCCAGAGCCCGCGAGTTGCTCCAGACGCTGCCGCTCGGGACCATCGCCGACGATCACCAGACGGCCGCCGGTGACCGGGCGGACCCGCTCCCACAGCCGCAGCAGCAGATCGATGCGCTTGTACTCGACGAGCCGTCCCATCGCGAGGAACAGCGGCTCCGGGGAGCGCTCAGCCCGCGGGCCCGGCTCCTCGACGCCGTTGTGGACGACCCGTATGCGCTCACGCTCGACGCCGATGTCGCGCAGCGCGTGTGCCGTCGACGGGGAGACGGCGACCAGCAGATTGTTGCGCTGGGCACCCGCGAGCGCCCAGTGCTCGAGTCTTCGCCCGAGCCGGGCGGCGGGCGCCAGCGGACCACCGAACCGCATCTTCCACAGATCGGTGTGGACGTGGTTGACCAGGCACAGGGTCGGGCCGCGATGCCACAACGGCGCCAGGTATGGCATCCCGTTGCAGACCTCGACCAGCAGATCGCAGTCGCCGACCTGGCGCTGGAAAGCGGAACGGACCTTCAGATAGTGGCCGAGGTCGCCCCCGGCCGACACGACTCGGTAGTCGCGGTACGCGGCCGGTCCCCCGCACAGCAGGGTGACCTGGTGGCCGAGCTGGGTCAGGCCCTCGGCGAGCTTGTCGACGAGGAGTTCGGAGCCGCCCGCCGCCGCGTTGCCGAAATCACGGCGGGCGAGGAAGACGATCCGGCGCGGCTGTGGGGAGCGCGCCGGCGGTCGCTGCGCGGTGCGGGGGAAAGCAGCGCGCAGCGACGAAGGCACGTGCTGGGGCATGTGTGCTCCAACTCGTCTCGGGGTGCGGAACCAGCGTGGGGGATTCGGCGGGTGCGGGGTTTCCGACAAGGTCACGCGGGGCGGATGTGTGGTGGTTGTGGGACCGACTGTGGCGATGGTGTGGGCAGGCTGTGCTTGGGTGGGGGTGGATAGTTTTCGCCCAGTGGTTCGATGCTGCTACTCACCCAGGTGACAAATTCGGGGCTTTATTCCGCTGACGTCTCATCACATTGTGAGCGACTGCTGGGACGACTCGGACGTTTCAGGATTTGGACGCCCGCGCACCACCAAAATGACCCCCACAAGTGCGAGCAGTGCGCCCGCTCCTGCCGCCCCGATGGGCAACGTCTGCCCCACCAGGCGCAGTTGGCGACTGTCGGCCTTGGCGAGTTTCACTTGCTCCTTCTGTGTGTCCGTGGTGAAGGCGAGGCGCTTGGCGTCCAGCAGAACCGCCGCATCCTCGTCGGAACCCGGCGCCCGCAGCGTCTGACGGATCCCGGTCGCGGCGTAGAGGATCCGGCCCGTGGCCTCGTCGACGACCAGCTCGACGCCGTGGTTGGCGTACCACTCCTCGGCGAGCACCTGGCTGCGCTCGGGCTGGTCCACGAGGGTGCCCGGCACCATCCGGGTGCCGTTCTTGGCGGGCGCCACCTTCGCGGTGAACCGCATGCCCTCGTAGCCCTGAATCTTCTTCTTGCCCTGGTAGTTCAAGGTGATCGTCGAGCCCAGGGTGCTGTCCCACCAGCGGTAATCGCGCTTCTGCACGTCGAAGGGGAACTTCAGATACGCCTCGCCCTCGATGTACGGCTTTTCCTGGCAGCAGTGGACCGGGGCGTTCGTCTTCCGGTTGGTCACCCAGCGCTCCGTCGTCCAGAGCAGCGCGTCGTGCGGGTCGGCCGCCGGCAGCGACTTCTCGGTGTCGAGGGTCGTGGACACGTCCCAGATCGCCCGTCCGCTCTTCTCGCTGTCGGCGACATCGCCGCGGACCTGCCGGGTGATCGTGATCTTTTTGTTGTGAACGGTTTCGATCTCGTCCGTGTCGAAATAGCTTCCCGTGCCGGTGAGTATGGTCTTGGAATCGATGTCGATCGGGTTCTGCTTAGCACGTGGCTCGACATACCAGGCGAGCAGGGGGGCCAGGACGAGCAAAAACACGCCCAAACCCAGCAGGACCAGCGACAACGGTGAGGCAGTGCGGCGCATCCGGGCACTCCAGAGGGCTTGTGGTGACCAGGCACAGAGATGTGCGGACACAGTGGTGGGAGGGTGCACAAGCGGTATGGGGCGGGAACCGTAGGCGCACCCTTGACGAAGTGTCAATGCATTGTCGAGACTGTCCCCTGCCGGAAGGGGCCGGCTGGGGCGATTGAATGGGCAGGCAGCCGCACAGATTTCTGCTGCGGTTGGCCGGGGTGGGACCGCCATTCAACCCGGTGGGACCACCTTTCGACTGAGAGGGCTGAACTTTCGTGCCCAGACTTCTTGCCGCCCTGCTGACGGTCACCGCCGCCGCCGTACTCGCCGTCGGCGCCGCCGTCGGCATCGTCGCGCTGCTGAACGCGACTCCAGAGCAGCCCAACACCCCCCTGATCACGTATGAGACGGCCGGCCAGGAGCGCTGACCATGGCGCTCCGCACCCCGGCAACCACCGGAACCGTCACCGTGCGCTCGGCATGGCGTGACGTACCACGCCTCAAGGTCCGGCAGTTCGCGGCCATCGCCTTGGCCGAGGCGCCCGACCTCGCCGAGGAGATCCTTCGGGAGATCCGCCGCGAGTACCCCCACCTGCCCGTCGTCCTCGACGACTCCGGCGAACCCATGGCGCTGATCGGCATCCGCCGGGCCATCGAGGTCTTCATCCAGCACCTGGAGGCCGCCGAGGGCCGCCCGCGCGTCCACCCCGAGGTCTTCCAGGAGTTCGGCCGCGGCGAGGGCCTCAACGGCCGCAGTCTCGACTCGCTCCAGGCGATCTACCGCATGGGAGTACGCCTCGCCTGGCGCCGTTTCGCCGAGATCGGGCAGCGCGTGGAGATCCCGCCGCCCGCGATGTACGAGCTCGTCGACGCCGGCTACGAGTACCTGGACGGCCTCGTCGACCAGTCCGTACGCGGCTACGCCGAGGCCGCCGCCCGGCAGGCCGGCGAACGGCTCCGCCTCCAGCGCGGGCTCATGGAACTGCTGCTCACCGAACACCACCGGGGCGACCCGACCGAGGCGTTTGTCGAACGGGCCGCGCGCATCGGCTGGCCGATTCCCGGCAAGGTCTCGGTGGGTGTACTGCTGCGGCCCGCCCGGGAGGCCGTCGCCCCCGCCGTCGGGCAGGGCGTACTGCTGGACATGGAGTGCGAACAGCCCCGCATGGTCGTTCCCGACCCGGACGCCGCCGGGCGCCCCGAACTGCTCCGACGCGCGATGACCGGCTGGGCGGGCGCGATCGGCCCGCCGGTCCCACTGGCCGACGCGGCGAAGTCGCTGCGCTGGGCTGAGGCGGCGGTACGGCTGATGGAGCGCGGGCTGCTCCCCTCCGGGGACGTCCTCTACTGCACGGAACACACCGAGGCCCTGGTCCTCCTCCAGCCCGAGGAACTGATCGACGACCTGGCGCGGCGGTCCCTGGCGCCGCTCGGCCATTGCGGGCCCACCCATGGGCGTCGGCTGGCGGAGACGCTACTGGCGTGGCTGGAGACGCGGGGCGGGGCGCCGGAGGTGGCGGCTCGGTTGGGGGTGCATCCGCAGACCGTGCGGTATCGCCTTCGGCAGATTCGGGAGTTGTGGGGGGACGAGATCGATGACCCGGATCGGCGGTTTGAGCTGGAGCTTGTGTTGCGGGCGCAGCGGCTTCGGGGGGAGCTGGGGGATCCTCGGGCTCGGCGGTGAGCTTGTGCTCGGTGGTGGGCTGCGCCCGGGGCTTTTGTCGCGGGGCGACTAAGCGTTGGGGGCTGCGCCTAACTCGTCGGCTGCGGGCGCATCGTGGCTTGTCGCTCCCCCACTCTCGACTTCTCCCCCAGTGCCTTAAGGGCCTGGGGGACCCCCAGAGCGGGGGGATCCCCATCGCGGCGGAGCCGCACATTGACACAGTCCCGCGCCCCTAAAGGGGCGCTTCCCTGGGCCCAGGGAGCACAGTCCCCCGCGTTTTCCCTGATCAGGCGGTCGTGACTGCCTGCATATTGCCTGGCGAAAGCCACTATGCGTAGCCTGTGTTCGTCATGCCGATCGTCTGTTGAAATATCGAACACTAGGGAGGGGCCGGTCGTGGGACGTCTCGTGCCAGCCGTGACCCGGGCTCTCGACATTCTCGAGCTCTTTCTCGACGGGGACGGAACGCTTTCGGCCCCCGACATCGTGCGCAAGCTCCAGCTGCCGCGCACCACCGTGCACGAGCTGGTGACCACGCTCGCCGCTCGGCAGTACATCGTGCAAGTACCGGGTCAGCCCGGACGCTACCGCCTCGGTGTGCGCCCGTATCAGCTCGGCAGCCGGTACGCCGAGCAACTGGACCTCGCCGCCGAGGGCCAGCAGGTCGCCCGTACCGTCGCGGAGACCTGCGACGAGACGGTGCACGTGGCCATCCTGGAGGGCACCGACGTCATCTACATCGCCAAGGTCGACTCCACGCACGCCGTGCGCATGGTGTCCGCCGCCGGACGCCGCCTCCCCGCGCACTGCACCTCCGTGGGCAAGATGCTGCTCGCCTCGCTCCCCGACTCCGAGCTGACCTCGCGGGTCCCCGAGGACGCCGAACTCATCGGGATGACACCGAACAGCATCACCGACCCGGCCGTTCTGCGCGAGGCCCTCGCCGAGATCCGCCGCCGGGGCGTCGCCGTGGAGAGCCGCGAGTCGAACCCCGACGTCAGCTGCGTGGCCGCGCCCGTACGCGACCGTACGGGCCAGGTTGTCGCCGCGCTCTCCATCTCCGTACCGATGATCCGCTGGAGCGACGACCGCCGCGGCGAGCTGGAGCAGCTCGCCATGAAGGGCGCCGCGGAACTGTCGGAGCGGCTCGGGCACCGGAGCGTGGCATGACCGTAGAAGTGGCCATACGTGAATACGCCACCCTGGGCGAGGGCCCGACCTGGGACGCCGCAGCCCAGCGGCTGATCTGGGTCGACATCCTCAGCTCCCGGGTCCATACGTACGAGCCGGACACCGGCCGCCGTACGGTCCTGACGACCGAGCAGCACGTGGGCGCCGCGAAGCCGCGTGTGGGCGGAGGCCTGGTACTCAACCTCCGCGACGGCGTGGCGCTCATCGGCCCCGATGGCCCCGATGGTGCCGAGGGCCCGGACGGCTTCCGGTGGCTGCACCGAGAGGTCGTCCCCGGCCGCCGCGCCAACGACGCCGCCGTCGCCCCCGACGGTTCGCTGTGGGCGGGCACGATGCGCTACGACGAGGCGCCGGGCGGCGGCACCCTCTCCCGCATCACCGCCGACGGCACGGTGGAAGTCGTCCTCGACGACGTAGCCGTCAGCAACGGCACGGGCTGGAGCCCCGACGGCACCCTGATGTACTACATCGACTCACCGACGCGCCGCATCGACGTCTTCGACGTCGGCGACGACCAACGCCCGCTCAACAGGCGTCAGTTGGCGGCCATCGAGGACGGCGCAGGCTTCCCCGACGGCCTAACCGTCGACGCCGAGGGCTGCATCTGGGTAGCCCTCTGGGACGGCGCCGCAGTCCGCCGCTACACCCCTTCCGGGGACCTGGACCGAGTGATCGAGCTCCCCACCCCCCGCCCCACGGCTTGCGCCTTCGCAGGCCCGGACCTGACGGACCTGTACATCACTACGGCCCGTACGGGCTTGGAGGCCCCGCACCCGATGTCCGGCTCGGTACTGGTGGTACCGGGCGCGGGGAAGGGGCTGACGCAGCCGGCGTTCGCGGGATAGCGACTCGGGCGCCGGGTAGCGCCCCGTAGGGGCGCGGGGCTGTGACATTTGCGGCTCCGCTGCGGGGCGCGACCAGCCACGACGGACCGGCTGCCGCAATCCAGCCTCGCCCTGCGGAGCGCCGGGCGCTTTCCCGTACAGCAGATGCAGCCGCGGGCTGGCAGCCGACCTTGCGCCCCGTAAGGGGCGCGGGGCTGTGACATTTGCGGCTCCGCTGCGGGGCGCGACCAGCCACGACGGACCGGCTGCCGCAATCCAGCCTCGCCCTGCGGAGCGCCGGGCGCTTTCCCGTACAGCAGATGCAGCCGCGGGCTGGCAGCCGACCTTGCGCCCCGTAGGGGCGCGGGGCTGTGACATTTGCGGCTCCGCCGCGGGGCGCGACCAGCCACGACGGACCGGCAGCCGCAATCCGACCCCGCCCTGCGGAGCGCCTAGGCTTCCCCTGTCCAGCAGATGGAGCCGCGGGCTGGCAGGCGCCCCGGGGCGCGGGACTGCGGCGCAGCCGAGAGTGGGGAGCGACCAGCCACCGACACCCGCACCTGCCCGCGAACAAGGACAACCCTCCCCGAGAGGAGACCATGCACACCGCCCGCTTCACCCTCGACCCCGCCTTCAAGATCGGCGAGGTCAACCCCCGTCTCTTCGGATCCTTCGTCGAGCACCTCGGCCGCTGCGTCTACACGGGCATCTTCGAGCCCGACCACCCCTCGGCCGACGCCGGAGGCCTCCGCATCGACGTCCTGGACCTGGTCCGCGAACTCGGCGTCACCGCCATCCGCTACCCCGGCGGCAACTTCGTATCCGGCTACAAGTGGGAGGACTCGGTGGGCCCCGCCGAGGACCGCCCCCGCCGCCTCGACCTCGCCTGGCACTCGACCGAGACCAACCGCTTCGGCCTCTCCGAGTACATCGCCTTCCTCCGCAAGGTAGGCCCCCAGGCCGAGCCCATGATGGCCGTCAACCTCGGCACCCGAGGCGTCGCCGAAACCCTGGAACTCCAGGAGTACGCCAACCACACCTCCGGCACCGCACTCGCGGAGAAGCGCATAGCCCACGGCGACAAGGACCCCTTCGGCATCAAACTCTGGTGCCTCGGCAACGAGATGGACGGTCCCTGGCAGACGGGCCACAAGACGGCGGAGGAGTACGGCCGGATAGCCGCCGAGACGGCCCGCGCGATGCGCCAGCTCGACCCGACCGTCGAACTGGTCGCCTGCGGCTCCTCCAGCCAGAGCATGCCGACGTTCGCCGAGTGGGAGGCGACGGTGCTGGCGGAGACGTACGACCTGGTCGACTACATCTCTCTCCACGCCTACTACTGGCCGGAGGACGGTGACATCGACTCCTTCCTCGCCTCCGCCGTCGACATGGAGTCCTTCATAGACAACGTCGTCGCGACCGCCGACCACGTGGGCGCGAAGCTCAAGTCGAAGAAGCGGATCAACCTCTCCTTCGACGAGTGGAACGTCTGGTACCTGCCCAAGTGGGAGGAGCACGCGAAGACGTTCGAGCAGGACGACTGGCCCGAGGCCCCCCGCCTCCTGGAGGACAACTACAGCGTCACCGACGCCGTCGTCTTCGGCTCGCTCCTCATCGCGCTGCTCCGTCACGCGGACCGCGTGACCGTGGCCTGCCTCGCCCAGCTCGTCAACGTCATCGCCCCGATCATGACCGAGCCGGGTGGCCCGGCCTGGCGCCAGACGACGTTCTTCCCGTTCGCGCAGGCGTCCCGGTACGGGCGCGGCCAGGTCCTCGACGTACGGGTCGACTCACCGACGTACGAGACGAAGAAGTACGGCGAAACGGACCTGCTCCACGCCACGGCGGTACGGGCGGAGGACGGCTCGGTAACGGTGTTCGCGGTCAACCGCAGCCGTACCGAGCCGCTACCGCTCGAAGTCGCCCTGAACGGCCTGGAGTTGACCTCCATGCTCGAGCACACGGCCCTCGCGGACGCCGACCCCGACGCCCGCAACACCCTCGACAACCCGGACCGCGTCACCCCGCACCCCGTCGACGGCACCACCCTCCAGGACGGCACGCTGAACGCCGTCCTGGAGCCCTTGTCCTGGAACGTGATCCGGCTCCGTTAGTACGTCCAGTACGTCCACAGGCAGAGATTCGTCGTGCGGAGGCGTGAGGGAGGGCCACGCCTCACGGGCCCATGATCCCTACCCCGCAAAAAGCGTGAACACAAAGCGGCAGCATGTCCTTCAGGGGCTCAAACGAGCGCTGCGCGAACACGACGCGGAAAATTGCTCACGCCATGCGACTCAGCTCCTGCGGCGGCGGTCGCGTGGGGCCGCTCATCAGGGCCTGTCGGCCGCCTCGGCCAGGATTCGGGCCAGCTCGGTGGGCTTGGTGACCATGGGCCAGTGGCCCGAGTCGATGTCGACGAAGTCGACGTGCTGTGCCTGGGCGAGTTCCGGGGCGTCGCCGGCGTTGATCCACTCCTGCGCCTGGGCGGGCGTGAACTCCGGGCACACGACCACGACCGGGACGTCGAACCGCCGCTCGTCCGTAAGCCGCACCACGCCCTTGGTGACGCCTGCGGGCACGGGGGGCGCGGCAGCCGCGAACTTTCGCCTGGCCTCCTCGTCGAGGTCGGCGGCATCCGGCCCCTCGAAAGGGCCCCAGCCCGGGAAGGGCATGACGCCGTCCCTCACCTCGAAGAAATCGGCGTACGGCTGACCGTCGGCGGACGGGAAGCCGCCGATGAGGCAGATCTTGGCCAGCCCCTCCGGCCGACGGTCGGCGGCCAGCCAGGCCAGCGTGCATGCGGCTGAATGCCCCACCACCATGGGCTTGCCGGGCGCCGAGTCCACGGCGGCGAGCACCGCCGCCACCTGGTCGTCGAGCGTGGCGGACACGAGGCCGTCCCCCTGACCCGGGAGAGTGAGCGGCACCGGGCGATGGCCGAGCGCCTCCAGTGCGGACGCGACGCGGCCCCACACGGATCCGTCCAGCCACAGGCCGCCAACGAGCAGGATGTCCACGGTCAGTTCCCCTTCCACAGCTTCATGGCCCTCACCGTAGAACGAGATCCGAACAGGCCGCTGCCGGTTTGCCCGACGGCTCCAGCGCCCCTGCTGCGCTCACGCCTCGCCCCGCGCGGCAAGGCCTCTGGAGTACGGGGGTGATCGCGGAAATGTGACACTCGACCCCGTCACTGTCACATTCCCATGACAGCTACCCGCCCTACACCTGGGCTCCTTTGCCTGTCCCCACGCTGGTACTGCATCAAGGCGTGAGCCTTTGGGAGGCAGCGGCCCATTCGCGGTCGAGCATCGCGTGGACGACGGAGTCACGCCATCGGCCAGCTTTGAAGATGTGCTCACGGATGGTCCCCTCCTCGACCATGCCCGCAGCTGCCATGGTCTTCGCCTATGCCTCGTTGAGCGGGGAACGTGCTCCCCAGATGCGGTGAAGGCCCAGATCCTCGAACCCGAGGTCGAGGAGGAGGCGCACGGTCTCGAGCCCGTAGCCGACTCCCCAGGCATCGGGGTGCAGAGCGAAGCCCATAGTGGCGCCGCGCTGCTGATGTGGGTCGGTGGCCAGGCGGCCGGATCCGATCAGCTCGCCGGTTTTCCGTTCGGTGACGGCGAGTTGGTACTCGGCGCGAGGGGTCGCGGTGGCGGAGTCGATCGACCGGGACATGATCTCGGCGACCTGTTCGCGGGTACGCGGTTCAAACGACAGATGCTCCGTGGATGCGTTGCTGCCGTAGACGGCGAGCATCGCATCCACATGCTCATCGGTGGCGTACCAGCCCGACGCCGCCCTCTGCCGTTTCGCTCTGGCTGGTCTCGTTAGGATCTCCTGATCATGGACGTGATTACGGGGAACGAGATGATCGCCATCCCGCCGGGGCAGGTGACGCTGTCGGACCGGCGGACGCAGTGCAGTTGGTCGGTTGAGCTTGCGCCCTACGAGCTCGCGGCAGTCCCGGTCACCCAGGCGTTGTACGCACAGATCACAGGTCAGCGGTCGAGCACCGCCCACGGGGACCGGCTGCCTGTCGAGTGCGTCTCCTGGTGGGATGCGGCGAGGTTCTGCAACTCCCTGTCCCAGTGCGACGGGTTCACGTCCGCGTACCACTTCCGCGCCGACGACGAAGGTATCGAGTGGGACGCGTCCGCCGACGGGTATCGGCTGCCGACCGAAGCCGAATGGGAGCACGCCTGCCGTGCCGGTACGGCCGGGCCATGTTACGGGGAGCTCGACGAGATCGCCTGGTACCGCGGTAACTCGCACGAACGCATCCACGACGTGGGCGGCAAACGCCCCAACTCATGGGGGCTTTACGACATGCTCGGCAATGTCTGGAACTGGTGCTGGGACATCTACGATGCCGAGGTCTACGGCACCTACCGGGTGCTCCGTGGCGGTGGTTGGTTCGATGAGCACTGGAGTTGCCGGGCCTCCGCGCGGCGCCGCAGCCACCCGACCTTCCAGGTCGACGATGTAGGTTTCCGCATCGCGCGTTCCCTCGTGTGACGACCGGTTCGCGTCCGTCCTCAGACGCAATGTCCGCCGATCGAACGGCCTGGGGGACTCGATCATCTGAGACATCGAGCGAATCGGACTCGTTCGCTTGAGGCATGGACCAGATCGATGGAAACGGGACAAGAATGCTCAACCTTCACTGCGACACGACATGTCTGTCCTTTGACAGTCAACCCAGTCGCTTCGCCACTGAACTGAGTCCGTTCGACCGTACGCAGGCGGCTGTGAGCCGCCGGATATGCGAGGACATTGCCATCGTCCGTTGCCGTTGAGGACGCCAGGTCGGCGATCCCGGCAACACGCCTAAGCCGTACGCCACTTGAACAGCGCTCCCGAAGCGGCCGCCGAGGCGGCGAGGATGCCCGTGCACCAGGCGAGCGCCACCCACCCCGTCGAGCCCACCGGCTGCCCGAGCAGCAGTCCGCGTACCGCCTCGATGACCTGGGTGACGGGCTGGTGGGTGGCGAAGCCCTGGAGCCACGACGGCATGTCGTCGATCCGCACGAAGGCGCTGCTCGGGTAGGGCAGGAAGCTCACGAAGAAGGTGAAACCCCCGGCTGCCTCCGGGGACTTGACGAGCAGGCCCACCGCGGCGGACAGCCAGGAGAGCGCCGCGATGTAGGCGACCAAGAGGCCGATGGCGGCGAGCCAGCCGCCCGGGCCGGCCGAGGGGCGGAAGCCGATCGCGAAGGCGAGCGCGAAGACCAGGGCGGTGGCGATCAGGTTCCGGGCCGTGGAGGCGAGGACGTGGCCCGCCAGGATGGGGGTGCCGCCGATGTCGAGGGACCGGAAGCGGTCGATGATGCCGCCCTTGAGGTCCTCGGTGACGGCCACGGCGGTGTTGGCCGAGCCGAAGCCGGCGCACAGCAGGAGGACGCCTGGGACCACGTAAGTGACGTACTTCGTACCGGTGTTGATGGCTCCGCCGAAGAAGTACACGAAGATCAGGAGCAACATCACCGGGAGCGCCATGGCTGTGATCAGGGCGTCGACGTTGCGGCGGCTGAGCCGGACGGAGCGGCCGGTCATGATGAGTGCGTCAGACATGGCTGGGCTCCTGGTGTGCGGGCTGTGTCGGCTTCGTGAGGGTCAGGAAGACGTCGTCGAGGGTGGCCGTGTGCAGCGAGAACCGTTCGATGGCCGTGCCGTCGGGGTCCAACGTGTCGAGCAGCGCCCGCACCTGGGGCGCGCCGCCGTCAGTGGGGAAGCCCAGGGTGCGGGTCTCGGGCTCGCTGTACATCGCCTGTGACGCCAGGCGCAGATAGGCGGCCGGGTCGGTCAGGACGACGTCGAGGCGGTGGCCCGCGACGCGCCGCTTCAGCTCCTCGGAGGTGCCCTCGGCGATCAGCTCGCCGCCGTGCATCACGGCGATACGGTCCGCCAACCGGTCGGCCTCCTCCAGGTACTGGGTGGTCAGGAAGACCGTCGTGCCCCGCGCCGACAGCTCGCGCACCACGCTCCACAGCTCCTGGCGGCTGCGCGGGTCGAGGCCCGTCGTCGGCTCGTCCAGGAAGATCACTTCGGGTTCGCCCACCAGGGACGCGGCCAGGTCCAGGCGCCGCCGCATGCCTCCCGAGTACGTCTTGACCAGGCGGTCGGCGGCGTTGGCGAGGTCGAAGCGGTCGAGGAGTTCGGCGGCCCGGGTGCGTGCGGCGGCGCGGGAGGTGCGGGCGCCGCCGTGGGTGCGGGCGAGCCGGGCCATCATCCGCAGGTTCTCCGCGCCGGTCTGCATCTCGTCGACCGCCGCGAACTGGCCGGTGAGGCTGAGCGCGCGGCGGGCCCGGGCCCGCTCGGTGCGCAGGTCGCGCCCGGCGACCCTGGCGGTGCCCGCGTCGGCCTCGGTGAGCGTGGCCAGGATGCGCACGGTGGTGGTCTTGCCCGCGCCGTTCGGACCGAGCAGGGCATGCACGGTGCCGCGCGGCACCGTCAGGTCGAGACCGCGCAGGACCTCGACCCTTCCGTAGGTCTTGCGGAGGCCGGTGGCCTCGATGGCGGGTGCGTCGGGCATGGCCTCGCCTCTCCATGGCTACTTACTGCGTAATCCTTACGCAATACTGTGTAAGGGTTACGCAGAACTAGGATGTGCGTCAAGCCGGAGGCCCGAGGAACGGTCCCGGGTGCGCAGAGGGAGGCGACGCGGATGGCGGCGGCGGACGAGGACACCGGCCTGCCCGCGAGCCTCGCGACGGCCTGGGGTTTCAGGGCCCGCCCCTCGAAAGGGCCGAAGCCGGGGCTCAGCCTGGACCGCATCGTGGCCGCGGCGGTGGGCGTGGCGTCCACCGAGGGCATCGGGGCGGTGTCGATGGGGCGTGTCGCCAAGGAGCTCGGCGTCTCGCCGATGTCGCTCTACCGGTACGTCGGCGCCAAGGACGAGCTCTACATCCTGATGCAGGAGGCGGTCACGCCCGCGCCCCCCGAACCGCTGCCCGACGGGGCCGGGTGGCGCGCGGGACTGACCCGGTGGGCGCGGGCGCAGCGCGCGTTCTTCTACGAGAACCTGTGGCTCCTGCGGATCCCGATCTCCGGGCCGCCCGCGAGCCCGAAGTCGGTGGCGTGGATGGAGTACGGCCTCGCGGCCCTCGACGGCACCGGGCTCGACGAGGGCACGAAACTCGGCGTGATCATGCTGGTCAGCGGCTACGTGCGCAACGAGGCGACGCTGATGTCCGACCTGGATGCCGCGTACACGACGAGCGGCCACACCCCCGACGAGGTCTTGCGCCGCTACCAGCGCACCCTCGCCACTCTTACCGACCCCGAACGCCACCCGGCCGTCACGCGCGTCCTCGAATCCGATGCCCTGGACCAGACGGACGAGCCGGACGCGGACTTCGAGTTCGGACTCGAGGTCGTGCTCGACGGGGTGGCGGCGCTGATCGCGCGGCGCGGTTAGGGACTACACCCGCTTCGATCCCGAGCCCCGCGGCAGCGAGTCCTCCGGCCTGTCGTGAGGAGAACCGGCACTGTCCATCTGCCTCCAGGCCGGGAAGACCACCGGACACAGCGTGGCGAGCAGATACACACCGCCAACCGCCAGCAGCGCGGACGACAGGCCGGCCGAATCCACGAGGAAGCCCGCAGCCAGCCCGCCCAGCGGAGTGACCAGCTGGAACGAGGCTGTTGTCGCGCTGAGTACGCGGCTGCGTAGTTCCTCCGGCACCGTCTCGTACATCACGGTGGCCATGATGGGGTTGAGCACACCGCAGGCAAGCCCCTCAACCGCCATCATCACTGCCAGCGGCGCGAAAGAGTCGGTGAAGGCGGCCACCACGAAGCGCGGCAGGCCCACGATGAGAAAGGCGACCGTGAACACCGGCCACCGCCGAAAGCGGCTGCCCACCGCCCCGTAGACCAGCGCCCCCGTGAGTGCGCAGATCCCGAACGAAGCCTCCAGCAGACCGAGATCGACGGAACCACCCAGCTCCTCACGGGCATGTACGGGGAGGAGCACAGCACTCCACCCCTGGTCGAGGCCCCTGGTCACCAGCGTCATGAGGCACAGGCTCAGCAGCAACGGCGTGGCCGCCACGAAGCGATAGCCCTGCCCCAGCTCACGACGGTAGGTACGCACCGACATCGGCTCGACTCGCGGCCGGGCCTGCGCCTCGGGCAGGCCGCGCACCCCGAACGCGAACAGCGGCGCGGACACGGCGAAGGTCGCGGCATCCACCAACAGGACGTTCTCGGCCCCGAGTACGGCGATGAGCACACCTCCGAGAGCCGATCCAGTCAGCGCCGCACAGCGTGACGCACCGTCGTACAACCCGGCAGCCCTGGTCAGCGGCATCCGGGCGCGTTCGGCGAGCGTGGGCAACAGCACGCCGCGGGCAGTTTCCCCCGGCGCACGGAACAGCCCTGTGACCGCCATCAACGCGCACAGCATCCAGAACTGCAGGACGTCGGCGAACTGCAGTAGCGGGATCGCCGCAACGGCCACTCCGCAGACCAGGTCCGAGACGACGGCCACCCGCCGCCGCCCGATCCGGTCGATGACCGGACCACCGACAAGAGCAGCGAGGACTACGGGCAGCATCGTGCAGAACGCGACGATGCCGGCCTTGGCGGCACTGCCCGTGCTCTGCAGCACGAACCACGGCACGCCCATGTAGGTGAGGCAACTCCCGGTGATTGAAACGACGTTGGCGGCAAGGACCGTTGCCAGAGGACGGCGATCACCGGGCAAGGAATCTACGGAATCTTCGGACACTGCGGTGGTCTCCCATGAGGGGAAGCGCCCACCGCGAACGAAGCAGTCAGCCGGTGGGCGAAGCGAAGTGGTCGGCGTCTGGCGCGCAGAACAAGGCGCACCGCTCAGATGCGGCGTTCACAATGCAGCGCCTCCGACACTTCGCCGGGATGACCACCCGGCACCTCCAGGCATTCTCATCTCCGGCCCCAGCCCTCCGCAACGACGATTCGTTCGCAAGGGGCGGGCTCGCACAGGGAGTTGTCCGAGGTGCGCGGATGAGGGCAGATCCGCTGAAGAGGCGGGGCGCCCGTTGTCGGAAGTGGCCCGACTCCAAGGTGTCTTCACATCGTTTTTAACCTCTTCTCAGCTTGAGCCACTACTGTCGGCCCGGTCGATCCCTACTCAACCGGTAGGAAAGCTAGGAAAGGCGGGACGGACTCGTATGCGCACCCTGGTACTGCTCGCCCTCGCGGGCCTCGGCGCCCAACTCGTGGACGGCAGCCTGGGCATGGCCTACGGCGTGACCTCGACCACCCTGCTGCTCGCGATGGGCACCAACCCGGCCGCGGCCTCGGCCACGGTTCACCTCGCGGAGATCGGTACGACGCTGATGTCCGGCGCCGCGCACTGGCGGTTCGGGAACGTGGACTGGAAGGTCGTCGCCAAGATCGGGGTGCCGGGGGCGGTGGGTGCCTTCCTCGGCGCGACCGTGCTGTCCAAGCTGTCCACCGAGGTCGCCGAGCCGGTGATGTCGCTCATCCTGCTCGGGCTCGGGCTGTACGTGATGTCCCGGTTCACGTTCCGCGGCATGCCCAAGGGCAACCTCGGCAAGCCGCTGCGCAAGAGGTTCCTGTCGCCGCTCGGCGTGGTCGCCGGGTTCCTGGACGCGACCGGCGGGGGCGGCTGGGGGCCGGTGGGTACGCCAGCGCTGCTGGCCAGCGGACGTATGGAGCCGCGCAAGGTGATCGGCTCCATCGACACGAGCGAGTTCCTGGTCGCGGTGGCGGCGAGCCTGGGCTTCCTCTTCTCGCTCGGCTCGCAGGGACTCAACTGGGGCTGGGTCGCGGCGTTTCTCCTCGGCGGGCTGATCGCGGCGCCGATCGCGGCCTGGCTGGTGCGGCTGGTTCCGCCGCGCGTTCTGGGGTCCGCGGTCGGTGGCGTCATCATCGTGACGAATGTCCGTACGTTGCTGAAGAGCGACTGGGTCGGCGCGTCCAGCTCGCTGACCACCCCCGTCTACGTACTCCTGTACGCGCTGTGGGCCGCCGCCCTGACGTACTCGATCCGCGCCTACCGCAAGGAGCAGGCTGCGGAGACCGAGTCCGTCGAGGAGCGGCGACCCGTCACGGCGGCCTGAACCCACACGTCCAGACTGCGACCGTGCCGGGCCCGCCAGTAGTGCCGAACCCGCATGTGAACGCGTGGCGTTGGCACGTCCGCGGATGACATATGTCATGGGGCGCGAAGCGCGTGGCGGGGCATCGCGCACGGCCGGGGTGTTCTGGGGCTCGCGGACGGTCCCGCAGGCGTTGGCTGAAATCGGTTGCCTGGGTTTCTCAAAAGCCTGGCAATGCTCTGGGAAAGCCCGGCAACGGTCTGGGATGGAAACACCCAAGGTTGGATCACGGCGGTCAAGATCCAGCCAGGTGGACGCCCGGGGTCGAAATCCAGACGTACGTTCCTCCCTGTGAAGTCTGAACTCATACCCCACACAGCTGTCGGCCACACGCCGACTCTCGCCGACGGGAGCGCTCCCGCACGGCGTTCGCTGATCCGCGCCGCGCTGACCGGCACCGCCGTCCTCGGTGCCGGTCTCGCCCTCGGCACCCCTACTGCTGCCGCCGCAACCCCGGTCCGCAGCATGCGCTCCCGGCCGACCACGCCGCAGGAAGCATTGCGGGAACTCGCGGCGGGCAACCACCGCTGGCGCACCAACCGTCAGCGGCATCCCGACGAGAGTCCGGCCGTCAGGCAGTCGCTGACGTCGGGTCAGCACCCCTTCGCTGTCGTGCTCGGATGCATCGACTCCCGCGTACCGCCGGAGCTGGCCTTCGATCAGGGTCTCGGCGATCTGATGACGGTGCGGTCGGGGGGTGAGGTTCTGGACGAGGCCGTGCTCGGCAGCGTCGCCTTCGGGGTGCTCGAACTGGACATACCGCTGATCATGGTGCTCGGGCACCAGTCGTGCGGCGCCGTGAAGGCGGCGATCCAGGCGGACGAGTCGGGCGAGGAACTGCCCGCCCACATGCAGTACCTGGCCGACCAGATCAGCCCGGCCATCGATCACAGCCAGGAAGGCGACGCCCGCGTCGACGCGACGGTGGACGCCAACGTCGAACTCGTCCGCTCGCGGCTGGCGGCGGAGCCCGAACTCGCCGCCAGGGTGGACGCGGGCAAGCTGGCCATAGTCGGCGCGCGTTACGAACTGACCAGTCAGCTGGTCCACCGGATCTGCTGAGCGCACGGCGGGCCCCCGGTACCGGCCGGAAGCTGACGAGCTTGGCCGGTGCCGGGGGTTCGCCGCGCCCGGTCGGACGCGGGTGATCGACAGGTGGGCAGGTGGGCAGTGGGCAGGTGGGGCAGCATCCCCAGCCATCCGATGACCTTGCGGGGCAGTGAGGCGTGGCTGCTGGGGCGTACTACGGTGCCCGGGTGATTCGGATACCAGAGACGTTCGCGCGAAGCACGGTCGACCGTGAGGGAGAGGCTGGAGCGGCATGGCTTGCCGAACTGCCCCGTATCGTGGGCGAGTTGCTGCGGCGCTGGGAGTGCGTGCCCGACGGCGAGGTCATGCACGGGGGTGTCGGCGTCATCGTCCCGGTGCGACGGCGGGCCGAGGGGCCCGCTGTCCTGAAGGTGTCGTTTCCGCACCCCGGCAACGTCCATGAACCGGACGCCTTCGCGGTGTGGGGTGGGCGCGGGGCCGTCCGGCTGTACGAGCGCGACGACGAGCGGTTCGCGATGCTGCTGGAGCGGGCCAGGACGTCGACTCTGGCCGAGGTCGAGGACGACGACGAGGTGGTGACGGTGGCCGGCCGGCTCAGCCGCCGCCTGGCCGTCCCCGCACCATCCGGGCTGCCCCGCCTGCGCGAGCAGGTTGACGCCTGGGACGAGCAACTGCGCCGGGACGCAGAGGAGTTGCCGCACACCCTGCCGCGCCATGTCCTGGACGCCGCCCTGGCGACGGTCCGCGAACTGGGCCGAACCCAGCCGGACACCGTCATCCACGGCGACCTGCACGCCCGCAACATCCTGCGCGCCGACCGCGAGCCCTGGCTGGCCGTTGACCCCAAGGGCTACGCGGGCGATCCCGCCTACGACGGCGGCACGCTGCTCAAGGCGCTCGCCCTACGGCTCCTCCAGGTGCCCGACCTGCACAAGGCGGTCCGCCGCGCGCTGGACGTGTTCGCCGAGTCCGCGGAGGTCGATCGCGAACGCGCCCGACGCTGGGCCCAGTTCCACGCGGTCGAGGCCGCCTTCCACGGCCGCCGCCACGGATTCCGTGTCGCCCGCAGTGGACCAC
The DNA here is from genome assembly GCF_036173125.1 of Streptomyces sp. NBC_00286. Lineage (NCBI taxonomy): Bacteria > Bacillati > Actinomycetota > Actinomycetes > Kitasatosporales > Streptomycetaceae > Streptomyces > Streptomyces sp. NBC_00286. Next base: position 7,257,224 of record NZ_CP108054.1, read on the forward strand.
AACTGGTCCGGATCACCGAATTCGCCGATGGACTGGCGGAGTTGCTCACGGAGGCCTGATGACCGCGCACCGGCACACGGTCAGTCCCCGATGAAGTACAGGTAGCCCGAGCGACGGATCGCCCGATGGGCCGCCTCGATGACGCTCCTCACCGCCGGGACCTCGGGGCGCTCGTCGACCCCGCACCTGGATGGCCGCGCAGCTCGCTCGCCCCAGCGCCTCCCGTACAGTGCGGGCGCCCGCGGAGCAGCGGACGAGCCGCCGTGGCCTCGATGTGCGCCCTTGGCCTCGCGCTTTCACACCCCGCCTCGGTCTGGACGGCAGCCGTCGAGCCCGGTGGCGAGATCCGCGACCGCGCTTTTCGAGTGCCGGAAGCGACATGGCATGGGCCAGTGGCGGGCGGACACCGCCACTGGCCCATCCGATGAATCGCTGTCGGTCAGCGCAGCCGGTCCTTGGCCTTGTAGTACGCCCCGGCGAAGGGCAGGAACCAGGCGGTGCCGTTGTAGAACGGCACCGGAACCTTGGGGAAGCCGAAACCGCGCATGGGGTTGGCCTCCGGGTGGCCGTCCATGACCTCGGCCATGGCGCGGCCCATGTAGGTGGCCATCTGGACGCCGTGGCCGCAGTAACCCATGGAGTAGTAGAGGCCGTTGGCCTCGCCCGCGTGCGGAACGCGGTCGTAGGAGAAGCCGACCATGCCGCCCCACACGTAGTCGATCTTCACCCCGGCCATCTGCGGGAAGATCTCGGTCATCTCCCGCTTCAGGACGTCACCGCTCTTGACGTCCGAGGCGGGGTCGGAGGGGGCGAAGCGGGCCCGGCCGCCGAAGGCGAGGCGGTTGTCCGGGGTGATTCGGACGTAGTGGCCGATGTTCTTGGACGACACGACCACGCGGTTGTTGGGGATGAGCTGCCGGGCCCGTTCCTCGCCCAGTGGCTCGGTGACGATGACGAAGCTGCCGACGTTGATCAGCCGCTTGCGGAACCAGGGCATGGCCTTGTCGGTGTAGGCGTCGGTGGCCGCCATGACCTGCTTGGCGCGGATGGTGCCGTGCAGGGTCTCGACGAGGAAACCGCCCTCGGGGATGCGGTGCAGCGCGGTGGCGGCGTTGCGTTCGTGGATCTGAGCCCCGGCGCGTTCGGCGGCCTCGGCCAGGCCATGGACGTACTTGCCGACGTGAAGGTGCGCGCTGAGCGGGTCGAGCAGGGCTCCGTGGTAGTAGTCGGAGCCCAGCTCGGCACGCAGATCGCTCTTGCTCAGCAGCGTGGTGTCGTGGCCGAAGTTGTCGGCCAGGTCGCGCTGCGTGGCCCGCATGCTCTCCAAGTGCTGCGGCTTGAACGCGACTCCCAGACGCCCTACGCGGTGGAAGTCGCAGTCGATCTGCTCCTTGACCGTCAGCTCCTCCACCACGTCCACCGCCTCGCGGAAGGCGTCGTACAGTTCCCTGGCCCGCGGCTGCCCGTAGCGCTTGCGGGCCTCACCGACTCCGATGGTGATGCCCTGGGTGCACATGCTGCCGTTGCGCCCGGAGGCGCCGGAGCCGACCTTGTCCTTCTCCATGAGGACGACGTGGGCGCCCTTGCGTGCCGCGTGGTAGGCGGTGGACAGGCCGGTGAGGCCGCCGCCGATGACCACCAGGTCCGCCTGCTCGGGCAGGGGCTTGCCGGTCCGGTCGGGGAAGGCAGGGGCTGTGTCGAGCCAGTAGGGGATCTGCTTCATGACGTACGTCCTCGGGTCTTCCTGGTCATCCAGGGGTGTCTCTCTGGGTCCCGGCCTCAGCAGCCGAGCAGGGCCGGCAGGCCGGACAGGTCGGTCAGCTCGTCGTAGGGCTGGTAGTCGGCGCTGCCGCTGTGGCGGTCGTAGCGGTTGATCCACACGCGGCGAGCGAGGCCGAGGTCGCGGGTGGGGATGAGGTCGTACTCCCAGCCCTGGGCGACGTGGATGACCTGGGACGGCTCGACGCCCATGGTCTGGAAGGCGTACTCGAAGGCCTGGCGGTCGGGCTTGTAGGCGCCGGCCTGCTGGGCGGTGATGACGTGGTCGAACTCGACGCCGATGTTGGCCAGGTTCTGGGCGATGAGGTCGTCGTCCGTGTTGGAGATGATGGCGATCTCGTACCGGGACTTCAGCGCCCGCAGGGCGGCCGGGACCTCGGGGTGGGGGCCGAAGGTGGGCACGGCCGCGACCAGGGCCTCGCCGTCGGACTTCCGGTACTCCAGGCCGTGCAGACGCATGGCCATCTCCAGGCTGGAGGGCAGCGCCTCGCGGAAGGGGCGGTAGGCCTCCAGGACGGCCTGGAACCGCATGACGCGGAAGTCGTCGAGGAACTCGTCGACGTTCAGGCCGTCCAGGTCCAGCCGGTCGGCCAGGAGCTTCAGGGTGGTGGGGCCGAGCTGGAAGTCGACCAGGGTGCCGTAGGCATCGAAGGTGACGATCTGACGCATGATGTTCAACCTCTTTCCGGGCATATTGGACACCCCGTTCACCGGGAGTCGGGGCATGGGGGCATGGGGACTGAGGGGGCCCGAGGGGCCGCCGCTGGAGGACGAGCCCCGGACAGGGCCGGGGACGGCGAATGCTGATCAGGTAGTCGGCGGCAGCACTATTACTGCTCCGAGTGCGATGAGCCTCTCTCCGGCTCGAGGTGATGCGTCAGTGAAGCACCGTGGAGAATCCGGCAACAAGGGACGTGAGGCCGCGAGATCGACCGCGTATTTTGTGCCTGTGCACAATTTCCTGTCGGGGACCCGTGGCAGTTCCTGCCCGAACCGAATGAGCTTCTGAGAGGCACCGCGAGCGGCTCCGGCGCGAACCGCGGCCGCTTCGCGCTGCTGCCCGCGGCATGACCGGGCTGTCGGCCGCCGGCCGCCAAGACTGCCGTCCCCATGAAGGGCATGTGGCCTCTGACCGCCACGCTTTGGCTCCAGCTCTCTCGGTCGCGGCCTCCGGCCGGTTGCCCCACCCCGTCCAGCAATCGGTGGATCAGGACACCGTCGCCCGGAAGCGGGCGCCCGCGTCCGTCTCCAGCCAAGCCAGGGCGAGAACCAGCCGGGCGGCGTCGTTCGGTCGGGACAGCTTCAGCCCGGTCGCCTCTTCCGCGGCCTGCAGGCGATTGCCCACCGTGTTCCGGTGACGGTAGGTGCGTGCGGCCACCTCGGAGACCGAGCCCAGGTCGAGGTACCAGCGCAGGGTCTCGACGATGCTGTCGCGGTCGCGGAGCGCGAGGAGTGGGCGCAGCACGCCGGTGGCCATCGCACCGGTGAGCTCCTCCTGCGCCGACATGATCGCCCCGATCCAGTGGCCCTCCACGTGCCGTACTCCGGGCTGCGCGGAGCTGCGGATCGCGGCTCGTGCGAACCGGATGCCCCGCGCCGTCAGTGCCAGCCCGGGGACTTCCGCGACGCCGCAGCGCCACGGGGCGAACGGCCGGAGCATGGCAAGCATGGCCTCTTCATCGCACTGTCCGTGACGGATGATGCCGAGGAGCTCGTCGCCCATCCATCCGAAGTGACGCAGCAGGCCGCCCCGACGCAGCGCATCGTCGACCTGGGACAGAGCCGGGTCCCCGGTGGGAACGGATTCGACCACGACCACGGTCAGGGCGACGTGCTCGGCGAAGCCCAGCAACGTCGAGGCCTCGGCGACCGTGGAGGGATCCTGCTCCCCTTCCAGGACGAGGCGGCTGAAGGCGCGGTTGCGCACCTCCGTACGACGGCTCGCCAGGTCGCGCTCGGTGCGGCGGTAGGCGTCGACGACCTCGACGCTGTTGGCGTCCGTCGCCTCCCAGACGCGGATCAACCCGTCGAGGAAGTCGGGATCGGCGCTGATGCCACGTGCTCGCCCCTCCGCGAGCACGGCCTCCCACAGGGTCCTGAGGTCCAGCTGGAAGGAGTGCATCAGAGCGGTCAGGGGAAACGCCTGCTCCGCTCGCTCGCGCCCCACGTCCTCGCTGGCGCGCGAGACCGTTTGGGGCACGGGACCGCCGGCCAGCCGGGTCAGGGCGAGTTCGAGGGTTCGTCGCATCCCCTCCCGTTTCTGGACCGGGTCCCAGTCCGCCGACGCGTAGGCGGCCTCCTCGGCTTCCAGCTGTTCGAGAGCACGAGAGGTCAGTTCGTCGAGTCGTTCCTCGAGGAGCCGGCGCGCGATCGCCTGCACGGCGTCGTGGCGGGCCCCACCCTGACGGCGTCCCGGGCCGCTCACGAGGAGCGCCTCTCCCGCTGACCTGCCGGTGGGGCTCCCTGACAGTAATTGTGCACAGGCACAAAATACAGGGTCGATGTCGCGGCCTCGCGTCCCTTGTTGCCGGATTCTCCGCGGTGTTTGACTGACGCATCACCTGATTCCCAGTCCGTCACCTTGACCGGAGCTCACCTGGGACGTCATGACCGCCGCCGCGTGAGCTGATGACCGGTCTCGATGAGCGCTCCGCCTTTGACGGACGACCCACCTCGGACCTGATCGCCGACCAGGTGCTGGAGCGCGTCCGCGTCGTGACGCAGGCCCACGGTGCGTGATGAGCGACCTGACGACGAGAGAGAGAACGCACCGATGACCTCAGCGACCACCACCGGCCAGGACGGAACGACCATCCCCGGTCACACCGGCCAACTGCCGGGCTCGCTCCTCGATCACGTGCTGCGGCAGTCCTTCGGACTCGAGGGATATGTCCAGCACCCCCTGGGAGGGGAGGTCGACCAGAACGTCCGGATCACCGGCGATGACGGCATGCGCTACTTCGTACGGGTCACCCGCGCCGAGCCGGACTCGGCCGACGTCCTCTGGCAGAACTCGCTCCTCCAGCATCTGGCCTCCACCGTTCCCGACCTTCCGGTGCCACGACTGGTCCCGACGCGCGAGGGGAAGTGCCTTGCCGACGTCGTCCACGAGGGCCGAACGCACGTGGTCCGCGTGATGAGCTGGATGGAGGGCCGGGTCCTGGCGGATCTCGACGACCACCCCGCGGCGCTTCTGCGTCAGCTGGGAGAAGCCGCCGGGCGGCTGAGCCTCGGACTCTCCAGCGTGGAGCCACCGGTGGGCTTGGAACCGCACGACTGGGACATGCGCCGGGCCGCCGAGATCGTCGAGGCATCGCTGCACGCTGTACAGGACGCGGACCGGCGGGAGTCGGTGCGCACGATCATGGGCTGGTACGACGATCTCCTGCCGGCATGGGACCGACTGCCGCGGAGCGTCGTACACCAGGATCTCAACGACGCCAACGTTCTGGCCGACGCCGACGAGGACGGGGTGCTGCGGATCTCGGGCATCGTCGACCTGGGCGACTCGCTCTACAGTGTGCGCGCGGCAGAGGTGGCGATCGCGGCGGGCTACGCCATGGTCCGCAAGGCCGACCCGCTCGCTGCGGCGGCCGAAGTCGTGGCCGGCTTCCACTCGGTGCTCCCCCTCACGGCTGAGGAACTGGCGGCTGTCTATCCGTTGGCGGCCGCCCGGCTGTGCATGAACGCCGTGACGTGGACGCGCCGGGTCGCCGAGAGCGGCACGCCGTACGGGCGGACCCGCGTGCAACACACCTGGCCGGCGATCGCGCAGGTGGCCGAGGTCTGCCCCGACGTCGCCGAGGCGACGTTCAGGGTCGCGTGTGGGCTTCCCCGGACGCGGGAGCAGCGGGGTCTGGAAGAGGTTCTGGCAGAGGCGGCCCGAGACGGCGCCCCGCAGGCACCGCCCCCGCAACTGCTCGACCTGCGACCGGCAAGTGATTTCTACGACGAAGTCGACTGGCACGAAGCGAGTGCGGTGCGTGCGAGCATCGACGACGTCCTCGACGGACGGCGGCGGAGGGGCTACGCGCCCCACCTCAGCGCATCGCTGCTCCTGGGGGGCCGACGCCGCCCGGGAGCCGACGAGCCCGCGACGGTCCAGGTCGGCGGCTTGCTGATCGTGGCCGACGCCGAGGAGGTTGCCGGCCCGCTGTCCGGCGTCGTCGAGGCCCGCGGTGGCCCCGGTATGCCGTTGGTGCTGCGACATGCGGTCGAGGGGCTGGAGTTCTGGACCTGCTGGTGGGGACTCGACGACTCGCCGCCCGTTGCGGCGAGAGTCCCGGCCGGGGCGCCGTTGGGACGCGTCGGCGCGAGCGATGAGACGGACCCGCTCGGGCCCCGCGTCCAGGTGCAGGTCCACCGCACCGCACGGATGGCCATGTGGCCGCCGCCTCGTACCGTGCCGCCCTCCGCACGGCAGGTGTGGAGCCACCTGTCACCCGACCCCGCCCGGCTCTTCGGGCTCACCGAATCCCCCGCCGCGGTCCCCACCATCGACGACGTCGTCTCAGTGCGCCGTCGCCACATCGCTCGCTCCCAGCGCAACTACTACCGCAACCCGATGAACCTTGTGCGTGGGCGAGGGGTGTGGTTCCACGACGAGGATGGCCTGGCCTACTTGGACTCGCTGAACAACGTCACCCACGTCGGCCATGCCGAGCCACGGGTGACGGCCGCCGCCACCCGCCAGCTGCGCAAGCTCAACACCAACAGCCGTTTCGTCTACCCGCAGATCGCCAGTTACGTGCAGAAGCTGGTAGCCACGCTGCCCGACCCGCTCGAGGTCGTCTTCCTCGTGTGCACGGGCAGCGAGGCGAACGACCTGGCGCTGCGGATCACGCGCCAGGTGACAGGTCGTCAGCACATCGTCAACATCGACGGCGCGTACCACGGAAACACCGGCGTGGTGACCGGGATCAGCCCGAACCGTTACAAGGGCCCCGGCGGCGCCGGTGCACCCACGACCACCCACGAAGTCGTCATCCCGGACCGCTACCGCAGCACCTACGGGTACAACGACCCGGACGCCGGAGCCAAGTACGCGCGCGACGCCGCGGCTGTCATCGAGCGGATCACGGCCGACGGCCGACCCCCAGCCGCCTTCATCGCCGAGTCCCTGATGGGATCGGGCGGGAACATCGTGTTCCCCGACGGCTACCTCGATGGCGTGTTCACCGCTGCCAGGCGAGCTGGCGCCCTGTGCATCTCCGACGAGGTCCAGGTCGGCGTCGGACGACTCGGGCCCTGGTGGGGTTTCGAGCTCCAGGGGGTGGTCCCGGACATCGTCACGATGGGCAAGCCGCTCGGGAACGGGCATCCCCTTGCGGCGGTGGTCACGACTCGGGAGATCGCCGACGCGTTCGACACGGGCATGAAGTACTTCAACACCTTCGGCGGCAACCCGGTCTCCTGCGCGATCGGCGAGGCCGTGCTCGACATCGTCGAGCAGGATGGGCTGAGGGAGAACGCCGTGAGCGTGGGCGGGTACTTCGCCCAGTCGCTGCGCGAGCTCCAGCAGCGCCAACCGCTCATCGGTGATGTACGGGCAGAAGGGCTCTACCTCGGCGTCGAACTGGTCCGCAACCGCACCACCAAAATGCCGGCCACCGAGCAGGCCTTCATGGTCACCGAGCTCATGAAGGAGCGAGGCGTCATCGTCTTCCCCAATGGCGTGCACGACAACGTACTGAAGATCAAACCGCCCCTGACCTTCCGCCGCGAGCACGTGGATCTCTACGTCGACGTGCTGGACGAGGTCCTGTCCCTGCCCGAGCTGCGCTCGGCCGTTCAGTCCTGAGACGGGCAACCGTCCACTGAGGCAATGAACGGGAGTGGCCCGCGAAACGCGAGAAGTGCCCTGCTGGCCGGCTTCTCCGGCCACGACTTCAAGCTCTCGCCCGCCATGGGCGGCATCGCCGCGGACCTCGCTTGGCGGGCCGCACCACCCAGCCGATCGACTTCATCACCACAAACGGCCCACCGCGGCCTGAGCCAGAAAGAGGAAACACATGACCCTGACCATCGGCCCGCTGCGTGCCGAGCCCGGCCAGAAGACCCGCGGGGTTCTGTCCGCCGACCTCGGCCCCACGACGGCGGAGGTTCCCCTGATCCTCGTCAACGGCTCCCGTCCGGGCCCCAGGGTCGTGGTCACCGGTGGCGTCCACGGCGGCGAGTTCATCGGCGTCGACGCCGCCACCCGCCTGGCCGGGCTGCTGGAACCGGACGACGTCGCCGGCCAGCTGGTGATCTGCCCCGTGGCCAATCCGTCGGCCGTTTACGGGGGCAGGCTCAACATCTCCCCGCTGGACGGCGTCAACATCAATCGCGTCTTCCCCGGCGACAAGGACGGCGGCCCCACCGACCGGATGGCGGCCTGGCTGTTCGAGCACCTGATTGACGGCGCCGACGCTTACGTGGACCTGCACAGCGGCGGCATCGACCAGCATCTGCTCGACTTCGTCGGTTACCGCCTGACCGGCGACGCCGAGCTGGATGCGAAGAACAGGGGAATGGCCCACGCGGTCGGATACGAGCGGGTCATCTTCGGCACCAGCCCGGACGGCGGCAACAGCCACGCCGCGGCGAACCGGCAGGGTGTCCCCGCGATCCTCGTCGAGACCGGAAAGCTCGGCGACCGGGACCCCGCCACCGTGCGCAGGCTGCTCGACGGCCTGTACCGGCTCCTGCACCACCTCGGTGTCATCGAGGCGTCGGAGCACGTCAAGCCGACGACCGTGCAGCCGCGCGACTGGATCTGGGCGGGCGATGCCGCATCCCAGGTCACCGGTCTGTGGTACCCGGACGCGGTCACCGGTGACGAGGTGACCGAGGGACAGACCATCGGCCGCATCATCGACCCGATCGACGGCACCGAGCACAAGGTCACCGCCACCGCCACCGGAAAGATCATCTACGGCATGAACGGACTCTCCGTCCGCCCCGGTACGGAGCTCGCCGCCATCGCCACCCCGCACCACTGACGGGCCCTGATGAGCAGCCGCAAGCGCATCGCCGCTGCAGCCCGGGAACTGCGCGCGGAGATCGTGGCCTCCCCGGCGAACCGGCCCCTCTGCGCCGCGAGTAGAGGATGCTGTTGGCGAATCCCCGTGGCAGTGCGAGCGCATCGCCCGACGCCTCCGAACCGCGGTACGCGATCGCTGGAATGGGCCCAGTTCCATGCCGCCAAGGCCGCGCTCCACGGCCGCCGCCACAGATTCCGTGTCGCCCGCAGCGGACCACAATTGCACCGGCTCACTGAATTCGCCGACGGCTTGGCGGAGTTGCTCACGCAGCAGCTCGGGCGAAAATGAGCAGCCGCTGAGTGTCGCCTCCGGATACGTTCGGCGGTATGGCTGACGAGTTGTTCGGGCATCCGCGGCTCGCCGCGATCTACGACGCGCTCGATTCCGATCGCAGCGATCTCGATGCGTACGTGGGTGTGGTGGAGGAGTTCGGAGCGCGTCGGGTGCTGGATGTCGGTTGTGGGACGGGCGTGTTCGCGCTTCTGCTGGCCGATCGCGGGGTCGAGGTGGTCGGTGTGGATCCTGCCGGCGCGTCCCTCGATGTGGCCTGGGCCAAGCCAGGCGCCGACCGGGTGCGCTGGATCCATGGCGATGCAACAGCCCTTCCGCCGCTGCAAGTTGACCTCGCGACCATGACGGGGAATGCAGCCCAGGCCATCGTCGACCCGCAGGCCTGGCAGGAGACCCTGCGAGGGGTCTACGACGCGCTGCGGCCGGGCGTACGACGGCCAGGACAACGGGACTCCCAAGCTCGGCGTCAACCTCCTGAACTGGAGCAGCGGATGGCCCGTTGCGTACTGACCGTGCTGCCAGCAGTGGCAGCTACTGCCGGACAGGGCGGCCTTGGTCGCGTCCGGTGCAGTACCGCGCCCGCTTGAGGGGCCGCAGGCCCCGATAGGGGCGCGGGGCTGTGACATATGCGGCTCCGCCGCGATGGGGGTCCCCCCGCTCGAGCGCAGCCGAGAGTGGGGGAGCGACAAGCCACAACGAACCCGCAGCTTCAAAACCGCTCAACCCAGCGGAGCGCCACCGCGGCCGGGAGGATATGGGACCTGCTGGCGAAGGTCCTGGGCGACTCGCCCGATCCTCCCGGCCGGCGAAGGCCTCGTCGCGGGAAGAGCGAGGCCTCCGGGCAACCGGTCCGGCTCGTCGGTCAGCCGACCCGGTTGTTCGCGGGGGCTTCCGGCCAAGGCGTGCCCCGGGATGCGGCGGCGGCCGGCCAGCGCGTGGGCTGTGGCATCGGCTGCGGACCGGGCTGGGCGACCGGAGTCAGCCCAGGCTGCTGCTGGCCCACGGGCGTCAGCCACGGTTCCTGCTGCGGCTGACCGTTCGCGGCCACCGGGCTCAGCCCTGGCTGCTGCTGGCCACCGCCTACCGGGCTCAGCCCCGGCTGCTGCTGGCCCGCGCCCACCGGGCTCAGGCCCGGCTGCTGCTGGCCCGCGCCCACCGGGCTCAGGCCGGCCTGCTGCTGGGCCTGAGCCATGGCGGTCATGGGCTGCTGCTGAGGCTGCTGGCCCATACCTTGCTGTCCCTGTCCCTGTGCCTGCCCTTGCCCCTGACCCTGACCCTGACCCATGGCGCCCACAGCGGTAAGCAGCCCCTGCTGCTGCCGCCCTTGCGCCACGGGCGCCTGCTGCGGTTGCTGTTGCTGCTGCGGCCACTGAGCGACCGGCGCCAACTGCCTTTGCTGCTGAGGCTGTTGAGCCTGAGCGACCGGCGCCAACTGCGGCTGCTGCTGTTGCTGGCCCTGCCCCTGGGCCGCCGCGGCCAGCCCCTGCATGCCCGACCCGTTCGTGGAGCTGACCAGGCGATCCACGGCCGCCGTACCTGAGCTGTAGTTGTTGTTCAGCTCGGGCACGGCGGCTCCCCTCCTGGACCCGTAGAGCACCGACTCCAGGCCGGACACCAGGCGACGCACATCCACCTGAGGCCGGACCACGAGTCGCAGGAAGCGACTGGACGAGCCGATCTTGTTGCCGCACTCGCGGACCAGGATCCGGTGCTCGGTGAGCAGCTGATCCCGGACCACGGTGCCCTCGGCGCCCACGGGGAGGCGCACGAAGAGGAAGTTGCCCTGGGACGGATACACCGTCAGGCCGGGCAGTTGGGAGAGCTGGCGGGACATGTCGAGGCGGTCACGGCGGACCTGGTGCAGGCTCTCCATGTACTCGGCGCCATGGTCTCTGAGCATGAACACCACGGTCTCCGCGAAGGAGTTGAGGTTCCACTTGGGCAGCATGGAGCGGATCCGGCCGGCCAGGGAGGGGTTCGCGACCATATAGCCGAAGCGGATGCCGTGCAGGCCGAAGTTCTTGCCGAGGCTGCGCAGCACGACCACGTTGGGGCGCATCACCGCGTCCTCGACGACACTCGGCTCGGCCTCCGCGTCGGCGAACTCCAGGAACGACTCGTCGATGACGATCAGGTCCAGATCGGCGAGGGCGTCGCAGAAGGCGAGGATCGTCTGGCGGGGCAGGAAGCCGCCGTCGGGGTTGTTCGGGTTGCAGATGACCGCGACTCTGCTGCCCCGGGAGCGGATGAACTGGATGTACTGCGCCGGATCGAGGGCGAAGCCGTTGCTCTCCTGGAGCGGGAACATGTCGACGCGCTTGCCGGTCTCCATCGGCTGGTCGGTCCAGCGGCCGAAGGTGGGGACGGGGATGGCCAGGGACTCGCGCACCAGCAAGTGGTCGATCCAGGTGATCAGTTCGGTCGACCCGTTGCCCATCGCCACGCACTGCGGGGGCAGTTGGAGCAGATTGCACAGCTCACCGGTGATGGTGTCGGCACTGCTCGGGTAGAACGTGATGATGTCGCGGAGCCGGTGCGTCAGCTCCTCGAACATCGCCGGTGTGGGGAAGTACGGATTGCAGGGGATGCAGAAGTCCAGCGGACCCGACTCCCCGCCGCTCTCTCGTGCCAGCGCTGCCATTGACGGGCTGTGCGCGCCGGTGCGGAACAGCGAGGTGACGTTGTCGGCCATGGACCCTCCGTCCGTGGGGGTGGCCCGCGCGGACATATGCGGGCCGCTCTCCTTTACGGACGTGGATGCCTCGGTGTTCAACTCATGGGAAAGCTGGGGAGATTTGTTCTCCCCACCATGTTTCAGCGGCCGAACGAGTGGAGAGTCGTGGAGCGGTACGTCTCGCCTGGCCGGAGCGTCGTGGACGGGAACCCCGGCTGGTTCGGGGAGTCCGGGAAGTGCTGGGTCTCCAGGCACAGCGCGTCGCCCTGGCGGTAGACGGAGCCGCCGCTGCCGACGAGCGTCCCGTCGACGAAGTTCCCGGAGTAGAACTGCAGGCCCGGCTCGGTCGTCGAGACCGTCAGGGTGCGGCCGGAGGCCGGGTCGCGGAGCGTCGCGATGTGCTCCGGCTTCGCCGTGATGCCCTTGTCGAGCACCCAGTTGTGGTCGAAGCCCTGGGCGTACAGCAGTTGCTGGTGCGCCTCGCGGAGGTCCTGGCCGATGGTCTTCTTGACGCGGAAGTCGAAGGGGGTGCCCGCGACGGGGGCCAGCTCACCGGTGGGGATGAGGCCCTCGCCGACCGGGGTGTAGCGGGCGGCGGCGATCTCCAGCTCGTGGTCGTAGACCGAGCCGCTGCTCTCGCCCGCGAGGTTCCAGTACACATGGTTGGTGAGGTTGACGACCGTCGCCTGGTCGGTGGTGGCCTCGTAGTCGATACGCCAGTCGCCCTGCGCGGTCAGGGTGTACGAGACCTTTGTCTTCAGCGTTCCGGGGAAGCCCATCTCGCCGTCGGCGGACGTGTAGTGCAGGTACAGGCCGACGTCGGAGCCCTCGGTGAAGGGCTCGATGTCCCACACCCGCTTGTCGAAGCCCTCGGCGCCGCCGTGCAGGCTGTTCGCGCCGTCGTTGACGTCCAGCTGGTACGCCTTGCCGTCCAGGGTGAACCTGCCCTGGTCGATGCGGTTTCCGTACCGGCCGATCAGCGCGCCGAAGTACGGGCTGGAGGCGACGTAGTCCTCGATGGTGTCGAAGCCGAGGGACACGTTCGCGTACCGGCCGCGGCTGTCGGGGATCTCCAGGGACTGCACGATGCCGCCGTAGGAGAGGACCTTCAGGCGGGTGCCGCCGTTCTCCAGCGACCAGCGGTAGATCTCCGTGCCGTCGGCGAGCTTGCCGAAGAGCTCCTTCACGGGCTTTCTGCCTCCTGTGGCCGTGGGCGGACATGGGTACGGGGGCCCTTTCGGACCCCCGTACGCCCTATGGATTTCTTACGAGCCGACCTTGCGCTTGTTCCACACGTCGAAGCCGACCGCCGCCAGCAGCACCATGCCCTTGATGACCTGCTGCCAGTCGGTACCGACACCGACGAGGTTCATACCGTTGTTCAGCACACCCAGGACCAGGCCGCCGATGATGGCGCCGAGGACCGTGCCGACGCCGCCGCTCATCGACGCGCCGCCGATGAACGAGGCGGCGATCGCCTCGAGTTCGAAGTTGAGGCCGGCCTTGGGCGAGGCCGCGTTGAAGCGGGCGGCGAAGACCAGACCCGCCAGGGCCGCCATCATGCCCATGTTCAGGAAGACCAGGAAGGTGACCTTCTTGTCCTTCACACCCGACAGCTTGGCCGCCGGGAGGTTGCCGCCGATCGCGTAGATGTGACGGCCGACGATCGCGTTGCGCATGACGTAGCCGAAGCCGACGACCAGCACACCGAGGATCAGCAGGACCACCGGGGCGCCCTTGTAGCTGGCGAGCAGCAGCGTCACCGTGAGCAGAGCGGAGACCAGCGCCACGATCTTGAGCACGAACAGCTTGAAGGGCGGCACTTCGAGCGAGAACTCCTGCGACCGCTTGCGGTCCCGCACCTCCTGGTAGATCACGAAGGCGATCAGGGCGAAGCCGAGCAGCAGGGTGAGGTTGTGGTAGTTCGTGTTCGGGCCGACCTCGGGCAGGAAGCCGTTGGCGACCTTCTGCAGCCCCTGCGGGAACGGGCCGAGGGTCTGACCCTCCAGGAAGATCTCCGTCAGACCGCGGAAGAGCAGCATGCCCGCGAGGGTGACGATGAACGATGGAATGCCCAGATACGCGATGAAGAAGCCCTGCATCGCACCGGCGGCGGCGCCCAGCAGCAGACACAGCACCACCGCGAGTGGCCACGGCAAGTCGTTCTTGACCATCAGCACCGCGGCTATCGAGCCGACGAACGCGGTGAGCGAGCCGACCGACAGGTCGATATGGCCCGCGATGATGACCAGCATCATGCCCATCGCGAGGATGAGGATGTAGCTGTTCTGCAGCACCAGGTTGGAGACGTTCCGCGGCAGAAGCAGGTCGCCGTCGGTCCACACCGCGAACAGGGCCACGATCAGACCGAGGGCGATCAGCATGCCGTACTGCCGCATGTTGCGGCGCATGCCGTCCAGCATCAGCTGGAGCAGGCCGCCGCCACCGGCGGCGTCCTTGCCCGGCGCGGGGGCCGGGCTCTTGGCGGTCAGATCGGTGCTCATCGGGTTACCTCTTTGTCCTTCGTCATCTGGCGCATCAGCACTTCCTGCGTGGCCTCCGCACGCGAGAATTCGCCGGTCAGCCGCCCCGCGGCCATCGTGTAGATGCGGTCACACATACCGAGCAGTTCCGGCAGCTCGGAGGAGATGAAGACGACCGCCTTGCCCTGCGCGGCCAGTTGATCGATCACGGTGTAGATCTCGAACTTGGCGCCCACGTCGATACCGCGGGTCGGCTCGTCCAGGATCAGCACATCGGGCCCGGCGAAGATCCACTTGCTGAGGACGACCTTCTGCTGGTTACCGCCCGAGAGCCGGCCCACCTGCTCGAACACGGTCGGCGCCTTGATGTTCATGGACTTGCGGAAGTCCTCGGCGACCTGGCGCTCCGCGTGCTCGTCGACCACACCGCGCTTGGAGACCTTCCCCAGCGCGCTGAGGGAGATATTGCGGCCGATGGTGTCGATGAGGTTGAGCCCGTAGTGCTTACGGTCCTCGGTGACGTACGCGATGCCGTGCTTGACCGCCTCGGGCACGTGCTTCGTACGGATCTCCTTGCCGTCCTTGAAGACCTTGCCGCCGTGGTACCGGCCGTACGTACGCCCGAAGACGCTCATCGCGAGCTCGGTGCGCCCGGCGCCCATCAGGCCCGCGATGCCGACGATCTCCCCGCGCCGCACCTGGATCGACACATCGTCGACAACCTTGCGCTGCTGGTCGATCGGGTGGTGCACGGTCCAGTTGCGGATCTCCAGGGCCGGAGCCGCGCCCACCTCCGGCTCGTGCGGGGTGCGTTCCGGGAAGCGGTGCTCGAGGTCGCGGCCGACCATCCCGCTGATGATCCGGTCCTCGGTGGTCTCCTTGGCCTTCACATCGAGCGTCTCGATGGAGCGGCCGTCGCGCAGGATCGTCACCGAGTCCGCGACCTTGCGGATCTCGTTGAGCTTGTGGGAGATGATGATCGAGGTGATGCCCTGCTTCTTCAACTCCAGGATGAGATCCAGGAGTTTGCCGCTGTCCTCGTCGTTCAGGGCCGCGGTCGGCTCATCGAGGATGAGCAGCTTCACCTTCTTCGAGAGGGCCTTGGCGATCTCCACGAGCTGCTGCTTGCCCACGCCGATGTCGGCGACGCGGGTGTCGGGGTGGTCGCTGAGACCGACCCGCCGCAGCAGCTCGGTGGCGTGCTTCAGCGTCTCGCTCCAGCTGATGATCCCGCGGGTGGCGTGCTCGTTGCCGAGGAAGATGTTCTCCGCGAGGGAGAGATACGGCACCAGGGCAAGCTCCTGGTGAATGATCACAATGCCGTGCTGCTCGCTCGCCCTGATGTCCTTGAAGGTGCAGATCTCACCTTCGAAGAGGATGTCCCCTTCGTAACTTCCGTGCGGGTGGACGCCGGAGAGGACCTTCATCAAGGTCGACTTACCGGCGCCGTTCTCCCCGCAGATGGCATGGACCTCGCCCTGCTGGACGGTCAGTGTGACGTCCGACAGCGCTTTGACGCCGGGAAAGGTCTTGACGATCGAGCGCATTTCCAGGACGGGTCCCGCCATGGTCGTGCCTTCCAATCCTTGGTGCTGGTGCGGCGATCAGTTGACGTCGCTGGCCTTGACGTAGCCGGAGTCGACGACGACCTTCTGGTAGTTGGTCTTGTCGACGCTCACCGGCTCCAGGAGGAACGCGGGAACGACCTTCGCGCCGTTCTGGTACGTCTCGGTGTCGTTGGTCTTCGGCTTCTTGTCGTTGAGCAGGGAGTCGACCATGTTGCCCGCCACCTTGGCGAGCTCGCGGGTGTCCTTGAAGACCGTCTGCGTCTGCTCGTCGGCCTTGATCGACTTCAGCGAGGCGACCTCGGCGTCCTGGCCCGTGACGATCGGCAGCGGCTTGTTCGCGGAGCCGTAGTCGTCCGACTTCAGCGCCGACAGGATGCCGATGGAGATGCCGTCGTACGGCGAGAGGACCGCGTCGACGCGCTCCTTCTTGTACGCGGCGGTCAGCAGGTCGTCCATGCGCTTCTGGGCGGTGCCGCCGTCCCAGCGCAGGGTGGTGACCTGGTTCAGCTTGGTCTGGCCCGACCTGACCACCAGCTGCTTCTTGTCGATGTACGGCTGCAGGACGCTCATCGCGCCCTGGAAGAAGTACTTGGTGTTGTTGTCGTCGTTCGAGCCGGCGAAGAGCTCGATGTTGAACGGGCCCTTCTCGGAGCCGTCCGCCAGACCGAGCTTGTCGGCGATGTACTGGCCCTGCAGCTGGCCGACCTTCTCGTTGTCGAACGAGGCGTAGTAGTCCACGTTCGGGCTGTTGAGGATGAGTCGGTCGTACGAGATCACCGGGATGTCGGCGTCCTTGGCCTGCTGGAGAACGTTGTCGAGCGACTTGTTGTCGATCGCCGCGATGATCAGCGCGCTGACGCCCTGGGTGATCAGGTTCTCGATCTGGGAGACCTGCTGGTCCGGGTCGTCCTCACCGTAGACGAGCTTGGTCTTGTAGCCCGCGTCCTTCAGGTGCTTCTCGACGTTGGCACCATCGGCGATCCAGCGCTCCGAGGACTTGGTCGGCATCGCGATGCCGACGGTGGAGCCCTTGGCGTCCCCCTTGTTCTCCTCGCTGCCGCCCTCGCCGCTCTGCCCGCAGGCGGAGAGCGTCAGGGCAAGGGAGGACGCCGCGGCTATGACGGCGAGTGCACTTCTACGGTTGCGCATGATCATCTTCCTTGATGTGTGAGGGTGCGCCGAACTGGCGAGGCTGTCGGATTGTGTGCGGCTGCGTGGTCTTTTGTGAAGAGGGTTTGTCCGGAACGTTATGAGGGAATGCCGAATCGTTTCAGGTCGCCGGGCAGCCGCGAGCCCAGAGGTGCCATATCGCCGTCCGCTCCGTGCCGCTCCAGCAGGTCGAGAGCGAGCCGGCCGCGCCGCACCCGCTCCTTGGCCGTGCTCAGCGTCAGGTCCCGCATATGGGCCCCGTACGGGTAGATTCCGGGGGCCTTGGACAGGCCGAACTTCAGGTAGAGCGGGGCGCCGCGCCGGATCAGCTCGGCGACCTCGTACATCCGGACATAGCCGCCGAGATCGTCCGGGGCCTCGATGTACATGTCCATGGGGGCCGCGCTGACCCGGCGGATCTCCGTGAGGTGGTCCAGGGTCAGATCGCTGGGCACGTTGATGGAGTCTCCGCCGAGCTGCTCGTACACGGCGTACGCGGCCGGGTTGACCGGGCCGATCAGCGCGGAGACCTTCAGCGTCGTGTCGGCGGGGATGATCCCGGCCGCACGCGCGCGGTGCAGCGTCCACAGCACGCCCTCATCAGCCACGAGGAGGCACTTTACGCCCAACTCCGTTGCGCGGACGGCGTCTTCGAGACATCCGGCCACCGCGTCATGGCCGCGGGCGCGCAGGCCCCCGCCGCGGGAGTCGGTACGGGTCGAGCCGCCGATGTCCCAGGTGCCGCGCGGGCCCGTGAACAGGCAGAGCTCGATGTCGCGTTCGGCGGTGGCCTCGACCATCTCGGTGATCTCGGCGTCGTTCAGCATCCAGATGCCGCTGCCCTGGCTGATCCGGTGGATCGGCACATCGAGGCGCGAGGACTCCTTGAGGACCACGGCCAGCGCCTCGGGCCCCTCGCAGGAGGGGACCTCGGTGCGCCAGCGGCCGCCACCGGGGAAGGTGTGCGGTGAGGCGTCGGCAGGATCGGGGGCGGGCGCGCCCAGGCCGAGAGCGGAGAGCGCCGGCTCGCCGGGTCGTCGGGCTGCCGTGGCGGAAGCGTCGGTCACAAGCTGTCCTTCGCGTTCGATGTTTCGGACATGGTTCGTGGGGATTGGGAGCACGCCGGTACGGAGCGTCAGGGTCTCCGTACCGGCGTGCGGCTCGTGGGGCGGTGCGGGCGCCACGGGAACTATGGCTTGATCAGTACCTTGCCGACCTTCGGGTCGCCGGAGCCGACCAGCTCGATGGCCTTCGCGAAGTCCTCCAGCGGCAGCTCGTGGGTGACCAGGGGCAGCGGATTGAGCAGACCGGCGCCGAACACCCGCACCGTGTGCGCCCAGGCGTCCGGGGCCGCACCGAACACGGTGTGCACTTCCAGCTGCCGTACGACGAGATCGGTGGGGTCGAGTCCGTCGGCACCCGGAGCCGGGATACCGGTCAGGACGAGCCGGCCGCCGCGTCGGAGCAGCGAGGCGGCGGTGCGCGCCGCGTCCGCGGACCCGGCGGTCTCGATGACGACGTCGAAGTCGTCGGGGAGTTCCTCGTCCTTCGTACGGAACTCCGTGGCGCCGAAGTCCTTGGAGAGCACCGCGCGGTCCGGGCGGGTGCCGACCACGAGCAGCTCGCCCGGGGAGCCGGCCTTCAGGAACTGCACGGCGAACATCCCCAGCGTCCCGGTGCCGACGACGGCCACTCTCTCGCCCGGCCGGGCGTTCGCCTTCAGCGCGGCGGCGGCGATGCAGGCGGCCGGCTCCAGCAGAGCGGCGGCGGTCAGGTCCGCGTCGTCGGACAGGACGTGCAGCAGCCGTGCCGGAAGCGTCAGTGTGCCCGCCATCGCCCCGGGCTGCGTGAAGCCCGTCTCCTCGTACCCGGCGGAGCACAGCGTCGTCTCGCCCGCGTGGCAGCGGTCGCAGACCTGGCAGTTGCGGAACCCCTCGCCGACCACCTTGCGGCCGATGAGGGACTCCGGGACCCCGGAGCCGACCGCCTCGACCGTGCCGGACCACTCATGGCCGGGCGTGAGCGGGTAACGGACGTACCCCTCGGGCCGGTTGCCCTCGTACACCTCACGGTCACTGCCGCAGATGCCGCTCGCATGGACCCGTACGAGGGCCTCCCCGGCGGCCGGAGCCGTGGGCTCGTGCGGGACGAGCCGGTGCTCGCCCGGAGCCTCGATGACGACAGCAACGCTCACTTGGACCCCTTGGGCTTGCGCTGCTCCCAGCCGTCCGCCCACAGGTCGAAGCGCGCCTGCTGCTGCGGGAACTCGGCCGCCGCGTCCGTGTCCAACTCGACGCCGAGACCGGGCGCGTCGGAGAGGTGGAAGTACCCGTCCACGACCTGGGGCGCGCCCTTGACGACCTTCTTGATGTCCGCGTCCGCGAAGTCGTTGAAGTGCTCGAGGATCTTGAAGTTCGGGGCGGTGAAGCCGACCTGGAGGGAGGCGGCGGTGAGGACCGGGCCGCCCACGTTGTGCGGGGCGACGAGCATGTAGTGCGTCTCGGCGGTCGCGGCCAGCTTGCGCGTCTCCCAGATGCCGCCGATGTGGCCGACGTCGGGCTGGATGATGTCCACGGCCTGGCTCTCGAAGAGCTCGCGGAACTCGATGCGGTCGTGGATGCGCTCACCGGTGGCGACCGGCATGTCCACCTTCGCCGCCACCTTCTCCAGCGCCTTCAGGTTCTCCGGCGGAACCGGCTCCTCCAGCCAGGCCGGCTTGAAGGGCGCGAGCTCCTTGGCGAGCCGTACGGCGGTGGCGGGGGAGAAGCGGCCGTGCATCTCCAGCATCAGCTCTGCCTCGGGGCCGATGGCGTCCCGTACGGCCTCGATGAGGGAGACGGAGTACAGGGTCGCCTCGTGGTCGAGCTCGAAGTGACCGGTCCCGAAGGGGTCGATCTTGAGGGCCTTGTAGCCGCGCTCCATGACCTGCTGGGCGGCCTTGTGGTACGCCTCCGGAGTGCGCTCCGTGGTGTACCAGCCGTTGGCGTACGCCTTGACCTTGTCGGTGACCTTGCCGCCGAGCAGCTGCCAGACGGGGACGCCGAGGGCCTTGCCCTTGATGTCCCAGCAGGCCATCTCGATCACCGCGATACCGGACATCACGATCTCGCCGGCGCGGCCGTAGTCGCCGTACTTCATGCGCTTGACGAGGTCCTCGACAGCGAACGGGTCGGAGCCGAGAATGTGGTTGGCCTCTGCCTCCCGCAGATAGCCGAGCAGCGCGTCGGTATGACCCAGCATGCGGGTCTCACCGACACCGGTGAGTCCCTCATCGGTGTGCACCTGGACATAGGTCAGGTTCCGCCACGGCGTCCCTACCACGTGCGTGCTGATTCCAGTGATGCGCACTGCAGCTGCTCCCTGTACTCGTCGGCCCTGTTCGAGATTTCGTCACTCGTTCGAAATGCTGTCGCGACAGTAAGGATTCGGCAGTCGGAGTGTCAATGGGTCGAGCGGTCGAACACGTAACGGTTTTGACGCCAAGGCGGTGGGATGGCGGGGAATGATCCGGGCTGTCCGCGCCCCGGCATGCCTGGACAGCGCTTTCGTATGCCTGAACAGGCCACTCCCTACACAACATTCACAGCTGCCCCTAGGAACGTTACCTGTCCGGAATCTAGTCTTCCGGCGTCATGGACTACTGCCACCCGTGCCAACGGCACCTCAACGGCGCCCTCGCCTGTCCGGGCTGCGGCACACCGGCCGAAGCCTGCCGGGCGTACGCCGCGTCGCTGAACGCCGCACACGCGCGAGAGGGCGCGGGTGCGCGGGCGGGCGACGACGGACACGGCGACTCCGACGACCCCGAGGACTCCTCGGCCGCCGGTGGACGCCGGTCCCGTGGCCGCTCCCATCGCGGGGCGCGGGAGACCCGGCGGGACAGGCGGGCGGCGGTGCACCGGCGTCGTCGGCAGCGGGCGCTGCTGATCGGGGCGGGGCTGCTGCTCGCCGCGGGCGGGCTGAGCCTGGCGGAGCTGGGCAAGGAGGCACCCTCGGCGGAGCCGAACACCGCGACGGACGACGAGGGCTCCGGTTCGCGGGGGTCGGAGGACGGGAAGACGGGCTCGTCGAAAGGCGGGGCGGCGGGCTCCGCCGTGACGGAGTCCCGGTCGCCGGAGGCCTCGGCCTCTCCTTCGCCCTCGAAATCGAAGAAGCCGGGAGACAAGGGCAAGGACGAGGACGAGAGCAAGAAGCCCTCTCCCACGCCGACGTCCGAGGATCCCGAGGACCCCCCGCGCCCGCCCCCTGAGGACCCCGACACCCCGGATCCCCGCCCGACGTCGAAGCGTCCGGCCCCGGAGCCGACGCCCACGGAGACGTGCACGCGGTTCCTGTTCTTCTGCTCGTAACTCCGCTTCTGGCAACAGAACTGACGACGTCCGGGCCGGCCCGCTGGGGCCGGCCCGGACGTCGTACTCACGTCACCCAGGTCGTACTCGGAGGGATCCGAGCGACCGGAGCGATCAGACGAGGTCGAATCGGTCCAGGTTCATGACCTTGACCCACGCCTCGACGAAGTCCTGTACGAACTTCGCCTTCGCGTCGTCGCTCGCGTAGACCTCGGCGAGCGCACGCAGCTCGGAGTTCGAGCCGAAGACGAGGTCGGCGCGGGTGCCCGTCCACTTGACCTCGCCCGTGGCGGCGTCGCGCCCCTCGAACGTGGTCTGGTCGGCGGACGTCGACTTCCACGTCGTACCCAGGTCGAGCAGGTTCGCGAAGAAGTCGTTCGTCAGCTTGCCGGGCGTCTCGGTGAGCACGCCGAGCTGCGACTGCTGGTGGTTGGCGCCCAGGACGCGCAGGCCACCGACGAGGACCGTCATCTCGGGGGCGCTCAGCGTGAGCAGGTTGGCCCGGTCGAGCAGCAGGTACTCGGCCGGCAGGCGGTTGGCCTTGCCCTGGTAGTTGCGGAAGCCGTCGGCGTTGGGCTCCAGCGCGGCGAAGGACTCCGCGTCGGTGTGCTCCTCCGTCGCGTCGACACGACCCGGGGTGAAGGGCACCTCGATGTCGTGACCGGCGTCCTTGGCGGCCTTCTCCACGGCAGCAGAGCCGCCGAGCACGATCAGGTCGGCCAGGGAGACCTTCTTGGCGCCGGAGTTGAACTCCTGCTGGATGCCCTCGAGGGTGCGCAGGACCGTCGCGAGCTGGTCGGGGTCGTTGGCCTCCCAGCTGCGCTGCGGCTCCAGGCGGATGCGCGCACCGTTGGCGCCGCCGCGCTTGTCGCTGCCGCGGAACGTCGAGGCCGACGCCCACGCGGTGCTGACCAGCTGCGAGACGGTCAGACCCGAGTCGAGGAGCTTGGCCTTGAGGGACGCGATGTCCGCGGCGTCGATGGCCTCACCCTCGGCCTGCGGCAGCGGGTCCTGCCAGAGCAGGGTCTCCTCGGGGACCTCCGGGCCGAGGTACAGGGACTTCGGGCCCATGTCGCGGTGGGTCAGCTTGTACCAGGCGCGGGCGAAGGCGTCCGCGAACTGGTCGGGGTTCTCGTAGAAGCGGCGCGAGATCGGCTCGTAGATCGGGTCGAAGCGCAGCGACAGGTCGGTGGTGAGCATCGTCGGGAGCTTCGTCTTCGACGGGTCGTGCGCGTCGGGGATGATCGCCTCGGCGTTCTTCGCCACCCACTGGTTCGCGCCGGCCGGGCTCTGGGTGAGCTCGTACTCGTACTCGAAGAGGTTCTTGAAGAAGTTGTTGCTCCACTGCGTGGGCGTTTCCGTCCACGTGACCTCCAGGCCGGAGGTGATGGCGTCGCCGCCCTTGCCGGTGCCGTGGGTGCTCTTCCAGCCCAGGCCCATCTCCTCCATGGAGGCGGCCTCGGGGTCGTTGCCGACGGCGTCCGCCGGGCCCGCACCGTGGGTCTTGCCGAAGGTGTGACCGCCCGCGATCAGGGCGACCGTCTCCTCGTCGTTCATCGCCATGCGGCGGAACGTCTCACGGATGTCGCGGGCCGCGGCGATCGGGTCCGGGTTGCCGTTCGGGCCCTCCGGGTTGACGTAGATGAGGCCCATCTGGACGGCGCCGAGGGGGTTCTCCAGCTCGCGGTCACCGCTGTAGCGCTGGTCGTCGAGCCAGGTGGTCTCGGGGCCCCAGTACACGTCCTCCTCGGGCTCCCATACGTCCTCACGGCCGCCGGCGAAGCCGAAGGTCTCGAAGCCCATCTGCTCCAGGGCGACATTGCCGGTGAGGATCATGAGGTCGGCCCAGGAGATGTTCTGGCCGTACTTCTTCTTGACCGGCCAGAGCAGACGGCGCGCCTTGTCCAGGTTGCCGTTGTCCGGCCAGCTGTTGAGCGGGGCGAAACGCTGCTGACCGGCGCCGGCGCCGCCACGGCCGTCGCTGATGCGGTAGGTGCCGGCGCTGTGCCAGGCCATACGGATCATCAGCGGGCCGTAGTTGCCGAAGTCGGCGGGCCACCAGTCCTGCGAGCTGGTGAGCACCTCGGCGATGTCCTGTTTCACCGCGGCCAGGTCGAGGTTCTTGAACGCCTCGGCGTAGTCGAACTCCTCGCCCAGCGGGTTGGCCACGGCGGGGTTCTTGGCAAGGATCTTCAGGTTGAGCCGCTCCGGCCACCACTGGCGGTTGCCGCCACCCTGCGTCGGGTGCAGGGCACGCCCGTGCGCGACCGGGCAGCCGCCCGCGCCCTCCGCCTTGGGATCGGTGACGATTGCGTCGGGGTTCTCGGCCATTGGGGGAATCCTTCCGAACTACTAGTGGATCACGGTGCTCATCAGGTACCGCGGGGGGTGGAACAGTCGGGGCACACGCCCCAGTAGATGACCTCGGCCTCGTCGACCGAGAAGCCCCGGTCGTCGGATGCGGTGAGGCAGGGGGCATGGCCCACCGCGCAGTCGACGTCGGCGAGGACACCGCACGACCGGCACACGAGGTGGTGATGGTTGTCCCCGACACGCCCCTCGAACCGGGCCGGGCTGCCGGGCAGTTCGATACGGCGTACGAGGCCCGCCGCGACGAGCGCGTGCAGCCCCTCGTACACGGCCTGCAGGGAGACCTGGCCCAGCCGATCGCGCACCCCGGAGGCGATCGCCTCGACACCGAGGTGATCACCACGGCGAACGGTCTCCAGCAACGCGACACGGCCGGCCGTCACCCGCAGACCGACACCGCGCAGCTCATCGGCGGTGCTCGGGGTCTGGGAGGCGGTCATGGCGCCCAACCTACATCGCCTAACACGAACGATTCAAGAAAAAGAACGATTCTAATTTTGGGAAGTGTCGGGCGCTGTGTCGGACGGCGCTCTCAGGTGCGCAACGGTTCGGGCAGCGGGCCCCAAAGGGGCGCGGGGCTGTATCGATTTGCGGCTCCGCCGCGTGGGCGCGACAAGCCACGATGGACCCGCGCCCGCCAGCGAACAAGAACCCCCCACCCCGTAGGCGCCCAAAGCTCAGGATGCGCCGCCCAGCATCCGCAGAAGCAAGTCCCGCAAAGCCAGTCGCTCATCCCGAGACAACTCCGCCAACGGCTCCCGCGCAAAGTGCAGCGACTCACGAAGCCCCCGGGCGACCCGTCGCCCTTCATCGGTGACCGCCGCCAGCTTCACCCGGCGGTCGCCAGGATCGGGCCGCCGCTCGACCAGCCCGCGCGACTCCAGCCGATCCACTATCCCTGTCACATTCGAAGGCTCACACTTGAGCTTCTGGGCCAGTCGTCGCATGGGCAAAGGCTCCAACGAGAGCAGGCTCAGCAACCGAGCCTGCGCCCCGGTCAGCGCATGCTCAGCGGCAGCGTCGTCGTACTCCTCGTGGTAGCGAGCCACCACCGTGCCGATGAGGTCGACGACCTCCAAGGTCAGGGCATCGGGACGGCGGGTCTTCTGCGGGGCGGCCATGCGCTCCAGCGTACCCGCATTACTTGACAACATGAAATATTCGGCCGCATGCTTGTTTCAGGTACTGAAGTAAATTGAAAGGCTCCCCATGATCAACCGCGAATGGCACCTCCTCAGCCGCCCCGTCGGCTGGCCCAAGCCCGAGAACTTCGCCCTCGTCGAGACCGAGGTCGAGCAGCCGGGCCCGGGCCAGGTGCTGGTACGCAACCAGTACCTCAGCGTGGACCCGTACATGCGCGGCCGTATGAGCGAGGCGAAGTCGTACGTCGCGCCCTACGAACTCGGCGAGCCCATGCAGGGCGGTGCCGTCGGCGAGGTCATCGCCTCGAACGCCGAGGGCATCGCGGTCGGTGACCACGTCCTGCACTTCTTCGGCTGGCGGGAGTACGCCGTCGTGGACGCCAAGCAGGCGGTCAAGGTCGACCCCGAAGCGGCGCCGCTGAGCACGTACCTCGGTGTGCTCGGCATGACGGGTCTGACCGCCTACGCGGGTCTGCTGCGCGTCGGCGCCTTCAAGGAGGGCGACGCGGTCTTCGTCTCGGGCGCGGCCGGTGCCGTCGGCAGCCAGGTCGGGCAGATCGCCAAGCTCAAGGGGGCCTCGCGGGTCATCGGTTCCGCCGGCTCCGACGAGAAGGTCAAGCTGCTGGTCGAGGAGTACGGGTTCGACGCGGCGTTCAACTACAAGAACGGCCCGGTCTGGGAGCAGCTCAAGGAGGCCGCCCCGGACGGCATCGACGTCTACTTCGACAACGTCGGCGGCGAGCACCTCGAGGCCGCGATCGGCGCGCTCAACCTGCGCGGCAGGGCCGTGATCTGCGGCATGATCTCGCAGTACAACGCGACGGAGCCGACTCCCGGCCCGCGCAACATGGTCAAGATCCTGCAGAACCGGCTCCGCGTCGAGGGTGTTCTGGTCGGCGACCACTACGACCTGCAGCCCGAGTTCGTCCAGGAGGTCGGCCCCTGGATCCGCTCCGGCGAACTGAAGTACCGCGAGACGGTTGTCGAGGGCATCGACAACAACCTGGAGGCGTTCCTCGGCGTCCTGCGAGGCGACAACACCGGCAAAATGATCGTCAAGCTCTGACAGTTGACGGACCCTCAGCCCAGCAGCTGACAGTGCCTCAGGGGCGCAGGGGATAGGCCGCACTCATCACCATGGGTGCGGCCTTCTTCGGTTGGCGTAAGGCGTTTGAATCGCCTCGATGAAGTCCCGTGCGGGGCACCGCGGCCTGAGGAGGCCGCAGGCCTCCCAGGGGCGCGGGGAACTGCGCGACCAGCCTCCACCGGCCCGCAGCTTCAAAGCCGCCCAACCCAGCGGAGCGCAACGCCACGTTATTCAACCGTGACGCCTTCTCCTTGCAGCCCTCTTGACCGTCATGGATTGTTAGCGCTCACAATGACGTCCGCATTCACCAGTCGGCGACCATCGCCGGCCACCGGTGTTCAACGGCATCCAAGGAGGCGCGGCCGTGGCACACGCACAGCTTCGACCGCCCACGATGGCGGATGTCGCACAACTCGCAGGGGTCTCGCACCAGACCGTGTCCCGCGTGCTGGGGGACCACCCCAATGTGCGGGACGAGACACGGACCAAGGTGCTGCACGCGATCAAGGAGCTGGGCTACCGCCGCAACTCCTCCGCACGTGCCCTGGCCACCCGGCGCACCCGCACCCTCGGTGTGGTCGCTTCCAACACCACCCTCTTCGGGCCGGCCAGTACGCTGTTCGCGCTCGAGGAGGCCGCACGTGCCGAGGGGTATCTCGTTTCGACGGTGAGTCTGCGCAAGCTGACCGTGGAGACGCTGTCCGAGGCCCTGGACCACCTCAGCGAGGGCGGAGTGGAGGGGGTCATCGCCATCGCTCCCCAGCGATCGGCGGTGGAGGCTCTGGCCGAACTCTCCAGTCCCTTCCCGGTGGTTGTGGTGGGAGGCGGGCAGCCGGAAGGGGACATTCCCAGCGTCAGCGTGGACCAGCACCTGGGAGCGCGACTGGCCACCAGTCATCTGCTGGCCGCCGGCCACCGCACGGTCTGGCACCTGTCCGGACCCGAGGACTGGCAGGAGGCGGCCGACCGGGTCGTCGGCTGGCGGGCGACCCTCGAGGAGTCCGGTATCGAGCCGCCCACGCTGCTGCACGGGGACTGGAGTCCGCTGTCGGGCTACCGCGCCGGTCAGGAGCTGGCCGGCTGGGTGGGCCGCGGGCTCACCGCCGTCTTCGTCGCCAACGACCAGATGGCGCTGGGGGTGTTGCGGGCCCTGCGTGAGGCGGGGGTGCGGACTCCCAAGGATGTGGCGGTGGTCGGCTTCGACGACATCCCGGAGTCGGAGTTCTTCGCTCCGCCGCTCACCACCGTCCGGCAGGACTTCTCGACGGTCGGGAAGCGGAGCATCGCCCTGCTCCTCGATCTCGTCGAGGGCCGGGCCCTGTCCGGGGCACCCCGGATCGCCATCGAACCGCAACTCGTCGTTCGCGCCAGTACGTTTCCGTACGCCCCTCAGCCGGAGGGCGTGCTGAACTGACGCGACACCCATCGGTCGCATACGCACCTACGCGGCCGGTATTTCGAACAATGATCGACAGGCTGGACGTTGTGCGGCCGGTCCCATCGAGTACCAGCGGGTCCATACCCGGGCCGGCTCTTCAAAGGAGAAGACAGATGCTCAACAGAAGGAACTTCCTCACCGCGGCGGTCGGCGTGGCGGCTGCGGGCGGCCTGGCGGCCTGCGCCAAGGAGGACGAGGGCTCCTCCACCTCCTCCTCCGGCGGCAGCGGCGGCAAGAAGCTCACCCTCGGCTTCTCCCAGGTCGGCTCGGAGAGCGGCTGGCGCAGCGCCAACACCGACTCGGTGAAGGCGTCGGCCAAGGAGGCGGGCTACAACCTCAAGTTCTCCGACGCGCAGCAGAAGCAGGAGAACCAGATCTCCGCGATCCGCAGCTTCATCGCCCAGAAGGTGGACGTCATAGCCTTCTCGCCGGTGGTCGTCACCGGCTGGGACGCGGTGCTCAAGGAGGCCAAGGCCAAGAAGATCCCGGTCGTCCTCACCGACCGCTCCGTCGAGACCTCCGACGAGTCCCTGTACGTCACCCTCGTCGGCTCGGACTTCACGGACGAGGGCCGGCGCGCGGCCAGGATCCTGGAGAAGGTCCTCGAGAAGGCCGGCCACAAGGGTGCTGTGAAGATCGCACAGCTGGAGGGCACCACCGGTGCCGCCCCCGCGATCGAGCGTGCCAAGGGCTTCAAGGAGGTCATGGACGCCGACCACAAGGACGACTGGAAGATCGTCGTCAGCCAGACCGGTGACTTCACCCGCGCCGGCGGCAAGCAGGTCATGGCGGCCTTCCTGCAGTCCAACCCGGACATCGACGTGCTGTTCGCGCACAACGACGACATGGGCATCGGCGCCATCCAGGCCATCGAGGCGGCCGGCAAGAAGCCCGGCAAGGACATCCTGATCGTCACGGTCGACGGCGTGAAGGACGGCTTCGTCGCCATGTCCGAGGGCAAGATCAACGCCATCGTCGAGTGCAACCCGCTGCTCGGCCCTCAGCTGATGGAGGTCGTGCAGAAGGTCAAGGACGGCGAGACGGTCGAGCGCTGGATCAAGACCGAGGAGAGCGACTTCATGCAGGACCAGGCCAAGGAAGTCCTCCCGAGCCGCAAGTACTGACCGATCGCACCCACCGGCAGGGAGCCCACGGCCGACCAGACCCCTGGTCCCGGGGCTCCCTGCGGGCCGAAACGAATTCCATGAATTCAACGAGGAGCGCTGCCATGGCAGAGCCGCGGCCCGTCCTGGAGATGACGGGCATAGTCAAAGAATTTCCGGGGGTACGGGCTCTGTCCGGTGTCGACTTCCGGCTCTTCCCCGGCGAGATCCACGCCCTGATGGGCGAGAACGGAGCCGGGAAGTCCACCCTCATCAAGGTGCTGACCGGCGTCTACGCGCTGGACGACGGCACCATCACCCTCGACGGGCGGCCCGTGCAGATCGACAGCCCGCTGCAGGCGCAGCAGGCCGGGATCAGCACGGTCTACCAGGAGGTGAACCTCTGCCCCAACCTGTCGGTGGCGGAGAACATCTTCATCGGACGTGAACCCACCCGCTTCGGCCGCATCCAGTGGAACCGCATGCGCAAGGAAGCGGCGGAACTGGTCGACCGGCTCGGCCTCGACATCGACGTGACCGCGCCCCTGTCCTCGTACCCGCTGGCCGTCCAGCAGTTGGTGGCGATCGTACGGTCCGTGGGCACCGGCGACAGCGACGGTTCGGGATCCGGCACCAAGGTGCTGGTCCTGGACGAGCCGACCTCGAGCCTGGACCGCGACGAGGTCCTCGAACTGTTCCGCCTGATGCGGCAGTTGAGGGACGAGGGCGTCGCGATCCTGTTCGTCTCGCACTTCCTCGACCAGATCTACGAGATCTGCGACCGGATGACCGTCCTGCGCAACGGCGGTCTCGTCGGCGAGCACATGGTGAGCGAGCTCGACCAGGTCGGACTGATCGAGCTCATGATCGGCAAGGCCCTGGACCAGCTGGAGGGGCTCCACGAGCACCAGCTGCACTCCGACGTCGGCGAGACGCTGGTCAAGGCGGACAACCTCGGCAGGACGGGCGGCATCGCCCCCTTCGACCTGGAGATCAAGAAGGGCGAGGTCGTCGGCCTCGCCGGCCTGCTCGGCTCGGGCCGTACCGAACTCGCCCGGCTGCTCTTCGGCGCCGACCAGCCGGACAGCGGCAAGCTGACCATCGGCGGCAAGCAGGTCTCGATGAGCGCGCCGAACGACGCGATCGGCGCCGGCGTCGCGTTCTGCTCGGAGAACCGCAAGACCGAGGGCCTCGTACCGGATCTGACGGTGCGGGAGAACATCATCCTGGCCCTCCAGGCGGCCCGCGGCTGGACCCGGCCCATCCCGGTCTCCCAGCGCGACGAACTGGTCGCCAAGTACATCAAGGCGCTGGACATCCGCCCCGCCAACCCGGAGGCACGGGTCGGCCAGCTCAGCGGCGGCAACCAGCAGAAGGTGCTGCTCGCCCGCTGGCTGATCACCCAGCCGAAGATGCTGATCCTGGACGAGCCGACGCGCGGTATCGACGTCGGCGCGAAGGCGGAGATCCAGAAGCTGGTGGTCTCGCTGTCCGAGGAGGGCATGGCCGTGCTGTACATCGCGGCCGAGCTGGAGGAGGTACTCCGGCTCAGCCACACCATCGGAGTGCTGCGCGACCGCCGGCTGGTGGCGCGGCTCACCAACGGGCCCGAGATCACCACCAGCAAGATCCTCGAGACCATCGCGAGCGGAGAACACCAGTGACCACCACTCCCCGATGGCGAGCACTGACCCACCACCACCTGTTCTGGCCTGTCGCGGTCCTGGTCGTCCTGCTGCTCGTCAACGTTCCCTTCACCCCTGACTTCTTCTCCATCCGGATGACGAACGGCCACCTCCACGGCAGCCTCGTCTCCATCGTGCTGTTCGGCTCGCCCCTGATCCTGGTGGCGGTCGGCATGACCCTGGTCATCGCCACTGGCGGAATCGACCTCTCCGTCGGCGCCGTGGTCGCCATCACCGGGGCCCTGACCTGTTCGTACATCAGTGATCAGTCCGATCAGAGCGCCCTGTCCGGGGTGTTCCTGGCCATGGGCATCGGCCTGATGGCCGCGGTGATCTGCGGACTGTGGAACGGCTTCCTGGTCGCCCGGATGGGTATCCAACCGATCATCGCCACGCTGATCATCATGGTCGCCGGACGTGGCGTGGCCCAGCTGATCACCGACGGGCAGATCATCACCGTCAACAGCGAGCCGTTCAAGATGATCGGCGGCGGCTACTGGCTGACCCTGCCGTTCTCCATCTTCGTGGTGGCGGTCGTCGTCGCCGTCACCGTGATGCTGACCCGCCGTACGGCGCTCGGCCTGCTCGTGGAGTCGGTCGGCGGCAACGCGGAGGCCAGCCGTCTGGTGGGCATCAGGTCCCGCCGCATCAAGATCATGGTGTACGTGTTCTGCGCGGTGTGCGCGGGCATCGCGGGCCTGATGATCAGCTCCAACACCTCGGCCGCGGACGGCAACAACGCCGGCCTGTGGATCGAACTCGACGCGATCCTCGCCGTGGTGATCGGCGGCACCTCACTGCTGGGCGGCCGGTTCTCCATCGGCGGCACGGTGGTCGGCGCCCTCGTCATCCAGACCCTGACCACCACGATCTACACCATCGGCGTGCCCACCCAGACCAACCTGGTCTTCAAGGCCGCCGTCGTCATCGTCGTCTGCCTGCTGCAGTCCCCGAAGTTCCGCGCCAAGGTCTTCCGCGGCAAGCTCGGCACCAAGCCCGGCGCGAAGGGCGGCACCGGTCAGCCCGCCGCGGCCCCGGCGGACACCGCCCCGGCGCCCGAGGCCGCTCCCAAGATGGAGGTGTCGTGATGAGCACGACCACGAAGACCCCCACGGCCTCCGAGAGCCGTACGCCATCGCCGTCCAGGGCCGCGACTCTGCTCGGCGACCGGCGGCTGCCCGTCCTGGTGACGGCCGGGCTCTTCCTCGCGATGTACGTGGCGGGCCTCAGCCGGTACCAGAACTACGGGTTCGGCGAACCGCAGGTCTTCATGAACCTGTTCATCGACAACGGCTATCTGCTGGTCGCCGCCGTCGGGGTCACCTTCGTCATCCTGTCCGGTGGCATCGACCTGTCCGTGGGCTCGGTGATCGGCTTCACCACCATGTTCACAGCATGGCTGGTGGAGCGTCAGGGCCTGCCGATCCTGGTCGTCATCCCCATGGCGCTGGCCGTGGGCGCCTTCGGTGGCTTCCTGATGGGCTATGTGATCCACAACTTCGAGATCCAGCCCTTCATCGTGACCCTGGCCGGACTCTTCCTCTTCCGGGGCCTGTGCCTGGTCATCAGCAAGGAGTCGATCTCCATCGGCGACTCCTCGGTGAGCAGCATGGCCGGGGCGCAGGTGTCGCTGGGAGGGGCGTTCCTCTCGATCGGCGCGATCGTCGCGCTGGTCGTCCTCGCCGTGGCCTTCTACGTCCTGCACTACACGCGCTTCGGACGCCGGGTGTACGCGGTCGGCGGCAACGAGCAGTCGGCGCTGCTGATGGGCCTTCCGCAGGGCGGCACGAAGATCGCCGTCTACACGATCAGCGGCTTCTGCTCGGCGCTCGCCGGGCTGCTGTTCACCCTGTACATCCAGTCCGGTGACCCCCTGCACGCCACCGGTATGGAGCTGGACGCGATCGCCGCGGTCGTCATCGGCGGCACGCTGCTCACGGGCGGCTCCGGCTATGTGATCGGCACCCTCTTCGGCGTCCTCGTCCTGGGCCTGATCAAGAGCATCATCCAGTTCGAGGGCACGCTCAGCTCCTGGTGGACGAAGATCGCCACGGGTGTGCTGCTGTGCGCGTTCATCCTCATCCAGCGGGCGATGACGGCACGTAAGAAAACCTGACCCGGACGCAGGCTCCGGTCAACACACCGCGACAGCAAGGGAGTTACCCCGACCGAGGGGTCTCCCTTGCTGTCGCGTTCGTCAACTCACCGACAGCTCCGCCCAGATGGTCTTGCCCTCGTCCGTGGGGCGGCTGCCCCAGCGCTCGGTGAGCTGGGCGACGAGCAGCAGTCCGCGCCCGCCCTCGTCGTACGTCTTGGCCCGGCGCAGATGCGGGGCCGTGGCGCTGCCGTCCGACACCTCGCAGATCAGCGTGGCGTCGTCGTCATCGTGGATCAGTCGCAGCCGTACGGGCGGACTGCCGTGCCGGATGGCGTTCGTGACCAGTTCACTCACCACGAGTTCGGCCGCGAACGCCGCCTCGTCCAGTCCCCAGACGCCCAGCTGCTCGGTCGCGTACTTCCTTGCACGTGCCACCAGGGCCGCGGCAGGGGGAACGTCCCAGGTCGCGACCTGAGAGGCGGCGAGGCCCTGGGTACGGGCCAGCAGGAGCGCCACGTCATCGGCCGCACCGTCAGGGGGCAGCAGAGTCCGTACGAGCTCCTGGCACGTCTCGTCCAGCGAACCGGCGGATCGCGCCAGCACCTCGCACAGGAGCTCGTAACTCCCGTCGATGTCCTGGACCCGGTTCTCGATCAGGCCGTCGGTGCACAGGGCGAGCACGGTTCCTTCGGGCAGCTCGAGTTCCATGCTCTCGAAGGGCAGTCCGCCCACGCCCAGCGGCGGGCCCGCGGGCACGTCGATCTGCCGGGGGGTACCGCCCGGCACGGCCATGACGGGTGGCGGATGGCCGGCCCTGGCGAACGAGCAGCGGCGCGAGACGGGGTCGTACACCGCGTAGAGGCAGGTGGCGCCGACCTCGCCGGTGGCGTGTCCGTTCCCGGCCTCCGCGGAGAGCCGTACGACGAGGTCGTCCAGGTGCGTCAGCAGCTCGTCCGGCGGCAGATCGACGTCGGCGAGCGTACGTACGGCCGTGCGCAGCCGCCCCATGGTGGCGGAGGCCTGGATCCCGTGGCCGACGACATCACCGACGACCATGCCGACGCGCAGCCCGGACAGCGGAATGACGTCGAACCAGTCCCCGCCCACCCCCGCACGCGCCGCCGGAAGATAGCGCGAAGCCGTCTGCAGCGCGGCAGTTCGGGGCAGCGTCTGCGGCAGCAGGCTGCGCTGCAGGACCAGCGCGGTCTCGCGCTCGCGGGAGAAACGGCGGGCGTTGTCGACGCAGACGGCCGCTCTGGCCGTGATCTCCTCGGCCAGCAGTACGTCTTCGGGGGTGAAGGGTTCGGGGCTGCGGTACCGCACGAACACGGCGACGCCGAGGGTCGCGCCGCGGGCCCGGATCGGCACCGACATCGCCGAGTGCACGCCGTACTCCTTGACCCGCTCGGTGCGCATCGAGTCCCCGGCGAGCCAGTCGTGGAGGGCGGCGACCGGGTCGGACCGCACGGTCGTCCGGCCGGCCAGCAGCGAGTCGGCCTGCGGAGACGAGGCCGGGTACGTGTCGACCTCGCCCGGCTCGATGACGGCCTCGGGACAGCCCGGCGTGATGGACCGATGGGCGGCGCGGCGCAGGACCACGGGGGCGGAGGGGATGCTCGCCGGGGAGTCGCCGCTGTCGTCCGGCGGATCCATGAGGTCGACGCTCACGAAGTCGGCGAGACCGGGGACGCACACATCGGCCAGTTCCTGGGCGGTGCGCGTGACGTCGAGCGTGGTGCCGATGCGGATGCTCGCCTCGTTGACCAACTGCAGCCGCTGGCGGGCCAGATCCTGCTCCGTGATGTCGTGCGCGGTCAGACAGACCCCGCGCACCACACCGTCGGCGTCGGTCAGCGGCGCGAACTTCGCCGACCACGGGTGTGCGTGCTGCTCCCCGCCCGTGCGTAAGTAGATGTCCACGTCCTGCTGTTGACCAGTGCGGAAGGCCCGGCGCAGATGCCGCTCGAGTTCCTCGCTCTGCCGCTTGCCGCCGATCTCCGTGAGCCGCAGGCCGCGGATGCGTTCCTCTGGCAGGCCGATGACGCGTTCCATCGCCTCGTTGATCCTGTGCAGCCGTAACCGGTCGTCGTAGATCGCCATGGGACACGGGGACTGCTCCAACAGCGCTGCCGACAAAGGGTCGTCGGACGGCAGCGGACCGCTGTCCTCCAGCGGGCAGATCACCCGCCACTCGCCGCGCTCGCCGGATTCCGGCCGACTGCGATGGGCGAGCAGCCACACGGACACCTCATGGCCGTCGCGATGGCGCAGGGTGACGCATCCGCTCCAACGGTCGGCTGTCGCCTCCGGAAGGACGACCTTGCTGTCCGGGGCCAGCAACCGCTCCGCGGGCCGGCCCACGACGTCCGGCGCTGCATGCCCGAGCAGCCGCTCGGCGCCCTCGCCCCATTCGACGACGGCGCCGGTGCTGTCGATGACCGCCTGTGCCGATCCGGCGTCGTCGAATGGGTCCTTCGGTCCTTGTCCCGCTGTGTCCTTGTGCCGGCTCATCCTTATACGAGCCTCGTTTCTCCCGGCCCGAGATCTTGAGCTGTGAAACGCAAGAGCCCTCAGTGAACATGATTTCTATTTGAAGACTAAAGCGCGGGCTGCGATCGCGGCAGCCGTACTGCCGAGTTTGCGGCCCCCGTCACACACGAAGCGGCGCCCGGGGCACATGCCCCGGACGCCGCTCCATCGTGGCGAGCCGGTCCGTCAGCTGAAGATGATGCCGAAGGCCTTGCTGCCGGTGCGGTTGTCGTAGACGACGTCGCCGGTGGACTTCTTCCAGATCTTGATGCGGTACGTGTCAGGGGAGTCGGTGACGGTGATACGGAAGCCGTAGCCGCCGCTGCCGTTGACCGTGCCGGAGCCCTGGTACTGCGCTTCGGAATCCGTGACCACCAGCCAGTCGGAGGAAGTGGACCGGAACTTCAGCTTGGCGGCCGCGTAGTCGAAGGTGGCGTTGCCGCTCGGAACGGTGGCGCCCCTCTTGTACTTGGCGCCGAAGGAGAAGGCC
The DNA here is from genome assembly GCF_036173125.1 of Streptomyces sp. NBC_00286. Taxonomy (NCBI): domain Bacteria; kingdom Bacillati; phylum Actinomycetota; class Actinomycetes; order Kitasatosporales; family Streptomycetaceae; genus Streptomyces; species Streptomyces sp. NBC_00286. The sequence continues at coordinate 7,292,484 of NZ_CP108054.1, forward strand.
GCCGGACCCTTCAGGGAAGGCTTGGCGGGGTAGGCGCCGACCGGGGAGCCGATGATGCCCGCACCCGCCACAGGACCGGCCGCCCGGTCGTACACGACCAGTTCGGCCAGCGTCCTGCTGTCCGAGCCGCCGTCGTCGTCCTTGACGGTGATCTCCGGACGGTAGATGCCCGCCTTGGTGTAGGTGTGCGCGGCCTCGCAGCCGGCGGCGGTGACCTTGCCGGCGGTGGGCTCGGTGCCGTCCTTCCAGTCGACCCGGCAGGTCTGGGTGTCGCCGGAGCCGACATCGGTGAAGTCGGCCGTGACGACCGCGCTCTTGCCCACCGACACCGGCGACGACGGGCCCGTACCGGCCGTGATCACCGGGGCCGCGTTGTCCACGGTCACGGTGAGCGTGTCGCTGCTGCGGCCACCGGCCAGCGTGACCTCGTACGTGCCGTCGTCGTCGCAGGTGATCGCGGTGAGGATGGCGTCGGGGTCGGAGAAGGTGCAGGGCGCTCCATCCTTCACCGTCCACTTCGGGTCACCGGCTCCGGAGATGGTGCCGGTGAGGGAGATCGCGCTGCCCTCGGTGCCGGAGGCGTCCGGGCCGGCGCGGACGACGGTGACCGGGTCGATGCTCTCCAGGGTCGGGACGACCTTCTTGATCAGGCCGTCGGAGTCGAACTCCAGCTTGTCGAGGGTGGTTTCACGGTGGGTGCCGTCACCGCCCGGGATGGCGAAACGGTGGTAGGCGATGTACCAGTCGTCGGAGTTCGGCACCTTCACCACCGAGTGGTGGCCGGGTCCCTTGATACCGAGCGAGAGGTCCTTCTCCAGGATCACGCCCCGCTTGGTCCAGGGACCGGTCGGGGAGGACCCGGTGGCGTAGGCGACGCGGTAGTCCTCGTCCCGCGTGTCGTTCTCCGACCACATGAAGTAGTAGGTGCCCTTGCGCTTGATGACGAAGGTGCCCTCGTTGTAGCCGCTCGGGGTGATGTCGGTGACCTTCGAGGCGTCGAAGGAGACCATGTCGTCATTCAGCGGCACGACATACGCCCTGCCGTTGCCCCAGTACAGATACGACTGGCCGTCGTCGTCCGTGAAGACCGCCGGGTCGATCATCTGGCCCGGGTAGGCGCCACGCGGGACCAGCGGCTTGCCCAGGGGGTCCTTGAACGGGCCGGTGGGCGAATCGGAGACCGCGACGCCGATGTTCGTGTCGGCCGAGTAGTAGAAGTAGTACTTCCCGTCCTTCTCGCCCATCGTCGGGGCCCAGGCCCGGCTGTCGGCCCAGCTGACGTCCGGCCCCAGGTCGAGGATGACGCCGTGGTCCTCCCAGTTGACCAGGTCCTTGGAGGAGTACGCCTTGAACTGCGTGCCGCTCCAGCCCGGGAAGCCGTCGGTCGTCGGATAGATGTAGAAGGTGTCGCCGAACCTGACGATGTTCGGGTCGGCGTTCAGCCCCGGCACGACCGGGCTCTTCATCTCCAGGGCCCGGACCGTCCAGGTGCGCTTCTCGCCGTCCGAGCCGGTCACCTCGTACGTCACCGGCTCGGTGAAGTCGCGCAGGGTGCCGGACGCGGGGCTGATCGTCGCGCCGTTGGCGAGGCCGAACTCCGGTGCCAGGGCGGTCACATCACTGCCCGCGGTCAGTGGGAGCGTGATCCTGCTGTCCGCGTCGTCGATGATCGCGTCGGTCTTCAGCGCGGGGTGGGTCGCCGAGGCGATACCCGTGGTGTTCCCGCTGAGCTCCAGGATCTCGGCGGGCGACAGCGCCCGGTTGTAGATCCGGAAGTCGTCGACCTCGCCGCCGAAGTACGGGTCGGGGGCGTACATGGACCGGCCGATGTAGCCGGAGTAGCCCTTCGACGCGTCGTACATCTCGGACGGCTTGATGGTGACCCCGCTCGCCCGGGCCGCCTCGGCGCCGTCGACGTAGAGGACCGCCGTCTCGGTCGCGCCGTTCACCGTGACGGTGACGTGCTTCCATTTGTCCGGGGTGAGCTTCGAGCCGCCGATCATCTGCGTCTCGCCCGACCAAGTGGCCTTGGTGATCGCGGAGAAGACCTTGCCGGCACCGTTGGACGGGGTGGCGAAGAGGTACTTGTCGCTGTCCGGGCCCAGGCCGAAGAGCCACTGGAAGTTGTCCCCGCCCTTCCACTTCACGTGGGTGGAGACGGTGACGCTGTCAGCGCCCTTCAGAACGCCGTTCGGGATGCTGACGTACGGGGAGGTCGTGGAGGAGCCGGCACCGCCTGACATCTTGAAGGAGCCGTCCTTGACCCCCGTTCCGAAGTCGGGCGTACGGACGTACGTGCCGTGGTAGCCGTGCCCGCTGGAGTCACGGGCGATGTTGCCGCCGGTCTCGTCGAAGTCGTAGCGGAGCAGCAGATCGGCGGGCACGTCGGCGCCCTCCGAAGAGACCGTGACCTCGGCCTTGGCCTTGAGCCCGGCGCCGTCGGGCAGGCTGCCCTCCACCGTGAAGGTGCCGGCCTGCGCGTACGCCGAAGCCGGGACGTCGTCCCAGGTGACGGCGACGGGCCGCTTGGCGCCGTCCGCGTACTCGGCGATCACGGTGCCCGGCAGGACCGGTGCCTCACCGATGCCCGTCGTCACCTTCACGTCCTCGACCGACTTGACGAGCTCGTCCGACTGATAGGCCTTCAGCAGCCGGTCGTACTCGGCCTGCGTGACCGGAAGTACCGTGCCGTGGCGGGGCTTTGACGGCAGGTCGTATCCCGTCGACGGGGTCCAGTCGCCGGAGGCGAGGTCCGTCGTCTCGAACGGGATGTAGCCGCGGCCGCCGAACTCGTCGAGGAACGCGTACCACTTCTCCTCGGTGTTGGACTTGAAGACCAGCGGTCCCTCGGCGGCGCTCATCTCCCCCTTGCCGATGCCCTCGGCGACGAAGTCGTACGAGGTGTCGAGGATCGAGTCGCTCTTCTCGTGGAAGATGAACTTGCTGTTCGGGGTGGAGGAGGTGTTGTTCCGCTCGTCCTTGGACAGACGGTGGTACGTGCCGTCGTGCTCGATCATCGTGGAGTCGATGACCGAGTAGCCGCGGTCGATCCAGACCTTGGGCTCGCTGAAGGTGTGGAAGTCGCGGGTGGTGGCGTACATCATGCGGTTGTACGTGTCGCCGGTGTGCGCCTCGTTGTCGTACAGCTTCGACGCCCAGAAGACGACGTACTCGCCGAGCTTCTCGTCGTAATACGCCTCCGGGGCCCAGGTGTTGCCCGCCGAGTCCGGGGACACCTTGACCAGGCGCTGGTTCGTCCAGTTCACCAGGTCGGTGGACTCCCAGACCATGATGGACTTGCTGCCGGTGCGCTGGGCGGCGTCCCAGTTGCCGTTGCCGTAGATCCGCAGGTCGGTGGCGATCTGGTAGAACTTGTCGCCCTCCGGCGAGCGGATGATGAACGGGTCGCGCAGACCCTTCTCACCGAGCGTGGAGGTCAGGACGGGCTTGCCCTCGTTCAACTCCCGCCAGTTCAGCGGGTCGTTGCCCTTGCTGAGGGCGGCGTAGAGCTGCTCGCCGTCCGAGGTGCCCTCGCCGGTGAAGTAGCTGAACATATAGCCCTTGAGGGCTTCCTTCTTCGGCAGCTCCGGCACCTTGGCGATGAAGGTCCGAGTCGCCTTCGCGTCGCCCTTGGTGACGGTCGCGGTCAGCTCCACGGTGGTGTCGCCGTCGCCGTTCGCGGGGCGCTTCACCAGGCCGTCGGCGTCGATGACGTCCGGCTTCGCGGAGGACCAGGCGACCTTCGTGCCGTAGTCGCCGGTCGCGGGGAGGGTGAGATTGCCGCGTACGTCGTCGAGGTTGTGAACGGTCAGCGCTTCGGCGGCCTGCTGGGTGGCCGTGGCGTCGTCGGCGGCGGCGGGGACCGTGATCTCGAAGCTCTTGGTGTCGGTCACGGGTCCCTTCTTCAGGGTCGCCGTGAGCGTGGCGCGGCCGTCCGGCTCACCGGCCGGGGGGCGGGTGACCTTGCCGTCGGCGGAGACCACGTCGGCGTTGTCCGTGGCCCAGCTGATCTTCGACCCGCCGGCGGTGCCCGTCGCGGGCAGCTTCAGGTCGGAGACGACGGCGTCGGTGTCACCGAGACTGAGCGCGGCCTTGTCGTCGGCGACGCCCTGGGTCGCGACGGGGAGCGAGAGTTCCTCGACCTCGGAGCCGCCGAGTGCCCGGTTGTATACGCGGAAGTCGCGGATCTGGCCCTTGAAGAGCTTGTCGCCCGGATACACGGACTTGCCGATGTAGTTGGCGGTCGTGTCGCCGGAGCCTATGGCGCCCGGGGTGATGCTGACCGACGTATTGCGAGCCACCTCCACACCGTCCTCATACAGCACACCCGTGTTGCCGGTCTGCGTGTACGTGACGTGTTTCCACACGGAGCGGGTCAAGTTGCCGGACCCGGACGGCCGGGTCGTCTGCTCCGTCGACCAGTTGCCGGTGGCTATGGAGGTCCGAAAGCCGTCGCCGGTGGTGAAGAGATAGCCGTTGCCGGCGGTGCCGCTGGTGTTGCCGAAGCCGTAGAGGAAGTACGGGGTGGCCTGCGTGGCATCGATCTTCACGTCCATCGAGACGCTGATCGACTCCATGCCGCTCATAATGTTGTCCGGCACCTTGATGTAGGTGTCGGAGCCATTGAAGGCGAGTCCCTCGCCGCTGCCGGACCAGTCGGCGGTGCCGCTGACGGTGCCGTCCCGCCCGTTCCCCGAGGCATCGGTCGCCACGCTTCCCGAGCCGGCGTCGAGCTTGTACCAGAGGGCCAGGCCATCGGTGATCTCCGCCGCCTGTACGGGGGAGACGGGCCCGGCGAGACCCAGGAACAGTGACGCGGTGGTCAGCCCGGCGAGATGGCCCACCAGGCGTCTCGCGCGTCTGCGAGGCCGGTCGGTCTGCGGCATTTCAGTCTCCTCGTTGAGACGTCGTTCATCGCTGAAGGAACGCAGTGAGGCGCGTGGCGGCGGGCCCTGACCCCCGAGACCCCGCTGTTTCGTCTGTGTGACGTCGCGTTGCGAGAGTGTCAGCCGGGGTATGGGGGACCGTCAAGAGTTTCCGAACAATGTCCGACTGGTCGGACAGATTGTTCCCAAGTCACCGCTCCACTGCCGATTCCGCTACCGATTCCGCTACCGATTCCGCTCAGGCAAGCGCGGCCGTGTGCACCGCCCGTACCAGCCGCTCGTTCTCCGGTGCCGCCCCGCCCGGAAACGACATCCGGCGCCGCGTGTAGCCGTAGGCCAGACCGCTGCGCGGGTCGGCGAAGGCCTGGCTGCCGCCCGCTCCGCTGTGGCCGAAGGCTCCGGCGCCGAGGAACGGGTACCAGTTCTCCGCCGTGGCCTGGAAGCCGAGCCCGTACGCCTTGTGGGCGCGCATCACCAGGTCGAAGCCGATCGAGTGGACCTGCCCGACCTCCGCGATCGTGTCCGGCTTCAGCAGCGGCGCCCGGCCGCCCACCCGGCTGATCGCCGCCGCGTACATACCGGCGAGCCCGCGCGCGGAGGCCACGCCGCCCGCCGACGCCTGGCCCTTGGCGCGCACGGTACGGGAGTTGGCGAAGCCCTCCAGCGTTCCGGGCTCCGGCACCTGCTCGTTGAACGCGATCGACGTGAGCGTGTGCGGGCCGCGGGGCGCCGCGTCCAGTACGGCCTGCTCGGCGGCCGTCGGCGCCATCGGCTGTACGGAACGGAAGCGGGGCTCTTCCGCCTCGGGCAGCCCCAGGAAGAAGTCCAGCCCGTACGGGGCACGGATCCGCTCCTCGTACACCTCCTGGAGCGTACGGCCCGTGGTCCTCCGTACGACCTCGCCCGTCAGGGCGCCGATCACGAGCGCGTGATAGCCGAAGGTGGTGCCCGGCCGCCAGAACGGGTGCTGGCCCGCGAGCCGTTCGGCGACCGCGCGGTCGTCGGCGAGCTCGTCGTCCGTGAAGCCCGCGTCGGAGCCGACCACGCCGGAGCGATGCGCGAGCAACTCGCGCAAGGTGATCGCCGACTTGCCCTCGACCGCGAACTGGGGCCAGTAGTACGCCACTTCACGGTCCAGCTCCAGCGTTCCCTCCTGCACGAGGAGGGCGACCACCAGATGGGCCGCCCCCTTCGTGGACGAGAAGACGCCGAACAGCGTCTCGCCGTCCGTCTCCGCTCCGGCCCAGAGATCGACGACCCGCCGCCCGTGGACGTACGCGCTCAACTGGCCCGCGTAGTCCGGCCGTTCGGCGGTCACGAAGGCCGCGAACTCCTCGCGTACCGCCTCGTAGCCGTCGGCGACGGTGCCGTGGATCTCCGGGGTCATGCCTTCTCCTCGAGTCGTCGTGCCTGACTGCCTGTCGTGCCTCAGGTTTTCAACGGGACACCGTCAACAAGGCCCGCGCCACCTGCGCGAACTCCCCCTTCGGATGCGCGCGGAAGAGTGGCTCCGTGCCGAACAGTACGGCGTGCGGCCCGCTGACGACCGAGGCCTGGCCCGCTGCCTGCGCGGGTCCGCCGGTGCCGTTATCCAACGGTCGCCAGTGACCGGACACCAGGGGATTCCCGGTCGAGTACGACTGCTCCACACGGACTCCGGAACCCAGGTCCGTGAACCACATGGGGGTGTAGACGAAGCTGTGCTCCGGAGCGCCGTGTGTGACGCCGCCGCGTGAATTGGCCACGCGTACAACGCCGTTGGCGTCCGCGTTGCCCTCGACCGGCTTCACGGCGAGCAGGTCCGCGGCGGCGTTGAGCGCGGCTCCGGTGGCCCCGCGGCCGACGAGGCCCTCACGGGCGAGGAAGCGGTTCAAGGCGGTACGAGCCTCGGCGTTGAGCTCCTCATGGTCGAGCCCGGCCGACGCGAACAGGACGTCCGCCTTCGACCAGTCAAAGCCCGCGTTGAGAATCGCCGTGGACACCGGGGTGACGTCGAAGTTCATCTCGCGGAGGGCGAAGAGCTCACCCGGGGTGACGGCCGCGGCGACGCGTACGCGGTGGAGCGGAGTGCCGCCGCCGGCCTTCGTCGCGTCGAAGGCGACGTCGTACTTCTTGGCGAGCGCTGCCGCCTTCGTCCGGGCCGACGCGGGGATGATCGCGCTGCCGCCATCGGCCGAATGGTGTACTGAAACTCCGTCCGCCAGAAGGGAGTTGAGGGCCGCGATCTCGCGGGCGTCGTCCAGGCGCAGACGGAGGTTGCCGTATGGAGGCACGTATCCGACGCGAGCGGCCTCGTGGACGGTGCGGGACGGGACATGGAATCTGCCCCCGCTCCGTACGTCCGTGACCGTCGCGCCCCACAGGAGGCCCAGGCTCCAACCGGAGATGTCGTACATCGTCGACACCTTGTCGCTGATGTCCCGCCCGTCCGCCAGCATCACATTGGCGAGACCGCGCTTGGGCTGGTGCATGTCGATGACGTACGAGCCCCGCGTATACGACTTGCCGCCAAGCCTGAAGTCCTTTGTGGCCCGCCGGACTTGGACGTCGTTGGCGAGCAGATGGTCGACGAGACGGGCCGCTGCGGTGGCGGACTTCCCCCACTCACGGCTTCGCTCGAGCGGGGGGACCCCCAGACCGCGACCGGACGGAATGACGTACGCACGCGGGAAGTCGGTCGTGTAGACGTCCTCCGGACCGATGCCCGGAACACCCGGCACCGTCTCCGGCGAGACAGGCGTCTGCGCGGCACCGGTCGCTCCCCGCCGGAAGACCTCGATCTGGTCGGCGATGAGTGAAGTGCGATGCTTCTGGGCGAAGTTGAGGGTCGCGTCCATCGCCGCGCCCGCCACGTCCACGTTGATCGCCGCGCGGCGGCGCAGCTCGGCGACCGGCAGCTCGTCGTACGCGTCGTTGTTCACCCTGAGGGGGATCTCGACCGTGTGCGCGGCGACCGTGCCGTGGAAGGCCGCGTACTGCGGGGTGAAGATCGGCGGCCAGTCGTCCCAGCCCTCCTCCTGGTCGCGGAAGGGGATCTGGGCGGGGTTCACGCCGTCCTTCTCGGGTGTGTAGCCGAGGCCGTTGACGGCGGACTCCATGCCGAGGGCGTTGGCGTAGGTGTTCTTGAGGAAGAGGTCGTACTCGTAATTCTCGCCGTGTGGGGGAGTGGTCGGCTCGATGAGGGTGCCGTTGACGTAGCCGTGCAGGTCAAGCATGACGGCCGGCTGCTTGTCGATCTCGATCTGCCGCATCGCCCGGACTTCGGGCTGCGAGGCGGTGATGAAGTCCCGGTTCATGTCGAAGCCGTTGGCGTTGGCGCGGGTGCCGGCGACGCGGCCGTCGGGGTTGGCGGTGATGTTGAAGTAGAGGCGGTTGCGGGCGAGGAGGCCGGTGGTGTCCTTGTCCTTGGCCTTCGCGAGCCGTTCGATGAGCTTGAGGGCGGCGTCGGTGCCCTCCCATTCGTTGCCGTGGATGTTGTTATTCACTAAGACGGGTGTTTTGTACGCGGCTTTGAGGGCGGGATCCTTGGCGGCGGCCTGGGGAGCGTTCTCGATGAGTTCGCGCATACGTTCCTGAGCGCGGGCCTGCTTCGCCGACTCCGGGGCGGTGACGGTGACCAGGTACAGCCGGCGACCGCTCGCCGAACGGCCCGCGATCTCCACGCTGACGCGGTCGCCGAGCCGTTGCAGGGCGTTCAGCTTCGGGGCGATGGCGTGGTACGGGGTGAGGCCGAGCTTGAGGGACTTGTCCGCGGGGTTCTGCGGGTCCGGGGTGAGGGTCTGCTCGCGGGGATAACCGCGGGAGTCGGTGGCGAGGTCCGGGGCGGGGGAGGTGAGAGCGCGGTCGGCGGTGCTCTCGGCCGCTCTGGATGCTGATCCGGTGGCGGCTTCGGTCTCGCTCTCGCGGGTCGGGGGCTGGGGCACCGGGTCGGCTACGGCGCCGTGTGGGCTGAGCAGGAGCATTGCCGCCGCGGTGGCTGTGGCGGTGGCGATCAGGGCGGGTCTCGGCAGACGCACGCGTACCTCCTGTTAATCGGTACCGGGAGGTGTACCGGTTCAATTCACCCGCAACAAGAGGGCGTTGGCGTGGGCGAGCGGGCATGCTGTGGGTGGGCGTCGGCGCGACGGGGGCCAGACGCCGGCGCGCAGGGCGTGAGGCGAGGAGTAGTCCATGGCAACGATTCCGTCGCTCCCCAGCAGGGATGACGTGGCACGTATCGCACGGAACACCACCGACATCACCGGCCAACTTCTGGACACCGCGGGCAACATCACCCGTATCGCCATCAACACCTTCGACCCGCGGGACGGTTCGGGAGCGGAGGCGTTGCGCGTACTACGCGAAACCACGGCCGAACTGGCCGAGGCGAGCGCGTCCCCCCAGGCCCAGGAAGCCTTCTACCGCATCGTGGACACCCTGACGCGGCTAGGCACGAGCGGAGCACCGCTAGCCACTCACCCCGTCAGCGAACCCGCCCAGGCACTACTCACGGCACTCGGCGACAGCCTGCTCCCGGTCCTCGACGCGGTCGGCCCGGCGCTGGAGGAGACGGCAGAGGCACTGGGCGAACTGGTGGAGGCAACGTCCCCCCTGCTCCCCGCAGCGGCCGGCCTGGCAGCGGGCACACTCCTCGCCCTGACCCCTCTGCTACGAGCCGCAGCGGATGTCCTACAGGATTCGTCCCCCGAACTCCGCCGCATAGCCGACGCGTTGACGGCAGCGCTGGCTCCGCTACTCCCCTTGCAGCTCGCCCTGGCAGAACGAACCGCCGCCGCAGGCGCGGGCATCGCACGCGCAACCCTCCCGCCCGTGGCCGACCTCGCGGAGGCCGCAGCCGCCGCTCTCAAGGCGGGCCGCCCGCTCCTGGTCGCCGGCGAAGAGCTCCTGGTCTCAGGCCTGGAACACGTCCAGCCCCTGCTCCTGGCGTCCGCCTCGCGGGCGGGTCGGGTGGCCCGGGCGGCGGCGATCCGGGTGTCTGCGGCGGTGTCGCCTGCGGCGGACTCGGGGGTGGTGGTGGCGGTGCAGCCGGTGTAGTTGCACCGACGGAGGCGCGGTCAGTTTGAGGCGTCGTGTGGGGGTGGTTCCCCGAGGAACAGCTCATCTCCGGCCGGGAACCGAGCTGTACCGCCCTCCGCCCACGCCACGACCACGGCCAAACCGCCCATCGGGCCCATGTCGGTCGTCGCCTCCTTGACCGTGCGCCACTTGCCCTCGTAGCCGATCACGTCGCCCGGGGTGATGAGGGCCGCCCGCTTGGTGGGAACACTCACGCGTTCTCGACGGGCTGGATGCGTTCCAAAGGGGCGTCCCACTCGATGCCACCACCTCTCGGCCGCATGTGTGCCATCTGGCTGACGACCCGTCCGGTCTGCTTGACGCGCTCCTCGATTACGCCGACGAGTTCGCCTTTGCGCTCCGAGATCGTGTCCATCACGAGCGTGCCCGCCGGGTAAGGCAGCTCGCCGTGGCTCAGCATCGTCGGTGGCTTGTCTGTCTGTGCCATGATCCCTCGTCTCACCTGCACATACGTCTCTCACGCAAGACAACTGCCGCCGGGTGAAGCGGACTTGCACACCCCTTGCACAACGCCGGGTGCATGGCTGTCGTCGGTGAGACGATGTACGGAACGGAAGTCGAGCGGGAAAGACGCACAGTATGAGCGCGACCAAGATTCCCGGACCCGGTACGAACGTGGCCGTCTGCCGCAAGGAACGTGGCCTCAGCCAGGTGGCGCTTGCCCGGCGAGCAGGCGTATCGGTCTCCCTGCTCAGCAAGATCGAGGTAGGCGACCGCGCGCTGACGCAGGGCATCGCCGCAGCGCTGGCACAGGCCATGGGGCTGACTCTCGACGAACTGCTCGGTACGGCACCGGTCGCCAAGACGGACGAGACCAGCCTTACCGCCTTGAACTACGCCATCCGGCGATTCGACATCGCGGATGCTCCTCCGCCCCACCCCGAGGACCTGCCCCGCGAGCTGGCCGCGCTGAACGAGCACCGCTACAAGACAGAGCTGTCGGCCGTGCTGCGGAAAGTGCCAGGGGCGCTGACCAGGGTGACCAACTTCGCCCACGCCACGCAGTCGCCGGATGCCTGGACGCGTGTCGCGGATACTTACAGCGTCGTCTACTGGCTGGCCGCCCGGCACCGCTGGATGCATCTCGCAGAGTTGGCCGTCATGAAGCAGCGGGTGGCCGCCGAGCGAGCAAACCCGATCTCCGCCACGGTGGCTGCTCGCGACGAGGCGGGGACCTTCCTCAACTCCGGTGATTTCGCAGGTGGTTTGGGCATCATTGACCGGGCGGTCGTCGAGGCGGAGACGACGCTGCGTGGGCGTGACCGTGCATTCGGTCTGGGCATCCTGCACCTGCGCGGGCTGACGCTGGCCGGGCGGCTCAAGGACAAGGCCACCGCCGATCAGCACATCGGAGCGGCCTGGCGGACGGCCGAGGGGTACGGCGAGGACCTCGACGAGCACGGTATCCACTTCGGGCCGGACCAGACGGCCACCCATGTGATCTCGACGTACTCGGACATGGACCAGCACCGCACCGCCCTGGGCACCGCCGATGACCTCTTCCGGGGCGGCACGTCGCTGCCCCCACCCGGATTGGCCCCTTGTACATGAACGTCGGCCGATCTCAACTGGCCCTCGGTGACCGTGACTCCGCCCTCGAGTCGCTCGAAGAAGCATGGGACGTCGCCCCCGAGATGGCCCGCGTCCACCCAACGAGCCAGGAACTGATGCGAGTGCTGACCTCACTGCACCGCCGCAGCAACCCGAGGCTGACCCGCCTTGCCAAGCGAGCTGGCGTGCCGTTCTGACCGTCAGCGCAGGGATCCGTTCCAGGATCCGCCGATTCCACGAAACACTCACTTTTCGACGTCGGTCGTGCGGTACGGGCGGTGGTGTCCAGCAGGGTCTTGAGGCGGGAAGCGACGAGTGCGGAGACGAAGTGATGGGGGCGGAATCAGCCCCTCTACTTCACGGTGGAATGCCCCCTTCACACTTCCCTTTCACAGATGCAACACAGGAGGGTTGCAGGCCGCCCATCTCATTCGTCGCACCCGCCACTCCTTCCACTTCGTAACAGGGTTTCAGCCAGGGCCAGTTGGCGGGGCGAGATCCCCTGGCCGCGCCCGAACGAGTGTGCCTAACGTGGCCGTCGCGTCCGCAGGTCCACACCCACGGCACATGCCGTGGGCGCGGGAGACAAGGGGGGACGGTGTGCTGGTGCGCATGCCACGGGACACCACACCGACTCGTGCCTCATATCCCGCGGGCGGTGTTGATCCGGTAGAAGGGCGGGCGACCGGCAAGTCCCCGTGTGCGCCTCTCGATTGCGTCCGCCACCCCCTGCGGACGCCGTGACACCACGCGGCCCCCTTTGTGATGGGTCCGGCCGCTCCCCTTCTGCCCCGCACATGTACCGCACCCTTCTCCGATCCAGGTAGGGAGTCACGGCAACATGTACTCACGCACCAAGAGCACGCCGCGCAGACGTACCAGACGCATCGTGATCGCCTCATCGGCTGTCCTCGCGCTCACCGTTTCGGCGATGCCGGCGATCGCCGCGCCGGACGAACCCGACAGGCCGGTCTCCGTGTGGGGCAAGGACGGCGAAAAAGCGAAGATGCCACCGGTGAAGGTCGGCACGACCAAGGCGCCGAAGACGGTCAAGGAGAAGGTGCCGGAGCAGCTGACGCGGTGGCGGGCAGCGCAGGAGGACCGCGCTCGCACCGGCGAGGTGCCGCGCAGCGCCAGGGCGGCGATCGAGGCGGTCGTGCCCGAGGGCCGGGGGCAGGTCCCGTTCCATCAGATCTCCGATGTGCGGGTCACGGACTCGCTCGTGGCGCGGGTGAACTACTCCAACGGCAACCTGATGCTCGCCGCGACGGACTTCCAGGTCGCCGGGGTCGACAAGTCGCTGCAACTGACGAGGACGTACAACTCGCTCGACGCCCCGTGGGGGAAGGTTTCGCAGCGCTGGTGGGCCAACTACGAGCGGTATCTGCAGATCGAGGGCGATCGGGTGGTGCTGTACGACGCCACCGGCGGATCGGTGTCCTTCACGAAGAAGGCGGACGGTACGTACGCGACCCCGAAGGGTTACCGTCTGGATCTGGAGAAGACGTCCGGCGGCGAGTACACGGTGACCGAGCGCGGCTCGGGCATGAAGGACACCTACAGCGCCTCCGGCACGCTGGTGAAGGTGAGTGACCGCAACGGCGGCCACATCCTCATCGACCAGCACGACGAGGGCACCGAGCACAAGGGCTTCAAGCTCACCGAGTCCCGCTCCGGCCGCAGTATCGACATGGTCAAGACCGACGCGTCGCAGTGGCAGGCCAAGGACAACACCGGCCGCACCGTGGTCTACGACTTGAATCCGGCCGGGGACCTGGCCAAGACCACCGACGCCGAGGGCAAGGCCACCTCCTTCGGCTACGACGCCGACCGCCGCCTGACGAAGATCACCACCCCGGAGGGCCGGGTCACGGTCTTCACCTACGACAGCAACAACCGCGTCACCTCCATGAAGCGCGCCACCGGCTTCAACGACTCCGGCGAGACCGGCCCCACGTACACCTACGCCTACACCGCCGACGCGCCGGGCAAGGCCGGGGTCACCACGGTCACCGACCCGGCCGGGAACCAAACAAAGTACACCCACACCGCGGACGGTTCGGTCACCAAGGTCACCGACGCTCTCGGCCGGAACCGGGAACGCACCTACGACGCCAACCTGAACCTGGAGACGGCGACGGACGCCATGGGCGCCGGCTCCGACCCGGCCAACGTCATTGCCTACGGCTGGGACACCCGCTCCAACCCCAGCAGCCTGAAACTGCCCACCGGCGCCACCGCCTCGCTGACCGGCTACCGGACGATCGCCGGGGCGGACGTCCCCGGGAAGATCAAGAGCGCGGACGGGGTGGAGGTCAGCTACAGCTACGACTCCGCGGGCAACACCACCAAAGAGACCGTGGCCGGAGCGGACGGCGGCACCCGCACCTTCACCTACAACCCCGCCGACCCCAACTGCGGCGGCTTCGAGGGCCAGCGATGCGAGGTGAAGGACGCCAACGGCAAAGCGACCAAGTTCCACTACGACGCCAAGGGCAATCTGACCAAGGTCACCCCGCCCGGTCCGCTGGGCGAGACCACGTACACGTACGACAGCGCGGGCCGGCCGGAGACCGTCACCGACGGCCGGGGCACCAAGACGGTGTACGTGTACGACAACCGTGACCGGATCACCAAGGTGTCCAGTACGAACTTGACCGTCACCTACGCATGGGACGGCGACGGCAACCTCAAGCAGCGCTCGGACGCCACCGGCATCACCAAGTACGACTTCGACCCCCTCAACCGGGAAACGATCCGTACCCTGCAGGACGGCTCCCAGACCGTCCTCGAATACACCCCCGAGGGCAACGTCGAGTCCTACACCGACCCATCGGGCACCGTGGAGTACACGTACAGCAAAACCCACAACCTGCTGTCCCTCACCGACCCGCAGGGCAAGAAAACGACGTACGACTACAACGCCAACGACGCCCGCACCAAGACCAGCCTCCCCGCGGGCATCACGGAGACGATCACGCGGGACAAGTCCAACCGGGCGACACGGATCACGGCGACCTCCGAGGCGGAGGGCACCATGATCGACCTCGCCTACAGCTACGCCTACACCAGCGGCGGCGAAACCGTGGACGGCACGCAGATCCGCACCCGCACCGACGCGGTGGACGGCCTGAAGCGGACCTACGACTACGACTCCGCCGGACGCCTCAAGTACGCCAAGGAAACCGAAGGCTCGACGCTCAACAACAGCTGGTTGTACTGCTACGACAAGGCAGGCAACCTCACCTCCCAGAACGGCAACCTCCCGGCCGCCCGGAAGGCCCGGGCCGAGGACACCTGCCCCGGAGGCAGTGCCTACACCTACAACGACGCCTCCCAACTCACCGCCGTAAACGGTGACACCAGCGGCTGGTCGTACGACAAGACGGGCAACGAGACCGCCGCCCGCCCCACAGGAGAAACCGCGCGCACCAGTACGTGGAACGACCTCTCCCAGCTCACCGACATCACCCAGGGCGGCCAGGACTACAAGGGCCGCTACGCCTCAACCGACCAGTCCGAACGTACCCAGTTCGGCGGAATACTCTTCCACAACGGCCCGGTCGGAATGTCGGCACAGACCAGCGGCGGGGTGGACATGAACTTCACCCGCGAGCCGTCGGGGAACCTCCACTCCTTCCGCACCAACAAGCCCGGTAGTGAGGGGACGTACTACTACCTCACCGACGGACTCGGCACCGTCGAAGCGGTGGTCGACTCCCAGGGCGAGAAGGTGAACTGGTACTACTACAGCCCGAACGGCATCACCAGCGCCACCGAACGGGTATCCCAGCCCTACCGTTACGCGGGTGGCTACCAGGACCCGACCGGCCTCTACCACAACGAGGCCCGCTACTACGACCCGAACGTCGGCCGCTTCACCCAGCCCGACCCTGCGGGCCTCGAAGCCAACCCGTACCTCTACGCCTCCGGGGACCCCGCCAACCTCATGGACCCCAACGGCACATGGGGCATACCCAAATGGGCAAAGAACACCTGGAAGAAGCACAGCGGCGCTATCATCGGAATTGGTGTCGCAGCCGGGTGCAGCTTCGCCAGCGGCATGACCGCAACAGCCGCTTGCGTCATCATTGGATCGGGTGTGGCTGGCGCGGTAGCCCACCATGCCTCGGGGAAGAACCAGACCGTAGGCGGGTATTGGTCGGCGACCTGGCAGCCAATGGCATGGGGGCTTGCCGGTAGCTTCGCGGGGAAGCTCGGCCCTACGGTAAACCGGTGGAGGGCCGACCGGAACCTTCCCCTCTGAGGGAGTAGAACGGTCTGATGAGATCTCCGAACTCAAGAGGCCTGATGGCTCGGATCGCTGATGCCTACTGGCGCTTCGAGAAACGCTTTAGCCACCCGCCCACCAGAAGTCAAAGATTCTCTGCGAGGCATCCCACGCTCATTGGGGTGCTCGTAGGGGTGGTCATGTTTGCCGTCTGGCTTCTCGTATACCTTGGTGCGGGGAATGGAGTCATCCACAGTATTCTGTTCTCTCTCCTAGGGGGGGGCCTCATGGGCGCGGTCTTTGGCGGCTCCTGCCTCCTGGAAAGAAAGCGCCAGCAGAAGCTGTTCGGAGACCCCTGAACTCCATGGGGTACAAGGGCGGTTAGCAACCCTCCGGTGAGCAATGTACGTGGCACCCCAGGGTCAGGGAGCGGTACAACCGCTCCCTGACCCTGTGGTGCCTTATCGTTTCGTCCAGTTCGTGGACCCGTCCTACCCGCAACCGGCCCTGTTGTTCGCCCTGATCTACCAGGCGATCAGCGTCAGTTACGTAGCTCTGCTCATCGTCAGCAGCACTTACCTCTCGACTCAGTGCCGCCCCGACGCCGCATCTCGGCTGGCCTGACAAGCGGCGCAGGCGCCCTGTTCCTGGGCTTCGCGACAAAGCTCGCCACCACGGGCAGCTGAGGGACCCCCCGGGGGGAGGGGAGGGGCGCGGGCCCCAACGCTCACCAACCAGCGAGGTCCAACGGGTGCTGATCACGCGGGAGCTGAGGCTCGCCGGCTGACCAGACGGCTCAGACAGCTCCGACGGCTCGGGAAATGGCCAAGAGCGACCGTGGACATGAACTTCATCCGCGAACCGTCCGGAGGCTTCAACTCCTTCCGCACAGGAGGGGAGACGTAATTACTACCTCACCGACGCACTCGGCACGGTCGAGGCTCACCGTCCCCAGCGTGGTCGGACAGGTGGTGTTCTCCACCGCAGCTCTGGCCATCGCCGTCCGTGCGTTCCTGCCAGAGAAGTACGTGAAAAGAAAGATGAGTTCGGAATCGCTATGTTCGCCAGTTGGGCGAGCGTCGGACGCCGTTGACCATCCCTGGGGGCCGGTGCGCATCGATCACCGCGCACCGGCCCCCAGGTTCCCAAAGGAGTACCCGTGGGTGACATGGACATACGCGTCAAACGGGCGGCGAGGCGCGGAATGCGTGCCCGTCTCATCCTGATCGTCTGGCTGTGGGCCATCATGCCTGTACTGATGGTTGTCCTGAACAAAACCCTCGGGCTCAGATCGGACCCCGTCTTCTTCGCCCTCTTGTTAGGCACATGCTCCCTCATCTACCACAGCGGACAGTCGTGGAAGGAGAGCAGCCGGGTACAGGAGCTCCTTGACGAGGGCGAGTCCCCGGTCGTGGTGTTCCCGGCCCGTCGTCCTCACACCGCGGCACCATGGCGCACGGTCCGTGGCTGCTTCGTCGTCCTCACCGAACGCAGGGTCCTGGTGTTCACGTACAACAAGCTTCTCGATATCCCGACCGGTGTCTTGTTGGTGGCCGACCGGAGCGAGAGTTCTGCCGAGCTGCGAGTGGACGGACGGCTCCTGACCGTCACGAGTCAAGGCACAGGAACGGCGTTCGGTGTAGCGGAACGACGCAGGACGGCGACAGCACACTTCGTGTCCGCACTCGGCGCATGACGCGACAGGGCAGTTCCGAGCTCGCGCCCCGCGGCGTGTGTCTCGCCGCCGGAGTACTGCGGAATGCGGCAGCCGGTGGGTGCATGTCTCCACCGTGCCGACGTACGCGGGCCAGCCGCACGGCCCCTGACCGAGGCGTACCCGGCGGCAGGAGCCCCGCCTCCGGGTAGCCGGGAACGAAGACCCCGATAAGGTGCCCCCATGCATGATCTGCGCGTGGGGTTCGGCTACTTGGGGCAGGGGCAGCGTTGGGTTGCCCGGCATGGGAAGCAGTTCGGGTTCGGGCTGATCCCGGGGCTCATCACGCTTGTGCTGTATGCGGCCGCGCTCGTCGGCCTGGCCGTGTGGGGTACGGACTTCGTGGCCTGGGCCACCCCGTTCGCCGATGACTGGGCGAGCCCCTGGCTGGGCCTCTTCCGAGGGTTCCTGACGGCAGTCCTTTTCGCGCTCGCGCTCCTCCTCTCCGTCGTCACCTTCACCGCCGTGACCCTGCTCATCGGGCAGCCCTTCTACGAGAAGCTCTCCGAGTCCGTGGACCGGGACGTCTCGCCGGACGGGACGGCGCCCGAGTCGGGGCTCTCGTTGTGGCGGGAGTTGGTGATCTCGGGGCGGGACAGTCTCCGGATCGTCGTCCGGGCGGCGGCATGGGGCGTGTTGCTCTTCGCGCTCGGGTTCATCCCGTTCGTCGGGCAGACCGTCGTGCCGGTGATCGGGTTCTTCGTCACCGGGTTCTTCCTGACCGAGGAGCTGACGAGCGTCGCGATGCAGCGCCGTCGCGTCGAACTCCGCGACCGCCTCCGCCTGTTGCGCGCCCGCAAGGCCCTGGTGTGGGGCTTCGGCACCCCCCTCGCCCTCGCCTTCGTCGTACCGTTCGTCGCCGTGTTCCTGATGCCCGGCGCGGTCGCGGGCGCCACACTGATGGCCCGCGACCTGCTGGGCGAGCAGACGGAAGACGGAGAAGGAGAAGGAGAAGACGAGGGCGAGAGCCAGGGCCAGGAGCCAGGTCAGGTCCGGGGCGGCTCCGTCACCTGGTGACCTACCAGGGCACCGAACCGACCTGCCAGGACGCGTCCTGAATTACCTGGACCCCTCCGCCGCCACCCTCACGATCTCGCGGATCTGCCCGATGATGTCCAGCCGGTTCTGGACGAACTGCGGATCCGTGACCGTACCCGTCGCCGGATCCGTGTTGCCCGTGCCGAACTGCAGCACCGGCGTGTGCACATGCCCGCCGGGCAGCGAGCCGCGCAGGCCGAGGTGGTCGCGCAACAGCGTCGCCCGGTACGCGATCTCGTTGGAGAGGTAGTCCCCGCCGCCTCCGGCCCGCGCCGTCGAGCCCGGCGTCGGACCCCCGGGACGTACGACCGGATCCGTACCGCCCGCCGGAATCTCGGTCACCTCCGTGTTGTCGTACACGGGGAAGCGCCCCGTGCTCGCGGCCACAATCTCCTTGTACGGCAAGGTCGTTGACGTCCACTGCGGCTGCGAGGCCGGGTCGTTCACCGGGATGGTCTCCGTGCGCGACAGGTTCTCGTTGTCCGGGAAACCGCCCCGCCAGGCGCCATTGGTGCGCTCGACGTCGAAACGGCCCACCCGGCCCTGGCTGACCGTGGTGAACAGGTCGACCCGGGGGAGGTACGGACGCAGCGTCCGCTCCACCGTTCCCTCGGTGAAGTCCTGCCAGCGGACCGGGAAGAGCGCCGTCTCGATACGGGCCGGACCGTCGGCCGTCTTGATCACCGTGCCGTCGAGGGCGAGGGCCGTAGCTCCCGACGGGTTGGAGATCCGCACGTCCCGGTCCAGCGTGAACGGGTCGAAGCCGGTCACCAGGATCCGCTTGACACCCTTACCGCCCTTGCTGCCGTGCGGATAGCGGATGGTGTCCTGACCACGCGAGGTCCGCTCAAGCGAGGCCAGCAACCCAGCGCGTTGGGCCTCGGAAAGGCCGAACTCCGGCTCCCACTGGCGTACTTCCCGCGTCATCCCGAGCCGCGCCCAGTACAGCGGCCGGTCGTCGTCCCGCGAAAGATCGCCACCCGCCGGACCCCGCCCCTGCGCCCGGTCCACGGCCCGCCTCCACAGCCGCGAACCCTGCCGTACGACCACCCGCTCGGCCTCCGCATACGACCGCACCTTCCCCAGCGCCCGCGCCAACTCCGGTGCCACCGCGTCGAATCCGGAACGCCGCAGGATCTCCTGGGGCGCCGCTCGGTCGAGTCGCAGTTCCTCCACGGTGGGCGCGGCCTTGGGTTCCTCGACAGCCAAGGCAGGCGGAGTCGCGAGGCCCGCGAGAACGGCCGCCAGTCCGAGGGCGCCAAGCCGAACACGTATATAACTCAAGGGAGTTCAAGTCCTTCCGTCACGCGAAACGCCGGGTGGCGGAAGTATCGCGTGACGGATGGGGCGTACGCCACGGGGCCACGGTCGCCGAAACAGCGCCGAAACCATCAGCCCCCGGAAGCCGTCATCCCCCGGAAGCCGTCAGGCCCTCAAATCCCTTAACTCCCCTTCTCGCCAAGCAACGTGAGGAAGTCCCGGAACGCACCCGCCATGTCCACCTTCTCCGGAGCCAGCAGCCACTGGTACTGAAGCCCGTCCATCACCGCGACGAGCAGCGGGGCCGCCCGCTCCGGAGTGAGTCCGCTCGGCAGCCGCTCGCCGTATTCGGAGCGCAGAATCCCCGCCATGTTTGCGCGCACATTCTCGTACCGTCCGGTGAAGAACTCGCGGGCCGGATGCTCTTCCGTGACGCTTTCGCCGAGCAGGGCCGAGAAGGTCTGCACGATGCCCGCCCGCATCGAGTTGTAGTCGACGAGCGAGGCGAGCAGGTCGAGCCGCCAGTGGGAGTCCGGCAGCGCGTCCCACTGGTCGCGCTCCTCCAGGACGGCGACGAGCATGGCCTCCTTCGTCGGGAAGTAGTGCAGCAGGCCCTGCTGGGTGAGTCCCACCCGCTCCGCGACCGCACCGAGACTCGCCCCCCGGTAGCCACGCTCGGCGATCACCTCCAGGGCAGCCCGGAGGATCTCCGCGCGCCGCTCGGCACCCCTGATGGCCCTGGTCGTCGACATATCTCCACCGTAAATCATGCACATGAAGATTCACATAACGGCCAGATTACGGAACCTACCTATCTACAGGTAACACGTGCACGATGGACGGACGGCACGGACGTCGTCAATGAGGAGGCACCGGCATGGCGGGAACGCAGGGTAATCAGGGCAACTCCGGGTCGCATCACGGCAGTTCCCAGGCGAACCAGGGCAACGCCCAGCCGAACCAGGGCAACGCCCAGGCGCACCAAGGCAACCCGCCGGCCGACGAGCCCACCCGCCCGGCCGACCAGGCACGCGAGGCCGTGGTCGAAGCCGCGCTCGGCAGGCTCGACCTCGACGCGAAGGCGCGGTTGCTCGCCGGTCAGGACATGTGGTCCCTGCCCGCGTTGCCCGAGATCGGCCTCGAGTCCCTGGTCATGTCCGACGGCCCGATCGGCGTACGAGGCGTGCGCTGGACCGCCGACGACCCGTCCGTCGCGCTGCCGTCCCCGACCGCCCTCGCCGCCACCTGGGACCCCGGACTCGCCCGCAGGGCAGGCGTGTTGCTCGCCCAGGAGGCCCGCCGCAAGGGCGTGCACGTCCTGCTCGCGCCCACCGTCAACCTGCACCGCTCGCCGCTCGGCGGGCGCCACTTCGAGGCGTACAGCGAGGACCCGTATCTGACGGGGCGGATCGGCACCGAGTACGTCCGCGGTGTGCAGGCGGGCGGCGTCGGCACCACCGTCAAGCACTTCGTCGCGAACGACGCCGAGACCGAACGCTTCACGGTGAACAACCTGGTCTCCGAACGCGCCCTGCGCGAGCTCTACTTGGCCCCCTTCGAAGTGATCGTCGCAGGCGCCCGACCCTGGGGCATCATGACCGCCTACAACTCGGTCAACGGCACGACGATGACCGAACACCGCCGGCTCGTCGACGAAGTCCTGCGCGGCGAATGGGGCTTCGACGGCATCAACGTCTCCGACTGGACGGCCGCCCGGTCCACCGTCCCCGCCATCGAGAGCGGCCTCGACATCGCGATGCCCGGCCCGCAGACCGTGTACGGCGACGCGCTCGCGCAGGCCGTACGGGACGGGCGGGTCGAGGAGGCCACCATCGACGCGGCGGTACGGAACGTGCTGCGCCTCGCCGCCCGCACCGGCATCCTTGAGGGCGCCGAGCCCGCCGTAACCGAGCTGCCCGGACCCGTCGACGGCGAGGCCCTGGCCCGCGAGATCGCCCGCCGCTCCTTCGTGCTCGTACGCAATGAAGGCGCCCTTCCCCTCCCCGAAGGACACCGAGTCGCCCTGATCGGCGCCGCCGCCCGCGACGCCCGCGTCCTCGGCGGCGGCTCCGCCACCGTCTTCCCCGCCCGGATCGTCTCCCCGCTCGACGGACTCACCGCCGCCCTGCCCGAGGGCACCCTCACGTACGCGGTCGGCGCCGACCCGAATCAGGAACTCACTCCGGCCGACCAGGGGTTCGAGCTGCGCGCCGTCTGCCGGGACGCCGACGGCAACGTCATCGGCACCGGCTCCGCGCCCAACGGTCATATCCAGTGGATGGGTTCGGACCTCCCCGACGGCGTCACCCACGCCGCCCTCCACACCGTCGAGCTGACCGGCACCTTCACCCCGCGCGAGAGCGGCGCGCACACCTTCGGCATCAAGGGCCTGGGGGCGTTCACGCTCACCATCGACGGCACCACGTACTTCGACGACGTCCAGCGCCCGGAGTCGGACGACCGCTTCGAGTCGTTCCTCCGGGCCCCGACGCCCCGCGCGCAGGCAGAACTGATCGCGGGCGAGCCCGTCGACGTCACCCTCACCTACGTCCTCGCCCTCCCCGAAGGCATCCCGATGCCGGTCGTCACCTTCACGCTCGCCCACCGGGAGCCGCAGCGAGACCCCGACGAACTGATCGCCGAGGCGGTCGAAGCCGCCCGCGCCGCCGACACCGCCGTTGTCGTGGTCGCCACCACCGAACTCGTCGAGTCCGAGGGCTTCGACCGGAAGGACCTGCGCCTCCCCGGCCGCCAGGACGACCTCGTCCGCGCGGTCGCCGCCGCCAACCCGAACACCGTGGTCGTCGTCAACTCCGGCTCCCCGGTGGAACTTCCCTGGCGCGACGAGGTCGCCGCCGTCCTCCTCGACTGGTTCCCCGGCCAGGAAGGCGGCGCCGCACTGGCCGACGTGCTGACCGGCGCGTACGAACCGGGCGGCCGACTCCCCACCACCTGGGGCTCCCTGACGGACGCCCCGGTCACCCAGGTCACCCCGGTCGACGGCGAACTCCCGTACAGCGAGGGCGTGTTCATCGGCTACCGCGCCTGGCAGAAGGAGGGCAGGACTCCCTCGTACGCCTTCGGTCATGGCCTCGGCTACACCGACTGGACGTACGAGTCGGTCAAGGTCGAGGGCAGCACCGTCACGGTTCGCGTCACCAACTCCGGTACGCGCACGGGCCGCGAGGTCGTCCAGGTCTATCTCGCGCCGACGGAGACCGACTCCGAGCGGCCGGTGCGGTGGCTCGCCGGTTTCGCGGGTGTCGAGGCCGCGCCCGGTGAGACCGTCGAGGTCAGCGTCGAACTTCCGCGCCGCGCCTTCGAGATCTGGGAGGAGACCGCTGACGCGTGGGCGTTCGTGAAGGGTTCGTACGAGGTGGAGGCGGGCCGGTCGATCGCGGACCTACGGGTCACGACGACGATCGACGTGTGACGGCAGCGGGGCCCTTACGGGCCCCTGCGCGCGCCTCGTCCGTCAGCCGGAGCCGGTCGGCAGCTTCAACTCGTCCGGCTTCGGCGCCGTCACCACGCGATACGCCATCTCCGCCAGCAGCTTCTGGCCGCTCGTACTCGGGTGGAACCAGTCCCAGGTGCTCAACTGTGGAGTCTCGAACCGGTACTTGTAGACGGCTCCGCCGTCGAAGCGGCACCGCTCGTCCTTCTCGCACACGTCTTTCAGAACGGCGTTGTACTCCTTGACCCGGTCCTGCACCTTGTCGCGCCGCGAGGTCGCCGCCGTGCCCAGGTCATCCGGGTCCGCCAGCATCGAGGAGCAGATGCCCAGCTTCCACATCCGCTTGCTGAGCTCGCTGGTCCGGCCGATCGACCACAGCCGCTTCAGATCGGGCACGCTCGCCACGAACACCTGGGTCTTCGGCGACGTCTCACGCAGCGTGGTCATCGCGTCCACGAACTGGGCGCGGAAGTCCTTCACCGAAGTCATCGCGTCCACCGTCGGCTGGCAGGCGTCATTGGCGCCGGCCAGCACCGTCACCAGGTCCGGCTTCTTCGTCGCCGCCTGAGCCAGTTGGTCGTCCACGTCGGCCATCTGGGCGCCGGTCTTCGCGTAGTTCCAGCTCCGCTCGGCGGCCCCGGTCTTCCCGAGCAGCCGCACCGCGAGGCTGTTGACCTTCGCGTCGGTGCCGGTCGCCCACGAGACCGCGGGGCAGTCGGTCAGCACCTCGCAGGCGTCGAAGGCGCGCGTGATGGAGTCGCCGACCGCGGCGATCGACTTCGGGGCAAGGTTCCAGGCAGGGGGCTCCGGCTTCGACCGCGAGGTGCTGGTGGGGGCTGCCGCGTTGCCGCCGACCGCGTCGCAGCCGGCTGTCCCCACGATGCCGAGAAGCGCCGCCGCCGCTGCGGCGGCAACTGCACGTGATCGGTAACCACGTTTCCGCATCCCCGGATCTCCTCGCTAATCGTGCAACGGTAACCCGTAATACGGGCGTCCCCCCGAGTGAACCTCAGTGTTTTCGGGGCGCTGGGACCGACGGTACGTCACCCTCCTTGCGCCCTCGCACGGTAGCCTCGCCACGTGGCTGCCCCGCCACCGAGGTTCCGCCAAGTTACAAGATGCAATGCTCTGCCCGGAGGTCCCAGTGACGACACGTGGAGTTCTCTACGTGCACTCCGCGCCGCGCGCGCTGTGCCCGCACGTCGAATGGGCAGTCGCGGGCGTGCTCGGCACACGCGTCAACCTCGACTGGATCCGGCAGCCCGCGGCGCCGGGCACCTGGAGATCCGAGTTCTCCTGGCAGGGCGAGTCCGGCACCGCCTCCAAACTGGCCTCGGCACTGCGCGGCTGGCAGATGCTGCGCTTCGAAGTCACCGCCGAGCCATCCGCCGCCGCGGAGGGCGAGCGCTATAGCTGCACCCCTGACCTGGGCATCTTCCACGCCGTCACCGGTATCCACGGCGACATCCTGATCCCCGAGGACCGGCTGCGCGCGGCCCTCGTCCGCGCCCAGAGCGGCGAGACGGAACTGGAGTCCGAACTCACCAAGCTCCTCGGCAAACCCTGGGACGACGAGCTGGAGCCCTTCCGGTACGCGGGCGAAGGGGCGCCGGTTCGCTGGCTCCACCAGGTCGTCTGACGCCGACTCGAACACGCGCGAAGGGCCCCACCAGACGGTGGGGCCCTTCGTCACGTAGACGCACATCACACGACGTACGACCGGAAATCGATCTCCGGCGGCCGGAAACAGCCGGACAGAAGTACTAGACGGTTCGGAACGCCAGCACCACGTTGTGTCCGCCGAAGCCGAACGAGTCGTTCAGCGCGGCGATGCGGCCCTCGACGGGGAGCTTGCGAGCCTCGCCGCGGACGACATCGGCGTTGGCCTCGGCCTCCGGGTCGAGGTTCTCGATGTTGATGGTCGGCGGGGCCACCCGGTGGTACAGGGCGAGCACCGTCGCCACCGACTCCACGCCGCCCGCGCCACCGAGGAGGTGACCCGTCATCGACTTGGTGCCGGAGACCGCGAAGTGGTCGGTGTCGTCACCGAAGACCTTGCGCAGCGCCTTCAGTTCGGCGACGTCGCCGGCCGGGGTCGAGGTGGCGTGCGCGTTCACATGCACGATCTCGGCCGGGTTGAGGTCCGTGTTGTCGAGCAGGTTCTGCAGGGCGTGCGAGATGCCGAGGCCCTCGGGCTCCGGCTGCACGATGTCGTGGCCGTCGGCCGAGATGCCCTGGCCCACCGCCTCCGCGTAGACGCGGGCACCGCGCTTGGCGGCGTGCTCGGCCGACTCGAGGACGATGACGCCCGCGCCTTCACCGAGGACGAAGCCGTCGCGCGCCATGTCGTAGGGGCGCGAGGCACCCTGCGGGTCGTCGTTGTTCTTGGACATCGCCATCATGTTGCCGAACGCGGCGATGGGCAGCGGGTGGATCGCCGCCTCCGTGCCACCGGCGACGACCACGTCGGCGCGGCCGGTGCGGATCATCTCGATCGCGTAGCCGATGGCCTCGGCGCCCGAAGCGCAGGCGGACACCGGGGTGTGCACGCCGGCGCGGGCACCCACGAGGAGACCCACGTTGGCGGACGGGCCGTTCGGCATCAGCATCGGAACGGTGTGCGGGGAGACGCGGCGTACGCCCTTCTCCTTCAGTACGTCGTACTGGTCGAGGAGCGTGGTGACGCCTCCGATGCCGGAGGCGATGACCGCGCCGAGGCGGTTCGGGTCGACGTCAGCGCCCTCGCCGGCCTTGTCGGTGTAACCGGCGTCCGCCCAGGCCTCCTTGGCCGCGATCAGCGCGAACTGCGCCGAGCGGTCGAGGCGGCGGGCCTGCGGCCGGGGGATGACCTCGGTCGGCTCCACGGCGACCGGGGCCGCGATACGGACCGCCTGCTCGGCGGCCCACTCCTGCTCCAGGGGCTTGACACCGGAACGACCGGCGACCAGACCCTCCCAGGTCGAGGCTGCGTCGCCACCCAGCGGTGTGGTTGCGCCGATACCGGTGACGACCACGGTGCGATTGGTCGGGCTCACGGGAATTCTTTCTCCAACGTTTACGAGGATCAGCGGCGCCACCGCCGGGTGGCGGGGCCTTCGGGGGCCCTTGGTGAAAGGACCCCCAGCGCCCTGGGCTCAGCGGCCTGCTCAGCCCTGGTGCTTGAGGATGTACTCGGTGGCGTCGCCGACCGTCTTGAGGTTCTTGACGTCGTCGTCCGGGATCTTGACGTCGAAGCGCTCTTCGGCGGCGACGACGACCTCGACCATGGACAGCGAGTCGACGTCCAGGTCGTCGGTGAAGGACTTGTCCAACTGGACGTCCTCAACCGGGATCCCGGCGATCTCGTTCACGATGTCGGCGAGACCGGCGACGATCTCTTCCTGAGTGGCGGCCATGTGAGGCGCTCCTTCGTAGATATCCAGAGGGTGTGGCGGTTCCCGACCGGGTCCGAGACGGACCTGGCACGGGGTGCCTAGGGGAGGGTAACGACCGTCGCGGCGTACACGAGACCCGCCCCGAAGCCGATGACGAGCGCGGTGTCGCCGCTCTTCGCCTCGCCGGTCGCCAGGAGCCGCTCCATAGCGAGCGGGATCGAGGCGGCCGAGGTGTTGCCGGTGGTGCGCACATCACGCGCGACCGTGACATGCTCCGGCAGTTTGAGTGTCTTCACCATCGAGTCGATGATCCGCTCGTTGGCCTGGTGGGGAATGAAGACGTCCAGGTCGTTCGCGGTGATTCCGGCCGCGTCCAGCGCCTGCTGAGCGACCTTCGCCATCTCGAACACGGCCCAGCGGAACACCGCCTGGCCCTCCTGCGTGATCGCAGGGAACTTGATCTCGCCCTTGGAGTCCAGGGGCAGTTGGGACACGTCGCCGATCCGGTACTTGTCCCACGGCACGGTCTGCTTGATCGTGTCGGACTTGTCGCCCTCGGAGCCCCAGACCGTCGGGCCGATGTGCGGCTCCTGCGATGGGCCGACGACGACCGCACCCGCACCGTCACCGAACAGGAAGGCCGTTGCCCGGTCCTCCAGGTCGGTGAGGTCGGAAAGCCGCTCGACGCCGATGACGAGTACGTACTCCGCCGAGCCCTCGACGACCATGCCCTTGGCGAGCGTGAGGCCGTAGCCGAAGCCCGCGCAGCCCGCCGAGATGTCGAAGGCGGCGGCCTTGTTCGTGCCGAGCTTGTCGGCGATCTCGGTGGCGACGGCCGGGGTCTGGCTGAAGTGCGAGACGGTCGAGACGACCACCGCGCCGATCTGCTCGGCCGTGATCCCGGAGTCGGCGATCGCCTTGCCGGAGGCCTCGATGGACATCGCGGCGACGGTCTCCTCGGCGGAGGCCCAGTGACGGGTCTCGATGCCGGAGCGCGAGCGGATCCACTCGTCGGAGGAGTCGATCGTCTCGAGGATCACCTCGTTCGGCACGACCCGGGTGGGACGGTAGCCGCCCACGCCCATGATCCGGGCGTACGGGGCGCCCTTGCTGGGCCTGATCTTCGACATGCTCTCGGGCTCCTTCTCAGGCAGCGTGCTCGGCGATGAGCTCGCGAGCAGCGTCGAGGTCGTCAGGGGTCTTGAGCGCCAGCGTCTTCACACCGGGCAGGGCGCGCTTGGCGAGACCGGTCAGCGTGCCGCCCGGGCACACCTCGACCAGCGCGGTCACGCCCAGCTCCTTGAAGGTCTCCATGCACAGGTCCCAGCGAACGGGGTTGGCGACCTGGCCGACCAGGCGGGACAGCACCTCGGCGCCGGTGGCGACAGCCTGGCCGTCCTTGTTCGAGACGTACGTGATCTTCGGGTCGGCCGGGGTCAGTTCCGCCGCGGCCTGCTCCAGGCTCGCGACCGCGGGGGCCATGTGGTGCGTGTGGAAGGCGCCCGCGACCTTGAGGGCCACGACGCGTCGTACGCCCTCGGGCTTGTCGGCCTCGAGAGCGGCCAGCTCCTCCATGGTGCCGGCGGCGACGATCTGACCCGCGCCGTTCACATTCGCCGGGGTGAGGCCGAGCTTCTCCAGATGCGGGATCGTCGTCTCGGGGTCACCGCCGAGCAGCGCCGACATGCCGGTCTCGGTGATCGCGGCGGCCTCGGCCATGGCAAGACCACGCTTGCGTACGAGTCCCAGGGCGGCTGCGTCGTCCAGTACGCCCGCGAAGGCGGCGGCCGTGATCTCGCCGACGCTGTGGCCCGCGACGGCACTCGGTGCCACCTCGCCGAGCGCGGACGCCGACAGGAGTCCGGCCGCGACGAGGAGCGGCTGCGCCACCGCCGTGTCACGGATCGCGTCCGCGTCGGCCTGCGTGCCGTAGTGGGCGAGGTCGAGGCCGATGGCGTCCGACCACGCGCCGAGACGGTCGGCGGCGCCGGGGAGTTCGAGCCAGGGGGTCAGGAAGCCGGGCGTCTGGGCGCCCTGGCCGGGAGCGACGAGTACGAGCACTCTCACACTCTCTCTTGTGGACGGCCGACGCCGCCCGTGGGGACAGGGACGAAGAACAGCAGGGGGTTTTGTGGGGCCCCGACAAAAGCCTAGAGCTGGGGATCTCCATCGGCCAGACGCCCCAGGATCAGGGCGATGCGGAGTGTGAAGGCGGATCGTACATCGGAGGGTGACCAACCGGTGACGTCAGTCACACGTCGAAGCCGGTAGCGCACGGTGTTCGGGTGAACGAAGAGCATCCGCGCGGCGCCCTCCAGACTGCTCGCCTGCTCCAGATACACGCTCAGAGTCTCCAGGAGAGCGGACCCGGCCTCCTCCAGCGGTCTGTAGATCTCCTCCACCAACTGCTCGCGCGCCGCGGGGTCGCCGGCGATCGCGCGCTCCGGCAGCAGATCGTCGGCCAGCACCGGCCGCGGGGCGTCCTGCCAGGCAAAACACGCCTTGAGTCCGGCGGCGGCGGCCTGCGCGGACCGGGTCGCGGCGAGCAGATCGGGCACGACGGGCCCCGCCACGACCGGTCCCGCCGCATACGGCCCGATCAGCGACTTGGCGACTCCCAGCGGATCGTCACTGCCACCGGCGATGACGACGAGCCGGTCGCCGAGGACTCCGGTGAGGACCTGGAGCTTGGCGTGCCGGGCGGCCCGCCGGATCGCCTCCACGGTCAGCTCGCTGTCACCGTCGGGGGCCGTGCCCAGCACCACGCACACATGCTCGGGCGAGTTCCAGCCGAGCGCCGCCGCCCGGCTGACGGCACCCTCGTCGGCCTCGCCGGACAGGACGGCGTTGACTACCAGCGACTCCAGCCGGGCGTCCCAGGCACCGCGTGCCTCGGCGGCCTGTGCGTACACCTGGGCGGTGGCGAAGGCGATCTCGCGGGCGTACACGAGGAGGGCCTCGCGCAGGAGGGACTCGTCGCCGGGGGCCGCGACCTCCTCGATCGCGGACTCCATGACCTCGATGGTCGTACGCACCATCTCCACGGTCTGGCGCAGCGTGATCGCCCTGGTCAGCTCGCGGGGGGCGGTGCCGAAGACGTCGGTGGAGATGGCCTGCGGGGCGTCCGGATGCCGGAACCACTCGGTGAAGGCGGCGATACCGGCCTGGGCGACGAGCCCGATCCACGACCGGTTCTCCGGAGGCATCGCCCGGTACCACGGCAGCGTCTCGTCCATGCGCGCGATGGCCTGCGCGGCGAGACTGCCGGACGACTTCTCCAGCCGCTTCAGGGTCGCGGAGTGCGCGTGAGCGGCGTGCGCAGCGGCTTTGGTGGCGTGGGATTCGGGTTCGGGCACGGGACAAGACTGCCTTATCCGGACGGGAGTGTGCGGCGGCGGGTCTCAGAAGACGGGCCGCCGCGGGTCTACGGTGGGCTGCGTGATGGACGTACGGCGCTCCGGCGAGCGCTACCGCGGAGGCGACCCGGCGGCCGGGATCGAGTCCCTGCACGCCTTCTCCTTCGGCCCCTTCTACGACCCCGACAACCTCCGCTTCGCCGCGATCATCGCCTGCAACGAGGAACGGCTCGCCCCCGGCGCGGGCTTCGACGAACACCCGCACAGCCACACGGAGATCGTGACCTGGGTCGTCTCGGGAGAACTGACGCACCGGGATTCGGCGGGCCACGAGTCGGTGGTCCGGCCCGGGGACGTGCAGCGGCTCAGCTCGGCGGGAGGCGTACGGCACGTCGAACGCAACGACGGGTCTGAGCCGCTGGTCTTCGTCCAGATGTGGCTCGCTCCGTTGTCGCCGGGCGGCGATCCCGCGTACGAGATCGTCCACGGAATCGCGGACTCCACGCCGTACGCGGTGCCGGAGGCGGGGGCGATGCTGCATGTGCGGCGGCTCGGGGCAGGGGAGCGGACGGCTGTGCCGGACGGGGCGTACGTCTACGTCCATGCTGTACGGGGCGAAGTACTGCTCGACGGCACGGAGTTGGGCCCGGGCGACTCGGCGCGGCTCACTGATGCGAAAGACCTGGAAGCGGTGGGCGTGAGCGCGGCGGAGCTGCTGATCTGGGAGATGGCCGGCTAGCGGCTGTTGGACAGGCGTGGGGCCCGAGATGCGGGAGTGATCCAAGAGGCGTCCAATGGACGGGTCGGACACTCGCTCGGCAGAAACCGGGGCCATGGCCAACCGCGAAGGCACAGGGGGGCGGGGCAAACCACCGAGAGGGGGTCTGCGACGTCTGGGGGAGTGGTGCGCCCGCCACTTCGTGATCGTGATCGTCGCCTGGCTGGTGGCCCTCGGCGGGCTGCAGGCGCTGAACCACCTCCACGGCGGGACGTACTCCGACGACTTCGCCCTGTCCGACGTGCAGTCCGAGGAAGGCCTGGACGTCCTGAAGGAGCACGATCCGCAGGCCGGCGGCTACAGCAGCCAGATCGTCCTGCACGACGACAAGGCCCTGACCTCGCTCGGCTCGCAGATGTCGACCACCATCGCCGACCTGCAGAAACTGCCGCACGTCCTGTCCGTGCAGAACCCACTCGACGCCACCTCCTCAAAGGTCGGCCCGGTGTCCTCCGACGGGAGGACCGCCTACGTCACCATCCGCTTCGACGAGCAGCCGTCCCTCCTCGGCGACGGCTACCTCGACGGAGTCGACGACGCCGTCGAGCCGCTCAGGGACGCCGGCGCCGAGGTCGAGTACGGCGGATCGCTGGGCGAGCTGGCGCGACCCGACGCCGACGACCGGGTGAGCGAGCTGATCGGCTTCGCGGTCGCCGTCGTCGTCCTGCTCATCGGCTTCGGCAGTGTGATCGCCGCCGGACTGCCCTTGATCACCGCGCTGATCGGCGTGGTCGGCGGACTCGCCTGCCTCGGGCTGCTCGCCATCGCGTTCACGTTCGCCACGGTGTCACCCACCCTCGCCACGATGATCGGCCTCGGCGTCGGCATCGACTACGCGCTCTTCCTGATCACCCGTCACCGGCAGAACCTCATGGACGGCGCCGACCCGGTGCGCGCCGCCGGCCACGCCAACGCCACCAGCGGACGTGCGGTGCTCGTGTCCGGTACGACGGTGATCGTCGCCCTTATGGGGCTGTGGGTGTCCGGCGTGAGCTTCATCGGCAAACTCGGCGTCGCCGCGGCGGTCACGGTGGTCTCGGCCGTCCTCGGCGCACTCACCCTGGTCCCGGCCCTGCTCGGCCTGATCGGCCGCCGCATCGACCGCTACACGGTGCGCCGCCCGGTCGCCGAATCCGGTGCCGAATCCGGTGCCGAGGACGGTACCGAGGCCCATGGCACCTGGCACCGCTACGCCCAGCGCGTGGAGCGCAGACCCCTGCGGTTCCTGGCGGCGGGCCTCGCCACCATCGCGGTGCTGGCCATCCCCGTGTTCGCCATCCAGCTCGGCCACATCGGCGACGGCGCCGACCCCACGTCCTTCACCGACCGGCGGGCCTACGACCTGATGACCGACGCGTTCGGCCCCGGCTCCAACGGGCCCCTCACCGTCGTCATCGACCAAACCTCCGTACCGGACTCACAGCGCTCGGATCTCGCCTCGCACGCCCAGCAGACTTTGAACGGCGTGTCCGGAACCTCCTTCGTCACGCCGCTGACGCCGACGAAGGACGGAGACGTCCTGCTCGGCACCGTCTACTCGGCCGAGTCCCCGCAGAACGCGGACACCACGGACCTCGTGAACCGGCTCGTCGACGACACCCTGCCCGCGGCGGTCTCCGGCACCGACGCCAAGGGCTATGTCACCGGGACGACGGCCGCGCAGGTCGACTTCCGCGACATCGTCGCGAGCCGGCTGCCGCTGATCATCGGCGTGGTGGTCGCCCTGGCATTCCTGATCGTCCTCGCGGTCTTCCGCGGCCTGCTCGTGGCCCTCAAGGCGGCCGTCCTCAACGTCCTGTCGATCGCGGCCTCGTACGGCGTCGTCGTCGCCGTCTTCCAGTGGGGCTGGGGCGGGCCCGCGATGGGCGTCAACGGCAAGGTGCCCATCGAGAGTTATGTGCCGATGATGATGTTCGCCATCATCTTCGGACTGAGCATGGATTACGAGATCTTCCTGCTGTCCCGCGTGCACGAGGCCTGGCTGCGCACGGGGGATGCCAAGGCCTCGGTTGCCCATGCGCTGGAGATCACCGCGCGCGTGATCACCTGCGCGGCACTGATCATGGCGAGCGTCTTCGCGGCCTTTATCGTCAGCGACAACATCGTGGTCAAGATGCTCGGCCTGGGCCTCGCCGTCAGCGTGCTCATCGACGCCACGGTGGTCCGCCTGCTCATGGTGCCCGCGGTACTGACCCTGCTGGGCCGGCACGCGTGGTGGACGCCCCGGTGGCTGGACAAGGTCCTGCCGCACATCGACACGGAGGGAGAGGGCGAGACCCCCGCGGCCGACCGCGCTACAGCTCGGCCAGTACCGCGTCCGTGAACGGCGTCCAGGCCTCGATCGCCCACGGCCCGAACGCCCGGTCCGTGAGAGCCGCGCAGGCGACCCCCGCGTCCGGGTCGATCCAAAGGAACGTACCGGACTGGCCAAAGTGGCCGAAGGTTCGCGGGGAGGACGAACTCCCCGTCCAGTGGGGCGACTTGGAGTCCCGGATTTCGAAGCCCAGCCCCCAGTCGTTGGGGTTCTGGTGGCCGTACCCCGGAAGGACACCCTTCGTACCGGCGTACTGGACCGTCATCGCCGAGGCGACCGTCCGCGGGTCGAGCAGCCGCGGCGCCTGCACCTCGGCCGCGAAGCGAACGAGATCGTCGACGGTAGAGACACCGTCCTTGGCGGGCGAGCCGTCGAGCGCAGTCGACGCCATGCCCAACGGCTCCAGCACCGCCTGCCGCGCATAATCCGCGAACGCGAAGTCCGTCGCCTTCGCGACATGGTCCCCGAGCACCTCGAACCCGGCGTTGGAGTACAGCCGCCGCTCCCCGGGCGCCGACGTCACCCGGTGCTCGTCGAAGGCCAGTCCGGAGGTGTGCGCGAGGAGATGGCGAACCGTGGAGCCAGGCGGACCCGCCGGTTCGTCCAGCTCGATCGCCCCCTCCTCGTACGCGACCAGCACGGCGTACGCGGCGAGCGGCTTGCTGACCGAGGCCAACGGGAAACGGTGCCCGGTCGGGCCGTACGACCCGAGGACCGCACCGTCCGCACGCACGACGGCCGCGGCGGCGGTGGGCACCGGCCAGTTCTCGATCAACGCCAGGCTCTTGAGGGACATGCGTACGAGGTTATGCGGCTCAGAACGTCAGCCGCATCGAGGGGTCCGGCTTGCGTACGAAGCCCAGCGACGCGTACAGCGGCTCGGCTTCGGCGGAAGCGTTCAGATCGACCTGGGCGGCGCCCTTCTCTCGGAACCAGTCCAGGAGGGTCTCCATACAGGCGCGGGCGTAACCGCGGCGCCGCGCGTCCGGGTCGGTGGCGACGCTGAACACGTACCCGACGGCCCCGTGCGGGTTCCCCGCCCGACCGATCCGGTACTCGATCGTCCCGACCGCGAGCGCCGCCAGCGCGCCGAGCCGCGAAGGGTGGTCGACCACAAAGGCGGCGAACTCGCCCTCGGCGTCCGCGAGCCGGGCGCGCAGCGTCGGCAGGGACTCGGCCTGCCACTCCGTGGAGGAATCGGTCGCATGGACCGAGTCGATCATCACCTGACGCAGCCGGAGCACTTCCTCCGCGTCCTCGGGGGTGGCACGGCGTACGAGACTCATGCGCCGCACGCTAGGCGCTTCGCCGGAGGAACGGCAATGAGCCAGCGGGTCCGGTGGGGGCTGGTCGCTCCCCCACTCTCGGCTGCTCCCCCACTCTCGACTCCGCTCGAGCGGGGGGACCCCCATGAGCGGGGGGACCCCCATCGCGGCGGAGCCGCACATGTCACAGCCCCGCGCCCCTTACGGGCGCGGTACGCGCCCCGGACTTTACCGAGGCCGCTTAGCGGCCTCGGCCGCGGACAGTCCCGTGGATTTCGCCGGAATCCGCTTGCTTGGAGTGCACTCCAACGTCCTAGCGTTGAGGCCATGACGGTGACGGAGACCACGAGCACCAGTAGGACCAAGACCGACAGCTGCACCGCCCCGTTCAGCACCGCGAACCGGCGTCCGGACGGACAGGACCACTACACGATCAGCGAGGTCGTCGCCTTCACCGGCCTCACGGCGCACACCCTGCGCTGGTACGAGCGCATCGGACTGATGCCACACGTCGACCGCTCCCACACCGGGCAACGCCGCTACAGCAACCGCG
Source organism: Streptomyces sp. NBC_00286 (assembly GCF_036173125.1). NCBI lineage: Bacteria > Bacillati > Actinomycetota > Actinomycetes > Kitasatosporales > Streptomycetaceae > Streptomyces > Streptomyces sp. NBC_00286. Next base: position 7,327,334 of record NZ_CP108054.1, read on the forward strand.
ACCTCGACTGGCTCGACCTCGTCGGCAAGCTGCGTCTGACCGGCATGCCGGTCGCGGACATGGTGCGGTACGCGGAACTGGTGCGCGAAGGCGACCACACCTACGGCGAGCGCTTCGAGCTGCTGCAGACGACGCGGGAGGACGTACTGGCTCGGATCGCCGAACTCCAGGACACGCTCGCCGTGCTCGACCGGAAGATCAATTTCTACGCGGACGCCGGGCAGGCCCTGGCGTCGGAGAGGTCCCGATGACGGACAGCAAGATCGCGAAGGTGGAACTCGGCACGGGCGGCCCCGAGGTCGGCGTACAGGGCCTCGGCTGCATGGGGATGAGCTTCGCGTACGGCCCCACGGACGCCGACGAGGCACGGGCCACCCTGGAGCGGGCGCTGGAACTCGGCGTCACGTTCTACGACACCGCCGATGCCTACGGCCAGGGCGAGAACGAGAAGTTCCTCTCCCCGTTCTTCAAGGCCTACCGCGACGAGGTCGTCATCGCGACGAAGTTCGCCCTGTCGATCCCGCCGGACGAGCCGACGAAGCGCATCATCCGCAATGACGCGCCGTACATCCGCCAGGCCGTGGAGGCGAGCCTGAAGCGCCTGGACGTCGACGTGATCGACCTCTACTACATGCACCGCCGCGACCCGAACGTCCCCATCGAGGAAACCGTCGGCACCATGGCCGAGCTGGTCCGCGAGGGCAAGGTCAAGCACCTCGGGCTGAGCGAGGTCACCGGCGGCGAACTGCGTGCGGCCCAGGCCGTGCATCCGATCGCGGCCGTGCAGTCGGAGTGGTCGCTGTTCAGCCGCGACATCGAGGTCGGTGTCGTACCGGCCGCGCGCGAACTGGGCGTTGCCCTGGTGCCGTACTCGCCGCTCGGCCGCGGCTTCCTCACAGGTTCCTTCGCCAACGCCGAGAGGGACCTGACCGCCGACGACTTCCGCCGTATGCAGCCCCGCTTCACGGGCGAGAACGCGGCCGCGAACGTGGACCTCCTCGAGCCGATACGCGCGGTCGCCGACTCCCACAGCGCCTCGCTCGGACAGATCGCGCTGGCGTGGGTCCAGCAGCAGGCGACGACACACAACCTGCCGGTCGTCCCCATCCCCGGCACCCGCAAGCGCAGCCGCATCGAGGAGAACGTGGCCGCCACCCGCATCGTCCTCGACGAGGAGGACCTGGCCCTCCTGGAGCCGATCGCCTCCAAGGTGGCCGGAAACCGGTACGCCGACATGACGTTCACGTCGGCGGGCCGAGAGTAGGTCCCGCTGCGGGGTCGGTTCCCGCCCGGCGTCCATGAGGTGCTGGCGATACCTCCCCGGTCAGGTGGTCGGTCGCGGAAATGTGACAGTCGCGCGGGCAAGTGTCACATCCCCGCGACCGCCTCCCCGCCGGGAGCAGCGCGGAGCCGTCCGGCCCGGCGGCTCACCGGTCGCCGGGCGTGACCAGCCCCGACTCGTACGCGAAGATCACCGCCTGCGCGCGATCGCGCAGGTCCAGCTTCGCCAGTACGCGGCCTATGTGGGTCTTCACCGTCTGCTCGGCCAGCACCAGATGGTTCGCTATCTCCTGGTTGGACAACCCGCGGGCGACCAGCTCAACGACCTCCGTCTCACGCGGTGTCAGGCCGTCCAGCTGAACGGCGGGTCTTCTGCGCTGCGCGGGCCGCTGCTGCGCGAAGTCCGCGATCAGACGGCGCGTCACCTTCGGGGCGAGCAACGCGTCCCCCGCGGCCACCACCCGCACCGCCGCGATCAGGTCCGCGGGCGGCGCGTCCTTGAGCAGGAACCCGGAGGCTCCGGCACGCAACGCCTCGTACACGTAGTCGTCCGCGTCGAAGGTGGTGAGCATCAGCACCTTCGGCCGGCTGACGGCGGCCCCGTCGTCGTAGGTCTCGTGGTCCTTGTCTTCCTCCTGTGGGTCCAGCAGTATGCGCGCCGCGGCCAGTCCGTCCATCTCCGGCATCCGTACGTCCATGAGCACGACGTCGGGCCGCGTGCCACGGGCCAGCTCGACACCCTTTCTGCCGTCCGCCGCCTCGCCCACCACGTCGATATCGCTCTGCGCCGCCAACAGGGCCGCGAAACCGGCGCGAACCATGGCCTGGTCGTCGACGATGATCACGCGGATGGTCATGAAGCGCCCGGCTCCTTTGCGGGATCCGCAGGATCCGCGGTCGCCATGGGCGCCACGGGTCTCTCCGCGGACGATGCGGGATCGGCCGTAAACCATGCGGGCTCAACCGCAGACGATGCCGGCTCCTCCGCGGACGACGAGGGCTCGGCCACCGGCAACCGCGCCGCCACCCGGAACCCACCACCTGGCAGCGGTCCGACATCCAGCGTGCCGCCGACCAGCCGTACGCGCTCGCCCATGCCGACCAAACCGTGCCCGGTGCCGCTCGACTCCAGGCCCGAAACCGGCTTCTCCGCGGGCCCGTTGACGACGAGCACCGTCAGATGCCGGCCGTCGGTGGACAGCGACACCTGGGTGGGGGCGCCGGGGGCGTGCCGCACCACGTTGGACAGGGCCTCCTGCACGATGCGGTACGCGGACAGGTCCACGGCCGGTGACACCTTCGGCCACCCCTCCTCGTCCTTTTCGAGAACCGGCTTCGGAAGCGACAGTTCGACCGGGACACCTCCGCGTCTGGTGGCCTCGACGAGCTGGCGCAGCTTGTCCAGGCCCGGCTGCGGCGCCCGTTCGTCCCGCGCGTCCTCACTGCGCAGCACCTCGAGGAGCCGCCGCATCTCGCCCAGCGAGTCACGGGCCCCGACGGCTATCGACTCGAACTCCCTGCGTATGTCGTCGGAGACGCCACTGAGCCGGTACGGAGCGGAGTCCGCCTGGACCGATATCACCGTCATGTGATGGGCCACCACGTCGTGCAACTCCCTTGCGATACGGGCCCGTTCCTCCAGAAGCGTGCGCCGGGCGCGCTCGGTCTCGCTGATGGTCTCCTGCTCGACGAGCCGCCGCCGGGTCTCGCCGCGCTCGCGTATCAGGGTGCCCAGCAGCAGTGCGGCACCGCTGAGGACGATCATCAGCACGCTGGTGTCCTGGCTCTCAGGGGCGTGGGGCGCGCCCAGCACGAGGCTCGCGGCCACGGTGGCCCCCCAGACGCCGATCACGGTGCGGCGCGGCTCGCGCAGGGAGAGCGCCAGGCACAGCACCACATAGCCCACGATGACCATGGCGGTGAAGGGAGAGGGCTGGCCGTCGTCGTGGCCCAACAGCACGATCGCCCCGATGACATCTGCCACGAAGACGATCCACCACGCGGCCAGCGGTCGGCTAACGGCCAGCAGCAGAGGTGCGGCCTGGGCGAAGCCGAGCGCCCCGGAGAAACCGTCGTTCACCCCGTAGTCGGTCCCCAGCACCTGGGCCGTGACCGGCACCAGGACGGCGGCGAAGCCCAGCACGATCACATACGGCAGCCGCCGCATCCACCGCTTGGGCGCGTGGGCGAAGAGGGGCTCGGCCGCACCGCTCGGCGGCACGAAGGCCGTCGCGGCCTCACGCAGCGCGGCGAGCGCACGGTGCCGCACCCCGTGCCCGGACCGCTCTTCGGCCGGTGCGCGGGGCTCCTGACGGGGAGGAGTCGCTGCATTGCTCATGGCCTGATCAGCGTAGGCGCGAAGATCCCACCACCGCGTCCTACCTGAGAGCCCATCCGCACGTCATACCCAGGTACGAGCGGTATGACGACGAGTCACGCACGCCCGATCGCGGACCGCCCGATCGCGGACCGCCCGATCGCGGACCGGCCGATCGCGGACCGGCCGATCGCGGACCGGCCGATCGCGGACCGGCCGATCGCGGACCGGCCGATCGCGGACCGGCCGATCGCGGACCGGCCGATCGCGGACCGGCCGATCGCGGACCGGCCGATCGCGGACCGGCCGGTCACAGAACGGCCGGTCACAGAACGTCCGGCCACTGCACGCCAACTCGCGGCACAACAGGTCACCGCACGACGACCGTCACAACTCCGCCAGCAACTCCGCCTTCTTAGACGTGAATTCCTCGTCCGTCACCAGCCCCGCCTGGTGCAGCTCCCCCAGATGCCGGATCCGCTCCGCGATGTCCGCGGGATCACGGTGCCGTGCAGCCGGGGCGCCGTCACTCTTCGCCGGAGGACCGGCGGCGCGTACGGCCGCGAGGACCGAGGCCGCGAACGGCAGCGACTCGTGCACAGGCCCGTAACCGAGGCCGAAGACGACCGCCGCCGGATCCTGGTCGGCCTGCGCGGGCTGGGTGTAGGCCGGGTCGCGGTGCAACAGCCGCAGATGGCCCTCGAAGACCTCGGGCGACCGCCACTCGACGCCGCTCAGCTCCGAGACCGCGAAACTCTGATCGCCCGCCTTCCACTTGGCGGACGAGGCGCCCGTCCAGAACCAGCGGAAGGACACCGACTTGCCGTCGAAGGACGCCTTCCCGTCGTACGCCTTGAACTGCAGCGGCGTCTCGGGCGGTTCCACCAGATACCGCTCTGCCTCGGCCGCGTCGTCGGGAATGAGCTGAGCCCGCAGCTCGTCGGCGTAGTACTCGGCGAGCGTCTCGCGGTCGCCGGGCAGCACCAGACGGTAGGGATCGCACGCTTCCTTCAGCTGTCCCGCCGCCGCCTCCATCAGGGGGTCCGCGCCCGGTCTCGGCTCGGCACGCAAGACGACCGTCCCGCGCTTGCCCGGGGTCAGCGTCACCGCTGCGATCGCCTCGATCGGGATACGGCGCTCACCGAGCGCCTGGAAGAGCTTCGGCGTACGGATCCCCCGTTCGAAGCGGATGAGCACGGAGTCGGAGTCGAACTCCCAGGCGGCATGAAATCCGGCCAGTACGTCACCCATGCGGGCCATCGTATGCGCCATGCGCTTCCTCGTCCCCTCCCCGTGCGAACCGCTGTTTCTTCGCCCTCTACGCGCGTCCGGCTTCAGCCATGTCGGACAAACCCTTCTGGCACACGTCATCCTCGTGTGCGCAGCTCACCGCCCGGTACGCGCCAACGCCGATCTCGGCGAAGTTGCGCAGGCTCTCCGTACCCGGCTCGAAATAGCCCGCGTGGCCCTTCGCGCCCCACGCGGACAGCACCCGCGCCCCGAATCCCGAGGACACCGGATCGGCCCCGTGACCGAGCCAGCCGACCGCCATGTACGGCACGTCCTGGATCCAGTCGTCGGAGTCCCGCGTGGCCCACACCCGCGCCGAGGTGCCCAGCTGCGCGGCGTTCGCCACCCGCATCCCGGGGCTGCCCGCGACCGCTATGTCGGAGACCCGGGACGGCAGCGCGTGCGCAGCGACACCGCAGACCACGGAGCCGTAACTGTGGCAGTACAGCGCGATGGGCGAGCGGCCGGGCAGCGTCCGTACGAGCGTGTTGAGCCGCACGGCGCCCTCCTCGGCGCGTACGCCCGTGGCCGCGTCCATACCGAGCCCGCTGGGCGCCGTGTAGTCGGCCCAGGCGATCACGGCCGTACGCGTACTCGGGCTCGCCGCGCGCTCCTCCAGGTACAGGGACCTCGCCATGCCGACGGGCGCGGCGAACTCGCGGTCGGTGCGCTGGAAGTTCAGTACGTCGGTGTCGACGCCCGGCACGACGACCGAGACGCGCTGCGCCTTGCCCAGGTCACCGAAGACCTCGGCGATCCGGCCCGCGCCCAGCGGGTCGAAGGCAAGTAGCTGACGGCCCTCGGCCAGCAGGTCCTCGTAACGATGCATACGGCGGCCCGCCTCGTGCTGACCGGCGGGCGAGAGCCGTTCGTCGTGCATGCGTTCTCGCTCGGTCTTGCGTGCCTCGTCGATCGCGATGCGGTTGGCGCGGTAGCGGAGTTTCACCGGCGCCCCGTTCATATTGCCGACCGCGAGCGGATAGCGGGCGGCGAGCCGGTGCCGCTGCTGGACGTCGAGCGACGCGAAGAAGCGGGTGAGACGGGCCGGAGCGGCATCCGGATCCGGCAGCGAGCGTCCGCCGATGCTGCCGCGCTCCCAGGCGGAGAGGGAGGCTTCGAGCGGCGTCGGGGCGGCTCTGTGGTTGCGTACGACGGTCCAGCCGGTGGTCGCCAGCATGACGAAGACGACGGCCAGAGCGAGGAGAGCGCGCCAGACGTTGAGTTGGGGAGGGGAGTCGAAGGAAGTCACTGGGAGGACACACTAAGAGAACAAGAGTGTCTCGCGTTAACCGAGTGAGGGGGATCACGTTTCTCAGTGGGTAATTGGGGCAATCCGGGCTCAGTGGGAGTTAAAGCCTCACGCTGTGTAGGTGATTGAAGCGTCACGCCCCGTATGGGAGTTGAATCGTCACGCCCTGTCGCCGTCCGTTTTGCCTTGTACGTTCCAGTCCTTGGCCAACGCGGGTCCCACCTGGTCGAGATAAGCGGTGGTCAGCGCGCGAATCGCCTCGACGCTGATGTCGTCACCCGTGCTCCATCGCTGCCCGGTCACCCGCATCACGCCACTGAACACGGCCACCGCCACCCGCGGCCGCGGATCGGCGTCCACGTCCAGGCCCTCACGCTCGGCGATCAGATGCGCGAGCTTCTCCTCCAGCGCCGCGGTGCGGCGCAGATGGGCGGCGAGCAGGGCGGGTGTCGACTCGATCAGCTGGAAGGTGCGCATGTGGAGTTCGACCGGGATGACGCTCTCGATCGTCTCGTGCAGGGTGTCCCAGTTCTCCAGGACGGCACGGCGTAGCGCCTCCAACGGGCTCTCGGGGGGCGGCCGTTCGCGCACCAGGTCGAGGAAATGCGCCTCCGTCATCTCCAGTACGGCGAACGCGGCCTCCTCCTTGCCCGCGAAATAACGGAAGAACGTGCGCTGTGACACATCGACGGCTTCGGCGATCTCGTCGACTGTCGTCCCCTCGTAGCCCTTGCTCGTGAACAGCTCCAGAGCGGCCCGTACGAGCGCGTCCCGGGTCCGCTGCTTCTTGCGCTCGCGCAACCCGGGGCGGGGCAGCGTATCCATAGGCCCTCCCTTCCGAGCTGCCTGAAATGCACAACTGTCCGGACTGTCCGGACTGTCTGGACTGTTCGCGCCAAGCCTTGTTCGCTCCCAAGCCTTACTCAGGCCGCGCCCAAGGCCCGTCCCAGCCTTTTTGTCCCGCTCACCCTATCCGTGCGTGACGTGACAGTTACCGACTTGTGAATCGGTTCGTCAAGTGTCAGTGGCTGCCATTAGCCTCGAACGCATGACTAGTCAGACCACTGTCGACAAGACGGGCTCGGGGGACAAGACGCCAGTCGTCCCGTCGGACCGGACAACGGACCGGGGGCTTCGCGGCCACCCCTGGTTGACCCTCATCACCGTGGCCGTGGGCGTCATGATGGTGGCCCTCGACGGCACCATCGTGGCCATCGCCAACCCGGCCATCGCCACGGACCTGGGCGCCACTTTCGCCGACGTCCAGTGGATCACCAACTCGTACTTCCTGGCACTCGCCGTCACGCTGATCACGGCGGGCAAGCTCGGCGACCGGTTCGGGCACCGGCAGACCTTCCTCATAGGCGTCGTGGGCTTCGCGGCGGCCTCGGGCGTGATCGGCCTGTCCAGCTCCATCGGCATGGTGATCACGTTCCGCGTCTTCCAAGGCCTGTTCGGCGCGCTGCTGATGCCGGCCGCGCTCGGACTGCTGCGGGCCACCTTCCCCGCCGAGAAGCTGAACATGGCCATCGGCATCTGGGGCATGGTGATCGGCGCCTCCACCGCAGGCGGCCCTATCCTCGGCGGCGTGCTGGTGGAGCACGTCAACTGGCAGTCCGTCTTCTTCATCAACGTCCCCGTCGGCATCCTGGCCGTCGTCCTCGGCGTATGGATCCTTACCGACCACCGCGCCGAGAACGCGCCGCGCTCCTTCGACCTGCTCGGCATCGGGCTGCTGTCCGGCGCCATGTTCTGCCTGGTCTGGGCGCTCATCAAGGCCCCCGAGTGGGGCTGGGGCGACGGTATGACCTGGACGTTCCTGGGCATCTCCGTGCTCGGCTTCGCCCTGTTCGCCCTCTGGGAGACCAGGGTCAAGGAACCGCTGATTCCGCTGGGCCTGTTCCGTTCCATACCGCTGTCGGCGGGTGTGGTCCTGATGATCCTGATGGCCATCGCCTTCATGGGCGGCCTCTTCTTCGTCACCTTCTACTTGCAGAACGTGCACGGCATGAGCCCCATCGACGCCGGCCTGCACCTGCTGCCGCTCACCGGCATGATGATCGTGGGCTCGCCCCTCGCGGGCGCCATGATCACCAAGGTGGGGCCGCGCATCCCGCTCGCGGGCGGCATGGCGTGCACGGCCATCGCCATGTACGGCATGTCGACGCTGGAGAAGGGCACCGGCAGCGGCGTCATGTCGATCTGGTTCGCCCTCCTCGGCCTCGGACTCGCGCCCGTCATGGTCGGCGCGACCGAAGTCATCGTGGGCAACGCGCCGATGGAGCTCTCCGGTGTCGCCGGCGGTCTCCAGCAGGCCGCGATGCAGATCGGCGGCAGCCTCGGTACGGCGGTGCTCGGCGCTGTGATGGCCTCCAAGGTCGACAACGACCTCGCGGGCAACTGGGCGGAGGCCAAGCTTCCGCCGCTCTCCGAGGCCCAGCTCCACCAGGCCTCCGAGGCGGTCCAGGTCGGCGCCGCGCCGGTGCCGCCGGACACTCCGGCCCCGATCGCCGAGAAGATCACGGACGTCGCCCACGACACGTTCATCTCCGGCATGAGCCTGGCCAGCCTGGTCGCCGCCGGGGTCGCAGCCGTCGCGGTCCTCGTCGCCTTCCTCACCAAGCGCGGTGCCAACGCGGACGCCGCCGGGCCGGGGGCGGGGCACATCTAATCGGCCGCCCATCCCGCCTGACACCCCGTCGGGTCCGCCCGACGGGGTTCGCCTATCAGGGTGACTGGTGTCCATAGGACTTTCGTACGGCCCTTGCCGGGGGCCAGAGTGGTTCAACTGATCCGTACGCCACGGCAGTCGGGCCAGGCCGCGGCGCGCCGCCGGAGGGGGATGGCGCGCCGCGGATTCAACTCGCGGTCCCAGAGAGCGTGTCTAGGGATGACGAACCGGGGTACCCGCCGCATCGAGCCCGAACCGGCAGCAAAACCCCAGGGAGTTGATGATGGCGGGCTTCGGACACACCACGCGCAAGCACCCCCGCTCACGTAGCCGGACGTGGTCACGGAGTGGGCCGGATCGCGCGACGCTCGGAATCATCGGAGCCATCTGCGCGGTCGCCGGCTTCTTCGCACTGGGCATCGTTCTCGGCCCGGTGGCGATCGCCTGCGGCTGGCTCGCCATGGGACGCAGCTGGAGCGGCGCCCGCCCGGTACCGGCAGTGATCGCCGTAGTGCTGGGCACGATCGACACGATCCTGGCGATCGTCTGGCTCGCCGGGGCAGGAACTCCCGCGGCCGGAATGTTCTGATCCGCGGTCTGCGGGACGTGAGGGGAGCCCCGCGCTCCGTCAGGGGCGCGGGGCGGTCACGTGCGTAGGGCGCTGTGCAACGGCCCTGTTCACGGTCGTGCGTACGGCCCTGGACACGGGCCTATACGTGGTCGTGCGTACGTCCCTTCCCGGGAAGCGTTCCCGGGGATTCGGACAGCGCGGCTACCTGGGCGCGCAGCGCCCGAACTTCCTCTGACAGAGCCTCGATCGCGGCCGTCTGCCGGCGCTCCTCCACGTCGTCCGACTCGAAGCGGGCGATGAACCAGGCCGCGATGTTGGCGGTGACGACACCGAGCAGGGCGATCCCGGAGAGCATCAGCCCGACGGCGATCATGCGGCCGAGCCCGGTCGTCGGTGCGTGGTCGCCGTAGCCGACGGTCGTCATGGTGGTGAACGACCACCACACCGCGTCACCCATCGTCTTGATGTTGCCGCCCGGCGACTCCCGTTCCACGGACAGCACGGCGAGCGAGCCGAACATCATCAGCGCCACCACGGCGCCCACGACGTACGTCGTGAGCCGGATCTGCGTGGCCATCCTGGCCCGCTGTCCGACGAGCAACACGGTGGCCACGACTCTGAGCAGTTGCAGCGGCCGGATCAGCGGCAGCAGTACGGCGCACAGGTCGAGCCAGTGCGTACGTACGAACTCCCCGCGCCGGTCGGCCAGTACGAGCCGTACCAGGTAGTCGAAGGAGAAGGCTCCCCACACCACCCACTCCACGACGGCACATGCGTCCATCACGGCGCGACTGGCGTCGGGCCAGACGATCGGCACCGCGTAGGCGGCGGCGAACACCACCGCCATCCCCATCAACGGCTGCTGAGTACGCCGCTCCCAACGAAGCTGCGCCGATCCCTCGTTCATACCCGCATTATCAGGGGCGGGGCCGCGGGCAGATGACGGCTCCGTTGTGGCTGGCGGTTCCGGAAGCGCCCTTCAGGGGCGCGGGGAACTGCGCGACCAGCCACAACGGACCTGCAGTCAAGGAACGGACCTTGGAACCGCCCTCTTAAGCGGAGCGCTTACGCGTCGCCTCCCGCGGCACCCGGATCCGCCGCCGAAACATCCAGCAACTGATACCGATCAACGGCCTGCTTCAAGGCCGAGCGATCGACCTTCCCCTCGCGGGCGAGCTCCGTCAGGACCGCGACCACGATCGACTGCGCGTCGATGTGGAAGAAGCGGCGAGCCGCCCCGCGGGTGTCCGCGAAACCGAAACCGTCCGCCCCCAGGGACTGGTACGTGCCGGGTACCCAGCGCGAGATCTGATCCGGAACCGATCGCATCCAGTCGGAGACCGCCACGAACGGACCCTCGGCGTCCGACAACTTCCGCGTCACATACGGAACTCGCTGCTCTTCCTCGGGGTGAAGGAGATTGTGCTGCTCCACTTCCACGGCCTCGCGTCGCAGCTCGTTCCAGGAGGTCGCCGACCAGACGTCCGCCTTGACGTTCCACTCCTCGGCGAGGATCTTCTGCGCCTCGACGGCCCACGGAACGGCGACACCGGACGCCATGATCTGCGCGGGAATGGAGCCCGAAGTGCCTGCCGAGAAGCGGTGGATGCCCTTGAGGATGCCCTCGACGTCCACGTTCTCCGGTTCGGACGGGTGCTGGATCGGCTCGTTGTAGACGGTGAGGTAGTAGAAGACGTCCTCGCCGTGCGGGTGCTCCTCGGAGGAGCCGTACATCCGGCGAAGCCCGTCCTTCACGATGTGCGCGATCTCGAAACCGTACGCCGGGTCGTACGCGACACAGCCCGGGTTCGTCGAGGCCAGCAACTGCGAGTGTCCGTCCGCGTGTTGCAGACCCTCACCGGTCAGCGTCGTACGGCCCGCGGTCGCGCCCAGTACAAAACCGCGCGCCAACTGGTCGGCCATCTGCCAGAACTGGTCACCGGTGCGCTGGAATCCGAACATCGAGTAGAAGACGTACACCGGGATGAGCGGCTCGCCGTGCGTCGCGTACGCCGAACCGGCCGCGATCAGCGACGCCGTGCAGCCCGCCTCGGAGATGCCGTCGTGCAGCATCTGCCCGGTCGGCGACTCCTTGTACGCGAGCAGCAGATCACGGTCGACCGCCTCGTACTGCTGGCCGAGCGGGTTGTAGATCTTCGCGCTCGGGAAGAACGAGTCCATGCCGAAGGTGCGGTACTCGTCGGGCGCGATCAGCACGAACCGCTTGCCGATCTCCTTGTCCCGCATGAGGTCCTTCAGCAGCCGTACGAACGCCATGGTCGTGGCGATCGACTGCTGACCGGACCCCTTCTTCACACTCGCGTACGTCTTGTCCTCGGGCAGCGCGAGCGGCTTCGAGCGCACGACGCGGGTCGGGACGTAACCGCCCAGGCCTTTGCGGCGGTCGTGCATGTACTGGATCTCCTCGGAGTTCGGGCCCGGGTGGTAGTACGGCGGCGGGCCCTCCTCCAGTTCCTTGTCGGAGATCGGCAGGTGCAGGCGGTCGCGGAAGCCCTTGAGGTCGGCGACCGTCAGCTTCTTCATCTGGTGCGTGGCGTTACGGCCCTCGAAGTTCGGGCCGAGCGTCCAGCCCTTGATCGTCTTGGCGAGGATCACCGTGGGCTGGCCCTTGTGCGCCTTGGCCGCCGAGAACGCCGCGTAGATCTTCCGGTGGTCGTGGCCGCCGCGACCGAGGTGCAGGATCTGGTCGTCGGTCATGTTCTCGACCATCGTCCGCAGCCGCTGGTCGTCGCCGAAGAAGTGGTCGCGGATGTACGCGCCGGTCTCGGTGGCGTACGTCTGGAACTGGCCGTCCGGCGTGGTGTTCATCTTGTTGACCAGCACACCGTCGCGGTCCTGGGCGAGCAGCGGGTCCCAGGTGCGGTCCCAGACCAGCTTGATCACATTCCAGCCGGCGCCCCGGAACTGGGACTCCAGCTCCTGGATGATCTTGCCGTTGCCGCGTACGGGACCGTCGAGCCGCTGGAGGTTGCAGTTGACGACGAAGGTCAGGTTGTCCAGGCCCTCGCGCGCGGCGATGGACAGCTGGCCGAGCGACTCCGGCTCGTCCATCTCGCCGTCGCCGAGGAAGGCCCACACATGGGACTTGGAGGTGTCCGCGATGCCGCGGGCCTCCATGTAGCGGTTCATCCGCGCCTGGAAGATCGCGCCCAGCGGGCCGAGGCCCATGGAGACGGTCGGGAACTCCCAGAAGTCGGGCATCGAGCGGGGGTGCGGGTAGCTGGACAGTCCGTCCGGGTACTTCGACTTCTCCTGGCGGAAGCCGTCGAGCTGCCCCTCGGAGAGGCGGTCCAGCATGAAGGCGCGTGCGTAGATGCCCGGCGAGGCATGGCCCTGGAAGAAGACCTGGTCGCCGCCGTCGCCCTCGTCCTTGCCGCGGAAGAAGTGGTTGAAGCCCACGTCGTAGAGGGAGGCGGAGGAGGCGAAGGTGGCGATATGGCCGCCGACGCCGATGCCTGGGCGCTGGGCCCGCGAGACCATGACCGCGGCGTTCCAGCGGGTCGCGTTGAGGATCTTGCGCTCGATCTCCTCGTTGCCCGGGAAGAACGGCTCGTCCTTGGTGGCGATGGTGTTGACGTAATCCGTGCTGCGCATCTCGGGCACGGCCACGCGCTTCTCGCGGGCCCGCTCGATCAGGCGCAACATCAGATACCGGGCTCGCTCCCGGCCGCGCTGGTCGACGGCGGCATCGAGGGAATCGAGCCACTCCTGGGTCTCTTCGGGATCGAAGTCAGGTACCTGACTCGGAAGGCCGCCAATGATGATCGGGTTGCGATCGGGTCCGGAAGCCACGCTGTTCCTTCGCTTTCAGGGAGGCCGTTCTTCTCGGTTCTTCTTCTCGGCTCTGCTGGGTCGTTGCTCGGTGTTCTCGCCGCTGCGCTCGGGGTTCACACCGATCCCCATCGTGTACCTCGGGAACGGAAACGTCACCTCTACCGAGGGGTAACCAGGACGTTCACACGGTTCCCCGGGGACGGGCCCGGCAAATCGCAACGATACGCCCGACCCGTGACGCGGTCCGCAAAGTCATTCGAGTCCCGTACCCTCGAAGGGTTCCGAAATTCACAAAGCGGGCAGATCGCTGTGGTGTGTGTCACCTGGAGCCGTGATTGGCTGTCTGGAGTTGCGGCGACACCGCCGGGATCGTCACCGTTTCGGCGGTCTCAACGGCCGGGTACTTGCGCGATCCGTCCCGCCCGTGTGGACTACGGCCAATGCTTCGCGCACGCGCGTGGCTTGAACCTTTACCAAACATGATCAGGAGGCAACCCGTGAGCGCGACCGCGGACCACGCGGAGGAGCGGACGAGCCTGGCCGCCAGGCTGGGATTCCAGCCCGAGCAGGTGGTCCAGGAGATCGGCTTCGACGACGACGTCGACCAGGAGCTCCGCGAGGCCATTGAGGAAGTGATCGGCAGCGAGCTCGTGGACGAGGAGTACGACGACGTCGCCGACGCCGTGGTGCTCTGGTTCCGTGACGACGACGGCGACCTGACGGATGCGCTGGTGGATGCCACCACGTACGTCGAAGAGGGCGGCGGCATTCTGCTGCTGACGCCGAAGACCGGCCGTGACGGCTATGTGGAGCCGAGCGATATCGCCGAAGCCGCGACGACCGCGGGGCTGTCCCAGACCAAGAGCATCAGCGTGGGCAAGGACTGGAGCGGCAGCCGCCTGGCTACGCCGAAGGCGGCCAAGTCCAAGAGGTGACGTTCTCGTCGTACCGGAGGGGCTCGCTTTTGCGGGCCCCTCCGGGCTTTGCGGGCTCGTTTTGGGTGCGGGTGTGTGGGGGAGGCGGGCAGTCGCAGGTTTTTAAGGGGCGCGGGGAACTGCGCGACCAGCCACGACGCACCCGCACCCGCGACACAGCGTGTCACCCCCCGCCCGGTAGGCGCCCCACCCACCCGCCGGAGGCGGGGGGCCTGGGGGCGCAGCCCCCGGTTTCGGGAAGGGGCGGGGCTGGGGAAAGAAACCCCCGGTGATCGTAGGGTGGGGCATGCCCGACTACCCCCCAGGAAGGGATGGCAGGACCATGGCGATCGAGGTCGGCGACAAGGCGCCGGACTTTGCGCTCAAGGACAACCACGGCGCCACCGTGAAGCTCTCCGACTTCCGCGGAGCCAAGAACGTAGTTCTGCTCTTCTATCCGTTCGCCTTCACCGGCGTGTGCACCGGAGAACTCTGCGCCCTCCGCGACAACCTGCCGAAGTTCACCGACCGCGAGACCCAGCTGCTCGCCGTCTCCAACGACTCCATCCACACGCTGCGCGTCTTCGGCGAGCAGGAGGCCCTGGAGTACCCGCTGCTCTCCGACTTCTGGCCGCACGGCGAGGTCTCACGGGCATACGGCGTCTTCGACGAGGACAAGGGCTGCGCGGTGCGCGGCACCTTCGTCATCGACAAGGACGGAGTCGTCCGCTGGACCGTCGTGAACGGGCTTCCGGACGCGCGTGACCTGAACGAGTACGTGAAAGCGCTGGACACTCTGTGATTCTTCGCCCGCAGGGCCTGCGTCAATAGGGAACCCCTCACTAGGATCGACACGTTGATCCGATACCAACGCACTACGGGGCTCCCCGCCCCTGGACACCAATGGGAGGACTCGTGGGAGTCAGCCTCAGCAAGGGCGGCAACGTATCGCTTTCGAAGGAGGCGCCGGGCCTTACCGCGGTCATCGTCGGTCTGGGGTGGGACGTCCGCACCACCACCGGCACCGACTTCGACCTCGACGCCAGCGCCATCCTGACCAACGCCGAGGGGAAGGTCAGCAGCGACGCCAACTTCGTGTTCTTCAACAACCTGAAGAGCCAGGACGGCTCGGTCGAGCACACCGGTGACAACCTCACCGGTGAGGGTGAGGGCGACGACGAGCAGATCAAGGTCAATCTCGCCGGCGTTCCGGCGGACGTGGAGAAGATCGTGTTCCCGGTCTCGATCTACGACGCCGAGAACCGCCAGCAGTCGTTCGGCCAGGTCCGCAACGCGTTCATCCGCGTCGTGAACCAGGCGGGCGGCGCGGAGATCGCGCGGTACGACCTCTCCGAGGACGCCTCGACGGAGACCGCCATGGTCTTCGGCGAGCTGTACCGTCACGGCGCGGAGTGGAAGTTCCGCGCCATCGGCCAGGGCTACGCCTCGGGCCTGCGCGGCATCGCGCAGGACTTCGGCGTCAACGTCTGAGCCTTTTCGGTTCCTGTTCGCAGAGGACAGGACCTGCCGCTTCACCTCCGTCCGGCGTCGCACACCACTAGTGCGGCGCCGGACGCGCTCGACAACTGAAGGCTTGACCGGGGAGGAACAGAAACATGGGCGTCACGCTCGCCAAGGGGGGCAATGTCTCCCTCTCCAAGGCCGCACCGAACCTCACACAGGTGTTGATCGGGCTCGGCTGGGATGCGCGCTCCACCACCGGAGCCCCGTTCGACCTCGATGCCAGCGCACTGCTGTGCAACTCCGGGCGGGTGCTCGGTGACGAGTGGTTCATCTTCTACAACCAGCTCAAGAGCCCGGACGGCTCGGTCGAGCACACGGGCGACAACCTCACCGGCGAGGGCGACGGCGACGACGAGTCGATCCTGATCGACCTCTCCAAGGTGCCGGCCAACGTCGACAAGATCATCTTTCCGGTGTCGATTCATGACGCCGACAACCGCGGCCAGACCTTCGGCCAGGTCAGCAACGCGTTCATCCGCGTCGTCAACCAGGCCGACGGCCAGGAGCTCGCCCGCTATGACCTCTCCGAGGACGCCTCCACGGAGACCGCGATGATCTTCGGCGAGGTCTACCGATACGGCACGGAATGGAAGTTCCGAGCCGTTGGACAGGGGTACGCGTCGGGGCTGCGGGGCATCGCTCTAGACTTCGGAGTCAATGTTTCGTAAAGCCGCGCGCGGCGCGGGGGAGACCCGTACACAGATGATTGGGTAGCCAGTGGTTCTGAAAACCTTCGGCTGGTCGTTCGCGGTCACCGCGCTCGGCCTGGTCGCAGCGGTGCTGTTCGGAGGATGGGGCGCGTTCGGGATCGTCCTGATCCTGTCCATCCTTGAGATCTCGCTGTCCTTCGACAACGCGGTGGTCAACGCCGGAATCCTGAAGAAGATGAATGCCTTCTGGCAGAAGATCTTCCTTACCATCGGCATCCTGATCGCCGTCTTCGGAATGCGGCTCGTCTTCCCCGTGGTGATCGTGGCGGTCAGTGCCTCCCTCGGCCCCATCGAGGCCGTCGACCTGGCGTTGAACAACCCGGACCGCTACGAGGAGTTGGTGACCGACGCCCACCCGTCGATCGCGGCCTTCGGCGGTATGTTCCTCCTGATGATCTTCCTCGACTTCGTCTTCGAGGACCGTGAGATCAAGTGGCTGGGCAAGATCGAGCGTCCGCTGGCCAAGCTCGGCAAGGTCGACATGCTCTCGGCCTGCATCGCGCTGATCGTCCTGCTGGGCGTCGCGCTGACCTTCGCCCAGAACGCCCATCTGCACTCCGGGTCCGCCAACAAGGCGGAGACAGTACTGCTCTCCGGCGTCGCGGGCCTTGTCACGTACCTGGTGGTGGGCGGTCTCTCCGGCTTCTTCGAGCACCGGATCGAGGAAACGGAGGAGAAGGAGCACGAGGCCGAGGAGGAGGCCAAGAAGGCCGGGAAGCCGGTCTCCGCGGTGGCGCTGGCCGGCAAGGCGGCCTTCTTCATGTTCCTCTACCTGGAGGTTCTGGACGCCTCGTTCTCCTTCGACGGTGTCATCGGCGCCTTCGCCATCACCAACGACATCGTGCTGATGGCCCTCGGCCTCGGTATCGGCGCCATGTACGTCCGGTCCCTCACCGTCTACCTCGTCCGCGAGGGCACGCTCGACGACTACGTCTACCTGGAGCACGGCGCGCACTACGCGATCGGCGCGCTCGCCACGATCCTGCTGATCACCATCCAGTACGAGATCAACGAGATCATCACCGGTCTCATCGGCGTCGTCCTGATCGGCTGGTCCTTCTGGTCCTCGGTCCGCCGCAACCGCGAACTGGCGGCCGCCGAGGGAAAAGCTGACGCCTCGGGCGACAAGCCAGAAGTCTCGTCCGGGGTGTGACACCCCTCCCGTTGAGGAACGCTCTGAGGCGGGGCGGCCACGAGGAAGTCCTTGTGGCCGCCCCGTCGTCGTATCTGTTGTATTCGTTGGTGTTCGCCGAGCTGAACAGCTAACCGTGGGGGTGGAATGAGCTTCTGGGACGGTCTGTGGCGTGGCGGGCGATCGACTCAGTTCGATTCGGGGAGCGCGGCGACCAACGCCATCACGCTCACCAAGCGGAACCAGTCGGTCTCGCTCACCAAACAGGGCGCGGCCAACGGCAATCTGCGGATCAACCTGTCCTGGCGGATGCGCACGTCCGACATAGGCGGCGGCCGGCGCGGCAGCCTGCTGCGCCACCCCTTCCAGGCGTTCAAGCCCGAAGTGGTGCAGGCGCACACCGAGAGCATGGTCAACGTCGACCTCGATCTGGGCTGCCTGTACGAGCTGACGGACGGCACCAAGGGCGTCGTACAGCCGCTGGGGAGCTTCTACGGAGAGCTCAACGGACCGCCGTACGTGAAACTCAGCGGTGACGACCGCTTCGGCTCGGGCTCGGGCGAGACGATCTTCATCAACCTCGACCACCGGGAGCAGATCAAGCGGCTCCTGGTCTTCGTCTACATCTACGACCAGACCCCGGCCTTCGACCGTACGCACGCCATCGTGACCCTCTATCCCAGCAACGGCCCGCGGATCGAGGTCGGCCTCGACGAGCGCCACCCACAGGCCCGTTCCTGCGCGGTGGTCATGATCGAGAACGTCAAGAACGAGCTGCTCGTGCGACGCGAGGTGAAGTTCGTGTACGGGTTCCAGGCGGAGCTGGACCGGCTGTACGGCTGGGGGCTGCAGTGGGGGCGCGGCTACAAGGCGAAGGCCGACCGTTGAGCCCCGTACGCCTGAAGTGGGTGCCCCGGCCGCGGAGTGGTGCTCACCGCCCGACGAACTGCGGTCCCTGCGGCGGCAGTTTGAACTCCGGGTCGGGGAGGGCCGGGACCGGGTGCGGATAGCCGTACGCGGGCTGGGCCGTCGCCGCGGCGGGCTGGGCCGGGGCTGCCTGCGGGTAGGCGTACGAGGCCGGCTGCGGGTAACCGTACGCCGGCTGGGTCGTGGACTCCGGGGGGTAGCCGTACGCGGGCTGCGCCGGCTGCTGGGGGAGACCGGAGGCGGCGGGCTGCTCGGGCGGCAGCGGCGCCGAGTTGCCGGCGGACTCGGGCTCGGAATCGTCCACCATGATGCCGAAGTCGCTGGCCAGGCCCTCGATGCCGTTCGAATAGCCTTCGCCGAGCGCCCGGAACTTCCAGCCCTTCCCGCGCCGGTACAGCTCGCCGCAGATCAGCGCGGTCTCCTCGCCGGTCTCCGGCTTGATGTCGAAGTACGCCAACGGCTCACCGTCGGCGACGGAGGCGTCGTACAGCAGGATCCGCAGGGCGGGTACGCGGTCGAAGGTGACGTCGTCGGCCGAGGCGACCAGCAGGATCCGCGTCACCGCGCTTTCGACGCCCGCCAGGTCCGACTGGATCGTGTCGGTGAGCCCCTCGGTGACCCGCTTCTTGCCGAGGCGCCAGACCTTGCCGGAGGGGTGCCGGGGCTGGTTGTAGAAGACGAAGTCCTCGTCGGATCGCACACGATCGTCAGGCCCGAGGAGCAGCGCCGAGGCGTCCACGTCGGGCACGCCCTGCCCCGGCGACCAGCGCAGCACGGACCGTACCGCCTTGGCGTCCAGCGGTACGTTCGACCCTTTCAGCATCGCGTGCGTCATGCGGTCATCCTGCCTTCTCGGTCCTGGTCACGACAACGCGGGTGCGCCACAACCCTTTCGATGTGACGCTGGAGGACATGGTTGTGTTCGTGTGCGTTACCTGAATTTCATGCCCGGCGGGAACCTCGGACATGGATCTCTACGTACTATTACCGGCCACATATCGTCAGGCGTCTCAGCCGCCCCGGGGGAGTCACATGCGTCATTTCGGGCACATCGCTCCGGAGGTGCGGCAGCGCCTCTTCCATCAGGAACCCCGCGTCTTCACCGCGGAATCCCCGGCTCGGATGCTCTCCGTGGCCCTCGGCGCCACGCTGTACAGTCCCGCGACCAGACCGAGGCTGGCCGAGGACATCGTGAAGCAGATCGGGCGCGGTGTGGTCTCGATGGTGCTGTGCCTGGAGGACTCCATAGACGACGCCGAGGTCGCGGGCGCCGAGGAGAACCTGGTCCGGCAGTTCGAGGAGCTGGCCGCGGGCTGCCCGGAGACCGAACTGCCGCTGCTGTTCATCCGGGTCCGTACGCCGGAGCAGATACCGGACCTCGTCGAGCGGCTCGGCGACGCGGCTCGGCTGCTGTCCGGTTTCGTGCTGCCGAAGTTCACCGAGGAGCGGGGCGTGCCGTTCCTGGAGGCGCTCACCGCGGCCGAGGCCGCGAGCGGGCGGCGGCTGTTCGCCATGCCCGTCCTCGAATCGCCGGACCTGCTGTACCGCGAGTCGCGCGTGGAGACCCTGACGGGCATCTTCCGCGCCGTGGACAAGTACCGCGACCGGGTCCTCGCGCTCAGGCTCGGCGTCACCGACTTCTGCTCCTCCTACGGGCTGCGCCGGGCGCCCGATATGACGGCGTACGACGTGCAGATCGTCGCCTCCGTGATCGCCGACGTGGTGAACGTGCTGGGGCGGGCCGACGGCACCGGATTCACGGTGACGGGGCCCGTGTGGGAGTACTTCCGGGTCCAGGAACGCATGTTCAAGCCGCAACTGCGCCGCAGCCCCTTCACCCCGGAGGCCGAGGACCTGCGCAACGCGCTGATCGAGCACGACATGGACGGGCTGCTGCGCGAGATCTCTCTCGACCGGGCCAACGGTCTGACCGGCAAGACCTGCATCCACCCCTCACACGTACTGCCCGTACACGCACTGTCGGTGGTCAGTCACGAGGAGTACAGCGACGCTCAGGACATACTGCGTCCGGAGCGTGGCGGCGGTGGCGTCATGCGGTCCGCGTACACGAACAAGATGAACGAGGTGAAGCCGCACCGCGCCTGGGCCGAGCGCACCCTGCAGCGCGCCGAGGTCTTCGGCGTCGCGAACGAGGACATCGGGTTTGTGGAGCTGCTCGCCGCGGGGCTGGCCGGTCAGACGTAGGGAATCGCCGCAGGGCTGCCCGGCCAGATACTGGGATCTGCCGCCGGGCAGCCGGCCAGACACAGAGATCTGGCGCCGGCCGAACCGGCCGAGAGTGCTGCCGGGTCGACGCGGCCGAAAATGCTGCCGGGTTCTCCGGCCGAACACAGGGATTTAATGAGAAACGTGGTGTGGACCGGTACCTGGGTCGCCGAGCGGCTCGGCGTCGAACTCGTCGGTGACGAGAAGCTGAGCGAGCTGCTGGGGCTCGCCCTGCGGCGCAACCCCAAGCGCGCGCATCTGCTGGTGTCGAACGTGCTGGGCAAGCACGTACCGCAGAGCCCGCGCACGGTGTGGCAGTCCGGGTACGAACTGGGCCACCGGGTGCGCGAACTGCTCGGCGAGGCGGGGGCGAGCCGGTCCGTGGTGCTCGGCTACGCGGAGACGGCGACGGGCCTCGGCCACTCGGTCGCGGACGGCCTGGGCCTCGCGCCCTACCTGCACTCGACGCGGCGCCCCGTCGACGGCGTCGAGCGGGCGGGCGGCTTCGAGGAGTCCCACTCCCACGCCACCTCGCATCTGCTGCTGCCGGAGAAGCCCGGGCTGCTCGCGGGCGACGGTGCGCTGGTCCTCGTGGACGACGAGTTCTCCACGGGAAACACCGTCCTCAACACGATCCGCGCGCTGCACGAGCGCTACCCGCGCGGGCACTACGTGATCGTCGCGCTCGTCGACATGCGCTCCCCGGCCGACCAGGGCCGCCTCGACGCCTTCGCCCTGGAGATCGGCGCCCGCGTGGACCTGGTGGCGGCGGCCTCGGGGACGGTGCGGCTGCCCGACGGCGTACTGGAGAAGGGGCAGGCCCTGGTCGCCGAGCACGAGTCGGCCGGAGCACAGCTGCCGGGGCCGGCGGGGCTTCCGGCGCCTTCGGAACGCGGCACCGTCGCGCGTGTCGAGCTCGGCTGGCCGCAGGACCTGCCCGACGGTGGCCGACACGGCTTCACGCCCGAGCACCGCATACGCCTGGAAGGCGCGCTGCCCGCCATGGCCGCGCGGCTCGCGGACGCGCTGCCGGACGGGGCGCGCCGCGTACTCGTCCTCGGCTTTGAGGAGTTGATGTACGCGCCGCTGCGGCTCGGCGTCGCGCTGGAGGAGCTGACCGACGCCGAGGTCCGCTACTCCACCACGACCCGCTCCCCGGTCCTCGCCGTCGACGACCCCGGTTACGCGATCCGCAGCCGCCTCGTCTTCCCTGCCCACGACAATCCGGACGACGGCCCTGGCGAGCGGTACGCCTACAACGTCGCGGGCGGCGGATTCGACGCCGTCGTCGCCGTGGTCGACTCGGTCGCCGACACGCCCGAACTGCACGCCCCGGCCGGCCTGTTGGCGCGACTCGCCGCACACACCCCGAGCGTGCTGCTCGCCGTCATCCCCTCGTACACGCCGTCGTACGTCCCTGCCGCCACGCCCTCGTACGCCTCCACCTCCACTCCGTCGTACGCACCCACCCCGCAGCTGTCCGAAAGGTCCGCCATGCTGCCCGAGCCCCTTCGTGGCCCCGACTTCTCCTCGTATGCCCCTGATGAGGTCGGCTGGCTGCTCCAGGACCTCTCGGACGTGACGCTGGAGGCGCCGACGGAGGAGCGCGAGGAAGCGATCCAGAGCGGGGGCGCGCACTACGCGGAGTCGCTGCCGGTGGAGTACCAGCCGAGCGACCGGTACCAGGAGCTGTTCCGCGCCGCGCTGGACACCTCGGCCGCCCGCATCGCCCAGGCGGCCGGAGCCGTCACGGAGACCGTGCTGGCCGAACGGTCCCCGCGGCCCGTCCTCGTGTCGCTCGCCCGCGCCGGCACCCCCATCGGCATCCTGATGCGCCGCTGGGCCCAGCACCGGCACGCGATCGACCTGCCGCACTACGCCGTCTCCATCGTGCGCGGGCGCGGCATCGACGCCAACGCGCTGCGTTGGCTGGCCGCCCACCACGACCCGGCCGATGTCGTCTTCGTGGACGGCTGGACCGGCAAGGGCGCCATCACCCGCGAACTCTCCCAGGCCATCGAGGAGTTCGAGGCCTCCGACGGCATCACCGGCTTCGACCCGGAGATCGCGGTGCTCGCCGACCCCGGCTCCTGCGTACGCACCTACGGCACCCGCGAGGACTTCCTCATCCCCTCCGCCTGCCTCAACTCCACGGTCTCCGGACTCATTTCGCGTACGGTGCTCCGCGCCGACCTGGTCGGTCAGCACGATTACCACGGCGCGAAGTTCTACCGCGAACTCGCCGGCGCGGACGTCTCCGTCGACTTCCTGGACGCCATCTCCGACCGCTTCGACGAGGTCGGCGACGCGGTCGACACCCTGGTCAAGGAGCTCCTCTCCATGGACCGCAGCCCAACCTGGGAGGGCTGGGCGGCAGTTGAGCGCATCAGCGAGGAGTACGGCATCCACGACGTGAACCTCGTCAAGCCCGGCGTCGGCGAGACGACCCGCGTACTGCTGCGCCGCGTCCCCTGGAAGATCCTCGCCCGCGCGGAAGCGGGCGCCGACCTGGACCATGTACGCCTGCTCGCCGAACAGCGCGGGGTGCCCGTCGAGGAGGTCGCCGAACTCCCGTACACCTGCGTCGGGTTGATCCACCCCAAGTACACACGCGGGGCGACCGGCGCCGACGGCAAGGCGGTGAGCGCCTGATGTCCTCTCCGAAGGTCCTCGTGGCCAGCGACCTCGACCGCACGCTCATCTACTCCGCCGCCGCACTCGCGCTGCCCCTGCCGGACGAGCGGGCGCCGCGGCTGCTTTGCGTCGAGGTGTACGAGAGCAAGCCGCTGTCGTACATGACCGAGACCGCGGCCGCACTGCTCGCCGAACTCGGCGAACTCGGTGACGAGGCCCTCTTCGTACCGACCACCACCCGTACGCGTCAGCAGTACCGCCGCATCCAACTCCCCGGCCCCGCACCGAAGTTCGCGATCTGCGCCAACGGCGGCCACCTCCTCGTCGACGGTGCCTCGGACCCGGACTGGCACGCCCAGGTCACCGAGCGACTGGCCGGCGAGTGCGCCCCGCTCGCCGAGGTACGGGACCATATGACGGCCACCGCCGACCCCGCGTGGGTACGCAAGCATCGCGTCGCCGAGGACCTCTTCGCGTACGTCGTCGTCGAGCGCGAACTCCTCCCCGAGGACTGGGTCAAGGAACTGGCCGTCTGGGCGGAGAACCGCGGCTGGACCGTCTCCCTCCAGGGCCGCAAGATCTACGCCGTGCCGAAGCCGCTCACCAAGAGCGCCGCGATGCACGAGATCGCCCGCCGCACCGGAGCCGACCTCACCCTCGCAGCGGGCGACTCCCTCCTCGACGCCGACCTCCTGCTCGCCGCGGACCGCGGCTGGCGCCCGGGCCACGGCGAACTGGCCGACGTGGGCTGGACGGCCCCCGGGATCACCTCTCTTCCAGAGCGGGGTGTCGCCGCGGGTGAGCGGATTCTGCGGGAGTTCCTGCGGGAGGTGCGGTCGGCGCGGGAGGCTCGGTAGGGCCAGGGCTCTCCGTGGTGGCCGCGGCGGACGAGCCGACGGACGAGGCTATGGAGGCTTCCCCATCCTTGGTGCGCCGTCGCCCGTCGCGCTCGCCCCGCCCCGGCCTGAAGAGCCGTACGCCTGCGAAAAGCAGCACCGCCAGTACCGCCGCGACCAGCACCACCTTCGAGTAAGCCGACACATAGCCGGTGACCTCCGTCCAGTTCTCGCCGAGCAGATAGCCGGCGAGGACGAAGATGGTGTTCCAGATCGCGCTGCCCAGCGTGGTCAGGCAGAGGAAGACGGGCAGGCGCATGCGCTCGACGCCCGCGGGCACGGATATCAGACTGCGGAAGATCGGGATCATCCGTCCGAAGAACACGGCCTTGGTGCCGTGCCGGACGAACCAGGCCTCCGTCTTCTCTATGTCCGCGACCTTCACCAACGGCAGCCGGGCCGCGATCGCCACCGTGCGGTCACGGCCGAGCAGCGCCCCCACGCCATACAGCGCGAGCGCACCTATGACGGAACCGGCCGTCGTCCACAGCAGCGCAGCGAACAGATTCATCTGTCCGGTGCTCGCCGCGAACCCCGCGAGCGGCAGGATGACCTCACTCGGCAGGGGCGGAAAGAGGTTCTCCAGGGCAATGGCGATACCCGCGCCCGGCGCCCCGAGCGTGTCCATGAGGTTATTGATCCACTGAGGAGCGCCGCTGTCCGCCGCGACGCCGGCTGCGATGGCTGTCATGCCCCACACGCTAGAAAACCGAAGCTGAAGAGACCCTGAGGACGACCGCAAGTTTCCATGCGGTCAACCGCAGGCCGGAATTGCGGTTTTCCGCAGTGCGTGGCGACGTGGCGTCCCGCTAGCGTGGCGATCATGCGAGATGTGGCACGACGTGGGGCGTGGTGCGGGGTGGGGCTCATGACGGGAGCCGCCTCGGCCGCAGTCGAGCTGCTTTTCACCGTGCTCTCCGGCCTCGCCCTGTTGCCCGTACTGGCCTGGCCGCGCGGCCGGCAGGCCGTGCTCCGGCCCGTGTTCGCGGGTGCGCGGAGACTGACGCAATTCGAGCGCCGACGGCTCGGGACCTGGCTGAGCGTGTCCGTCTCTCCCGCGTACGAGGACGCGCGCGCCCTGCGGTACATCGCGTGCCGCTGGGCCCTTGGCGCGCTGGGCGCCGTCGTGATGCTGGCGGTGGCGGCCGGACTCGTCTACAGCACGTACTGGATGTTCGCCTGGATCGTCGACGGCGTCGAGCACCCCTGGGCGATCGTCTTCTCGTCCTTCGGCGGTCTCTTCCTGCGCTTCCTCGCTGTGCAGGGGATATTCGGAGTCGCCGAGCTGGAGCGGCAGTTGGCCCGGCATTTCCTCGGGCCCAGCCACCAGGAGGAGTTGGAGCGGCGGATCGTGGAGCTGGCCGCGAGCCGCGCCGCGGTGGTGGACGTGGGAGCACGAAGGGGAGGCGCGAGGAGGAGAGCGCGGCTGCGTGGAGCAGCGACTCCTCCACGGCTGAGTGGCGCCCGGAAGCCGCCGGGGTCAGCCGCGGCAGCCCCCGATGTCACCGCAGCAGCCCCCGGCGTCAGCCGCAGCAGCCCCCGCCGCAACACCCTCCGCCGCTCGTCTTGGGGGCGGCCGGTGCGGTCGCGGGTGCCGAGGCCGAGCCGCCGACGGCGACCGTCGACAGCAGCTTTACCGTGTCGTCGTGGCCGGCCGGGCAGGCTGCGGGGGCGGACGACTCGGACATGGGGCGGCTCTTTTCGAAGGTGTCGCCGCAGGTCCGGCAGCGGTATTCGTAGCGAGGCATACGGACAGATTAGCGGGCGCGGCAGCCGCCGGGAGGGGCCGCGCACTTCCGCGCACTTCCGTGCGCTTCAGGCCGAGTGGCCCCGCTCCTCGCGGATCTGGGCCACCACCCGGGACACCGTCCGCCGTACGGCTTCCGTCTCGGTCAGGAAGTGCCAGTAGTCGGGGTGCCGCCCCTCCAGGGTGGCGACGGCCCGCTCAAGGCGGGCCACCGAGTCGTCGAGGGGGCGGGCGTGACGCGGGTCGGGGGTGTGACGGCCTGCCATCGCCAGTCGCTGGGCGTCGCGGATCGCGAAGCGTGTGCGGTCGATCTCGCGCTGGGGGTCCTTCTGCACCTCGTTCAGCCGCCGCAGGCGGTCGCCGGCCGCGGAGACGGCCTCGTCGGTCGTGTTCAGCAGCGCCCGCACCGTGGACAGCAGCGCCGTCGCGTCCGCCCAGCGCTGCTCGTCGCGCGCGGCCTTGGCCTCCGTCAGCTTCGCCTCGGCCTGCCGTACGGTCTCGGCGGCCTGGTCCGGTACGTGCTGAAGGTCCTGCCAGCAGGCGGCCGTGAAGCGGCGCCGCAACTCGCTCAGCACGGGATCCACCTGCCCGGAGCGGGTGGTCAGAGCCTGGGCGCGGGTCCGTAGCGAGACCAGGCGGCGGTCGATCTCGGCGGCCCGTTCCGGCAGGCGCTCGGCCTCCGTGCGTACCGCCTCGGCGTCGCGGGCGACCCGGTCGGCGCGCTCCAGTGTCTCCGGGACGCCGTGCTGCCCGGCGCCCTGATTCAGCTTGGTCAGCTCGGGGCCGAGGGCGGCGAGACGGGCGGCCAGGTCGTCGGCCTTGAGGCCTGAGCCCCGTACGGCATCCAGGGCGTTCGAGGCGGCGAGCAGGGCCTGGCGGGCGCGTTCGACGGCGGGGGCGAGCCGGGCCAGCTGGGTCTCGGCCTTGCCGAGCAGCGGGCCGAGCCCGTCGGTGAAACGGTCCAGCTCCTGCTTGACGCGGGACAGCTCGTCCTTGGCCTTGGTCAGCTCCGTACGCGCGCGGGCCGCGACGGAGGCCTCCAGGTCGTCGCGGTCGAGGTCGTGGGCGTCGACCGCGTTGATGTACGTATGGCTGACCTCGTCGATACGACGACCCAGCGCGTCGAAGTCGGCGACCGCGCGCCGGGCGGCGGGGGAGTCGTCGACGGCCGTGATGGTCTCGATCGAGATGCGCAGATCGCGCTGCGCGGTGTCGAGTTCGTAGAAGGCGGCCGCGGCGGCGTCCTTGGCCGCCTGCGCCTCGGCCCGCTGGCTCTCGGAACGGCCGCCGAACCACCGCCGCGTCCCGCCGCCGGTGAACGCGGCGGGGAGCGTCAGCGCGAGCAGCGGAAGCGGAAGGAGGACCAGGGTCAACAGGTCACGGGCGGCGCCCCCGCGCCTCGTACCCCTGTCGGCCCTCCCGGACTTCCCGGCCCTCGTTGCCCTCAAATTGGCACGGTTGCGAGGTAGTTGCTGTGCCCATGGCACAAACGGCGTGTACGGCTGTGAAGGTGTCGCCGTCACATCCCTCTCCCGTGCTGTGGTCCACCCTGCCCGGTGTCATTCTCCCACCAGGTAGGGACGAACACACGGCCCGGTTAGTTCGCCGTACGCACCGTGACTTTCCCGTCCCGTGTCTCGGCGGACACCTCGTGCGCGCTGCGCTCGTCGCGGGGCACGGACACATCGACGCTTCCGTCGCCGGTCTTGGCCTTCACCCGGTACGTCGCCTCCGCGGGCAGTTCGATCGTGACGGAGCCGTCCTGGCTGCTCGAGGCGACCCGGTCCGGCACGGCGGCGAGGCCGAGCCGCACGGAACCGTCCTGGGTGTGGACGTCCACGCGCCGGGAGCCGACGTCGGTCGCGGTGACCGAACCGTCGCCGGTGTGCAGGGTCAGCGGCCCGCTGGAGTCCTCGACGCGTACGGAACCGTCGCCCGTGCGGACGTTCAGGGCCTCCTTGAAACCGCTCGCCCGTACGCTGCCGTCCCCGTCCTTCACGGTGACCGCGATGCCGCGCGGCACCTCGATCCGGTGTTTGGCCGAGCAGCCGGCGACCACGCCCGAGCACTTCATCCGCAGCGTGAGCCTGTCGTCCTCCATCGCCCAGGTCACCTTGGGGTCCCCGCCGACGACGACGCTGCCCTGGAACCACCGGGTGACCTTCACCTCGTCGACATCGGCGGCGACCAGTTCGAGTGCGGAGTCGTCGGAGTCGACGGTCAGCGTCCTGCCCTCGAGCGCGAACGAACGGTGCTCGGGTTCCTTGTCGTCTCCCGCGTCGGCGCCGCACCCGGCGGCAAAGAGGGTGACGGCGGCGACGGCCGCGCTGGCCACGACTGCGGAACGGCGGATACGTACGGTCATGACGGGCTCCCCCTGGTGTCGGGCGCCCCGGCCGCGGACTTCGTGGACCTACGGCTGCTTGGGACGCTCTTCGACCGTACGGAGCGGGGGCCCTTGGCGGGATCCGGCCCGCTCCCGGATCCCGGGTGGGGTAATCCCCCGCATCGCCGGGATCGGCACCCGATACGTCACGTCGCCCGATACGTGTTTGCCGGGCACTGCCCCTGGCAAGGTAGGCTGTCGACTCATCCCGGGTGCGTAGCTCAGGGGTAGAGCGCCTGCCTTACAAGCAGGATGTCGGCGGTTCGAAACCGTCCGCGCCCACGTGTATGACCAGCCAGGATGCCCATCGGGCAGCCTGGCTGGTTCTTTGTGTGCCTGGTTCTGTATGTGCGTCGTGTCGAAGGCGTCAGGCCTCTGCGCGGCCTCGTTGCGCGAGCTGCGCTTCCACTGCCTCAAGTCGCGCCAGAATCTCCGCGCAATGGCTCTCAAGTTGCACCAGTCGTCGGCCAAGTTCGCTGGCCGGCATCAGTCCGTCCGCTTCGGGGCCGGGGTCCAGGAAGTACGTATCCAAGTACTCGTCGTGAAGGTGTAGGCGTTCCGCGCGCCTGAGGTGGGCAATTGCTTCTCGCACCTCTGCTGGGGTCGCCCTGTACAGCTTTTGGAGCTCAGCTTCCGAAGGGAGGATGTCTCCGCACGTGTACCGGCCGTCCCTCAAGCCTTCCTTTACATGCCGCATCAGGGCAAGGACGCTTGATGTCGATTCGTCGTCCGCGGTACGCCCCGGAAGCTGCACCGGCAGAACGTCCGGTGGCTTCGGGAACTTCCTTTCCGGCATATCTGGTGGCCTTTCGTCCGTAGAAGCAACAGTCCCAGCCGGAGTCTCTCGCGTACGCGCCCCAACGGGCACCCATGTCAAGGACGTTGACCTGCCCCGCACGTGCCAGCACAATGAGCGCGCACCGCTTGAGAGCGCTCTCAAGCCCGGCACGCCCCCGCGCTCGAACCGTCCTGATCCGTACGTTTCCCAGGGAGAACCATGACCGGCAGACAAACTCCGGCGTTCAGTCGTCGAACGCTCATCGGCGCCGGACTCGGTGTCGGAACCGCGGTGTTCGCCTCGGTCGGCTCCGGTGCGGCGCACGCCGCCGGAGGCTTGGGTGGTGGGAGTGCGGCCTCCCGGCGTCGGGGGCACGGCTTTCTCGCCGCCGCCATGGACGCGTACCCGGAGCACGGGAGCATTCGCCTGACCCAGAGCTACGCCGACCAGGCGGGTCTGTTCAGCACGGCGTTCACGTACGACAACGCTCTTACGATCCTGGCTCATCTCGCGGTGGGTACCGGCGACGGGCGGGCCAGAGCCGTGGCGCTCGGCGACGCATTGCTCTATGCCCAGGCCCATGATCCGGCGTACGACGACGGTCGGCTGCGTCAGGCCTACAACGTCGGGCCGTACACCTTCTTCGACGGTTCGCCGCAGCCGGACGGCTTTGTGCGGGCGGACGGCACCGCCAACGTCGGCACGCAGTTCGGGTTCACGGGGACGGCGGTGGGTGACATGGCCTGGGCGGGCATCGCGCTGACTGCCCTTGCCCGCCGGACGGGGGCGCGCCGCTTCCTCGACGGGGCGGTGCGGATCGGTGCGTGGATCGAGCGGAACGGCCGTACCGACGAGCCTCTCGGCGGCTACAAGTTCGGGGTCAACGGGGCGAACGAGAAGCTGCCGTTCACCTCGACCGAGCACAACACCGACCTGGTCTGCCTCTTCGGACGGCTCGCCCGGCTCACCGGGGACCGGGTGTGGCTGGAGCGGCGGGCGAGGGCCGAAGCCTTCGTCAAGAAGATGTGGGAGCCGTCCGGCGGCTTCTTCTACACCGGCACCAACGACGGCGTCACGGTCAACAAGTCCCCGATCCCCGAGGACACCCAGACTTGGACCCATCTCGCCCTCGACGCCCGCAAGTACTCCCGCTCGCTGGACTGGGCAGCGGCCGAGCTGGCCGTCCTCGACCACGCCGACCGGCGGAACAGCACGGTGCCCGCGGGCCAGTCGTACGAGGGCGTCTCCTTCAGCTCCGCGAGCCTCGTGGCGAACGAGGACGCTCCGATCGCCGAGTTCCAGCCCAAGCCCGACAGGAACGGCGTGTGGTTCGAGGGGACCGCCCACCTCGCGCTCGCCCTGCGGGACCGGCACGCCCCGGGTGACGAGGCGCGCGCCCGCCGTCTGATCGCCTCGATCGAACAGGCCCAGGAGCTGCTCGGCACCGGCCAGACCTTCGGCGACAAGGCGCTGCCCGAACGCTCCGGAGTCGTCTCGGCGAGCAGCCCGCTCGACACCGGATTCAGCTTCGGCTACTACCCGTACCGGCACGCGGGGGCGACCGCCTGGTACCTGCTGGCCGCGACGCGTACGAATCCCCTGCGGGCCTGAACGCGCACCAACCCCTTGCGAGCCTGAAAGCGCAGCCGCTCGCCGCACCTCGACGACCCTTGCCTCACGAGGGCCTCACGAGGGCCTCACGAGGACGGCGCCTCCCCCTCCGACTCCCGTACGTGCTTCAGGCGCATCCTCGCGTCCACCCGCTCCGGCCCCGTGACCTCGGCCCAGAAGCGGTGGCAGGTCACGAAGACGGCCAGTTCGCGCTCGCGCTGGCGGAGCTTCTCCACCTCGGCTTGTTCGTCGGCATTCCAGCCGGGCGAGGCGGGCAGCTCCACCTTGCGCCAGCCGTGGGCGTCGCTGATGCCCTCAATGGGCTCGACCGACCAGGGGAGCCGCTTCAGCAGGGCCAGCAGCTCGGCCCGGACCTGATGCAGCTCCTCCTGACCGGCCAGGAGGTCACTCGGAAAGTCATAGGTCTCAGCCACGCGCCAATGCTACGCCTGTTCGAATTTGGGATGCGAGTTCCTTGGGGGACTTCACACGTACGGGTGCGGTCGGGTGCGAGTCCCCGCCGTCGAGGACTGAGCGGCGGCGCCCCGCGTGCCGTGGCATCGTGGGTTCCATGGCCATCGAGGTTCGCCCGGCGTCGGTCTTCAAGGATGTACGTGCTGTGGTCGGGCCCAAGTCGCCCACGGCTACCGTCTGTTGGTGTCTGAGCTATCGGATCCCGTCCAAGCTCAACAACGAGCTTCGAGGGCCGGCCCGCGGTGAGTACGTCGCCGAGTTGTGCCGCGCCGATCCGCCTCCGGGCGTGCTCGCCTACGACGGTGACGAGCCGGTCGGCTGGGCCGCCGTGGCGCCGCGCGCGGACACGTCCTTCGCGCGCAACCGCAAGATCCCGCACGTCGACGACCTGCCGGTGTGGTCGCTGTGGTGCATCCGCGTACGCCCCGGTCACCGGAAGCAGGGGATCTCGCACGCCCTCATCGCCGGCGCGGTCGAGTTCGCGCGCGCCCATGGAGCGCCGGTGATCGAGGCGTACCCGCTCGACAACGGTGAAGCCAAGGTCGACCTGACGATGGCGTACGCCGGAATCCGCAAGAACTTCGAACGCGCCGGGTTCGTCCACGCCGCCGACACCACCTCCGTGCTGGCCGGCCATCCACGGATCCTGATGCGGCTCGACCTGCGCTGACGAGTTCCCAACCCTCTGGAGAACGACCCACGGAAGGACCCGACAGATGACCGTCACCAGCGTGGACAAGGACCTCGACCACCTGACCCTCACCCTGATCGCCGACTTCTCCGCACCCGTGGAGCGGGTGTGGCAGCTGTGGGCCGACCCGCGGCAGCTGGAGCGCTGGTGGGGTCCGCCGACCTATCCGGCGACCGTGGAGCAGCACGACCTCAGCCCCGGCGGGGACGTCAGTTACTTCATGACCAGCCCGGAGGGCGAGCGGCACCACGGCTGGTGGCGTGTCACCTCGGTCGATTCGCCTACGTCCCTGGAGTTCACCGACGGCTTCGCCGACCAGGAAGGCAAGCCGATCCCCGACCAGCCGACCAGCAATGTGCGGGTGCGGCTCACCGAGCGCGAGGGCGGCACCCGGATGGAGATGCGCTCGACCTTCGACTCCCGGGAACAGATGGAGCAGTTGGTGAACATGGGCGCGGTCGAGGGTCTGCAGGAGGCGGTCGGCCAGATCGACGGCATCCTCGCCGGCTGACGATGCCTCGTCGTCGGTTGACTGCGGCTCGTCGGTTGTCGACGGGCCGATTCCGTCGTCAGGAGCAGCAGGCCTTGCCGGGCCCGCAGCCGCACCCGTCCGCCTCGGCGTTGGCGTCGGCCTCGGTTGGGTGCGCCGCCGCGGTGACGGGGGCAGCGCAGCAGCCCTTGCCCTGCCAGGCGTCGCGTCCCTCCCTTACCGCGATGGCGGCGATGACGAGGGCGGCGATCGGGTCCGCCCAGGACCAGCCGAGCGTGGCGTTGAGGACCAGGCCGAGCAGGAGGACGGCGGAGAGGTAGGTGCACAGCAGGGTCTGCTTGGAGTCGGCGACCGCGCTGGCGGAACCCAGTTCGCGGCCCGCGCGGCGCTGGGCGGCCGACAGGAAGGGCATGACCGCCAGGGAAAGGGCGGCGATCACGATGCCGGGTATGGAGCGTTCCGCCTCGCCGGTGCCGACCAGTGCGCGGACGGCGTCGATGGTGACGTAGAGGGCGAGGGCGAAGAAGGAGACGGCGATGATCCGCAGCGTCGTCCGCTCCCGCGCTTCGCGCAGGGCGTGGTCGCGGGCGGAGAACTGCCAGGCGACGGCGGCCGCGGAAGAGACCTCGATGACCGAGTCGAGGCCGAAACCGATCAGTGCGGTGGAGGAGGCGAGGGTGCCGGCGGTGAGGGCGGCGATCGCCTCGATCACGTTGTAGATGATCGTCGCCGCGACCAGGAACCGTATGCGCTTCGCCAGCGCGTCACGGCGGGTCGGGGTGGGACCGAGGGATATCGCGGTCATCTCAGCAGCAGTCCTTTGCCTCTGCGTCCGGGCAGGTACGGTCGGTCTCCACGGCGACGACGGCGGTGCGCAGGTCGTCGAGTGCATGGCCGAGACGTTCGTCGGCGAGTTCGTAGCGAGCGCGGCGGCCTTCGGGGACTGCGACGACCAGTCCGCAGTCGCGCAGGCAGGTCAGATGGTTCGACAGGCGCGTACGGGAGATGCCCAGGGCCTCGGCGAGCTCGGACGGGTAGGCGGGAGCATCGCGCAGCGCCAGCAGGAGGCGGCAGCGGATCGGGTCGGCGAGCGCGCGGCCGAAGCGGGCCAGCACCTCGATGTCGGAAGCAAGAGCAACGTTCAGCACACCCACGAACGTACAGGAAATCCTGGATTCAGCAAATCGTGGACAGTTGGCCAAGGGCTGTGGCTGTGCCTGCTTTTACTCATGTCGCGCGGGCTTCGGAAAAAATCTCCGGGCAGTTGTCGATTCCGCCGTCGCCCGCTCGACGCAGAGGTGAGAGGCGGGGAGAAGCCCCGCCCTCGTCGCCAAGGCGACCAAGATGACCGAGGAGTCACCATGCCGCGATTTCTGACGCTGGTTCGTGTCGAGGAGAACGACGTTCCTGTCGAGGGGATGGGTCCGGAGTTCGGGGAGCGTATGGGAGCGCTGCTCGAGGAGATCACCAAGGCCGGGGTCATGCTGGACACGGCCGGACTGCACCCGACGTCCGAGGGCACCCGGATCACCTGGACCGGCGGCAAGTTCAGCCAGGTCGACGGCCCGTTCACCGAGACCAAGGAAGTGATCGGCGGCTACTCCATCACTCAGTGCAAGGACAAGGCCGAGGCCATGGAGTGGGCCAAGCGCTTCCTCGAGATCCACCCGGCGGAGTTTACGGTCACGGTCGAGGTCCGCGAGATCGCCGAGGGCTGAGCGACTCGGGCCGGTAGCGGCAGTACGCCTCCACAGGCGTACTGCCGCTACCGCCCCCACGATCCCCAGTCACGCGCGAGACTGGACCCATGTGCCGAAGCATCAAGACTCTCCGCCCGCCCGTACTCCCCGAAGAGGCCACCGAGGACGACATCCGGGCCGCCGCTCTTCAATACGTCCGCAAGGTGTCCGGCTTCCGGGCCCCTGCCGCCCACAACCGTGAGGTGTTCGACCGGGCGGTCGACGCGATCACGGAGGCGACGGCCGAGCTGCTGGACGGGCTCGAGGTCCGGGGCCAGACGGCTGCACGCCGGGCCGGCTGAGTCCGTACCCAGCCCATACGCAACCCGTACGCACCCCGGACGGGCCCCGAACGCACTCCGGACTGGCCCCGTACGCACCCCGGACTGGCCCCGTACGCACCCCGGACTGGCCCCGTACGCAGCCCGCAGGGGCCGACCGCGTACGCCTCAGACCCCCGTGCCCGTGCCCGTCTCCGCCACCGGACGCCGTATCAAGTACGCCGCCCCCGCCCCCGCCCCGAACAGCGCGAGCAGCGAAACGCCTGTGGCGAGCCATGTCGTGCCCAGCAGATGGCCGCCGAAGTAGCCGAGAGCGACGCTGTACGCGGCCCAGGCCAGGGCCGCGAGGATCGACCAGGGCAGGAACTCGCGGACGCGGCGGTGGGCGGCGCCCGCGCCGAGGGAGACGAGTGAGCGGCCCGCGGGCGCGAAGCGGGCGACGACGACCAGGGCGCCGCCGCCGCGTGCGAGGGCCGCGCCGAGACGTTCCTGCGCGCCGGTCAGGCGGCGGGAACGGGCGAGGGCCCGGTCCAGACGCTCGCCGCCGCGCCGGGCAAGCCGGTACGCGATCAGGTCGCCGAGGACCGAGGCGGTGGCCGCGGTGAGCGTCAGCGGCAAGAGGTCCGGTACGTGCCCGGTCGCCGCGCCGGAGCCGGCCGCGGCCGCAGTCGCCGCCGCGATGACGAGGACCCCGCTCGGCAGCACCGGCACGAACACGTCGAACAGCACGGACAAGGCCACCACGGCGTAGATCCATGGACTGCCCGTCAGCAGCCCCACACTCTCAAGCACCCGAACTCCCTGTGTCTCCCCCGTAGCCCGAACCTGGCCGAGAGCCGCGATGTCGCGGGGGAGCGGCAGGTGCGGCCTGTGACAGCCATACAGCGTACGCGGGGGATGGGACGGGAGATCCACAGGGGGCACGTGTGATCGCTACACCACGTTCACCCGGCCGCCACGGTGCCGTTCAGAGGGCCGCAAGATACGACACGGGAGGAGCCGCCCGATACGACGACGGCGCCCGCCCCCGGTGCGACAGGGGCGGGCGCCGTTTTCGTACGCCTTGCGTATCTCGTACGACTTGCGTGCTGCGGTGCGCCGGTTCGGGCGTCAGGCCGCGATGGGCTCCGAGCTGCGCTGGTCCGCCGTGGACGACGTGCTGCCTCGCGCGAAGAGCCGGTCGAGGCCGAGCGCGCCCGAGCCGGTGAAGACGAGCAGGAACATCGACCAGCAGAACATGGCCGCGCCCTCACCCTGGTTCTCGATCGGGAAGAGCGCCTGCGGCTGGTGGACCTTGAAGTACGCGTAGGCCATGGCGCCCGAGGCGATGAACGCCGCGAACCGGGTGCCGAGGCCGAGCAGAACCAGGCTGCCGCCGACGAGCTCGATGACGGCCGCGTACCCGTTCGGCCAGGCGGTCGGCTCCACGGTGCCGCCCTTGCCGTCGGCGCCGCCGAACTCGCCGAAGAGCGACATGACGCCGTGGCAGGTGAAGAGCAGACCGATGACGATGCGGAACAGGCCGATGGCGTACGGCTGGGCGCTGTTTAGGCGTCCGGTCATGATGGGGGAACTCCTTCGGTCTGGTGCGGTCATGGGGGGACCGCATGGGGACGTAAACCGAGCGAGTGATCGACGGTAGGCTAGCTCAATCGATTGTTGCAAGTTCAACATTCGGCCGATTTTCGGCCCCGTCTTCCGGCGTCGCCGCAGTTGAGGCAGCCCGCAGCAGCGCTCGCGCCACGGAGTCCGTGTCGGAGAGTGTGACTGAGTCCACCCCTGGCCTGACCCCCGCCGCCGTCACCCAGTGCACGCCCTCCGTGGGCACGCCGAGCGCGAACCGCCGCGGATGCGCGTGCCCTCCGCGGTCGATCAGACGGTACGGGCGCGGTGTTACGTCCAGCCCTCCGGTTTCGTAACCGTCCACCGTGTGCGGCCGGCACTGCCCCGTCTTCAGCAGCCGGGCGAGCAAGTCGTCGGCGGTGCGCCGCAGTTCCGGTTCCGGCAGCCGCGCCTCGACGAGGGTGGTCGCCCGGACCGTGGAGCCGGGCACGTCGGGGGAGTACGCCACCCACGCCCCGTCCTCTTCCCGCACTTCCAGACGCGGGCCGAGCACCTCCAGGACGCCCGCCTCGATCAGCGCGATCATCTCCTCGATACGACGCCGGGGCGGCCCGATCGACAGGAACGCGTTGAGCGGCGTGTACCAGCGGTCCAGGTGTTCCCGCCGTGAGGTGCCCGCGAGCCCGCCGTGGTCGACGATCAGCCGCACCTCGTTGCGCAGGTCGCGCAGCACGTCGAGGGCCGCCTTGAGAGGACCGTCGACATTGCCGAGCGCCGCCTGCTCGGCGTCCTCGCGCAGATACCCGAGCAGCCAACTCCGGAAGTCCTGCGGGTTGTTGAAGGCCTGTCCCGCGTACGGGCGCGAAATGCGGTCCCAGGACCAGCGGTCGGCCTCCGCGAT
Organism: Streptomyces sp. NBC_00286; assembly: GCF_036173125.1. Taxonomy (NCBI): domain Bacteria; kingdom Bacillati; phylum Actinomycetota; class Actinomycetes; order Kitasatosporales; family Streptomycetaceae; genus Streptomyces; species Streptomyces sp. NBC_00286. Next base: position 7,364,132 of record NZ_CP108054.1, read on the forward strand.
GCCGAACTCACCGAGGAGCAGGGCCTCTTGGGGGTCGCGGTGGGGAATGGCGAGAAAACGCTCACGGAAGTCCCGTACGGTCGCCGCCTCACCCCGTGGGGCCATGACGCTTTGCCCCAACAGCGCCTCGTAGTAGACCGTTTCGACCTCCTTCGCGACCAACGGCCATATCTCCGCGAGGAAGTCGGGCGCGTAACCGTTGTCCGCGCGCTTGCGGAAGGCGGAGATGACGTCCGGGGTGAGGACGAGCGGGAGGTGACGGCCGTACGGGCCCTTCGCATTGTCGCCGCGGGCCTGGTACGGGATGCCGCGCCGGGAACCCGCGTACAGGCGTGGCTCGAGGCCCGACGGGACGTAACGCAGGACGCCTTGCGGCGCCCGGAGGAAGCGGCCGCCGCGGGCCGTCGTCAACAGGGCCATGTGGTCGAAGAAGTTGAGGCCAAGGCCGCGCAGCAGGACGGGCTCGCCGGGGGCGAGCGGGGAGAGGTCGACATCGGCCGGGTTGGCGGGCGGGATGTGGCGCAGGCCGCGGCGGTCGGCGTACTCGGCGAGGCGTTGCTGCGTCCGGTCGGCGACCGTCGGCAGGTGGCCCTGGGCGAGGACCACGGCGGCGAGGTCGTGCAGGGTGCGGCCGTTGTCGAGTACGAGTCGCTGGTGGCCGTCGGGTGCGTCGTCGAGCCGTATCGCACGGGCCTGGTGCGTCTCGACGCGGACCGACGGCGGTGCCCCGCGTACGACCTCGGCGAAGACCCACTCCAGGTACTGGCCGTACTGGGCGCGGGTCGGGTACTCGTCCGGGTCCAGCTTGCCGCCGGCCCAGTCGTGCAGGCTCGGGCCCGGGCGGATGGGGCCCGAGCAGTCCACGCTGTCGTCGGTGAAGAGGGTCACCTGGCAGGACACGGTGTTCATCAGCAGCTCGGCCGGCTGGTCGGTCCGCCAGACGCGCCCCGGACCGGGCGGCGAGGGGTCGATGACGTGGACGGTCAGGCGCGCCCCGGGCGCCAGGAGTTCGGGCGCGGAGGCGCAGAGGCGTTCCAGGACGCTGGTGCCGCGCGGGCCTGCGCCGACCAAGGCGACGGAGACCTCTGCGGACGACTCGGCGCTCGCCGGCGGTTCCGCGGTCGCTGCAGACAAAACTGTGACTCCCGGGCATCTGGGGCGCTATGCGGCAAACCGCCCGCTGGAAGCGGACGGTCCGCATCATCATGCCGTCGCAGGGCACGGGAGCCGAGCACTTGAGTGGATCCTCGGCACCCGGTGTGGGATGCCTCACGAGCATCAGGGGCAACAGGCGCGATAGCCGGGCAACGTACGCCGAGGATGAGTTATGGGGTGAGCTCGGACTCGACGACCGTCCGCAGCCGGGCGCCGCCGCCCTTCTCCTCCCGCGCCTGGTCGAGCCGCAATTGGGCCGAGCGTCCGCGCAGGATCAGCGTCATCAACTGGTTGCCGAACCAGGGGCCGCCCGTTCTGCGCCAGTCGATCGGCGGGTTCGGGACGCCGCCGTGCCCGGCGAAGCGGCGGCCGAGGGCCCGGCCCACTCTGCTCCAGCCGAAGTGGAAGCCGAGTTTGATGGACATCGGGATGGAGTTGTGGACGGGGGAACAGGTCAGTTGCAGCACGCGTGCGTCGGGCCCGGACTCGCCCTGAGGCCACGAGGGTTCGGCGATGTAGGCGTGATGCACATCCCCGGACAGCACGCACACCGTCGCGGGCGCCTCGGGCCCCGACCCGACCTCGGCGACGAGCGAGGCCAGCGCGTCGAACGACGCCGGAAACGCCGACCAGTGCTCCAGATCGGCCCGCCGCCGCAGATCCTCCCCGAACCGCGCCCACCGCTCCCCACGCTCCCCCCGGCACAAGGCGGCGTTCCACGCCTCGGCATCGTGCACGAGATGAGGGAGCAGCCAGGGCAGGGACGTACCGAGGAGGAGATGGTCGTAGGGGGCGGCGGGGGAGTCCGCAGGGGGAGTGGCCGTCCCGTTCGCTCCGCTCGGCACGGGTGCCGGGGTTGGGGTTGGGGCCGGGGCACCCCGCCCCTCCAGCACCTGCTCCCGCAGCCACGCAAGCTCGCCCGGCGCGAGCATCGCCCGCTCCTTCTCGTCGAGAACGCGGGCCGCCCGCGTATCGATCACCAGCAGGCGTACGCGGCCGAAGTCGCGGCGGTAGCTCCAGCGGACCGAGGCGGGGTTCGCGTCGGCCTCGGCGGCGAAGGTGCGGAGTACGTCCGTGCCGTCCGGGATGGCGCGGACGGCGGCGTACAGGGGGTCGGTTGCGAGGTGTTCGGGCGGGAGATTGCCGAGGTGCTGGTGGACCCAGTACGACATCAGGCCGCTCAGCAGGCGCTCCTGCCACCAGGGCGTGGCCCGCATGTCGGCGAGCCAGGAGGCGCTGGTGTTCCAGTCGTCGATGACGTCATGGTCGTCGAAGATCATACAACTGGGCACCGTGGACAGCAGCCAGCGGACCTCGGGGTCGAGCCACGATTCGTAGTAGAGGCGGGTGTACTCCTCGTAGTCCGCGACCTCGTTGCCCGGCGGATCCTTGAGATCGCGGCGGGCCGCCAGCCAGCGACGGGTGGCTTTGGAGGTCTCGTCCGCGTACACCTGGTCGCCCAACAGCAGCAGTACATCCGGCCGTTCGGCCCCCGGATCCGAGGCGAGGCGTGCGGCCAGCGTGTCCAGCGCGTCCGGGCCCACCGGGTCCTTCTCGTCGGCGGGCGCAGCGGCCCAGCGACAGGAACCGAAGGCCACCCGCACCGTCGCGTGGTCGTCGTCGGCCGGGGCGTGGATGACCGAGGGCGGGAACGAGGAGCCGGGCAGCGGCCACACGGTCGTACCGTCGAGGCGCACCTCGTACGCGGTCGACGTGCCCGGTGTCAGCCCGGTCACCGGGATCAGGGCGTAGTGGTGCCCCGCGACCTGAAAGGTGCGGGTCTCGCCGCCGGCGCCGTCCGCGCAGCGCACCTCGGCGGTGCACGGACGGCTCGCCTCGACCCAGACGGTCGCGGACGAGCCGTCGACGTACCTCAGCAGTGGTCCCAGCCGCAGCCTCGCCACGTGATCACCCTCCTCCGTCGCCCCGTACGGTACGGAACGACGGAGGTCAGTGGGGAGGTTCCGGTGACCACATGTTGAACTGCGGACGTCTGGCGCAGGTCAGCAGCCGTTGAGCACGGACGTCAGCTTGCTCTTCTCCGCGGAGTCGACGGAGAGGTCGTAGTAGTACTTCACCTGAACCCAGGCGCGTACGTACGTGCAGGAGTACGAGCTGATCGACGGCATCCACTCCGCCGGGTCCTTGTCGCCCTTCGCCTGGTTCACGTTGTCCGTGACCGCGATGAGCTGCGGGCGGGTCAGGTCGTTGGCGAAGGACTGGCGTCGCGAGGTGGTCCAGCCGTCGGCGCCGGAGTCCCAGGCCTCGGCGAGCGGGACGAGGTGGTCGATGTCGACGTCGGAGGCGGCGCGCCAGGTGGCGCCGTCGTAGACGGAGTACCAACTGCCGCTGGTCGCGGCGCAGCTGGAGTCCTGCTGGACGTTGGAGCCGTCGCGTTTCAGGACGACCTCACGGGTGTTGCAGGCGCCGGACTGGGTGATCCAGTGCGGGAAGAGGTCGCGGTCGTAGCCGGTGCGGTCCTCGTTGGCCACGGTGAGCTGGGAGAGGTAGGAGCGGGCGGTGGCGGCGCTCACGGGGGTGGGCAGAGCTGCGGAGGCGGTCGGACCGTTGAAAAGCCCGACCATGGCTATCAATCCGCCGGCGGCGGCGAGTATGCTGAGCCGTCGACGCGCGTAGACCTTCGGCATGCGAACTCCCTTAGGGGGGTGGGAAGTTGACGGTGCGTGCGAATGCTTGCGGTGCCGCGTTTCGGGGAGATGTGCGCCGGGTGAGAATTTAATGTCGTGGCCATGACATAACAAGGGCTACGGGGCTGGGGGCGGCGGAGCTTTGGCCTCGTGCGTGCCTTTGTTGGGCTTTTGGGCCGGCCTTTGTTACGCGAAGTTCTGTGGAATCGGGTCCGCTGAGTGGTGGCGGGATTGCCCTTCGGTTTTGTACCGTGGAGGAACAAAGTGGCTCCCGCCCGCTTTCCCTGACCGGTGGGCGGGGCCACCTTGTCCTTGGGCCGCCATGCCCTGAGGGCACATTGCCCCGGCGACCCCGGCCCCCTCTCCTACGTTTTGGAGCATGCCGATGACGGCCACGACCGTGCTGACCGCCCGTGCCCTGCTGTTGGACATGGACGGCACCCTCGTCAACTCCGATGCCGTCGTCGAACGCGTCTGGCATCGATGGGCCGAGCGGCACGGGCTGGACGGCGACGAGGTCATGAAGGTCGTCCACGGCCGGCAAGGGCACGCGTCGATGGCCCAGCTGCTGCCTCATCGGCCCATGGAGAAGAACCTCGCGGACAACGAACGCATGCTGGCCGAGGAGACGGCCGACATGGAGGGCGTCGTCGCGATTCCCGGCGCCCCGGAATTCCTCGCTTCCCTGCGGGAGTTGGGGTTGCCGCATGCGCTGGTGACCTCCGCGGACGTGCCACTGTCGACCGCGCGGATGGCCGCCGCCGGGCTACCGCTGCCCGACGTCCGGATCACCGCCGAGTCGGTCGGGGCGAGCAAGCCGGATCCTGAAGGGTTCTTGAAGGGTGCGGCCGAGTTGGGCGTCGCGCCCGCGGAGTGTTTGGTGTTCGAGGACTCGGGGGCGGGGATCGCGGCGGGGCGCGCTGCGGGGATGCGGGTTGTGGGGGTCGGGGCTCGGGCCGGGGCTCATCGGCCGGATGTGGTGGTGCGGGACCTTTCGCAGGTGCGGGTTTCGGCTGCGGGGGACGGGACGATTCGGGTGAGCGTCGCTCCTGGCGGTTGAGTGGGGCTGGTACCGGGAGGGTGGGTCGGTTTGCGGGCGACTGCGGGCCCGTCGTGGCTGGTCGCGCAGTTCCCCGCGCCCCTGAAGAGCCTGCGACCGCCCGCACCCTGAAGAGCCAGCGAACCGAAAAAGCCCGCACCCCGGAAGGGGCTCGCGCCCTCGTACCAGCCCGCGCGGGAAGCCCGGACCCCCGACTACCCGCAGCTTCCCGCCGGCGGGAGGGGACGTGGGCCGGTGCGTCCTATGCCCGTCGCTTAGCTTCGGTCTGGGCACACCAGCACCCTGTGTCAGCACGGGGTCGTATGCCCTGTTGGCGACGGGCTGACGCACCGGACCGCGGCCCCGCACCCACCACGCACCCAAGGGGCGCGGGGAACTGCGCGACCAGCCACACTCAACCCGCAGCCGCCCAACCGCCGGAGGCACCCCGCACGGCTGCGCGACCAGCCACACTCAACCCGCAGCCGCCCAACCGCCGGAGGCACCCCGCGGGGATGCGCGAGCAATCACAACGCACCGTCAGTCGACAACGAACCCAACCGCTCAACCGCCGGAGGCAACCCGTGGGCGTTCCGCCACCGAGCCGCACATCTCCGCACTCAGCTCCCTGACGAGCTGGGCCAAATCCGTAGGCCGGTCCGGGGTCCACCAGTCGCCCAGCAGCTCGGCGAGGGACTCCTCGCGGGCCGCGGCGAGTTGGGCGGCGACCTCGCGGCCCTCGGTGGTGAGGACGAGGTCGAGGCCCTCGCGGACAGCGAGGTGGCGTTCCTCGACCTGGCGGGCCGCCTCCATGATGACGTCCAGCGGGACGGCGCTGCGTTCGGCGAGAACCCCCGGCTCGGCCCAGCCGTAGCGCCGGATGCGCAGCAGGAGCCAGCTCGCCGCGGGCAGCAGGTCGTAACCGGCGCGAGCGGTGATCTTCTCGTAGATCGCGCGCCGCCCCTCGCGCGTGCCGAGCACGGACAGCGCCCGGCACACCTCGTCGTACGAGGACCGCTCCACCGGATTGCTGGCCAGCGTCTCCGTGGCGTCGGGGACCGTCACCGAGCCCCGCAGCTTGTCCTCGCGCAGGAACCAGGCCAGTACGAAGCCGAGAACGGCGACGGGAGCCGCGTACAGGAAGACGTCCGTGATGGCCGAAGCGTACGACTGCACGGCCGACAGGCGCAGGGCGGAAGGGAGTTCGGCGATGCCGCGCGGGTCGCTCTCGAGCGAGTCGGGGCCGATACCGGGCGGCAGCTGACGGCCGCCGAGCGCGGCCGTCAGCTCGTCGGCGAGGCGGCTCGCGAAGATCGTGCCGAAGATGGCTACGCCGAACGCGGCGCCGATGGAGCGGAAGAAGGTGGCGCCGGAGGTGGCGACGCCAAGATCCTCGTACGAGACGGCGTTCTGCACGATCAGCACCAGGACCTGCATGACGAGTCCGAGGCCGAGGCCGAACACGGCGAAGTACGCGCTCATTTCGCCGGTGGAGCTGTTCTCGTCGAGCTGATGGAGCAGCAGCAGGCCGAGCGTGGTGACGCCCGTACCCGCGATCGGGAACACCTTCCAGCGGCCGGTCCGGCTGACGATCTGGCCGGACACCGTGGAGGCGAGCAGCAGACCGGCCACCATCGGCAGCATGTGCACGCCGGACATTGTGGGCGAGACGCCCTGGACGACCTGGAGGAACGTCGGCAGGTACGTCATCGCGCCGAACATCGCGAAGCCCACGATCAGGCTGATCGCGGCGGAGAGGGTGAAGGTGCGGATACGGAAGAGCTTCAGGGGGAGTACGGGCTCGGCGGCCCTCCGTTCGACGGACACGAAGGCCACGGCCAGTACGACGGCCAGCACCGCGAGGCCGATGATCTGCGGCGAGGCCCAGCCCCAGGTGGTGCCGCCGAGCGAGGCGACGAGGACGAGGCAGGCGGCGACGGACGCGATCAGGAACGTACCGAGGTAGTCGATCGTGTGCCGCGTGGTCCGGACGGGGATGCGCAGGACGGTGGCGATGACGGCGAGCGCGACCACGCCGACCGGGAGGTTGACGTAGAAGACCCAGCGCCAGCTCAGATGCTCGGTGAACAGGCCGCCGAGCAGCGGGCCGAGCACACTGGTCGCGCCGAAGACGGCTCCGAACAGGCCCTGGTACTTGCCCCGTTCGCGCGGTGGGACGAGATCGCCGACGATCGCCATCGACAGCACCATCAACCCGCCGCCGCCGAGGCCCTGGAGCGCCCGGAAGCCGATCAACTGGGGCATGTTCTGCGCCATTCCGCAGAGTGCCGAGCCGATGAGAAAGATCACAATCGCTGTCTGGAACAGTTTCTTGCGTCCGTACTGGTCACCGAGCTTGCCCCAGAGCGGGGTGGCGGCGGTGGCCGCGAGCAGATACGCCGTTACCACCCAGGACAGATGGTCCAGGCCGCCGAGTTCGCTGACGATGGTCGGCAGCGCGGTCGACACGATCGTCTGGTCCAGCGCCGCGAGCAGCATGCCCAGCAATAGGGCGCCGATCGAGACGAGGACGCCACCTCGTACGTACTCCTGACCGGGAGCGCCGCGTGAGTGGTCGCGGGGCGGTGGCGGGTGAGCCCCGTCCGCCGTCTCGTGGGCGTTCGTACGGTGCGCTTCCTCGGCCATGCAGACCTCCCGGCCGCGAGGGGCCCTCGGGTCCCCGTCGTCCTTGCATTCTGGTCGGTGTGACCGGTTATGGCCCGTTGAATCCACAGAGGAGTTCGAGATTCTGGTGGTAGCTGGGAGATGGTGTGGAGGCGGTCTGCATAATCGCTGAAGTTCGTTTTGGGGAGTGATCCATACGTGAGTGGCCGGAGTGTGCACGTCTGCCCGGAATGCGGGACACCGCGCGAGCCGGGAGGCGCGCCCTCGTGCGCATGCGCTCAGCGGGCGGCGGACGAACTCCTGGAAACCCGCTACGCGGAGGCTGCCGCAGCGGAGGATTTCGATCCGCTGCGCATCCGGCCGTACGTGGATCTGGAGGCGGTTGAGTACGAGGTCGACCTGGAGAAGGGGCCGGGGGTTTCGGGGGTGGACCCGGGTGTCTTGGGTTCGGACTCGGGTTCCTTAGGTTCGGACTCGGGTTCCTTGGGTTCGGACTCGGGTTCCTTAGGTTCGGGGTCGGGCGTCTCAGGAGTGGACTCGGGCGGCCCGGGTGCGGGTGTCTTGGGCTCGGGCGTATCGGGCGAGGGTTCCGGTGTATCGGGCAAGGGCTCGGGTGTCTCGGGTGCGGGCTCGGGTGGCTTGGGCGCGGGCTCGGATTTGGGGCCTCCGGGGTCGTTAAACGGGGCCAGGTCTTGGGAGGCCGCCGATCCGTTGGCCGAGCCGATGTCCTCGGGGGCGGGCGACGCGCTTCGCGAGCCCGGGGGCTCGGGGTCGGGTGACCCGTTGACCGGCGCCGGGCGCTCCGGGGCGGCTCACCCGTCGGCCAAGCCCAGGGGCTCTGGGGCGACTGACCCACCGGCCGAGCCCGGAGGCTCGCGCGCGGGCGACCCGTTTGTCGAGCACATGCCCTCCGGGGCGGGCGACCCGTTGGTCGAGCCCGGCGCTCCGGGCGCGTCCGCGACACCCCCAGGGCCGTCCGGGCCAGCCGCAGGGCAGCACCGGTCTGAGCCGCCGGTGGGGCAGCGCCGGTCCGGGCCGCCCTCGGGGCAGCACCCGTCCGAGCCACCCGCGAGGCAACATCGGTCCGAGCCGCCTGTGGAGCAGCGTCGGCCTGCGCCGCCCTCGGAGCAGCACCCGTCCGCGCCGCCGGTGGGGCAGCACCGATCTGCGCCGCCCTCGGGGCAGCACCCGTCCGAGCCACCCGCGAGGCAACATCGGTCCGAGCCGCCTGTGGAGCAGCGTCGGCCTGCGCCGCCCTCGGAGCAGCACCCGTCCGCGCCGCCGGTGGGGCAGCGCCGGTCCGGGCCGCCCTCGGGGCAGCACCAGTCCGAGCCACCCGCGAGGCAACATCGGTCCGAGCCGCCTGTGGAGCAGCGTCGGCCTGCGCCGCCCTCGGAGCAGCACCCGTTCGCGCCGCCGGTGGGGCAGCACCGATCTGCGCCGCCCTCGGGGCAGCACCCGTCCGCGCCGCCCGCGAGGCAACACCAGTCCGGGCCCCCCTCGGTGCCGAACTCGCCCCTGGCGGCCGCCACCCCGTCTCAGGCCGCCCCGACGCCGGCACCCCAGGCCCATTCGCCCGACGACGCCCCCACGGCAGACCTCCAACTGACGGACCTCCACCGGTTCGACGCACAGACCCCCGGCCCGGACCCGGTGACCGGTCCCCTGCCCGAGACCGAGCCCGAGCAGCCCGTGCGCCGGCGCGGGCGTCGGCGTCGGCTCGCCTTCGTCGGCACAGCGGTTGGCGCCGTGGTAATGACCGCCGCCGGGTTCGCGAGCGGGTTCTTCTCGTACGACACGCCCTCGCGGGACAGCGCGGGCCCGGGCGACATGCGCGCGAGCATCCCGGACGCGCCCTCGCCGGAGCCGCCGTCCCTGAGCCCGTCGAAGACGTCACCACCGGCCCAGCCACCCCAGGCGGACCCACCGACCAAGCCGTCCAAACCAGCCACCCCCGGCACGTCCGCGCCGACCAAGGAGCCCACGCCCGAGCCCACCCCGACCCGCGAAACCCCCACGCCCCGCCCACCGTCGACCGAGCCGCCGGCCGACTCTGCACCCCCCGGCTCCGGCGGAGGCGGCGAGCGCAGCAACGGGCGGGTCCTGCGCCCCGGCGACTCCGGCAACGAGGTCACAGAACTCCAACTCCGCCTACGCCAGCTCTTCCTCTACGCAGGCCCCACGACAGGCACGTACGACGACCAGACAGAAAACTCCGTACGAAGCTTCCAGGGCTCCCGAGGCGTCAACGACGAACTGGGCATCTACGGCGAGCCAACGCGAGAACGCCTGGAGTCGGAGACAGACGAACCGTAGTTCTCAGCCGGACTTCAAGCGGAGCACAGCCGCTTGGCGAACCAGTGCTCGGCGTAGTCATGGTCGTTGTACGGCTCGATCTCCGCGTAGCCGTGCCGGGCGTACAGGACGCGGGCCTCGACCAGGTCTCCGCGGGTGTCGAGGACCATCCGTTCGACGCCGAGCCCTCGGGCTGCCTCCTCGGCCGCGTGGAGGAGGACGGCGGCTCCGCCCTTGCCGCGCAGGTCCGCCCGTACGAACATTCGCTTCAGCTCGCCCGCGGTCGCGTCCAGCAGGCGCACGCCCGCCGTGCCGGCCGGCTCGCCGTTGTACTGGGCGAGCAGTAACACCCCGGTGGGCGGGGCGAGTTCGGCCCCGGTCTCGGCGGCGATCTCGCGCTCCAGCTCGGCCGGGTCGGTGGCGTGCCCCTCGTGGAGCAGGTACCAGCGGTCGCTGACCTCCGTGTAGTACGCCCGCCAGAGGGCAGCCGCGGCGGGTGAGTCGAAGGGTTCGGGTGCGACGGTCCAGGACGTCGACGTCGACGTACGAGTGGTCATGGCGGGCACTATCCGTGCGTACGATCCGCCGTCCGCAAGCCAATTAGCCGGGCACCGGTGTCGTTTGGCCGGCGTTCTGAGGGCAACTCGGGCAGGGAGCCGGCCCCAACGGGCCGTAACCGGAAGGTATTCCATGTCCACTGGCGTGATCATTGTTCTGATCGTGGTCGCGGCGATCATCATCGGCGCGGCCGTCTGGCTCGCAACGTCCCGCGGAGCGGGCGGCGGCGGGCGTAACCTGCGGCGGCGCTTCGGGCCCGAGTACGACCGGGCCGTCGCCCAGCACGACGGCGACGCCAAGGCCGCCGAACGCGAGCTCGCGGACCGTGTGAAGCGGCACGGGTCGCTGCACAAGCAGCCGTTGGAGCCTGCGGCGCGGGAGCGGTACGAGGCGCGGTGGGCCGCCGCCCAGGAGCGGTTCGTCGACTCGCCGCGGGAGGCCGTGGCCGAGGCGGACCGGCTGCTCGGCGAACTGGCCGGGGCCCGCGGTTTCCCCGACGGCGACCGCTACGACGAGCAGCTCGCCGCGCTCTCCGTGCACCACGCACACCACGTCCACGGCTACCGGCGCATCCACCGGGCCGCCCACGCGCCCCTCGCCGACGGCGACGAGAGCCGCACCGGTACGGAGGAACTCCGCGAGGCCATGATCGAGGCGCGCGCTCTCTTCGACGAGCTGGTGACGCCGGGTCGCGAGGACACGCGGCGCCACCGCGCGGCCGACGAGCCCGCCCCCGCCCGCTCGAACCGCCTCGGCGAACGTCTGCACGCGCCGTGGGCGTTCAACAGGCGCCACGCCAAGGGGAGTTGAGACGTATGACTGACAACATGGCTGGTCTGCCGACGCCGGCGAAGCAGCCGGAGCGTGAGGCCGCGATCGGTCCCGACAAGGCAGTCAGCCCCGACAAGACGATCGGTCGCGACAAGGGTGTGGGCGGCTCCACCGGCCGGCTGATGTCCCACGACGAGGCCGACAAGTGGACCCTGCGGCTGCAGCATGCGGTCGCCGGCTTCGTCGACGGCCCGCGGGATTCTCTGGAGGAGGCGGACCAGGTACTGGAGGAGGTCACGGAGCGCTTCACGGAAGCCGTAACCCAGCGCCGCCGCACCCTCCGCACGTCCTGGCAGACGCCGGGCGACGAGAAGGCCGACACAGAGCAACTACGGCTCGCCCTGCGCGACTACCGAGAACTGGCGGAACGTCTCCTGAGGATCTGAACCGCCGCCGGTTGAGCAGGGCGCCTACCGGGCGGGTGGGTTCGGTTCGTGGGCGAGTGCGGGGCCGTCGCAGCTGGTCAGTTCCCCATTCCCGCCCCTTCCCGGCTGTATTAATTTGCGGCTCCGCCGCGTGGGGGGCTGCGCCCCAGACCCCGCCGGGGGTGCGGGTGACAATCGTGTCGCGGCTGCGGGCCCGTCGTGGCTGGTCGCGCAGTTCCCCGCGCCCCTGAGGGGCGCTCCCGGAACCGTCCGCCACCAGGCGTACTAACCGCGGCGGTCACGCCAATCCCGTACGACCGCCTCGACGTCGTACGGCTTCAAGCCGAGCGGCGGCCCCGGCGGCGGCCGGAACATCACGTCGCGGATCTTCACGTTGATCGACGTGATGATCTCGCGAACCACCCGCTCTGACGGAGCGTCCAACGCCCGCGCAAGCGCGTCCTCCGCCTCCTTCCGCAACGCCAGCGTCGGCGGCAGCACGGACAGCCCCTCGCGGGCCATCTTCTGCTTGATCCACCACAGTTCGTCGTACGTGGTGTCGCTGGTGGCAGGCAGCGGCTTACCGGCACCGGAGAGTTGATCGAACTCCCCACGCGCCTCCGCCTCACGGATCTGCTTGTCGATCCAGGACTCGAAGCTGACACCGGGAGGTTTTCGCTCGGTCATGTAGTCCAGTGTGCCGGACGGCATGTCACCCGGGCGATCTATCATTCGGCCGCGATACATCGTCGCCGGTGCGCCACCATGCTCCGGCGCCGAACCATTGGATTGCGGGAACCGAAGGAGCGCACGTGCTCGAACTCACCATGGCCACGGTGTCGGAGGCGGACGCGGGTGCGACGGCCGGGATGCAGATGGCCGACTCGCCCAGCGAACCGGGTGCCGTGCTGCGGGTGGGGCGGGACCGGGGCTTCTGCCGCCTCGCGACGCCCGACGACTGGCTGTTCGTCTCGCGGGTGCACCTGGAGTTCCTGTGCGGGCCGGACGGGACGTGGCAGGTGACGTGGCTGCGGGGCTCGCACGCCGACCCCTCGTCCGAGGTGCGGCTCGTGCTGGTCGGCGGGACCCCGCAGCCCCTGCCGTACGGCGGAACGGCGAGGCTCCCCCAGAACGGTTCCGGCGAACTGATCATCCACGACCGCACTTCCCCGCGCAGCGTGAACGTGGGCTTCTACCACGAGGGGTGAGGCCCACGAGGCCCGAGGCCGGGAGGTCTGAGGCCACGAGGCGCGAGATCACCAGGCCTGAGGCCAGGCGCAGCAAGACCGGAGCCCGCAGGCCGGGCGCCCCAACACCGGCCACCGCAAAGCTGGCCACCGCAAAGCCGGCCACCGCAAAGCCGGCCACCGCAAAGCCGGATACCGCAAAGGGACCAGGCGGCCTACGGCAGACGTCCTACGCCAACACGCGCGCCAGCGCGAACCCGTCGTACCCCTTCAACCCCACCGTCTGGATCGCCGTAGCGTCCAGCTTCGGATGGGACGCGAAGAGTTCGAGGGCCGCGCGGGTGCCTCGGATCGACGGGTCGTCGCTGGTGGCGTCGGTGACGGCGCCGCCGCGTACGACGTTGTCGAGGACGATGAGGCTGCCGGGGCGGGTGAGTTTGACGGCCCACTCGACGTAGTGCGGGTTGTTCACCTTGTCCGCGTCGATGAAGACCAGGTCGAAGGGAGCGCGGTCCTCGGCCTGCTCGTCGGCCAGTTTCGGCAGCGAGTCCAGGGCGGGGCCCACCCGCACCTCGGTGATCTTGTCGAGGCCGGCCCGCGTGAGGTTCCGGCGGGCGACTTCCGCGTGCTTCGGATCGTACTCGAGGCTGATCAGGCGCCCGTCCGCCGGCAGCGCGCGGCCCAGCCAGATGGTGCTGTAGCCGCCGAGGGTGCCGATCTCGAGGATGCGGCGGGCGCCCTGGATCACGGCGAGCAGGTGGAGCAGTTTGCCGTGGGTGGGGGCGACGTTGATGTGCGGCAGTCCGGCGGCGTCGCTGTCGTGCAGTGCGGCGGAGAGGGCGTCGTCGGGTGGGGCGAGGAGCGCGGTGAGGTAGTCGTCGACGTCGTTCCAGAGCCGTGGCTCGGTCATGCACCATGCCTTTCGTCTGGCTAGTTAGAGGGTCTAACTAGTTTCGCCGTCGAATATAGACCGCTACGGGCGGATCCGCCCGGCGGTCACGCAGGTCCCCGGAACATCACCGCAACCTCCGGTCGCGCCACACCCTCTTCAGGACAAAAGATGGAAGGACGTCAGGTAAAGCGGGGGTTGCCTGCGTCTCTCCGCGGGGGTAGTGCGAGCCTCATAGGGCTCGCACAGTGACAACGATCAGCTGACACCCGTGGGGCATGGGTGACCAACGGGGCGGGAGGGCCGACGGGGCGTGGCGAATGTGGAGAGTGGACGACCAGGTGATGCCTTCGCGGCGGGAGCTGCGGGCACGGCGAAGGCACGGCTGGGCATGGTGCGCGCGGCCCTCTGGCTGGTCGCGGCCGTACTGGCGGTACGGCAGGTCGCCGTCGTCCTGAGCACGCCGAAGGGGGAACGCCTGACGGATCTGGAGACCTGGGTCGGCCCGGGCGGCGTGCTGCATGTGAACGGATCCCTGTACGACTCGACGCGCTTCACGGGCACACCGTTCGGCGGACTCGTCCTCAAACCGCTCACCCGCGCGGCCGAGCAGGCCCTCGGCTGGGGCTGGACCTTCGGCACCCTGCTGCTCGTCGTCGCGCTCGGTCTGGTCGCGGCTCGTGCCCTGCCGCAGCCGGTGAGCAGACGCACGGCCCTGCTCGCCGCCCCCGTGGCGATCAGCCTGCTGATGCTGTCGCTGCCGGTGCGCAACACGCTGTATCTCGGCCAGACCAGCATCATCCCGGTGCTGTTGGTGCTGCTCGGCTGTTTCGCGGTCCGGGGGGAACGGGCCAGCGGACTGCTGATCGGTGTCGCCGCCGCCCTCCAGCCGACCGTCCTGCTCTTCGCTCCGCTGCTGTGGTTCACCGGCCGCCGCCGGGCCGCGCTCTCCACCGGCGTCACCTTCGCCGCGACCACGGCACTGGCCTGGGCGGCGATGCCGCACGACTCGTTCACGTACTGGGTGCACCACCTGGCCGGAGTCGGTCTCGGCCGGCCCGCCGACGACCTCGCCAACCAGTCGCTGCACGGTGCCCTGCTGCGGTTCGGCCTGACCGGCCCGCTGGAGATCGCCCTGTTCCTGCTGCTCGGCGCGGCCGTCGCGTTCCTCGGCCTGCGCCGCGCCGTGCACTACGCCCGCGACGGGCAGCTGCTGCTCGCCGTCGCGCTGACCGGCTGCGTCGCGATCGCGGTGTCGCCCACCACCTGGCAGCACCAGCTGCTGTGGGTGCTGCTCGCGCTGGTCGGCCGGGTCGGCAAGAAGGCCTCGGACCGGTACGTATGGCCGGTCGCCGTCGTCCTGGTGATGACGCTCCCGGCGAAGATGATGCTGCCGAACATGCCGGTGCTCCACCCGCTGCGTGACAACGTCGTCCTGCTCGCCGCACTCAGCGCCGCCTGCGTCGTCCCGTTCCTGTCCCGCACCTCGCCGCACTACCAGGTCCCGATCCCCACGCAGTACGCGCCACCGGTCGAGGCCCGCTGGAAACACGTACCCCTGCTGCCCTTCCTGCGCCGGGTCCTCTCCCGCCCGAACCTGCTCCTCGAACTGCTGCTGATCCGCGTCGGCTACTCCGCGTACCAGCAGGTCAGGCTGGAGGCGCACGGCGGCTCCAACGAGGCGGCCCGGGCCACCGCCGAGCAGCACGGCGAGCAGATCCTGGCGATCGAGAAGTTCCTGTTCATGGACATCGAGCACTGGGTCAACCACGCGGTGGTGAACGTCGACTGGCTGCGCGCCTTCTTCGACTTCTACTACACGTCGTTCCACTTCGTGGTCCCGCTCAGCGTCCTCGGCGTCCTGTATGTGCGCCGGCCCGCCGAGTACCGCTGGGCCCGCTCGGCCCTCGGTTTCGCCACGATCCTCGCGCTGCTCGGCTTCTGGCTCTATCCGCTGGCCCCGCCGCGCCTGATGCCGGGCCTCGGCTATATCGACACCGTGCACGGCGTGCAGGACTTCTCCCAGCCGGATTACGGGACGCTGACCGCGCTGACGAACCAGTACGCGGCGATGCCCTCGCTGCACTTCGGCTGGTCGCTGTGGTGCGGTCTGGTGATCGCGATCCTCGCGCCGAAGTGGTGGATGAAGGCGCTCGGTCTCCTGCATCCGCTGTTCACGATCGCGGCGATCGTGGCGACCGCCAACCACTGGGTGCTGGACGCGGCGGGCGGCGCGGCCGTCGTCGGCATCGGCTTCGCGCTGACCT
Source organism: Streptomyces sp. NBC_00286 (assembly GCF_036173125.1). Classification (NCBI taxonomy): domain Bacteria; kingdom Bacillati; phylum Actinomycetota; class Actinomycetes; order Kitasatosporales; family Streptomycetaceae; genus Streptomyces; species Streptomyces sp. NBC_00286. Next base: position 7,379,991 of record NZ_CP108054.1, read on the forward strand.
ACCTGCTCCAGGGCCCCCGGGTCAGCTCGCGCGGCAAGCCCGCCGAGGTCAGCATCGCGGAGCCGGACCAGGCGAAGGACCGTACCCCGAGCTGATCCGGTACACCCCCGGTTCGGTCACCGTCAGCCGCGTGAACTCGCCCCGCTTCTTGAGGCAGCCGCCCTCGGCGTACAGCCACGGCGAGTAGGCGACGCGCACGGTGACCGAGCCGGGCCCCGGCATCCGTACGACGACCTCGGCGCTGGAGGCCCGTACGACCGAGCCGGGCGACGTCACCAGTGGCACCGCGTCGCGCACCCGGAACACCTGCCAGTGCGCGTCCTGCCAGACCGGCTCCAGCCAGGTCGGCCGGCTCCTGACCAGGCGCGCCTCGTCCTCGGCGAAGCCGTCCGGCTTCCCGGCGGGCAGCACCACGAAGCCGACGGCCCAGCGGTCCAGCCAGGCCCGGTACGTCGACTCCGAGAACGTTCCGTCGTAGAAGAGCCGCCCGCGCTCGATGTCCAACTGCCGGTTCCAGCCACGGGCGAGGTTCACATGCGGGGCGAGCGCGGTGGCCTCGCGATGGTTACGGGCCGGGACCACCTCGACCCGGGTCCGCTCGGCGCCGAGCCGGTCCAGGGCACGGACGACACCGCGGGTGTCGGCGGCCCAGGCGGGCACCTTGGTGGAGATCCGCAGATCGTCGACGGTCTTCGTGCCCAGCCATGTCACGGAGACGACGAGGGTCACGGCGAGGGCGACGAGTCTGCGTCTCTCCCGCTGCTCCCTCTGCGCGAGCAGCGCGGCGAGCAGGGCGGTCGGTGCGAACAGCTCGGCGAGCCGCTCCACGTTCGTGCCGATAGGGGAGGGGATGAGATACGTCAGTACCGTCCCGGCCGCGTACACCAGGCCGCCCCACCGCAGCACCCCCCAGCGGCGCGGAGCGAGAGCGAACAGCACGACACCGAACAGGACGGGCGGCCAGATCCGGCCGGCCGGCATCAACTGCTCGCCCTTGAACGGGAACAGCAGCGTGATCACCGCGACCACCACGAACGGCGGCGCGATGAGAGCGGCGGCCCGCTTCCAGTCCCGTACGAGCGCGTAACCGGCGCCCGCCACCACCAGAAACAGCCCCGCCACCGGGCTCGCCATGGTCGCCAGCGCCGCGTAAGCCACGGCCAGTGGCAGCCGCCGCTCCCGCGTGAGCGGCACACAGGCCGCGAGCCCGAAGGCGACCCCGAGCGCGAAGGTCGTACGGCCGGACGCGACGTTGCACCACAGGGCGAGCGACGCGAGCAGCGCGGGGCCGAGCGGGCGGCGGATCCCGGTCCGCACGATCAGCACCGCGGCCAGCCAGGTGGCGAGCAGCCCGGCGACGACCGTGACCGTGCGCACGCCGATGGTGGCCATCAAGTACGGGGAGATCAGGCTGTAGTTGGCGGTGTGCATCCCGCCGTACCAGAAGAGGCTGTACGCCGAGCCGCCGTGCCGTGACGCGAACTCCGCCCACGCCTGCTGCGCCGCGAGATCCCCGCCACCCGTGGCGAGAAACGCGAACCACACCCCGTACAACGGAATCGTCGGAAGCGTGGCCAGCAACGGCACCCGATGCCGCCGCCAGAACCCCTTGAGTTCCGGGAACGGTTCCTTCCGCCCACCGGTGGCCGGCTCGGCCGGACCGGAGGGCGGACGGGCGGGGGACAGCTCGGCGGCAGAGGCCACGGTCAGCGTTTCCGTTCGAAGTCGTCGAGGCTGTGACTTTGCTGTGTCACGTGCGAAGACGTCGAGCGGCACGGAAACGTTCACTCGGTCACTGGGACGCGGGCGCCAGGGGCTCACGAGCCATGCAACGACTCACCGCAACCGTGGTCACCAGCCGATACCCCAAATCACCGGTGTGTGAGGTTCAAGGGATCAGACCCAGGGGCCAGCGGCCTGCCGTTGGCCTTTCAGCTCAGCGAGAGTCGCCCAAGGGGTAGTTGTTCTTCGTCACCGTTAGGGTGATCTTCGTTTCCTTGGGGATCCAGGCCCCGGGGGCGCTGATGTCGGCCTTGGCCGGCCAGGTGGTGCCGGAGGCCACGTTGAGGGCCTTCTTCGTCACCGTCACCGGAACACCCCTCTCGCCTCTGTCGGCCGTGACCGTGACCGTGTAAGAGGCGCGCTTTTCGCCCGTGTTCTGCATCGTGAGGGGCACGACCACGCGGCGGTTGTCCAGGCGCGGCAGGTAGGCGACGACCTCTCCGTTGTGCGCCGTGGCCGCCGGACGGCCGAAGTCGAAGTCCTCGGGCTTGCGAACGTCGGTCTTCCCGGGCCCGGCGGATTCGCCGTCCGCAGGAGCCGTCGCATCCACCGTAGACCTGCTCTCCGCCACCCCTTCGCCCTGGAATGCGCAGGCGGTCAGGACCAGCGGTGCCGCCACCACGGCGACAAGCAGCGAGCGTGGGGAGCTCCGGTTCCGGGACCTGCCGGACGTACCGTCAGCCACAGGGGAACACACGGCTGGACTTGTGGTCGATCGACATAGGTATCCCCCTGGTGTCTGCGCGTGAGTGACTGAACAGTCCGGCGAAGCGGCCACAACTTACGCTCAGGGCGGCCCCGAAGGGAAAGGTTTATACCTGTCGACCGGCGGCGAACTGTAAACCTCGCCGCGCGAGCCGTAGCGATGCGTATCTCTCGCCGGGCGAAGATGTGAACTTCTGTCACGTCTTCTCCCCGGGATCTCCACACTCAAAGTGAGCTCGTGACACCGATCACAGGGCGCGCCGGATCGCGGCAAACAGGGCACTTGTCCAGACAAACTCTCGGCGTTTACCGGTCAGTTGGCGCGTTTCTTCCTCTCGCAGAACGAATCGCGCGGTGGCAGGAGGCGGGGGCGGGGCGATGGGGGGATGGTGCCCCCGCCTCCTGTTCTGCGCGACCCCGTGGGTCAACTGGCGCTGACCTGGAGCTCCTTGACGCCGTTCACCCAGGCGGAGCGCAGTCGGCGTGGGTCGCCGACGAGGCGGAGGCCGGGCATGGCGTCGGCGATGGCGTTGAAGATGAGGTCGATCTCCAGGGTCGCCAGGGACTTGCCGAGGCAGTAGTGCGGGCCGCCGCCACCGAAACCGAGGTGGGGGTTCGGATCGCGGGTGATGTCGAGGACCTCCGGGGAGTCGAAGACGGCGGGGTCGTTGTTCGCGGAGGAGTAGAAGAGGCCTACGCGGTCGCCCTTCTTGATCCGCTGGCCGCCGAGTTCCGTGTCCTGGGTCGCGGTGCGCTGGAAGGACACGATGGGGGTCGCCCAGCGGACGAGCTCCTCGGCCGTGGTGGAAGGGCGTTCCCTCTTGTAGAGGTCCCACTGGTCTGGGTGGGTGAGCAAGGCGTGCATGCCGTGCGTGATCGCGTTACGGGTCGTCTCGTTGCCCGCGACGGCCAGCATGAGGACGAAGAAGCCGAACTCGTCCGAGGTGAGGTTGCCCTGGTCCTCGGCCGCCACCAGCTGCGTGACGATGTCCTTGGCGGGGCACTGTTTGCGGTCGGCGGCCATGTTCATGGCGTACGAGATGAGCTCGGTGGCCGACTCCTGGCCGACCTCTTCGGTGATCGCGTACTCCGGATCGTCGTACGAGATCATCTTGTTGGACCAGTCGAAGATCTTGAGGCGGTCCTCCTGCGGGATGCCGATGAGCTCGGCTATCGCCTGGAGGGGGAGTTCGCAGGCGACCTGGGTGACGAAGTCGAAGGGGCCGGTCTGGGCGACGGCTTCCTGGACGATCGAGTGGGCGCGCCGGCGCAGCGTGTCCTCCAGGGCGCGGATCGCGCGCGGGGTGAAGCCGCGCTGCACGATGCCGCGGACGCGGGTGTGTTCGGGCGGGTCCATGTTGAGCAGGATCAGCCGCTGGACCTCGATGGCGTCGCGCGGGATGTGCTCGTTGAAGCGGATGATCGCGGTGTTGAGCCAGGAGGAGAACAGCTCTGGGTGCGTGGAGACGTACTTGACGTCAGCGTGCCGCGTGACGGCCCAGTAACCCTCGTCCTCGAAGCCCGCGATGCCGGGCTGCTGGGGGATCCAGTGGACCGGTTCGGCCTGACGCAGCTCGGTGAACTCCGGGAGAGGCACGCGGTGGTGCAGCAGATCGGGATCGGTGAAATCGAACCCGTCGGGCAGCGCTGGACAGGGCATCGGCAACTCCGGGTCGTGCGACGGGGTTTGATCTGGGGTTTTGGTCCGGGTCTTCGTTCCGGGGTTTGGTCCGGGGGTTGTGTTGACGTCTGTGTGGGCGTCTGTTCTGACGAACCATCAGGTACCGGGAATTGCCGTGAAGGTAGTAACGGGTTCTACAAGTCGCAATAGGCATGACGGGTCGAATTGCGTGCGGAGTTCGTGCAGATCGCGACTTCGGGGGGTGCAAGACCCTTGCGGTGCACGGCGTGGGCTCAGCAGACTGCGTAGAGAACTAGTACGCGTTCTAGTTCAGCGCACCGGGTGGGCCGGGCCGCCCGTGATGCGTGAAGGGCGAGGAGAGGACTGGGGAACATGGCCGCTGAACCCGTCATCGTCGAAGCCGTACGCACGCCGATCGGCAAGCGCGGTGGCGCGCTCGCCAACCTGCATCCCGCCTATCTCCTGGGCGAGACCTACCGTGAACTCCTGGGCCGTACGAACATCCCCGCCGACTGCGTCGAGCAGATCGTCGGCGGCGCCGTCACCCACGCCGGCGAGCAGTCGGGCAACCCCGCCCGTACCGCGTGGCTCGCGATGGGCCTGCCGTACGAGACGGCCGCGACGACCGTGAACGCTCAGTGCGGCTCCTCGCAGCAGGCCTCGCACATGGTCGCCAACATGATCGCGGCCGGCGTCGTGGACGTCGGCATCAGCTGCGGCGTCGAGGCCATGTCCCGGGTGCCGCTCGGCTCGGCCTCCAAGCACGGGCCGGGAAAGCCGACGCCCGACGAGTGGAACGTAGACCTCCCGAACCAGTTCGAGGCGGCGGAACGGATCGCTCGTCACCGCGGGCTGACACGCGAGAACGTCGACGCGCTGGGGCTGGCCTCCCAGGAACGGGCCGCGATCGCCTGGTCCGAGGAGCGCTTCAAGCGCGAGACGTTCGCCGTCCAGGTGCCCACCACGGAGGACGAACAGCGCGCCGGTCACGGCATGTGGCGCCTCGTCGACCGGGACGAGGGGCTGCGCGACACCTCCCCGGAGGCCCTGGCCGGCCTGAAGCCGATCATGCCGACGGCCGTGCATACGGCGGGCAACTCGTCCCAGATCTCCGACGGCGCCTCGGCTCTGATGTGGGCGTCGAAGCGGATGGCGCGGGCGCTGAAGCTCCGGCCGCGGGCGCGGATCGTCGCCCAGGCCCTGGTCGGCTCGGACCCGCACTTCCACCTGGACGGCCCGATCGACGCGACACGCGCCGTACTCGGCAAGGCGGGCATGACGCTGAAGGACATCGACGTCGTGGAGATCAACGAGGCGTTCGCTTCAGTGGTGTTGAGCTGGGCGCAGGTCTTCGAGCAGGACCTGGAGAAGGTGAACGTGAATGGCGGAGCGATCGCACTGGGTCACCCGGTCGGCGCGACGGGAGCGCGCCTGTTGACCACCGCGCTGCATGAACTGGAGCGCAGGGACAAGGAGTTCGCGCTCGTCACGATGTGCGCGGGCGGGGCGCTGGCTACGGGGACGATCATTCAGCGACTGTAGGGCGCGCACGAGTGTCTGAAGAGGGAAAGGCGGCGGCCCAGGTTCGAAGGCCGCCGCCACAGTCTCTAAGGCTCTACGACTCTATGGACGGTCTCCTTCCCACAGGTCGCAGTGATGCTCACGGTGGACCGTCGTGCTCGGGCTGTTGCCGCCCTGCGAGGCGGTTCGGAGGGAGAGGACCTTCTCCTGGCCGTCGGGCATCGGGGGCTGGCCGGCGGCTTGCGGCATACCATCCCGGATGAACGAGCCCCAGTACTGGATCATCTGGCGTGAGAGCGCGCGCTGTTCGGCGTTCAGTGGGGACTTCAGGCCGAAGTGTTTGAAGAGGTACTGGACCTCGTTCACGTGGGTCGCGCCGAAGTCGAAGTCCTTGTTGAGGTTTCGTAGTGAGGCGAAGGGGGGCGAGGTGCGGTCGGCGAACTCGTAGGCGTAGACCGGGCCTCGGGTCGCCAGGGCGTCGTTGAGGCGGAGTGCCGGGCAGGCCATCAGGAAGTCTCCGTAGGCGGTGCCGTACGCGATGGTCGGTGATGGGTAGTCCGACTGCGGGTAGCGCTGGAGTACGCGCTCGCCCTGCTCCTCGCCGAACACGCCTCGCACCACCTCGGGATACTGCTCTGCCGTGAGCGGAGTGCCGTTGTTGTCGAACTGGGCGAAGGCGAACATCCGGCCCTCGTCCTGGTTGGCTCCGTTGAGTACGGGGACGCGGGCGGCCGCTCCGTTCGCGTACGCCTTGAAGGGCTGTACCGGCAGGAAGTCGCCGCCGACCACCGGCCCCCAGTTGAAGTCGGCCTGGGCGGCGAGGACTTCCTTCGCGGTTTTGCCGCGCACACACGCGACGCTTGCGCAGTCCAGCTTCTTCATGAATTCGGCGCCCTGAGCCACGGCCTCCTTGTGCGTACGGGCCGCACAGTCCGCGTACGCACCACTCTGGACGATCCCCCTGTGGAACAGGCCCCTTGAGGTCGGCGACGCCATCTGCGTACAGACCGAGCGGCCGCCCGCGGACTCTCCTGCGATGGTGACGCGGCCCGGATCGCCGCCGAAACGGGCGATGTTGGCCTGCACCCAGCGCAGGCCCGCCTGCTGGTCGAGCATCCCGAAGTTGCCCGAGACGCGGTCGCGCGCCTCGCGGTCGAGACCGGAGGTGGCGAGGAAACCCATCGCGCCCAGGCGGTAGTTGACGGTCACCACGACTGTGCCGGTCTGCCGCGCGAAGGTGTCCGGCACGATGTCCTCGCCCGCGCCGGCGGTGAGCCCGCCGCCGTGCAGCCAGACCATGACCGGCCGCTGTACGGAGCCGACGGAGCCGACGGCGCCTTCGGGGACGTACACATTCAGGTCGAGGCAGTCCTCGGTGTGGCTGGGCTTCTCGTAGCCGGGGTCCCAACTCGCCGTCTGGACGCAGCGGTTGCCGAAGTCGTCGGCGGTGCGCACACCGGACCACGGCTCTACGGGCCGCGGGGCGCGCCAGCGGAGTTTGCCAACGGGCGGTTGCGCGTAAGGGATACCGAGGAACTGCCGTCCCTCGCTCGTGGTCTCCCCACGGACCCAGCCGGACTCGGTCCGGACGAGTGGCGGGTTCTGCTCGGTCGGGGCGGGCGCCGCCGCGGTGGAACCGGCGGCCGTGACGACGGTGGTCGCCAGTGCCGTCAGCATGACAGCGAGACGACGTACGGTGAGTCGGCGTATCACGCGTGCACCTCCGCGACCGTACGCAGGCGCAGTTCGCTCGCCGAGGCTCCCACCCACACGGTGCGGCGGCCGGTTCCGAGCACCCAGTCGTGGCGTTCGGGGTCCCATGAGGAGAGGGTGCGTTCGTCGACGCGTACGGTGACCCGGCGCTCCTCTCCCGCCCGCAGTGCGAGCCGCCGGTATCCGCCCAACAGCTTTACCGGCTGGTCGAGTTGGAGTTCCGGTGAGGGGCCGACATACACCTGTGGGATGTCGACGCCGTCACGGCGCCCGGTGTTGCGCACGGTGAAGGTCACCTCCAGACCATGTCGTGACCCGCGTACGCGCAGGTCGCTGTAGGAGAACGTGGTGTACGAGAGGCCGTGCCCGAACGGGAACAGCGGGCGCACGCCCTCGGCGTCGTACCAGCGGTAGCCGACGTGGATGCCCTCCGAGTACTCCTCGATGCCGTCCACGCCCGGGTAGCGACGCGGATCGCCGGCGACCGGGTGATGATCGTCGTCCACCGGGAAGGACTGGGTGAGGCGTCCCCCGGGGTCGCAGTCGCCGAACAGAACGGCCGTGGTGGCGGCCGCGCCCTCCTGGCCCGGGTAGTACATCTGCAGCACGGCGGCGGTTCGCCGCAGCCAGGGCATCGACGTCGAGGACGAGGTGTTGAGGACGACGGTGGTACGGGGATTCACCGCCGTCACCGCCTCGATGAGGCGCACCTGGTGACCGGGCAGCGCGACGGTCGTGCGGTCCTGGCCCTCGGTGGCGTCCTCGTACGCGAAGAGCACGACACTGTGAGCGGCGCGCGCGGCCCGCACGGCCTCGGCGACATCCTTGGCGCGGGTCGCGCCGGTGATGCGCCGTAGCCGGAACAACTGCCCTTCGTCACCGCCCTCTGCGGTGATCTTCACCTTGTGCTTGCCCTTGGCGAGGTCGACTGTCTTGCGGCGCACGGCGAGCCCGTCGGGCGCCGCCGACACGAGGCCGCCGGTGAAGTACTCGCCGAAGTCGGGCAGCACCGGGAAGAGTTCCTCGCCGTCGAGGAGCACCTTGGGGCGCGTAGTACCCGAGTAGTGGATGACGAAGGTCCACTCGTCGGCGTCCTGTGCGGTCAGCGTTCCCTCGTACGTCCAGGTCTCCCCGGCGGCGACCCGCTGCCCTTCGCTCTCGAGACCCGGTGAGAAGGCGCCTTCGGGGATGGCCTTGCCGAAGATGTCCTCGCCCAGTGCGTAGGACACCCGGGCGCCGTGCCCCGCGCGGGACTTGATGGCGTCGAGCGGACTGTCGGCCCGGTCCGGAATGACATGGGCGCTGCCGCCGCCACTGACGAACGGGATCGATCCGGTGGGCCCGATGACGGCGATGCTCCGGGCGGCGGCGCCGGTCAGGGGAAGGGTGCGGTTCTCGTTGCGCAGCAGCGTGGCTCCGGCCTTCGCCACGTCCAGGGCGACCGCCGCGCCAGCCGCCGGGTCGCGGTCCGGACGGGGCGGGGCGCTGCCGTCGAGCAGCCCGAAGTCGTCCATCACCGCGAGGGTGCGGCGTACGGCGCGGTCGAGGTACTCCTCGGAGACGCTGCCGTTCTCGACCGCCGTCTTCAGGGCCTTGCCCAGGTACTTGCCGTCCGGCATCTCCATGTCGAGGCCGGCGGTGATCGCGTCGACGGTGCTGTGGGTGGCGTACCAGTCGGACATCACCCAGCCCTCGAAGCCCCAGCGGTCGCGGAGGATGTCGGTGAGGAGCTCCTGGTTCTCGCAGGCGTAGGTGCCCTTGACCTTGTTGTAGGCGCCCATGAACGCGCCCGTGCCGGCGCGGACGGCGGACTCGAAGCCGCGCAGCTCGACCTCGTTCATCGTCTGCTCGTCGACCCGCACGTCGATGGTCATGCGGTCCTTCTCCTGGTTGTTCATCGCGTAGTGCTTGACGGTCGCGATGAGACCCTCGCCCTGGATGCCCTTGATCTCCTCGGCCACCAGGTCGGCGGAGAGCAGCGGGTCCTCGCTGAAGGTCTCGAAGTTGCGGCCCGCGTACGGGGTGCGGATGACGTTGACCATCGGCGAGAGCAGTACGTCCTGGCCGAGGGCCCGGCCCTCGCGGCCGATGACCTGGCCGTAGCGGCGGGCCAGTTCGGGGTCGAAGGCGGAGGCGAGGAGGACGGGGGCGGGCAGCGCCGTGGCATGCCGGGTGATACGGACTCCGGCGGGGCCGTCGGCGAGACGGAGCGGGGGGATGGCGAGGCGCTCGACGCCGGGGATGTAGCCGGCCTGGCCGAGCGAGTTCGGGTCGGTGGCGCCGTGCAGCAGGGAGATCTTCTCGTCGAGGGTGAGTTTGGCGATCAGGCCTTCCACGCGCGGACCCGCGCTCGGGTCGGCTCTCTTGAGCGCGGTGGTGTGCGAGGAGGTGTGCGAGGAGGTGGTGAATCCGGTGGAGGTGGCCGCGGCTGCGACCGCGATCGAACCGCCCAGCAGACGCAGGGCCGATCGCCGGGACACGGTGTCGGACAAGAGCCGTCACTCCTTCGTGTGCGGGCACGTCGTTGTGGGGACCGCGTGTACGCGTGTGTACACGTGCCACCGGCGGCAGTCGGCGTTCGACCCTTGAACCCACGGTGGGGTCAGAGCTATTGACGTGCCATCAGGTGCCACGAGTACGCGGCGGAAACTATGTCCGCTGATGACTCGTGTCAATGAAGTGAACAGAAGAGGGCTGAACTGTCCGCAAGAAGCGAAGGGATCACGCCATGGGGTGGTACGGGGTGGGGGTGCGGGGGCATAGGGTCCACCCCGTGGGGGGCATGAGAGCGCGGCTCGTCATGGCCGCCTTGCATGGAGGGGCGCGCATTCGACGCACTCGCCGCCCTGATCGCCGCTGTGCCAGGTCAGTCTCGCAGGGTGAACGAATACATTCGCTCCACCTTCCCGGGCTTCCTCCTGGGCCCGCGCCCCGCCCAGTACCGCATGCGCCTCACGGCCGGCGAGCACTCGGCCCTGCACATCCGCCGCATCGTCCGCTCGCTTCTCGACGAGTGGGACATGGCCGAACTGTCCGACGCCGTGGAACTCGGCGTGACCGAGCTGATCGCCAATGTCGTACGCCATGTCCCGGACCGGCGCTGCGAGTTGCTGCTGCTTCGGCAAGGGGCGGCGGGGGTACGGGTGGAGGTCACGGACGGCTCGCCCCAACTGCCTGCCGTGCCAGCCGAGTTGTCGATGGAGTCGGAGGGTGGGCGCGGTCTGGTCCTGCTCGATGCGGTGGTCGCGAAGTGGGGGGTGTGGCCGGAGGGCGGGGGTGGGAAGACGGTGTGGTTCGAGTGCGGGGAGCGATGAGTTTCGCTCGCCGTTGCGGTCACCTTTCAGGGCTTCGTCAGGGCCGGGATGCGCTGGGCGACGCGAACGGTGACGCCCGTGGGGGCGTGCGGCTCCCGTGCCGTTCCAGCGTCATCTGGCCCCTCAGGGTGTCGTTGACGCACTCGGTAAGCTGCCGGATGGGCTCGGCCATTGAGGCGGGTCCCGCCGTACGCTGCCTCTGGCTGGCGGAGGATGGCCGAAGCGGGGGTGCGCCATGGCGAGACAAAGGGCGCGCGGGAGCGGACGCGGACGTCGGCCCGTCGGTATCCGGCCCAAGAGCCCGTGGCGGCTGGCCGCGTGGTGGTGCGCGGTGCTGGCGTGCTTCGGCGCGACCGCCGTGCTGGGTTCGTTGACCACCTCCGTCCTCGGCTGGACCGGCGCCTCGGGGACGCTGACCGTGCGCGAATGCCACGAGGGGCCCGAGGCGAGGGGCGGCGCCCGTCGGATCTGCACCGGTAGGTTCGTCTCCGACGACGGCCGAGTCGTGGACAACTACGCCAGCCTCGCCTGGGACGACGGTCACCCCGGCGCGGAGCGACACGTGCAGACCACCTTCGGCGGCTACCAGGCGCGCGACGCGCACACCTCGCTCCTGGCGACCAGCTCGACGGTGCTGATCGCCCTCGTGGGCCTCGGCTGCACTTTCGCGGCGCTGCCCGCCGGGCCCAAGCTCTGGGTGGTGACCCGCCTGTTTCCCACTCGCCTGGGGGATTGGTATGTGCGGGTGTGGCAGTGAGCCCGCGCGTTTCAAAACGAACGCGACGGTCACCTACACCGACGGCACCACGCTGCGCGGCATGATCCAGGCGAGCAACTGCGCTGTGTTTGGTGACAGCGGAGGAGCCCTCTTCAGCGGTGAAACGGCGGTGGGTGCACGGCTTCCGCCGCTTACGGGTCCGATGGGAACGACGCGACGACATCCACGAAGCCTTCCTCGGCCTCGCCACCTGCCTGATCACCCGCCGCCACGTCCAACGCCTTTGTCAGGACCTCTTGGGCATCCGTAAGAGCACGGCCCGCGGGCACCACAGCGGCGACGCTCTAATCCTGGCCTCAGGTTGATCGGGGACAATGAGCGGCAAAAACATCGACTGGAAGGGGGCGGGCCGGCGTGCGGATCATGATCGCGGATGATGAAGCGGCCATCCGTGAGTCGCTGGAGCGGGTGCTCCAGGTCGAGGGTTACGACACCAGCACCGTCGCCAACGGTCTCGCCGTGCTCGACGGGGTCGGTGGGGCCGACGGCGACACGCTGGATCTGCTGATCCTCGACGTGATGATGCCCCGCCTCGGCGGGTTGGAGACCTGCCGGCGGTTGCGGGCCGCGGGTCGGGATCTGCCGGTACTGATGCTGACCGCCCGTGACCAGGTCTCCGACCGGGTCACGGGGCTGGACGCGGGCGCCGACGACTACTTGCCCAAGCCGTTCGCCACCGAGGAATTACTGGCCCGGGTGCGGGCCCTGCTGCGTCGGCGCACGCCGACCGACGGGGAGTCGCAGATCCTGTCGTTCGCCGACGTCCGGCTCGATGCCGACAGGTTCGAGGCGTGGCGGGGCGGGCGGCCGCTGCGCCTGACCCGGACCGAGTTCTCCCTCCTGCAGGTCCTCATGAGCAACGCGACCCGGGTCTTGACCCGCGACGCGCTGTTCGAGGCGATCTGGGGCTTCGACATGAGCGCCACCGCCAACAACCTCCAGGTGTACGTGAGCTACCTGCGCCGCAAGATGGAGGCCGAGGGTGAGCCGCGATTGATCTACACGCTGCGTGGCCTGGGGTACACGTTGCGGGAGACTCCTCCGTGAGCAGGCCCGCCGGCCGGGAACCGCGTCGGCTGACCCGATGGTGGCGCCGGTGGTCCCTGCGGGCCAGGCTGACGGTGATCGCGGCGACGGCCATCGCGGTCAGCGTGTTCGTGGCCTTCCAGGTGGCCAGCGAGCTACTGGACTGGGAGCTGCGGAACACCGCCGAGAATCAGCTGCGCGCCGACTCCCGCGTCCTGGCGACGAACGCGGAGCGCGCCGGTCTGGCGCAGGTCCAGCTACCGCCGTATCCCGGGTCCGGTCGGCTGGTGCGGGTCATCCTGCCCGACGGCTCGATCCGGACGCCGGCCGGCCAACCCGCGCTGCCCCCGGTCAGCGAGGACGCCGGGCGCGTGGCGCAGGGCGCGTCGGCCGACCTGATGGAGTCGAACGACAGCGACGAGGACGGCTACGTCATCTACACGCTGCGGACGGGCGACGGCGCGGTCCAGGTGGCCCGCGTCGTCGACGACAGCCCGATCAACCGGTTCGGGTTCGGCATGCTGCTGATCGGGCTGCTCTGCGTGGTCGGCGGCGCCCTTGTCGGGCGGACCGTGGCGCGGACCGGGCTGGCACCGATCGACCGGCTGACCGCCGCCGCGGTACGTGTCGCGCACACCCGGGATCTCGACGCCGACATCCCGGATGAGGGCGGTGGGGAGATCCGGCGGCTGATCCAGTCGATCAACGACATGCTCGCCGCGCTCCGGGACTCCCGGCGGGCCCAGCGGCTGCTCGCCGAGGACGCCGCCCACGAGCTCAAGACCCCGCTCACCAGCCTGCGCCTCAACGTCGAGCTGCTGATCCGGCTCGATCGGCGCGGCACCCTGGACAGCGCACTGCCGGCGGAGAGCCGGACCCGGCTGCTCAACGATCTCGGCGCCCAGGTGGCCGAGTTGAGCACCCTTGTCGCCGAGCTGACCGATCTGGCGCGCGGTGACGTCAGCGACGAGAACACCGAGCTGCTCGACCTCGCCGACGTGGTGGCGGCCGCCGCGACCCGGGCACGTTCCCGCGCGCCCGACGTCGAGGTCGCGCTCGACGTGACCTCTGTGTGGGTGAGCGGGCGTCCCGCTGCGCTCGAGCGGGCGGTGCTCAACCTCATCGACAACGCCGGCAAGTGGTCCCCCGCGGACCAGCCGGTCCAGGTCCGGCTCCGTGCCGAGGGCGCGTCGGTGGTGCTCGAGGTCGACGACGCCGGGCCGGGCATCGACGCCGCCGACGTACCGCGGGTGTTCGACCGGTTCTACCGTGCCGACAGCGCCCGGGCGTTGCCGGGATCCGGTCTGGGGCTGTCGATCGTGCAGCGGGTCGTCGACGCCCACGGCGGCCGGGCCGCCGTCGCCCGCTCCGCACGCGGTGGCGCGCTGCTTCGGGTCGGCCTTCCGGCTGCGGCCCCGCCCGCCCCGATCGCGCGGCTCACCGCCGGGGAGGACACCGCGGTGTCCTGACCCGCCCCGGCGGCGCGGCGCAGGACGAGGGACGGCGGCCCTCGGGCATGGCCCCGCGCGGCTCACTGTCGGGGCAGGACACCGCGATGCGCCGGCCACAGCCCCGGCGTGTGGCGCAGGACCAAAGGGCGGCGGCCGTCGGCCCATGAAAAAAATCCGGGACGGGCCTGGGTCCCCGTCCCGGATCTCGTCCGTGCCGCCGCGCTCACCGTTGCAGCGCGGGCTCCTCGTCGTCGGCGAGCGGCTGTTGACCGTCCGGCAGCTCCGCCGCTGGACGGGACAGCCGGCTTGGCCACCAGATCCGCCGGCCGATCAGCAGGGTGAGGGCGGGCACCAGGACCGACCGCACCAGCAGGGCGTCGAGCAGCACGCCGAAGGCGACCAGGAACCCGACCTCGATCAGCATCACCAGCGGAAGTGTGGCGAGGACCGCGAACGTGGCCGCCAGGACCAGGCCTGCCGAGGTGATGACGCCACCGGTGGCGGAGAGGGCTTTGAGCATGCCCCCGCTGGTGCCGAGACGCACGGTCTCCTCCCGGGCCCGGCTGGCCAGGAAGATGTTGTAGTCGACGCCGAGTGCCACCAGGAACAGGAATGCCAGCAGCGGCACCGAATAGTCGATTCCCTTGAACCCGAGGATCGTGTCGAAGACGAACACGCTGCCGCCGAAGGCTGCGGCGAATGAGACGATCACGGTGGCCATCAGGACCAGCGGGGCCAGGATCGCGCGCAGCAGCAGCCCGAGGACGATCAGGACGACGGCGAGCACCAGCGGGATCACCAGCTTCTCGTCGCGCTTGGTGGTCACCTCGGTGTCGAGGTTCTCCGCACTCGGCCCGCCGACGATCGCCTCCGCCCCGCTCACCGCGTGCACGGCGGTGCGCACCCGCTTGATCGTGTCGTACTCCGCGGCGGTGTCCGGCGCGTCCTTCGGGAACACGGAGATGTTGGCCCAGCCACCACTGGTCTGCTCCGGGATGGCCAGGGCCACACCGCGAGTGTCCTTGACGATGTCGAGCACCCGCTCCTGGTGCGCCGGCCGCGTGAAGACCGTCATCGGCTGGCCGCCGAGCTCCGGGAAGTGCTTGCGGAGAACGGTGAAACCGGTGACCGACTCCGGCGCGGACAGGAACTGGTCCTGCTCCCGCAGGGCGCCGGTGTTGCCCGCCAGCCCGAGGGCGAGCACGCCGAGGACTCCGAGCGAGCCGAGCGTCGCCAGCCACCGGCGGCGGCTGATGGCGGTGCCGAGCCGTCCCCACAGCCCCGGCTTCTCCTCCACGGCCGTGCTGAACCGCGGGACGGCCGGCCAGAAGATCCGCCTGCCGAGCACCACGAGCACCGCCGGGAACAGCGTCAGCATGGCCACCAGCGCGCACAGGATGCCGGCCGCACCGATCGGGCCCAGCCCGCTGGTGCTGTTCAGGTCCGCGACGAGCAGGCAGAGCAGGCCGGCGACCACGGTGGCCGCGGACGCGACGATGGCCGGCGCCGCGCCGCGTAGCGCGTGGACCATCGCGACCCGGACGTTCTCATGGTGGTGCAGTGCCTCCCGATATCGAGCGATGAGCAACAGCGCGTAGTCCGTGCCGACGCCGAATACCAGGATCGTCAGCAGCGCCGAGTTCTGGTCGTTGACCACGATGCCGAAGCCCTTGACGAGCAGGTAGACGGTCCCCATCGAGGTCAGTGCGGCCGCGCCGACGGCCACCAGCGGGATGATCCACAACACCGGGCTGCGGTAGGTGAGGATGAGCAGGAGCGTGACGACGACGATGGTGGTGAGGAGGACCTGCACGTCGATGCCGTCGAAGACGGTATCCATGTCGCCGTCGATCGCGCCCGGGCCGGTCACGTCGAGTTCCAGGCCGGAGGGGCGGTCCTTCGCGGCGTCACGCAACGGGCCGACGATGTCCTCCGGTGCGCCGTAGGCCGTGCTCACCTCGAGGGTGAACATCATCGCCTTGCGGTCGGTGGAGGGGCTCGTCGGTGAGCCCTCGTCGTCCTCGCCGGCCGCCGCCGTCGCCTTCGGGGGGTACCGCTTGGCAAGGGTGTTGTAGTGGCGCTCGACCGTCGCGCGGTCGGCGTCGGTCATGCCGCCGGCGCGGTGGTACACGAAGACGAACGTGTTGTTGTCACCGCCGGGGAGACTGTCGTCCAGCACCGCCACCTTGGTGGACTCGGCGCTGGCCGGCAGGGTGTCTACGGCGCTGTCGGTGGTGACCGAGCTCAACTTTCCGCTCAGCGGCACCATGCCCGCCGCCAGCACCAGCCACAAGCCAATCACCAACCATGGCACCCACCGGCCTGCCAACCGACCGGCCGGCGCTTCCCCGGACGGCGCTGCGTTGACTGCCATCACTAGCCTCCTACATACGGGTTGCATCGCTTATCTGGATGCCTGCTTCCTACCGAGCGAACCTGAGACGACTGTTAGTACGGTGCTCAGGCCGGTTGGCCGGACCATGTGCCCAGCGCACGCACCCGCGTGGTGGCGTCGAGGTCCTGCCCCGTGGGCAAGGCCCAGGCGACACAGCCGTCGGGCCGGATGAGCAACGCGTCGACGTCCACCCGGTCCGTGCGGGCGGTGACGGTGTTGACCCGTCCCGTCCACGCGGCCGCGGCGTCGCGGACCTGCGCGCGGTCGACGAGGTCGGGCAGGAGCCCACGACCCTCACGCAGCAGGTCCGCCGACCGGGTCACCGCGGTGACGACGTCCGGGCCGGGCCGCTCCAGCGTCAGCTTCATGTCCGGGCACAGGGTGCCGACGAGCCGGTGGTCGTCGCCCAGGTCGTACCGGACGTCCATCCCGGCGAGCTTGCCGGCGAGCATGTCGGCGACGTACCGGTGGGCGTCGTCGAGGTCCATCAGGTCGGAGAACATCTCCCACAGCGCCCTCGTCTGCGGGTCGGGTCGCATCAGGGCGATCTGGGCCCGGGTGTTCTGCAGCAGGCGCGCCGCGACCGGATGCCGTTCGGTGGTGTACGCGTCGAGGATGTCCTCGCCGACCCAGCCGCATACCACGGCCGCGAGCTTCCAGCCGAGGTTCGCCGCGTCGACGATACCGACGTTGAGGCCCTGGCGCCGACCGGCGCGTACACGTGGGGCCGCGTCCCCGGCCAGCAGGACCCGGCCGGCCCGGTACATGGTCGCCTGCCGCGCCGTGTCGATCCAGCGGATCCCGGACAACATCGTGGTGATCGTGACATCGGTGCCGCTCACCCGCCGGATGCTGTCCTGCAGCTCCTCGACGGTGAGCGGCTCGACCCTCATCAGTACAGAGCACCGCGTCGGTGAGCTCGAACAGCGCGTCGACCTGCGCGGTCAGGCAGGCGTAGAAGTCGGTTCTGAGCTGAGTTTGGCTCCCGTCCATCGCCGACGGACTTTCGTGGGCGTGACTTCGGGCCCAGTTGCGACGGGCCTTGATTCTCGTGCGGGTGTCGAACGGCGCTCCGGAGAGAACTACCGGTAGCAGCTCTCTAACGTTCGTCTCAGGTGCGCTCGGTAGGAAGTAGGCATCCAGATAAGCGATGCAACCCGTATGTAGGAGGCTAGTGATGGCAGTCGACACAGCGCCGTCAGGGAAAGCGCCGCCCGGGCGGTTGAGGTTCGGGGCGGCCATCATGGCGCTGGCGACGGCGTTCGCTGTCGCCGCCTGCGGGTCGGACGCCGACAACAGTGCGGAGCCCGCCGAGCCCAGCTCGCACAGCGCGCACGCGGGCGGGTCATCGGCTCCACCGCAGCCGCTGCGCGCCGGCGAGCGGTTCGTCGACCTGAAGATGGCCGAGGCCTACACGCCCGCGCCGCCGGACGGCGCCGTGGACGAGTACAGGTGCCAGGTGCTCGATCCGGGCCTGACCAAGGACGCGTTCCTGACCGGGACCCAGGTCATGCCGGAGAACGGCGCCATCGCGCACCACGGCATCGTGTACGCGGTGCCGCCGGGCGGCGCTGCCGCGGTGCGCGAGCAGGACGCGAAGACTCCCGGCCTCGGCTGGCAGTGTTTCGGCGGGACCGGCGTGGACGGCGCCGACGTGGAGGGCGACGACGAGGGCGCCGACCCGGGCGCGGCGTGGGTGGACACCTGGGCGCCGGGCGCCACAGAGACGCTGCTCGACCAGGACGCCGGCTTCAAGCTGGAGCCGGGCAGCCTGATCATCCTCCAGATGCACTACAACCTGCTCGCGACCGACGGCAAGCCGGGCGGGTCGGACCGCTCGGCGGTGCGGCTGCGGCTGAAGGACGGCACGCCGCAGACCCGGGAACTCGAGACGTGGTCGCTCGACGCGCCGACCGACCTGCCCTGCGCCGCCGACGAGTCGGGTCCGCTCTGTGACCGGGCGGCCTCGATCGCGGACGTGACGAAGCGGTTCGGGCCGGATGTCGGCGAATTCGCGGACCGTCAGGTGGAGGAGTGCAACCAGGGCGGCGTGCCGAAGCCCGGTGACACTCAGTCCTGCGACCACGAGGTGGAGGAGCCGGTGACGGTGTTCGCCGGTTTCGGTCACATGCACATGCTCGGGCGGTCCATGAAGGTCGAACTCAACCCGGGCACGCCGAAGGCCAAGGTCCTGCTGGACGTGCCGCAGTTCGACTTCGACAACCAGCGGATGGTGAAGCTGCCGTCGCCGGTGGAGGTCGGTCCGGGGGACACGCTGAGGGTGACGTGTACGCACGACGCGGGGCTGCGCAAACAGCTGCCGCAGCTGAAGAAGCTGCCGCCGCGCCACGTTGTGTGGGGCGACGGCACCGGCGACGAGATGTGCATTGGCATCATGTCGGTCTCCCCCCGCAAGTCCTGACGAACGCCGAACGTGTGTGAGCTCACTGAAGTCAACAAGCCGAAAAACACCACTGTTTGCGCTCAGGAGGCATCGTCTTGCCAGATACAACACGCCGCACGGTTGTCTGCGGTCTGCTAGCCGGTCTGGTCGCACCGGTTTCCCTAGCCGCCTGCTCGTCCGAGACACCCGCCGCCAACCCGCCCGCCGGAGGATCCTCCGGCTCCGGTGGCACGCCGTTGGCCAAGCTGGCCGACGTCTCGGTCGGCAGCGGGGCGATCGTGGATGGACCGTCAGGCAAAGTCTTGATCGTCCGGCCATCGGAGAACGAGGTCAAAGGGCTCGACCCGGCCTGCCCGCACGCGGGCGTCACCGTTTCCCAACCGGCGGGCGGCACCATCACATGCCCCGGCCACGGCAGCGTTTTCGACGCCGCGACCGGCGAGAGGAAGAAAGGGCCGGCAACCACTGGCCTGACCCCGATCCCGGTGAAGATCAGCGGTGACTCAGTCGTGACCGCCTAGAAAGGTGTCGGCGGCCCACCGGAACTCGGCGGGCCGTTCGACCCGGGGACAGTGGCCGCACTGGTCGATCAGCACGACATCACCGTTCGGGAAAAGCCTCGCCGGCGCCTTCACCGGCCGCACACCCGTCAGACAGTCCTGCGCGCCACCGAGCACCAATGTCGGTGCCTTCACCGCAGCGAGCCTTCCGGCCAGGTCTTCCGGTGGCTGCACGCTGAAAAACGCCTGCGCCGCGGCGAGGTCGAACTTCCCCAGTTGTGCGTGCTTCTGTTCGGCTGCCGTCCAGGCGGCGTACCTCATCGGGGCGCACGCCTGCTGCCGGGCATTGAACGCTGTCTCGTCGGACAGATCGGCGCCGCCTTGGAACGCGGCAACAGCTTGGTCGAACATCGGGTCGCCACTTCGTTCACCGATGAGCTCCGCTGCGTCGGCGGGCTCGTCTACCAGATAGGTGGACGGCGGCGTGACGAGAAGGAGTCGGGCGACCCGCTCCGGATACTGCGCCGCGTAGCTGGTCGCGAGCCTGGTGCCGGCAGAATGGCCGATGATGGTCAACCGGTCCTGCCGCAGAGGCTCGCGCAGCGACTCGACATCACGGGCTTGAGTCCAGTATGCGCCGGTTTCGACTTGCTCCGGCTTTGGTGACTTGTCGACAGCTCTGGGCTCACACACGTCCGCACTGAACAACGCGATGGCCGAGGCGTTGAACGGCACCTTCAAGGCCGAGTTGATCGAGATGCAGGGTCCCTGGCGGGACGTCGACCAGGTCGAACGGGCGATCTTCCAGTGGGTCACGTGGTACAACGAGGAACGCCTCCACTCCGCCCTCGACTACGTACCGCCCGCCGAGTACGAACGCGACTTCTGGCGGAGCCAGGAAGCCACCCCGCAGTCCGCCTGAACAACCAAGACCGGACTCCCACGAAACTCGGGGCAGTTCAGGCCCAGTCAAGAGACACTATTAGCGAATTCGCCTCACAGGATGCGTTCACGGGGCGACGGATAGCCTGCCTTCATGGGTTCGGATGAGGGAGCCGAGGGCATCGGCGTGGATCTTGACAGTCGGGGCTGGGGGGCCACGCGCTCCTGGGTGGAGAAGGGGTTGTCCGAGGCGGAGCGCATCGAAAGCGTTGTGCGGCTGCGTGGTGGCTGGACGTCGGAGATGCGCCGCCTGGACCTCTGTGGTCCGGGTGGTCGGCGCTCACTCGTCCTGCGGTCCTTCGTCAAGCCTTTCTTCGTTCGGCACGCGGAGGGCCTGCTGACCCGTGAGGCGACTGTCCTGCGCCTGCTCGGTGACACGGACGTGCCCGCGGCCACGCTCGCGGCGGTGGATGCGACGGCGCAGTACTGCGATCGCCCCTCCTTGCTGATGTCCCTGCTGCCGGGGACTGTGCGCCTGGGCGATCAGGGTGCTGATGACCGCGCTGACCTGCTGGCCCGGCAGTTGGTGCGTATCCATCAGCTGCCGGTGACCGCGCAGCAACGGCCTCGTACCTACCAGGCCTGGGCCTCTCCCGAGCGAGTGACTCCGCCCGCGGCCACCGAGCGGTCCGAGCTCTGGCAGCGGGCTGTCGACGTCATCCGCCAGGAGCCTCCGGCGTATAAGGGTTGCTTCCTGCATCGGGACTTCCACCCCGGCAACGTCCTCTTCACAGGCACCGATGATGATCTCCAGATCAGTGGTGTCGTCGACTGGGTGGAGACCTCTTGGGGGCCGGCCGACTTGGACGTGGCTCATTGCTCAACGGCCCTCGCCCTGCTGCACGGGATTCCCGCAGGCATCCGCTTCGCCGATCGCTACGTCGCGGCGGGCGGAACCTTGGCCGAAGGCGGCACCGCCCATCTCTATTGGCGGCTTCTGGACGCGTTGAGTTTTGCTCCGGATGCGGAGAAGGTCGCCGTCCCCTGGCGTGAACTGGGCCGCGTAGATCTGACAGCCAGTGTTCTGACTCAAAGGCTGGAGAGATACATTGAATCCCTTTTCAGTGGCTATGCCTGAACTATCGCCGCTGGGGCGGTTCTTTGACGATGAGCTTGGTGAACTGGCGGGCCAGCCGACAGTCCGCTGAAAGGCTCGATCATCGCCCTGTCCGCTGCTGCGATCACGCCCGCCACCCAGTCATGCGTACACGCGTCTCGACAGCGTCCGGGAGGTGTTCTCCGGCCGGTGGCGTCAACTCTGGTTGACGATTCAGGTGGCTGTCAACTACGGTTGACGCATGGATGTGGATCAGTTGACCGAACTCGCGGCATCGACGGCCGACCACGACCCGCTGGTGGGGTTGGGCGCCGTCGCGCGACTCCGCGCCGAGACGGAACGTATCGAAGCGGTGCTGGTGCGCCGCGCCCGCAACAACGGTGCCACGTGGCCGCAAATCGCCGCCGTCCTGGGCGTCTCGAAGCGGGCAGTCCACAAGAAGTACGCCGCTCGGGGCCTGTTCGGCGGTCGGTCATGACCGCCCAGATACACGGCGATCAGCGGCTTGTTGCCAGGCTCGGCGAACTGTTGGGCCCGCGCCACCCGGTCGCCGCGGCGGCCGTGGTCACGCCCGAGGGCATGAGCGTGGCGGGCCGCGGCACCGACCTCGACGCCGACTTCGAAATCGGCTCGATCGCGAAGGCCGTCACCGGGCTGCTGTACGCCGACGCCCTCACTCGAGGCGAGATCGACCCCGACACGAGCCTTGGCGAGTTGCTGCCACTGGGCGACGTCCCCGCCGCACGAGTGACACTCCGATCGCTGAGCACACACCGATCCGGCCTGCCCCGGCTACCCAAATCCGCACAACCATTGCGGCGCACCATCGCCCTGTGGCGATACGGAACCAACCCCTACGGCGAGGACCTCGAACAGCTCCTCGACCAAGCCCGAGATGTTCCGCTGAGCAAGCCACGGTCCCGCTACTCCAACTTCGGATTCGAACTTCTCGGACACGCCCTCGCCCGCGCCGCCACGACGACCTACCCAGAGCTCGTCCAACAGCGCATCGCTACCCCGCTGGAACTTGACTGCTTCTACATCCCGGGGACAGCCGACGAGCTCCGCCCCGGGGCGCTCAACGGCAGAAGCCGCCGAGGACGACCGCGGCAACCCTGGACCGGTGAGGGACTCGGACCGGCAGGCGGCATCCGGGCCTCCATCACCAGCATGGCCCGCTTCACAGCGGCGATACTCGACGGCAGTGCCCCGGGCATCGCCGCACTCGATCCGATCTCCCCGTTCGGCGCCGGCGCCCGCATCGGCGCCGCATGGATCACGATCCAGGTGAAAGGCCGACCAATCACCTGGCACAACGGCGGCACCGGCGGCTTCCGGTCCTGGCTCGGACTCGACCGCAGCACTGGCACCGGCGTCGCCATCCTCTCGGCCACAGCCGCACCAGTCGACCGTCACGGGTTCACACTCCTGGCCGAGCACAGCCGCAACAACGGCCGATAACACGACCAGGCACGTCCGCCCGCACAGGTCCTCATGGTGACGAGCCGAAGCCACGCTCGGGGTCGAAGTTGGCGTCTCTCAATCCTCACCGGCCAGTTCCTGGAGCTCTTCAAGGGACTTGGTGATCCTTGGCTGGCCGGCTTGGTCGCGGGCGACAGCTTCCATGAGGCGGCGGGCGTTGGCCGGGGATCGGAGCAGGTAGTTCGTCTCTTGCCAGGCGGCGTAGTCCTCGGTGGACATGAGGTTGGCCATGGCCCTCATCCTAGTTTCAGGGCTCCTGGGTGTGCGGGTGCTCGAACGTCACCGGTGCTTCGAAAGCCGCCCGGCGGGTGGCCCGCCGTAGGGCCTTGAGGATGGTCGCGCCCAGGGTGAGGGTCAGGGCGACCGTGACGGTGGCTCGGCCGAGGTCCCAGCCGAGGGAGGTGGCCAGGCAGTACGCGAGGAAACGGGTCAGGTTGGTGGTGACGTCCGCGTCCGGGTCGAAGGCCACGCTTGATGTGAGGGCGTTCATGAAGGGCCAGCCGGACAGGTTCATGAGCGTGCCGTAGGCAAAGGCCGCGACGAAGCCGTATGCGGCGAGCATTACCAACTCCGTACGGCCGCGTAGGCGGTCGGGGCCCGGGAGCAGGCCCGCGCCCATCGCGAACCAGCCCATGCTGAGCATTTGGAACGGCATCCACGGCCCGACCCCGCCAGTCAGCAGCGCGGACGCGAACATCGTGACCGCGCCGAGTGCGAAGCCGAATCCGGGGCCCAGTACCCGCCCGCTCAGCACCATCAGGAAGAACATCGGCTCGATCCCGGCCGTACCGGCCCCGATCGGCCGCAACGCCGCCCCCGTCGCCGCCAGCACCCCGAGCATGGCCACGGCCTTCGGCCCGATCCCCGACTCCGAGACCGCGGCGCCCACCACCCCGACCAGCAGCACGAGCAGCCCCGCGAACAGCCAGGGTGCATCCTGCGCATGGGCGCTGACCTGGGACGTCGGCCCGGCGAGCAAGGGCCAGGCGAAGGCCGCTATGCCGATGACGCTGACGAGCGCGAGGGCGGCGACGGAGCGGGGGCCGAGTCGGATGGCGCGGGCTTGGGGGGTCGCGCGGGCTTGGGAGAGCGACTGGGGGGTCACGCGTCCGCCTCCCGGTCTGCTGTCGTCTCCCGGCCTTCCGGCTCCCACTCCCACTCCGTTGCACCCACAGCAGCGCGTACCTGCGAGACCGTCAGCCACCTCTGCGGGGCCAGGATCTTCGCCACCTGAGGGGCGAAGGACGGGGACGCCATGACGACCTCGGCGGTGAGGCCGTCGGCCACCGGTTCGCCGTCGGCCAGGATCACCACCCGGTGGGCGAGTTCGGCGGCCAGTTCCACGTCGTGGGTGGCCAGGATGATGGCGTGGCCCGCCGTTGCCAGGTCCCGAAGGACCGATACCAAGCGGGACTTGGCCGCGTAGTCGAGACCCCGGGTCGGCTCGTCCAGGAGGAGGAGTGGAGGGCGGGCCGTCAGGACCAGGGCCAGGGCGAGGGTGAGGCGCCCGCCCTCGGAGAGGTCGCGGGGGTGGGTGTCGTCCGCGATACCGGGGAGCAGTTCGGAGACCAGGGCGCGGCAGGCCCCCGGTTCCGCGCCCGCGTCGCGGTCCGCGGCCGTGCACTCGGCGGCCACCGTGTCCGCGTACAGCAGGTCGCGAGGCTCCTGCGGTACGAGGCCGACTCGGCGTACGAGTTCGGGGGGCGCCGTCCGGTGCGGTACGGCGCCGCCGACCCGCACAGAGCCCGACGCCGGTTCGACCAGCCCCACCAGTGCGCTGAGCAGCGTGGACTTTCCGGCACCGTTGCGGCCCATGAGGGCGATGGTCTCGCCGGGGGCGACGGTCAGAGTGACGTCGTGGAGGGCTTCGATGCCGCCTCGGCGGACGGTGAGGTGGTCGACGGACGCGGCAACTGCGTTGGTCGGCCTGGGAGTTGGGGTGACGCGCCTGCGAAAGAGGCGCGAGCGGGCTGGTACGGGACGGAGTGCGGGCGCCGCGGCCGGAGTCGCGCTCGCAGACTCGCCCTCGTACGCCACTTCCGACAGCCGTTCCCGCAGCGCCCCCGCCCTCCGCCGTGCGTCGCGCACCGTCAGCGGCAACGGTGACCATCCGGCGAGGCGCCCCAGGGCGACGACCGGCGGATACACCGGGGAGACGGCCATGACCTCGGACGGCGGGCCCAGTACGAGCGGGGCGCCCGGGGCCGGGAGGAGGGCGACCTGGTCGGCGTACTGGATGACGCGTTCCAGGCGGTGTTCGGCCATGAGGACCGTGGTGCCGAGGTCGTGGACGAGGCGTTGGAGGACGGCGAGTACCTCCTCCGCGGCGGCCGGGTCGAGCGCCGAGGTCGGCTCGTCGAGGACCAGGACGCGGGGGTGCGGGGTGAGGACCGAGCCGATCGCGACCCGTTGTTGCTGGCCGCCGGAGAGGGTGGCGATCGGGCGGTCGCGGAGGTCCGCGAGGCCCAGCAGGTCCAGGGTCTCCTCGACCCGGCGGCGCATCACATCCGGTGCGAGGCCCAACGACTCCATCCCGTACGCGAGTTCGTCCTCGACCGTGTCCGTCACGAAGTGCGCGAGCGGGTCCTGGCCCACCGTGCCTACGACGTCGGCGAGTTCGCGCGGCTTGTGCGTACGGGTGTCACGCCCGGCCACCGTGACGCGTCCGCGCAGGGTGCCGCCCGTGAAGTGCGGGACCAGTCCGCTCACCGCACCGAGGATCGTCGATTTGCCTACTCCGGACGGCCCGACCAGCAGCACCAACTCGCCCTCAGGGACAGTGAGTTCTAGATCTCGTACGGTCGGCTCGGTCTGCCCGTCGTACGTCACGGAGACATCCTCGAAGCGGATCATGAGGGCTCCTTGGCGGTAGGGGGCGTGGGGGCGATGAAGGACGGGGCGAGGCCGAGCAGGATCGCGGCGGCCGGCCAGAGGGGGAAGGTGGGGGACGTCAGGGGTACGACGCCGGGGTGCAGGGCGGCGGAGCCAGGCGAGTCGTAGGCGGCGTACAGGATCAGCAGCGCCGCGGCTCCCGCGCCGGATGCGGCGACCAGCCATGCCCGTGCGCCCCACGCGTCCGGCCGGTAGCGGGTACGCAGCGAGCGGCGACCGCCGAGCCAGAGCCCGGCGAGGGCCGCGCCCAGGCCGACGAGCAGCACGGGCAGTCCGTACGTGCCGCCTTCGGCGGTGAGCAGGCCGTACGTTCCGGCGCAGACGCCGACCAGGCCGCCGAGGGTGAGTACGGCGGTGGTGCGGCGGACGGTGGGCGATACCTCGGCGGTACGGCCGTAACCGCGGGCGTCCATCGCCGCCGCGAGCGCGACCGAACGTTCCAACGCGCCCTCCAGGACCGGCAGTCCGACCTGGAGCAGGCCGCGTATCCCGCGGTCGGGCCGACCGCGGAGGCGGCGTGCGGCGCGCAGGCGCTGGACGTCCGCGATCAGGTTGGGCGCGAAGGTCAGCGCGACGACCACAGCAACTCCCGCCTCGTACAAGGCGCCTGGGAGCGACTTGAGAAGGCGGGCCGGGTTGGCGAGGGCGTTCGCGGCTCCCACGCAGATGAGGAGCGTGGCCAGTTTCAAGCCGTCGTACAGCGCGAAGACCAGGCCCTCCGCGGTGACCCGGCCGCCGATGCGGATGCCCTGCGCCCAGTCGGGGAGCGGGAGTTCGGGGAGGGTGACGAGGGTGTGGGTGCCGGGGATGGGCGAGCCGAGGAAGACGGCGAAGACGAGGCGGATGGCGAGTACGGCGAGGGCGAGTTTGACGAAGGCGGTGTAGGAGCGGGACCAGGGGGATGCGGTGCGGTGGGTGGCTACTACGTAGCCCGCTACCGCTATGAGGAGGGTGAGGAGGAGGGGGTTCGTGGTGCGGGAGGCGGCGGTGCCGAGACCTAGGGCCCAGAGCCACCAGGCGCCGGGGTGGAGGGCGTTGGAGCGGGTCGCCTGCGGCGGGCTTGGCAGGGAGCGGTGGCGGGGGGTGCCGGATGAGGGATCGGGGGAGGGGCGCTCGCTGGACTGCGGAGTACCGTCGGGCCGTTCGCCGACTGGCGGGTTGCCGGACGTCGGTTTGCAGGCCGGCGGATTGCCGGGCGTCGGTTTGCAGGCCGGCGGGTTGCCGGGCGTCGGTTTGCAGGCCGGCGGATTGCCGGGCGTCGGTTTGCCGGCTGGCGGATTGCCGGAGGACCGTTCGCTGGACTGCGGGCTACCGGGAGGCTGTTCGCCGACTGGCAGCTCGCCGGCGGGCCGGTTGCTCGGCGGCTGATTGGCCGTCGGCTGATTGCCGGATGGCCGATCGCCAGCTTGCAGCTTGCCGGATGGCAGCCTGCTGGCAGGCAGCTCGCCGGACGGCCGGTTGCCGGTCGGCGCATTCTGGGCGGCCGCTGCCCTGCCCGCAGCCCCACTGGCTTCGCTCATCGTGCGTACCTCCGCCCGTCAGTCGCGCCGCCGGCGACGCGTCTGCCAGGCCGCCGCCGCGCCCAGTACAGCCACCGCCCCGATGCCCGCGACCAGGCCCAGCGACGGGCCCTGATCGCCGGAGCCGCCACCGGACTCGCTGGAGTCGTTCTCGGCGGAGGCACTCGTCTCGCGAGGCGTGGCCGACGGTGTCGTCGTCGGCTCGGCGGCCGAGACCGGTTCGCCGCACCCCGTGCGCGGGTAGCCCGCGATGGCGCACAGGAGGGCGTTCGTGTCGTAGCGCAGGGGCTTGGCGACCGTGGCGAGCGCGTCTGCTGTCGTGGCGTCCTCGGGGACGCGGGCGCAGGCCGTACGCGCACGGGGCGGCGTCTCGCCCGACGGCGCGTCCGCGCTCGTGCCGAAGTCGAGGACCAGGGCGACCCGTTTCGAATCCTCCCGCGCGGGCGTCTTCGCGCAGATCGTCGCGAACTCCGCGGCCCCGCGCGGCTTCGCCGCGTCCTGGGCGTCCTCGCTCACCGAGAAGCGGAAGCCCTGGACATCGCCGTCGGAGGGCCGGACGATCGACGGTCCCTGGGTCGCGTACACCCAGCTGTCGCCGTCGCGGTCCCAGAAGGACCAGTAGCGGTAACCGGCCGCGTGAGCCTGCCCCGTCGCCCCGAGCATGGGGAGGACGGCGAACAGCGGGGCCAGGACCAGCAGGACCGTACGGCGGCGGTGGAGGCGGATCACGGCTTCGGCTGCTTCTTGTTGCGGCTGCTGATCAGGAAGCCGACGCCGATGCCGCCGACGAGGCCGACGCCGATCATCCACCAGACGCTGACGCCGCCGTCCTCCTCGTCCTGCCCCTTCGGCTTCTCCTTGCTGGGGGCGGCGGTACCGGCAGCGGTGTAGTTCCAGCCCTCCGGGCCAGTCGCGCCGAGCTGCTTCACCAGGTCCGCGCCGCCGAAGTCGCGCGGGTTCTTGCCGGTCGCGTCCGCCGCGAAGATCAGCTGGGCGTACGCGGCGGGGCCGTTCTGTGCCGCCCACTCAGCGGAGTTCTTCTCCAGCCACGCGAGCGACTTCCCGGCCGCGGCGGTCCGGCCCGCGGCGGCGAGCGCGACGACGGCGTCGGCGGTGTTGCCGTGGTCGGGCTGGTCCTCGGCGCCGGCGAGGGCGGACTTCAGGTAACCGTCCTTGGCGACCGCGTCGACGAGATACAGGGCACCGTTCGCGGCCGCGTTCTCGCGCGTGAAGGAGTCACCGCGTACGCACTCCGCGGAAACCTTCGCAGTGTCCCCGACCTTCGTCACCAGCCCCTTCCCCAGCGCGCCGAGGACGCCCGCCGCCGTGGCGTCCGCGTTCGCGACGAGCTTGCCCTTCTTGTCGGGCTGGAAGGCGAACGCGCCGCCGCCGTCCTCCTCGCACGGAACTGAGAGCGTGAGCAGGGCGTCGTACGGCGTCTTCTCCTCCTCCGTCTGGAGGTCCCCCGGGTCGATGTCCGCGGCCTCCAGGGCGCCGATCACGACGGAGGTCGAGTTCGTGTCGCTGGCCCCGCCCGGCGCGTACCCCCAGCCGCCGTCCGCGTTCTGAACGGACTTCAGCCACTTCACGGCGGCACCGGTCACGGCGTCGTCGGCGCCGAGCGGCTCCAGAGCCTGCAGCGCCGCGGCCGTACTGTTCGTGTCGACGGGCGTCTTGGCGTCGCACTTCACGCTCGTATCGGCGCGATACGGCGCGAACGCCCCGCTCTCACACTGCTGCCCGATCAGCCAGTCGACGGCCTCGGGCGCGGGCTCCACACCCATGGTGTGCTGAGCGAGCAGCGCGAGCGACTGCCGCCAGACACCGTCGTACGTCGGATCCGTACTGCCGAACAGCCCGGTGGGCAGTTCCTTGGTCGGCGACGGCGACGGGGAGGGCGACTCGGCGGCGAGGGCGACCGGCGCGCAGGCCGCACCGATCACGGCGGTGGCGGCCAGCAACGCGGCGCTACGGCGAAGTTTCATGATCGGCGGTTTCTCCCTACAGGGAGCCGGGCAGCCCAGAGCCCCGGGCGGCTCGGCTCCGTATGCCTCGACGGTGCCCGTCACCGGCGGTTCCCGGTGACGTCGAGCCGGTCACGTCCGTACGGGGCATTCCGGCTCACCGCCCGCTGTCGAGACGGCGGACGATTCACGGTTGCGGGTCAGCGCCGGTTTTGCACCGGCTTCCCCCCGTACGGGTGTGATGACGACCTGTTTACTGTACCGGCCCGTATCGAAACGCTGAGGCCCGGCTGTGCGGCGCCGATAGGTTCGGCGCATGAGTAGCGACTTACGGCTCGGCCCTCTGCTCGGCTCCGGCCGCACGGCGGATGTGTACGCGCTCGACGAGCCCGAGGACGGGACGTGGGTGTTACGCCGCTACCGCGAAGGCTACGGCGACGCGCCCGCCGAGGCAGCCGTCATGGAACACGTACGCGCCCACGGCTACCCCGTACCGCGCGTACGGCCGACGCACAAGCACACCGACCTGATGATGGAGCGCCTCTCCGGACCAACCATGCTGCAGGCGCTCGCCGATGGCCTGATCGGGCCCCGGGATGCCGGAGCCACCCTCGCGCGCCTGCTCCGCGACCTGCACGCGCTGCCACCACGCCTCTCCACCGACCCCACCGCCCGAGTCCTGCACTTGGACCTGCACCCGGACAACGTGATGCTCACCCCGACCGGCCCCCGAGTGATCGACTGGGCCAACTCGGAGGAAGGCCCACCCGGCCTGGACTGGGGCATGTCAGCAATGATCCTCGCCCAAGTCGCGGCCGACGACGACCCGTTGGCCGAGCCGGCCGGGGCGCTACTCGCCGCGCTGCTCGACGGCAACGAGCGCGCCGTGACGGACGATGGCCTCGCAGAGGCCCGCCGACGTCGCGCCGCCAATGTGACCATGACGACCAGGGAGGTCGAACTACTCGGTGATGCAGAGGAGTTGATCCGTACGCTACTGAGCTAGCCCCCGCCCGGCCATGCACCCAAGAGGCCCTCTGTTCAAGCCGGTTCAAGTTCCTACGCGATCACCGGCGGCGATCGTCTCGGCGGCCCCGGCCCCGGCCTCGTCCACCGCCACGGGGGCGGGGTTCTTCGGGCCGCGCAGGGTGATGTAGACGAACAGTGCGCCCATGACGGCGGCGCCTGCCCACATGGCCTGCTGCCAGCCGTCGACGAAGGACTGCTGGGCGGCATGGACGATCTGCTGTGCGTGCGAGCCGGTGCTGCCCGAGACCTCGACGGCGTTGGCGATGCCTTCGCGGGCGGTCTCCGCAGCCCCATGGGGGACGCCCTGCAGCCGGTCGTCGATCGCGTTGCGATAGCCGGCGGATAGGAGCGCACCCAGCATGGCGACGCCCAGCGCGGTGCCGAACTCGCGGGTGATGTCGTTGAGTGCGGAGGCGACGCCCTGCTTCTCACGCGGCAGCGAGCCGGTGATGGCCTCGGTGGAAGGCGTCATGGACAGGCCCATGCCGATGCCCATCGCGAGCATGCCCGGCAGGATGGTCAGGTAGCCGCCATCCACGGAAACGAACAGCGCCATCAGCACCAGGCCCACACCGGCCAGGGCGATGCCCACGGCCATGGTCGAGCGGGAGCCGATGCGTGCGACCGTCTTGGGGGCCAGGCCGGAGGTCATCATCATCATGACCGCCATCGGCATCATGGCCACCGTCGACAGCAGCCCCGACCAGCCGAGCACCGCCTGGAAGAACGGGAACAGGACCACGGCGATGCCCGCCTGGACACCGAAGACCACCAGCAGCGTGATCGAGCCGCCGGCCATGCCGCGCTCCCGGAACAGGCGTACGTCCAGCAGCGATGCGTCTCGGCGGTGCAGCTCCCAGGCCACGAAGCCGATGCCGGCGATGAGGCCGACGGCGAGGCTGATCAGCGTCGCGGGGGCGGTCCAGCCGCGCTCGGGCCCTTCCTGCAGGACGAAGATGAGGCCGATTACGGCGACGGTGGAGACCAGCGCGCCGACGGTGTCGAAGGAATGAGCCGAGCGCTCACGGGAGTTGGGCACCGACTTCAGTGTCATGCCCAGGGCCACGATGACCAGGACCACCGGCAGCACGAACAGCCGGCGCCAGTCCGCGATATCGACCAGGAGGGCGGAGAGGAACATGCCCAGGATGCCGCCGCCTCCGGCGACGCCGGTCCATACGCCGATCGCCTTGCCGCGCTGCTCCTCGGGGAAGGTGGAGGTGATGACGGCAAGAGTGATCGGCATGATCATCGCGGCGCCGATACCGCTGGCCACACGGGCCGCGATCATGACCTCGGCGGTCGGGGCCAGGCCCGCCACGACGTGTGCGACACCGAAGACGCCAAGTCCGGCGATCAGCATGGGCTTGCGGCCCAGGCGATCACCGATCGCGCCGAGCGGCAGCAGCAGCGCGGCCAGGGCCAGGGTGTAGACGTTGATGATCCACAGAACCGTGTTCTGTGAGGCCCCGAACTCGACGGCCATGTGGGTCTGGGCGACGTTCAGCCCGGACACCGACGCGATGACGGCCATCAGTGCGATGGAGACGGCGATCAGGATGGTGCGCAGCTGACGCGCATCCGGTGTGCCGCCGTCGCCACCGGCGACGGAGGCGGTCCTCTGTGCGGGCTGGTTCGTACTCATGGATTCCTCTCGAAAAGGCTCGAAAAGGGCATGGGGGAACTCGGCGTCGGACTCTGCCCGGACGCCGGAATGCGGAGGGAAGGAGCGGCAGTGCGTGCCGCGGATATCAGGCGGTGGTGGTACCGCTCTGGGCTGCGGCGAGGGCCGCGTCGGTCTCGGCCGTGGCCAGCAGGGCGTTGATGTGGGATGCGGCCAGGGCGCCGGCCGCGGCGGAGGCGCCGACCTGGGCGGTCAGGTCGGTGGCGTTGCCGGCCACCCACACCCCGGGCACCTCGGTGGTTCCGGCCATGCCGGAGGCGAAGCGGCGGCCCATGCCGTCGGGCAGGTCCTCCATCGGCAGCTTCAGCCCGTCCAGGCCTTCGGTGCGGGCCTGCATCCGGGTGGCGACCGCGAGAACGCGGCGGGCCATGAACCCGCCGTCGGCCAGGCGCACGCCCGCGACACCGCCGTCGTCGGCCTTCACGACCTCTTCCACGGGGCTGTCGACGATACGGATGCCCCGGGCGGCGAAGCGCTCGCGGCTGTTCTCATCGAGTGCGGTGCCGCGGGCGAAGTAGACGAGGTCGTCGGTCAACTGGCGGAACAGCAGGGCGTGGTGGATGGATGCAGGGCCGGTGGCGAGGACGCCGAGGGGCTCGTCGCGTACCTCCCAGCCGTGACAGTACGGGCAGTGCACGACGCTGTCGCCCCAGTGTTCCGCGAGCCCGGGAACGTCGGGCAGCACGTCCCGCAGGCCGGTGGCCACCAGCACACGGCGTGCCGTGATGATCCGGCCGTCGGCCAGGGTGATGGTGAAACGCAGATCCCCGTCGGCCGACGGGACGGCAGGCTCGGCCGAGGCCACCTCGCCGACGACGACCCGGCCGCCGTACTGGCGCACCTGCTCCCGGCCGCGCTTCAGGATCTTGGTGGGCGGCATACCGTCCAGCACGATGAAGCCGTGCATGGCCTTGGCCGGCGCGTTGCGGGGCGTGCCGCTGTCGATCACGACGACGGAGCGGCGGGAGCGGGCGAGCATCAGCGCACCGTTCAGGCCTGCGGCGCCGCCGCCGATCACCACGGCGTCCACGGTTTCACCAGGCAGTGCGTCGCTCGCGTACGCGGAAGTCTGCACGGACATCTCCTCGCGCCCTTTCTGTCGTGCGCAGCCCCAGCCGATCCGGGTCAGCTGCCTTCGACGTTAAGCCCGGGTTGCATCAGAGGCATACCATGTTGCCTATGACGCAAGAAGATGGGGCGCTGGACAGCCTCGTACGCAAACGCATCCGCGCTCTGCGGGTCGCACAGGGCTTGTCCCTGGAGGAACTGGCCACCCGCGCCTACCTCAGCCAGTCCTCGCTGAGCCGCATCGAGAACGGCCAACGCCGCCTGGCGCTGGACCAACTCGTCGCCCTGGCGCGCGCCCTGGACACGACCCTCGACCAACTCGTCGAGAACGCCGCCGACGATGTCGTCATCAGCCCCATGAACCACGGCACCCACCGGCTGAGCTGGCCGATGAAGGGCGACCCGGCCATGAGCGTCATGCGTCAGCGGCTGACCGAGCCGCCGCCCGACAATCCCTCCAAGATGCGCGCCCACCCGGGCCGGGAATGGCTCGTGGTGCTGTCCGGCACCGCGATCCTGATGCTGGGCCACCGCCGCTTCCGCATCGAGACCAACCAGGCCGCCGAGTTCCCGACCATGATGCCGCACGCCATCGGCGCCGAGGGCGGCCCTTGCGAGCTCATGTTCATCTTCGACCGCGACGCCCGCCGCGGCCATCGCGAGACCGATGATCAGCGCGAGAAGGGCGACAGCGACGCGCAAGGCACCAGACCGTAGCTACTCCGGCGCCGCAGGCCCGCCCCGCACGGTGCCCGTGGAGGCTTCGGCCTCCGTGCGCTGCTGAGCCAGGCGTCGGCGGCGAGGTCGTGCAGAACCTGGGGCAAGGCACCCGTCGGCCGCAGTTCACGTACGAGCGTGGCTGTCACCGTGCGGAGGGCGCGGGCCAGTTCGGTCCGGTCGAGGGAGCGCACGAGCGCCCCATGGAGAGGCTCCGTAGTTCACTCACCGACGTGGTGTCGGTCCACGACGGACAGGGTCCACGTCCTCGTCATATAGCTGATCGGTACCTCGGTCGACCTCTCCCGGAGCGTCACCGTCAACCGGTCGTCCGCCAGGGAGAGTTCGCCCGAGAAGCGCCACGTCTCGCGTGGAGGTACGGGGAACAGTTCGGCCAGGACGGTGTCCTGGAGGTGGGGGTCCACCGCACGTAGCACGCCCGCGTCGAGCAGCACGATCGTTCCGTCGGGGAGGACTACGGGGCTCGGGGCCGTGGAATCCGACAGTTGTGGGCCGCGCTCGATGGATCCGTCCGGCAGCAGTCGTACGACGCGTGAGGCGGTGGGGAGCTTTCGGTCGCATTCCACGACGCGGACTGTTCCGTCCGGGTCGGGGACGTAGTGGCCGTAACTGCGCCACGTGGTCAGCAGGGTGCCGTCCTGGTCGTGGAGCCAGGTGTCGAAGTTGTCGTAGCCCTCCAGGCCGAGGAGGAAGCGTCCGCCCTCCACGGCGATGCCTCGCTCGCCGCGCAGTTCGGCGATCAGCCGTCCGCTGTCCAGGTCGAAGAGCAGCGCGGGGCCGAGGAAACCCCAGGCGTGGTAGTCGAGCGAATACGTCAGCGCCAGCAGGCGGTCCGCGGAGACATGGGCCTCGTGCGGCTTCCCCGCACAGCGGTGACGCCATTTCTCGCGTCCGTCCGCGCCGAGCCTGGCGAGATCCTGGCCGTCCGCCACGATCCGGTCGTCGCCGTCGCCGTCGCCGTCGCCGTCGCCGTCGCCGTCGCCGTCGCCGTCGCCGTCGCCGTCGCCGTCGCCGTCGCCGACGCCGACGTCGGCCAGGACCACCGGCTGCGCGCTCTGAGCCAGTGGCCGGACGGCTTCTCGCGCCTCGCCCTCGCCCCACATGGGGCCGTCCAGCAGCCGGTGATCGAGCACCTCGACCTGCCAACCACCTGTCACCGGATGCTCTGCGGGCTGTACGGCTCGAGGAGCTGGTCGACCGGTGCGTAGTCGTCGGTGAGGAGTTGGGCGTCGCCGATCCAGGAGGTGAGGTCCTCGCCGGTGGCGATTTTCCAGCCGGTTTGCCGGGAGTCCAGCGCTTCCTGGGTCGCCCGTACGTCGATCGGCCGGTCGGAGGCGAGCACCACCAGGTTGCCGCCCAGGGGGGTGGCGGTCGGGTCGAGGCCGATGTCGGCGGCTTCGCCGAGGACGGCGACGTGCTCGAAGGTCTCGCGGAGGGTGGCTACTTCGGCGCGGGCGAAGGCCATGGCACCGTGATCGATGAGGTTGGCGACGTACACGCCGTCCTCGTTGAGCACCCGCCGTACGTCCCTCATCGCCTCCACCGTGGTGAGGTGCCACGGCACGCTGACGCCCCCGAAGGCGTCGCCGACGACCAGGTCACGACTGCCGTCGTCCACGCGCCGCAGGCCGAGCCTGCCGTCCTCGACGCGTACGTCGATACCGGTTCCCGATCGCAGACCGAGTTGCTCGCGGTTGATGCGTACGACGCCGTTGTCGATCTCGGAGACCAGGCTGCGCGTCCCGGGGCGCGTGGCCGCGAGATAGCGGGGGAAGGTGAGCCCGCCGCCGCCCAGGTGGTGGGCGGTCAGTGGCTCGCGTTCGGGGAAGGCGGAATCGACCGCCGACGCGATGGCGCGTACGTACTCGAACTCCAGGAAGGTCGGGTCGTCGGTGTCGACGTAGGAGTGCCGCAGGCCGTCCAGGATGAGGGTGCGGCCGCCGTCCCGGTCGGGGTCCGCTACGACCCGTGCGCAGTGGTACTTGGTCTCTGTGTCGCAGGCACCGGGGGCGACCGTGGTGGCGAGGCCGCCGGCCACGACCACGAGGGTGAGGGCGGGGGTGCCGGTCCACCCGCGCGTACGCCACTCGGCCAGGCCGCCGCCGACCACCAGCAGTGTGCCGAGGCCG
The DNA here is from genome assembly GCF_036173125.1 of Streptomyces sp. NBC_00286. Classification (NCBI taxonomy): domain Bacteria; kingdom Bacillati; phylum Actinomycetota; class Actinomycetes; order Kitasatosporales; family Streptomycetaceae; genus Streptomyces; species Streptomyces sp. NBC_00286. The sequence continues at coordinate 7,415,727 of NZ_CP108054.1, forward strand.
ATCAGGATGCCGCTCACCGGCAACCGCGATACGAGGACGAAGCCGGTGAGAACGGTGCCGACGATGGCGCCGACGGTACCGACGCCGGACAGCCGGCCGACCACCGTCCCCGTCTCGGCGAGGCTGGTCAGACGCAACTTGGTCACGATCGGCGTCACCGCGGAGAGCAGCGCGCCCGGCACCAGGATGGTCAGCGCCGCGATCAACAAGAGCAGCGGTGCCGCCCACTCCGCGGTGCTGCGCAGCACGGCGGGCGTGAGCGCCACGACCGCTCCCGACACCCCGAGCGAAGGGCCGATGAGCCGACGCGGATCGACCTGGTCGGCGGCGCGCCCACCCAGCCAGGAGCCGGCGGCGATCGCGGAGAGGGCGATGCCGATCACCATCGTGCTGGTCTCGAGCGTGAGGCCGAGATAGGGAGCCAGCAGCCGCAGAGCGACGATCTCGACCACCAGGACCGCGGCCGAGGACCCGAACACGAGGACGGCGGCGGCCCGGGCGCCCAGGCCCTGGCTGCGAGGCGTGCCCTCGGCGACGGGCGAGGAAGACGTTCCGGTCACGGGCGACATCCTCGCATCGCGACGCGCGGACCGAACAGCGTTGCGGAAATCCGCAAGCCTCCGGCTACCTCGGCGAACTGCCGCCCTCACACGTCCGCATAGGTCACCGGGTCGCTACACCGCCACATACGTCACCGGATCGCTCCCCGTAACCGCCTCCGCGCGCCCCAGCTTCACCAGCCGGCGCAGATGGGCCTCAGCCTCCGAGACGGCGATGTTGCGGGAGGCGTACGGGATTTCGGACCAGGGGCGGTTCCACTCCATGCGTACGGCGAGTTGCCAGGGGGTGAGGGGCGTGGTGAGGAGGGAGAGGAGGCCGGTCAGGCGGGACTCATGGTGGGTCAGCAGCTCCCGTACGCGGGAGGGGGCGTCGGTGAAGGCGTGCTGGTGGGCGGGGAGGACCTCGGCGGGGGCCAGGCGGCCGACGCGTTCGAGGGAGTCGAGGTAGTCGCCCAGGGGGTCCATGACCGTGGCGTCGTCGGGGTCCTCGTACAGGCCGATGTGCGGGGTGATCTCGGGGAGCAGGTGGTCGCCGGAGAACAGGCGGCCCTTGCCGGGGAGTTGGGCCGGGTGGTCCTCCTCGAGGTGGAGGCACACGTGGCCCGGAGTGTGGCCGGGCGTCCAGATCGCGCGGAGGCGGCGTCCCGCCAGGTCGAGGAGTTCGCCGGGGACTATCTCGCGGTCGGGGAGCGCGGGGGAGAGGCCGGGGAGGGTGCGGGGGTGGGCCGTGCGCAGGGGCGCCACGTGTTCCTCGGGCGCGCCGGCGGCCGTGAGCTTGTCCGTCATGTACGTGAACCAGCGCTCCGGCCGCGTCCCGCGCGTTCGCCGCACGATCGAGGCGTCCGCCTCGTGCATCGCGACCCAGGCGCCGGAGGCCTCCCGTACCTTGCCGGACAGCCCGTGGTGGTCGGGGTGGTGGTGGGTGATCACCACCCCGTGGATCTCGGATGGCGAAGTGCCGCACGCGGTAAGGCCGTTGGCCAAGGTCTCCCACGACGCTGGGTCGTCCCAGCCCGTGTCGACCAGGACCGGGCCGCGGTCGGTGTCGAGGACGTACACCAGCGTGTAGCCGAGCGGGTTGTCAGGGATGGGGACCCTGATGGACCGTACGCCGCCGCCGTGGTCGGTCACTTGCGTCATGGGTTCCCCGTCCTGATCCGCATCCGGACTCCTCTTCGGCATGGCCATTGCTCATGATAACTAGAACTGGTATCAGTTCCTCGTGTGTATCTGAAACAGCGTCAGGAAATACCCGACGTGACAGAGATCACCAACTGAGATCAGTAACTGGATCAGTAACTGGGATCGCCCGGCTCCGCAGGAGGCAGTCGCTCATGACCGAGCTCGTGGAACACGGACAGCTGTTCATCGGCGGGGAGTTGACGGACCCCCTGGGCCAGGACGTCATCGAGGTGGTCTCGCCGCACACGGAAGAGGTCATCGGGAGGGTGCCGCACGCCTCGCCGGCCGATGTGGACCGGGCGGTCGCGGCGGCGCGCAGGGCCTTCGACGAGGGGCCCTGGCCGCGGATGACGCTCGACGAGCGGATCGAGGTCATCAGCCGCATCAAGGACGCGTTCGCCGTACGGCACGAGGAGTTCGCCCGTGTCATCTCCTCCGAGAACGGCACCCCGTACACCTCCTCCGTGATGGTGCAGGCGCTGTCCTCGATGATGGTGTGGGACTCGGCGATCACCACCGCGCGCGGCTTCACATACGAGGAGCAGCGTGACGGTGTCCTCGGGAAGATTCTGGTGCGACGCGAACCCGTCGGCGTCGTCGCGGCCGTCGTGCCGTGGAACGTGCCGCAGTTCACCGCCGCCGCCAAACTCGCGCCCGCGCTGCTCGCGGGCTGCACCGCGATCCTCAAGGTGTCGCCCGAAACCCCGCTCGACGCCTACCTGTTGGCGGAGATCGCCGCCGAGGCCGGGCTGCCCGAGGGCGTGCTGTCGATCCTGCCCGCCGACCGGGAGGTCAGCGAGTACCTGGTGGGGCACGAGCACGTCGACAAGGTGTCCTTCACCGGGTCCGTCGGCGCCGGAAAGCGCGTCATGGAGGTCTGCTCGCGCAACCTCACCCGCGTCACTCTCGAACTGGGCGGCAAGTCGGCCGCGGTGATCCTGCCGGACGCCGACGCGGCGACGGCCGTGGGCGGCATCGCGCCCTTCGCCTGGATGATCAACGGTCAGGCGTGCGTCGCCCAGACCCGCATCCTCGTACCGCAAACCCGCTACGACGAGTTCGCCGAGGCCTTCGCCGCCACCGCGGGCGCGCTGAAGGTCGGCGACCCGCTCGACCCGGCCACCGAGGTGGGCCCGCTGGTCGCCCGGCGCCAGCAGCAGCGCTCCCTCGACTACATCCGTATCGGCCAGGAGGAAGGCGCCAAGATCCTCACCGGCGGCGGGCGTCCGGCCGGCTTCGACAAGGGCTGGTACGTCGAGCCGACGCTCTTCGGCGACGTCGACAACTCCATGCGGATCGCCCGCGAGGAGATCTTCGGGCCGGTCATCTGCCTCATCCCGTACGGCGACGAGAGCGAGGCCGTGAAGATCGCGAACGACTCGGAGTACGGGCTGAGCGGCAGCGTGTGGACCGCGGACGTCGAGCGCGGCATCGAGGTCGCGCGGCAGGTCCGTACGGGCACGTACTCCGTCAACACCTTCAGCCTCGACATGCTCGGCCCGTTCGGCGGCTACAAGAACTCCGGTCTGGGGCGGGAGTTCGGGCCCGAGGGGTACGGCGAGTACTTCGAGTACAAGATGATCCACCTGCCCAACGGCTACGAGGGTGAGGCCTAGAAGATGGGTGACCGCTGGCACATCGAGGTCGACCGCTCGGTCTGCATCGGCTCGTCCCAGTGCGTCAACCAGGCTCCCCACGCCTTCCACCTCGACTCCGCCCGCCAGTCCCACCCCCTGGACCCGGACACGGACGCCAACGAGAAGGTCCTGGAGGCGGCGGAGGGCTGCCCGGTGGAGGCGATCATGATCAGCCTGGTGGGGTCGGGGGAGCCGGTTTTCCCGCCTGAGGAGTGACCATCGCTCGGGCTGACTCCCGCATGGCAGCCATGCGGGAGTCAGCCCTTGTCGCGCGGCTCCGTCAGGTCGATCAAGCGGCAGACCATCTCGATGTCGATCTTGACCTGGGCGATGGAGGCGCGGCCCGAGAGCCAGGTGATGAGGGCCGAGTGCCAGGTGTGGCCGATGACGCGGACAGCGGAGAGCTGGTCGGGGGTCGGGTCGTCCAGGCCCATCGCGTCCAGGATGATCAGGGTGGTCTGGCGGGAGACCTGGTCCACCTCCGGGCTGACGCTGCGGTCCGCGAACGTCAGAGCGCGGACCATGGCGTCGGCGAGGTGCGGCTCGCGCTGCAGGGCGCGGAAGGCTCGCATCAGGGTTTCGGCGACGCGTTCCGCCGCCGTGTCGCCGGCCGGGGGTTTCTTACGGAGCGTGCCGTGCATGTGGGCGAGTTGGTCCTGCATCGTGGCGACGAGCAGGTGGATCTTCGACGGGAAGTAGCGGTAGAGGGTGCCCAAGGCGACCTGCGAGGACTCCGCGACCTCGCGCATCTGCACCGCGTCAAAACCGCCCCGGCTGGCCAGTTGGGCGCTCGCGTGCAGGATGCGCCGCCGCCGGGCCTCCTGCCGCTCGGTGAGTGGCGGCGAGTCCGACTGGAGCGTTCGTACCACCGCTTGCGCGCTCTTCGCGGCGGCGGGCTTGGCAGCGGCGGGCTTGGCGGTCGGCTTCTCGGCGTCCGTGGCCGAGCGCCTGGCCTTCGTCGCCGGCTGAGCGATCGCCGGCTGTGCGGTCGTCGGCCGCTCGGTCTTCGGCTGTGCCGTCGTCGGCTGCGCGGTCTTCGCCGGTGGGGTGGCTTCCGCTGGCATGTGTCCCGTTCCGTGACGTTCGTGCAAAAGGGTCGGGTGGGGGCGGGGTGAGCGACAGCAGAGTAGAGCCTCGTCGTGGCGTGAATCACCCGATCCACCGCTCACAGAAGGACTACCTGCCGGTAGATTCAGTGCTCCCTGAACGATCAACTCTGAAACTTGTTCTAGATTACCGTCCCGAAGTAATCTCGCGGGAAACTGCTGGAAGAAGGGGGCCCGGAGTGACCGCTGAGGCCATGGAGGCGGGTCCCGAGGAGGGCTCGGCCGCCGACGGCGACCGACCGTTGCGCATCGCGCTCCTCACCTACAAAGGGAACCCGTTCTGCGGCGGCCAGGGCGTCTACGTACGGCACCTCTCGCGCGAACTCGCCCGCCTCGGTCACCGGATCGAGGTCATCGGAGCCCAGCCGTATCCCGTACTCGATGTAGACGTACTCGACGAGGACGTACGCGGCGCGAGTGACGGCCAGAGCGGGCTCGGGGGCCGGGGCGGACTCTCGCTCACCGAGTTGCCCAGCCTCGACCTGTACCGCCCCGAGGACCCCTTTCGCACCCCGAAGCCCGGCGAGTTCCGCGACTGGATCGACGCCCTCGAGGTCGGCACGATGTGGACCGGCGGCTTCCCCGAGCCGCTGACCTTCTCGCTGCGCGCCCGGCGCCATCTCCGCGCCCGTCGCGGCGAGTTCGACGTCGTGCACGACAACCAGACTCTCGGCTACGGACTGTTGGGCGACATCGGCGCCCCCCTCGTCACGACGATCCATCACCCCATCACCGTGGACCGCCAGTTGGAGCTGGACGCGGCGAACGGCTGGCGCGAGCGCGCCTCCAAACGCCGCTGGTACGCCTTCACCCGCATGCAGAAGCGCGTCGCCCGCCGCCTCCCCTCCGTCCTCACCGTCTCCGGCACCTCCCGCCAGGAGATCGTCGACCACCTCGGCGTACGCGACGAACGCATCCACGTCGTGCACATCGGCGCCGACACCGACCTCTTCTCGCCGAATCCGTCCGTACCGCAGCTGCCGGGGCGGATCGTCACGACGTCCAGCGCGGACGTGCCGCTGAAGGGGCTCGTCTTCCTCCTCGAGGCGCTCGCCAAGGTGCGCACCGAGCACCCCGCCGCGCACCTCGTCGTCGTCGGCAAGCGCGGCGAGGACGGACCGGTCGCGCAGGCCATCGAGCGGTACGGGCTCGAAGGCGCCGTCGAGTTCGTGAAGGGGATCTCCGACGAGGAACTGGTCGACCTCGTGCGGTCCGCCGAAGTCGCCTGCGTGCCGTCCCTCTACGAGGGCTTCTCGCTGCCCGCCGCGGAGGCGATGGCGACGGGCACGCCGCTCGTCGCCACCACCGGCGGGGCGATTCCCGAGGTGGCGGGCAGGGACGGTGAGACCTGCCTGGCCGTACCGCCGGGTGACTCCGGGGCGCTGGCCGCCGCCGTGAGCAGGCTTCTCGGCGACTCCTCCCTGCGTACGCGGCTCGGAACTGCCGGGCGCGCACGGGTCCTTGAGCGGTTCACCTGGGCGCGGGCTGCCGAGGGGACGGTGGCGCGGTATCGCGAGGCCATCGCTGACGCCGGGGGAGCGCGTCGGCCCGCCGTTGCACGGGCTGTGGAAGCCGAAGCAGCCACAGAAGTAGTCGTAACCGATCGTGAAAGCAGGGCCACGTGCTGACCGTCGACTTCTCCCGGTTCCCGCTCGCCCCGGGCGACCGCGTACTGGACCTCGGGTGCGGAGCCGGCCGGCACGCCTTCGAGTGCTACCGGCGCGGAGCGCACGTCGTGGCGCTGGACCAGAACGCCGAGGAAATCAGCGAGGTCGCCACCTGGTTCGCCGCGATGAAGGAGGCCGGGGAGGCGCCGGAGGGGTCGAGTGCCGTCGCCATGGAGGGCGACGCGCTTCAACTCCCGTTCCCCGACGAGTCGTTCGACGTCGTGATCATCTCCGAGGTCATGGAGCACATACCCGACGACAAGGGCGTACTCGCGGAGATGGTGCGCGTACTGAAGCCTGGCGGGCGGATCGCCGTCACGGTCCCGCGTTACGGGCCCGAGAAGGTGTGCTGGGCGCTGTCCGACGCGTATCACGAGGTCGAGGGCGGACACATCCGCATCTACAAGGCCGATGAACTGCTGGACAGAATGCGCGAGGCGGGGCTGAAGCCGTACGGCACGCATCACGCCCACGCGCTGCACAGCCCGTACTGGTGGCTGAAGTGCGCGTTCGGCGTCGACAACGACAAGGCGCTGCCGGTGCGGGCGTACCACAAGCTTCTGGTCTGGGACATCATGAAGAAGCCGCTCGCCACGCGGGTCGCCGAGCAGGCGCTGAACCCGTTGATCGGGAAGAGCTTCGTGGCGTACGCGACCAAGCCGCATCTTCCCGTTGAGGCAGCTTCAACCGACGCCTCGGTGGACGCTTCGTGACGACGCCCCGTACAGAACACCTCGTCCTGTCCGGGGTGCTCACCGCGGAGCAGGCCGCCGAGACGGTGCGGGGCATCCTCGCCGTGCAGCGCGCGGACGGCGCCATACCGTGGTTCCGCGGGCACCACCTCGACCCTTGGGACCACACCGAGGCCGCGATGGCGCTGGACGCGGCGGGCGAACACGAGGCCGCCGAGCGGGCGTACGACTGGCTGGCCCGGCATCAGAACGAGGACGGCTCCTGGTACGCGGCGTACGCCGACGGGGACGCCGCCGACGTCACCGACCGCGGCCGGGAGACCAACTTCTGCGCGTACGTCGCCGTCGGCGTCTGGCACCACTACCTGGCGACCGGCGACGACACCTTCCTGGACCGGATGTGGTCCACCGTCTACTCCGCCATGGAGTTCGTGCTGCGGCTCCAGCTGCCGGGCGGGCAGATCGGCTGGCGGTGCGAGGACGACGGGACCGGGAGCGGAACCGGTGCTAGGTCCGATGAGGCGCTGCTGACCGGGAGTTCGTCCGTCCACCACGCCCTGCGCTGCGCGCTCGCGATCGCCGAGGAGCGGGAAGAGCCGCAGCCGGACTGGGAGTTGGCGGTGGGGACGCTGCGGCATGCGATACGGCGGCATCCGGAGCGGTTCCTCGACAAGAGCCGTTACTCCATGGACTGGTACTACCCCGTGCTGGGCGGCGCGCTCACCGGGGCCGAGGCGAAGGAACGTATCGAACGGGACTGGGATCGCTTCGTGGTTCCGGGCGTAGGCGTACGGTGCGTCGTCCCGAACCCGTGGGTCACGGGCGGCGAGTCCGCCGAACTCGCCCTGGCGCTCTGGGCCGTGGGCGAGTCCGACCGGGCTCTGGAGATCCTCCAGTCCATCCAGCACCTGCGCGACCCGAAGACCGGCCTGTACTGGACGGGCTACGTCTTCGAGGACGAGGCCATCTGGCCCGAGGAGCTGACCGCGTGGACGGCGGGCTCGCTGCTGCTCGCCGTCGCGGCGCTGGGCGGGGACGAGGCGACGTGTGCGGTGTTCAGCGGGGAGCGGCTGCCTTGGGGGCTGGAAACGGAGTGCTGCTAGCGCTGTTCTAGCGCCCCGTCAGGGGCGCGGGGCTGTGGCACATGCGGCTCCGCCGCGATGGGGGTCCCCCCGCTCGAGCGAATTCGAGAGTGGGGGAGCGACCAGCCACAGACGGCCTGCAGCTTTCGTACTGGGTTACCCGCGGAGCGCTCAGTGGTGGCGGTACATGCGGTTGGCGATCACGTGGCCCACGAAGAGGTACACGATGGCGGCCAGGCCGTACCCTGCGACGACTCGGGCCCAGCCCTCGTCGAAGGTGAACAGGTCGTGGGACCAGCCGGCCAGCCAGCGGGCCGCGTCCTGGATGAACTGTACGAAGTCGTTCGCCCGGTTCGCGTCCAGTAGGTACATCAGGATCCACAGGCCGAGGATCGACGCCATGATGTCGGCGACGATCGCGATGGCTCTGCCTGCCTGGTTGCTGCGAGATCGAGAGGGCATGCTCATCGAGTGCCCCTTGAATCCTGAATGAAACCGCCCGGGGGTTCGATCTACCTTACGTCGAGGTCTAGTTGAGCTCCGCCAGGACTTGGAGGGTGTGGCGGTCGGGGGACAGGACCAGCAGGTCTGTCACCGGGCCTTTCCGCCACAACTCCAAGCGTTCGGCGATACGTTCGCGAGGGCCGACGAGGGAGATCTCGTCGGCGAAGGCGTCGGGGACGGCGAGTACCGCCTCCTCCCGGCGGCCCTCCAGGAACAGGCGCTGGATTCGTCGCGCCTCCTCCTCGTATCCCATACGCGCCATCAGGTCGGCGTGGAAGTTGTGCTTTGCGTGGCCCATGCCGCCGATGTAGAAACCGAGCATCGTCTTCACGGGGAGCAGGCCTTCTGACACGTCGTCGCAGACTCTGGCCTGGGCCATGGGGGCGATCAGGAAGTCGTCGGGTACGTCCGTCAGGGACGCCTCGTACACGTCGGGGCGCAGGGGAGACCAGTACAGCGGCAGCCAGCCGTCCGCGATACGGGTCGTCTGCGCGATGTTCTTCGGGCCCTCCGCGCCGAGGAGGATGGGGAGTTGGGGGCGCAGGGGGTGCGTGATGGGCTTCAGCGGTTTGCCCAGGCCTGTGGCCTCCGGGCCCTGGTACGGATGGGTGTGGAAGCGGCCGTTCAGCTCAACGGGTGCCTCGCGGCGGAGGACTTGGCGTACGACATCGACGTACTCCCTCGTCGCGGTGAGCGGTGACTTCGGGAACGGGCGGCCGTACCAGCCCTCCACGACCTGCGGGCCCGAAAGGCCGAGGCCGAGCATCATGCGGCCGCCGGATAGGTGGTCGAGGGTGAGGGCGTGCATGGCGGTCGTGGTGGGGGAGCGGGCGGCCATCTGGGCGACCGCTGTGCCGAGTTTGATGCGGGAGGTGTGCGCGGCGATCCACGTCAGGGGGGTGAAGACGTCGGAGCCCCAGGACTCGGCGGTCCATACGGAGTCGTAGCCGAGGCGTTCCGCTTCCTGGGCCAGCGGGATGTGGTCCGGGTTGGGGCCGCGTCCCCAGTAGCCGAGTGCGAGACCGAGTCGCATGCGTCGCCGCCTCCTCGTGATCTGACGGGGTTATCTGACGGACCATCAGCCTTCAGCTGAGACGGTGACTGTACGACAACGGCCCCCCGCTCGGAAGAGCGAGAGGCCGTGCGTGGAAGCGGACGGTTCAGCCGCGCTGGATTCCGCTGGTGTCCTGCAGTACGCCTCGGCGGCCGTCCTGCGTCTGGGCCACCAGGCCGGGGCCGCGCTGCTCGACGGCCAAGTACCAGGTGCCGGGCGCCAGTTCGGCGATCGGCGTCGGGGAGCCGTCCTCGCCGTACAGCGGACGCGGCACGGGCACCGCGAACCAGAACGGCGAGAAGTCCGCGGCGGGCGGCGGCTGCTGTGCCTGCGGGGCCTGCGCCTGCTGCGGCTGGGGCTGCTGCTGACCGGGCTGCGGGCCGCCCTGCGCGCCGAACGGCTGGCCCGGCTGCGGCTGTCCCGGCTGACCGCCGAACGGCTGGCCCTGGCCCGGCTGCCCCTGGGCGCCGGGGGCGCCCGGGTAGCCGTAACCACCCTGCGGCTGGGCGCCGTAGGGCTGGGGGGCGGCGGGCTTGGGGGCGGGGAGGAGGGGGCCCTTGAGGGCCGGGACGAGGGGGGCGGCGATCGCGGCGGCGGCGAGGAGGAGGGTGGCGATGAGTGCCAGGATCAGGCCGATGCCGGCATCGACTCCGCCGTCACCGGCGTTGGGGCCGATGTTGTCCGCGCCGCTGGCCGGGTCGAAGACGTTGCCGAGCGCGCTCCAGGCGGCGAAGACCGTGAACGCGATGCCGAACGGAGCGAGGTCGAGGCCCGCGACCTTGGGGGCCTGCGGCAGCCCGTGGGCGACGACGATGAGCGCGGCGCCGATGATGCCGGCAAGTACGACGCCCATCAGCACCGGCGCGCTTCCCCAGGCATTCGGGATGGCGTAGTCGTCAGGGGCTCCGTCGAGCGAATAGATGTCAAGGAACGACGCGATCAACAGCAATACCGCTGCTCCGATCACCACGCCGTCGCCTCGAGTGAGGGAGCGGATATTCACTTCGTGTCCTTCATCAGTCGTCGTCTCGTCTTCGGTGGAGGCGTCGCTGTCACCATGTCGCCGTATGGCCGCGGTGTGAAGCGCGGGGGTGGCCCCTCATCGTAGGGGCGACACTATCGTCCGCCCGTGAAGGGTGTGTGGCCGGATCCGTTCGCAGATCATTACCCGCGCAGGAAACTCACGATTCCCGCCGAGATCCCACGCGCCGCCTTCTGCCTCCACGCGCCGCTGGTCAGCAGGGCCGCGTCCTTGCTGTCGCGCATGTTGCCGCACTCTACGAACACCTTGGGAACCGTTGACAGATTGAGACCGCCGAGGTCTGTGCGGACGTCGAGGCCGGTGCCGTCGCCGATGTAGTTGGAAGGTGCGCTGCCGGTGGCGCTGACGAGGTTGCCCGCGATGCGTTCGCCGAGTTCGCGGGACGGGGCGACGATCGGGCGGGTGTCGGCCTCGCCCTCGTTCACGGCGCCCGGCAGGATCAGGTGGAAGCCGCGGTTGCCGGCACCCGAGCCGTCCGCGTGGATGGAGACCACGGCGTCGGCCTTCGCCTTGTTGCCGATACGGGCGCGTTCGTCGACGCACGGCCCCCACGGGCGGTCGCCGTCCTGCGTGAACTTGACCGTGGCGCCCTGCTTTTCGAGCAGCGCGCGGAGGCGGTGGGAGACGTCGAGGGTGAAACGGGCTTCTGGGTAGCCGTCGTTGGTGGACGTGCCCGTGGTGTCGCATTCCTTGGAGTTCGTGCCGATGTCGACCTGGCGGTTGATCTCCGTGGTGTGGCGGAAGTTGCCGGGGTTGTGGCCTGGGTCGATGACGACGACTTTGCCCTTGAGGGGGCCGGAGGCGGCGGGGCGGGAGGTCGAGGAGCCGGAGGGGGAGGGCGACGGCTTGGCGGGCTTGGCCGGCTTGTCGGCGTCTTCCGTTCCAGGGGTGGTGCGGGAGGATGGTTTGTCCGGTGCGGGGGTGTTCGGTGACTGCGCCACCGATCCGTTCGAGCCGCCGCCTCCGTCCGGGTCGCCCACGGTCTGCCATACCAGCCAGCCCACCAACGCGCCCGGCACGAGCGCGGCTACGGCGACGGTCAGGGGGCCTCGCCGGAAGCGGCGCGGCGGGCGGGGAGGATCGAAGTCAGGGCCTATGTACGACACGCCTGCCACCCTAAGCGGACTCGCCGGAGCCCGTTGTGGTAGCCGCACCCCGAAGGGGGCGGGGCTGCGTCAACGCGCGGCTCCTTGCCGAGCTTCGGCTTGCCGCCCCTGGTGCCCTTGCCCATGCCGATGACCGACGAGGCCACCTCCGTGTCGATCAGGTACGGGGCGTGGATATCGTCCTCGGCCGCGATCCGCTCGCGCACCCGCCGGGCGAGCACGCCGCTGGAGGTGAGGAATTCCGTGACCGCACAGGCGTCGACGACGATCACCGGCCGCTCCGTCCCTCGTCCAAGGCGGCGAGGACGTCGTCGTGGGTGACCTGGTCACTGGCGTAGCGCTCGGCGCGGGCGGCCATCTCGGCGAGGCTGGGTTTCGATGCCTCCCGCATGATGACGCCGAGGAGGTATTCCTGGATGGACTGGCCGGCCTCGGCGGCGCGGATTTTGACGGTGCGGGCGATGTCGTCGGGGACGTTCCGTACGGTGAATGCAGTCGTCACGACTGCATTCTTTAGGCCGCTTTGTCATTTTGCAGTCAAATCGCGGGGACTTCAGATCCCCGCTCCCGTCCGCCGCAACATCGCGGGGACTTCAGATCCCCGCTCCCGTCCGCCGCAACACCCGCAGCGAGTCGGTCACCGACACATCCGTGAAGGCGCCGGACGCGAGAGCCCGGAGATACACGCGGTACGGGGCCTGGCCGGTGAACTCGTCCTTCGGGTCGGGGAAGACGTCGTGGATCAGGAGGAGGCCGCCTTCGGCGATGTGGGGGGCCCAGCCTTCGTAGTCGGCCGTCGCGTGTTCGTCGGTGTGGCCGCCGTCTATGAAGACGAGGCCGAGAGGGGTTCGCCAGAACGTCGCGATCTGGGGGGAGCGGCCGACGATCGCGACCACGTGGTCCTCAAGGCCGGCCTTGAGGAGGGTGCGGCGGAAGGTGGGGAGCGTGTCCATTCGGCCGAGTTCGGGGTCGATTGTTTCTGGGTCGTGGTAGTCCCAGCCGGGCTGTTGTTCCTCGCTGCCGCGGTGGTGGTCGACGGTGATCGCGGTGACGCCGGTCTCGCGGGCGGCGGCGGCGAGGAGGATGGTGGAGCGGCCGCAGTACGTTCCCACTTCGAGGAGGGGGAGCCCTAGGGCTGCCGCTTCGGTTGCGGCGGCGTAGAGCGCGAGGCCCTCGTGAGTGGGCATGAAGCCCTTGGCCTGCTCGAAGGCGGTGAGGGTCTCGGGCTTGGGGGCCGCGGCGGGCATGGGGGTCCTCTCTGGTTGTACGTGGCTTTCGGTGGGCCCGGGCTACTTGGTTGCCGTGGGGACCGCCCGCTTCTTTGCCAGTGTCGTGGTTCCGTGGCCCGAGTAAAGGGCGCTCCGCTGCGCTACGCGTCGGCTGCCGCCGATCGGCCTTCGGCCGACCCTTGACACGGGCCACGGAACCACGGGTGAGAAGCGAGCGGGCGGCCCGGAAGGGTGGGGGTCCACGGGTGGGGCTGCGCTGAGGTGGGTTGGGCCGTGGGCCTCCGGCTCGCGGGCGCGGGCGCGTCTCGCCTGCACGCCGGGTCGGTTTAGCGGCTAACGGGAAGTGGGTGGGGAAGTTGGTGGGTGAGGGCGGTGGCTTGCTGGTGAAGGGGCGGGGGAGGGGTAGGCAGTTTTGAGAATGTGACAGGTGCCCCCCGAAGTGTCACATCTTGACGCTCCTAGGTCCCGACCTCCCCGTATCGATGGGGACCGATCGAAGTGGCCTCGGCATGGGCGTCCCGAAAGGGGTGCGGGGCTGGGTCGATTTGCGGCTCCGCCGCGTGGGCGCGCGGTCACAGCCGACCGGCAGTCTTCGTACGGCGCTACCCCGCGGAGCGTGTGGCGAGGGTGGACTCAGGCGTAGCCGAGCCGCGGCTTGCGAACCGCTCCACCCGCGGAGCGCGCGGCCTGCCTTGACGAGGGAGGAGCAGTGCGAACAGCAGCCCCACCGCCACGGCCCCGGTGGCGATCAAGAACGACACCCGGAAGCCGTGCATCGTGGGGATGGCGACCCCGTTCACCTGGTTCGCCGTGTTGGCCAGCACCATTCCGATCACGGCGCTCGATACGGACGTACCGATCGAGCGCATCAGGGTGTTGAGGCCGTTCGCCGCGCCCGTTTCGGACGGGTCCACTGCCCCGATGATCAGTGCGGGGAGTGAGGAGTACGCAAGGCCGATGCCTGCTCCGAGGAGCACGGCGATGACCACCGTCTGCCAGGCCGCGCTCATCAGGCCGAGGCCGGCTCCGTAGCCGATCGCGATGATCAGCATGCCGGTCATGAGGGTTGCCCTCGGGCCGTACTTGGCGGACAGGCGGGCGTAGACCGGGGCCGTGAGCATCATCGTCAGGCCGAGCGGGGCCACGCACAGGCCCGCTACGACCATTGACTGGCCGAGGCCGTAGCCCGTTGACGTCGGTAGTTGGAGGAGTTGAGGAAGGACCAGGGATACGGCGTAGAAAGCGACCCCGACCATGATCGAGGCGAGGTTGGTGAAGAGCACGGGGCGGCGGGCCGTGGTGCGCAGGTCCACCAGCGGGGCCTGTACGCGCAGCTCCATCACGCCCCAGAGGACGAGGACCACCGCCGCCGCTGCGAACAGGCCGAGCGTCCTGCCCGATGCCCAGCCCCAGTCGCTGCCCTTCGTGATCGGGAGGAGGAAGAGGAGCAGGCCCGCGGACAGGCCCAGCGCGCCCAGCACGTCGAAGGTGCCCTTCGCGCGCAGCGGGGATTCGGGTACGAACATCAGGGTGAGGATGATCGACACCACACCGACGGCCGCCGCGCCGTAGAACAGAGCGTGCCAGTCGGTGTTCTGCGCCACCAGGGCCGCGAGTGGGAGCGCCAGTCCGCCGCCTACGCCGATCGAGGAGCTCATCAGCGCCATCGCTGAGCCGAGCTTTTCGCGCGGCAGCGCGTCGCGCATCAGGCCGATGCCCAAGGGGATGGCGCCCATCGCGAAGCCCTGGAGGGCGCGGCCGGTGATCATCACGAGCAGTTCGCTGGTGGAAGCGGCGATCAACGAACCCACCACCATCACGGCCAGGCTCGTGAGCAGCATCCGCCGCTTGCCGTAGAGGTCACCGAGGCGGCCCATGATCGGTGTGGCCACGGCGCCGGCGAGCAGGGTCGAGGTCATGACCCAGGTGGCGTTGCCGGGGGAGGTGTTCAGCAGCTCCGGCAGGTCCTTGATGACCGGCACGAGCAGGGTCTGCATCACCGCGACAACGATGCCCGCGAAGGCCAGTACAGGGACGATTCCCCTGCTGGTGCCGGTACCGGCATCTTTGCCGGTCGGCCCCTGTGTGGGGTCTTGGGCCGTCGTTGTCTGGGGCTCGGGCATCGAGTGGGCCTCCGGGGGCGTGCGGCGGTACGTGCACGGTGAACCCCGTGCGCCAAGGCAACTATTCCATTGTTTCGAGTACCTAACGAATTCTTGACCATCTGACCCGGCGTCAACATTCGGGCGGTGACTGACCTTCCGTCAGAATGGAACGTGTTCTACTCTTTCGCCGACCTTGGGGAGGCGAGGCCGGTATGGGCATCGGGAGCATCGGGATCACGCGTGAACAGCGGGAGTTGGCCGAAGCCGTGCGCGGCTGGATCGCTCGGGCCGTGCCTCCCGAGGAGGTGCGCAAACTCCTCGATTCGCCCGGCGAGGGCAGACCTCCGTACTGGGACGCGCTCGTCGCGCAGGGGCTGCTCGGCATGCAACTGCCCGAGGCGTACGGCGGCGGTGGCGGCGACGTCCTCGATCTCGCCGTCGTGGTGGAGGAGGCCGCGCGGGCCGCGCTGCCGGGGCCGTACGCCCCGACTCTGATCGCCTCACTCGTGCTCCTCCGCGCGGGGACGGATGAGGCGGAGGAGTTGCTGCGGGCGCTGGCCTCGGGGGAGCGGGTGGCGGCTGTGGCGTTCGGGGCGGGGTCGATGACTGCTGTCTCGCGTGAGGGGGGCGGGTATCTCCTCGACGGGACCGCCCCGCCTGTGTTGTCCGGAGCCGACGCCGACCTGCTGATCCTGCCCGCTGCCGCAGACGGCGCCAGCGGTCCGGTGTGGTTGGCCGTCGATGCCGCCGACCTCGCCGTGCGGCCGCACGAGAGCGCCGACCCTACGCGGGCGACTGCAGAGGTGCGGGCGGACAGGGTGCGTGTTCCCGCCGACCGCCTGCTCCCTACTGCATCCATCGACTCCGCGCTCGTGCGCGACCTGGCCGCCGTCGTCCTCGCCGCGGACGCCTGCGGCACCGCCGCCTGGGCGCTGCACACCGCCTCCGAGTACGCCAAGGTCCGCGAACAGTTCGGGCAGCCCATCGGGCGGTTCCAGGGCGTGAAGCATCTGTGCGCCGACATGCTCGTACGGGTCGAACGGGCGCGGGCGCTCACCTGGGACGCGGCGCGGGCGTTTCAAGAGCCAGAGGGCGTACGGGAGTTGGTGTCGGCCCTCGCTGTCGCCGATGCTCTGGACGCCGCGTGCTCCTGTGCCAAGGACTGCATTCAGGTACTCGGCGGAATCGGGTTCACCTGGGAGCACGACGCCCATCTGTATCTGCGGCGGGCGGTGGTGGCGCGGCAGCTGTTCGGCGCGGGCGACGCACACCGGCTGCGCGCTGTGCGGCTCGCGGAGGGCGGCGTACGGAGGGAGTTGCGGCTGGACCTGCCGGAAGAGGCGGCGGCCTACCGCGCTCGGGCCCGTGAGGTCGTCGAGCGCGTACGCGGCCTCGAACCGGCTGCCGTGCGACGCGAGTTGGCGCCCACCGGATACGCCGCCCCGCATCTGCCCGCCCCGTACGGACTCGGTGCCGGGCCCGTCCAACAGCTAGCCGTTCAGGAGGAGTTGGCCGCTGCGGGCGTACGGCTGAGTGACCTGGGGATCGCCACCTGGGTCGTACCGTCGCTCATCGCGTACGGCACTCGGGAGCAGCAGGAGCGGTATCTGCTGCCGACGCTGAGCGGTGACGTGCTGTGGTGCCAGCTGTTCTCGGAACCCGGCGCCGGTTCCGACCTCGCCTCACTGCGGACGCGCGCCGAGCGGACCGCCGACGGGCGCTGGCGGGTCAACGGGCAGAAGGTATGGACGAGTTCGGCCCAACGGGCGGACTACGGGATCCTGCTCGCTCGTACGAATCCGCAGGCGCCGAAGCACAAGGGGCTCACGTACTTCGTCGTCGACATGAAGAACACGGCGGGTATCGACGTCCGTCCGCTGAAGGAGATCACCGGAGAGTCCCTGTTCAACGAGGTCTACTTCGACGATGTGCTCCTCCCCGCGGATGCGGTGGTCGGTTCCGTCGACGACGGCTGGAAGGTCGCCCGCAACACGCTCGGCAACGAACGCGTCCACATGGCCGACCAGTTGACCTTCGGAACCGGTATCGAGGCGCTCCTGGCCAGAGACTTGGACGACGCCGTACGGCTCCGCCTCGGCGCCCTGATCACGGAGGCCCACGCCCTGGCCTGCATCGGCCTCCGCACGACGATGCAGCAGGTGTCGGGCATAGAGCCAGGCGCAGGAGCCTCCGTACGCAAACTCATCCAGACCACGCACCAGCAGAAGACCGCCGAACTGGCCCTCGAACTCCTAGGCCCAGAGGGCGCGTTGTACGAGGCAGCGGGGAAGCGTGCCGTGCACAGCTTCCTCCTCTCCCGCTGCCTGACGATCGCCGGCGGCACAACCCAGGTACAACTGAACGTGGTTGCGGAAAGGATCCTCGGCCTGCCAAGGGACTGAACTCAGCGAGCCCTGGTCTGGCCCCGAGGGGTTTCTTTCCCCAGCCCCGCCCCTTCCCGGCTGTATCAATTTGCGGCTCCGCCGCGTGGGGGGCTGCGCCCCAGGCCCCGCTGCCTCCGGCGGGTGGGTGGGGCGCCTTCGGCGGGTGGGTGGGTTCTTGGGGTGGGCGGGGAGCCTGCCGCGGGTGGGTGGGGAGCCTGCCGCGGGTGGGTGGGGAGCCTGCCGAGGGTGGGTGGGGTGCCTACCGGGTGGTGGGTGACAGTTGTGTCGCGGCTGCGCGTGCGTTGTGGCTGGTCGCGCAGTTCCCCGCGCCCCTAAAGGCAAAAGCCTGCGACTGCCCGCGCCCCGACGAGCAAGCGAACCGGAAAAGCCCGGCCCCGGAAGGCGCCCGCATTCGAGCAGCCCTCGGCCGGGAAGGCGCCCGCACCCGGGCAGCCCGTGCCCGGAAGGCGCCCGCGCCCCCGGGCAAGCCCGCGGCCCGGACAGCCCGCCCGGGAGGGAGCCCGCGCCCCCATGGCCCCGCAGCCGCCCACGGCGGCAAGGGGACGGGGCGGGGGTGTGCGCCCGCAGCGGCCGGCGCGCCAACACCGGCACCCCCTACCAGCCGACAGCAACGCGCGCCGGTCCGAGGACGGACACCCCCGACGCGGCCCCGCACCCACCACCCACCCAAGCGGCGCGGGGCTGTGACATATACGGCTCCCCCGCGTGGGCGCGACCAGCCACACTCAACCGGCACCCGCCCAACCGCCGGAGGCACCCCGCCGGGGCTGCGCGACCAGCCACACTCAACCGGCACCCGCCCAACCGCCGGAGGCACCCCGCCGGGGCTGCGCGACCAGCCCAAACGAACCCGCAGGTTCATCACCGTTCTCGCCGAGCGCGCAGCGGTCCCGTACTGCTGCGCACCACAAGCCGCGTAGGCACCAACGTAGTGCCATGCTCCGTCTCCTCATGCCGCATCTGCCGCAACACCCCCTCCACACAAAGCCGCCCCACCTCAGCAAAGTCCTGGTGAACCGTAGTCAAGGGCGGCAGAAAGGACCCAGCCTCAGCGATGTCATCGAACCCAATGACACTGACGTCATCCGGCACCCTCCGCCCCCGCTCATGCAGCGCACGCAACAACCCCAACGCCATCTGGTCATTGGCCGCAAAGATCGCCGTGCACTCCTCCTGCCGGGCAAGCTCAAGCCCAGCCCGATACCCCGACTCGGCCGACCAGTCCCCCCGTACAAGAGGAGGAATGACCCGCCCGGCCTCGGAGAGCTCGGTGCGCCACGCCTGAGCCCGCCGCTCCGCCGCATACGACTCCTCGGGCCCGGCCAGATGCCAAACCGTCTGATGGCCGAGATCCAGCAAGTGCCGCACAGCCGTCCGGCTGCCCCCCGCCTGATCGGTGTCCACCACGGTGTACCGATCCCCGGCATCCGAGTCGGCCACGACAATACGGACATGCGGCGGCAGCGAGAGCGTCACCGCATCCAGCAGATGCACCTCGAGAATGACGATGACGGCGTCGACGGCCAGCTCACCGAGACGGGAGAACGCGCCGCGCACCTCGTTCTGCGTCGGGACGGCGACAGGCAGCAGCGTCACGGCGTAGCCCTCGTGCGCCGCCGACGTGGCGATCGCCTCCAGCGTGCGGACGTTGCCCGTGGTGGCCAGCCCGAAGGTGATGACACCTATCGTGCGGAACTCGCCGCGCTTGAGAGCCCGCGCGGCGCTGTTGGGCCGGTAGCCCAGCTCCTCCATCGCCGCCAGCACCTGCCGCCGCGTCTCCTCGGTCACGCCCGTATAACCATTTGACACACGGGAGACCGTCTGTGAGGAGACGCCGGCCAGCCGTGCGACGTCCGCCATGGACGCGCTCTGTGTGCGGCGACCTGCTCTTGTTCTGGTACGGACTCGTGCCCGAGGCGCCGACGCGCCGTCCGCAGTGTCCACCCGTCTCCCTAGTCGCTCGGGGCGCAGTTTCCGCTGCCGACCCTTGACCGTCGTCATCGGGGCAGTGTAGACATTCCGCCATCAGATGTTTACGTAAACATAACAGCCAATGGACCCTCGCAAAGAGGAATGTTTACGCAAACATCTTCGGCGGCGCACAACGCCGGTTCCGGGATGAATTGAACGAGGAACGACATGACGACGCTAGACGCGGTGGCCGCGGACCGGCCTCCTGGACCACGGCCCCCGGCGAAACGGAACCGCCGCTCCTGGACGGGCTGGGGGTTCATCGGCCCCTTCGTGGCGGTCTTCGCCCTCGTCTTCCTGGCGCCGATCGCGTACTCGATCTACCTCAGCCTGTTCCGTGATCAGTTGATCGGCGGCACCACCTTCGTCGGCCTGGACAACTACACCCAGGCCCTCGAGGACGACCGCTTCTGGGACTCCCTGATCCGGGTCTCGCTCTTCCTCGTCGTCCAGGTGCCGATCATGCTGGGCATCGCCCTGCTGATCGCGCTCGCCCTGGACAGCGGGCGGCTGTACGGCAAGGACTTCTTCCGGATCACGATCTTCCTGCCGTACGCGGTGCCCGCCGTCGTCGCCACCCTGATGTGGGGCTTCATGTACGGCACCCGCTACGGCCTGGTCGGCGACATCAACGAAGCCTTCGGTGTCACCCTGCCCGACCCGCTCTCGGCCGATCTGGTCCTGGCGTCGATCGGCAACATCGTGACCTGGGAATTCGTCGGCTACAACATGCTGATCTTCTACTCCGCGCTGCGGGTCATCCCGCACTCGCTCTACGAGGCCGCGGAGATCGACGGCGCCGGACAGTTCCGCGTCATCACCGCCATCAAGCTGCCCGCCATCCGCGGCGCCCTCGTCATCGCGACGATCTTCTCGATCATCGGCAGCTTCCAGCTCTTCAACGAGCCGAACATCCTGCGGCAGTTGGCGCGCAACGCCATCACGACGGACTACACGCCGAACTTCTACACGTACTCGCTGTCCTTCAACGGCCAGCAGCAGAACTACTCCGCGGCGGTCGCCATCATCATGGGGCTGATCACCATGGTGATCGCCTACATCGTGCAGCTTCGCGGCATGCGCAAGGGAGCGTGACCCGATGAGCACCCCTCTCACCGCCGCCGCCAAGACCCCGACCACTCCGGCCACCGGTTCTGGCAAGGGCACACCCCGGCTGCGTACCCGCGGCAAGAAGCACAGCCCCGGGCGCCCCAAGCGCAGTGTGCTGCTGACCGTGCTCACCGGCCTGATGCTGCTCTACACCGTGGTGCCGCTGATCTGGCTGGTCATCAGCGCCACCAAGACCCAGGAGGGTCTTGCCGACTCGTCCGGGCTGTGGTTCGCCGACGACTTCGCCCTGTTCTCCAACATCAGCGACACGTTCACGTACAACGACGGCATCTTCACGCGCTGGCTGCTGAACACCCTCCTGTACGTCGTTCTCGGCGCCGGCGGTGCCACCTTCCTGGCGATCCTGGGCGGCTACGCGCTGGCGAAGTTCGACTTCCCCGGCAAGCGCGGCGTGTTCGCCGTGGTCATCGGCGCGGTCGCGGTCCCTGGTACGGCCCTGGCGGTGCCGACCTTCCTGATGTTCAGCAAGATGGGGCTGACCGACACCGCGTGGGCGGTGGTCCTGCCCTCGCTCGTCTCGCCCTTCGGCCTGTATCTGATGTGGGTGTTCGCCACGGAGGCGATTCCCGCCGAACTCCTTGAGGCGGCCCGGGTGGATGGCGCCAGCGAGGCGCGCACCTTCTTCCAGGTCGCCCTGCCGCTGCTCGCTCCCGGCATCGTGACCGTCCTGCTGTTCACCACGGTCGCGACGTGGAACAACTACTTCCTGCCGTTGATCATGCTCAAGGACCCGGACTGGTATCCGCTGACCCTGGGTCTGAGCGCCTGGAACTCCCAGGCCGAGACGATCGGCGGTGACGTGATCTTCAACCTGGTGATCACCGGTTCGCTGCTCACGATCGTGCCGCTGATCGCCGCGTTCCTGATGCTGCAGAAGTACTGGCAGTCCGGGCTCGCCGCCGGAAGCGTCAAGGAGTGACCGCCGTTCCCGAAGGCCCCACGCCCCCACACAACGTCAAAACCCTCGCCCTGTCCCACCCACGAAGAAGTGGAAGCACCTCCATGCGCAGAACTACGAGCCGCCTGCTGCGCGGCATAGCCCTCGTCTCCGCCCTGGCTCTCGGGGCGACCGCCTGCGGCGGCTCCGACGACAGCGCCGACAAGCCGGTCTCCGCCGGGGACATCGACGCGGCCCTGGAGAAGGGCGGCACGGTCACGGTCTGGGCGTGGGAGCCCACGCTGAAGACGGTCGCCGCCGACTTCCAGAAGAAGTACCCCAAGGTCAAGATCAACCTCGTCGCCGAGCGGTCCGGCGACAAGCACTACACCGCCCTGACGAACGCCATCTCGGCCGAGAAGGGCGTCCCCGACGTCGCGCAGGTCGAGTACTTCGCGCTGAGTCAGTACGCCCTTACCAAGGGCCTCAGCGACCTGGCCCCCTACGGCGCCGACAAGCTCAAGGACAAGTACACCCCCGGCCCGTGGAACGCGGTGAACGAGGGTGACGCCGTCTACGGCCTGCCGATGGACTCCGGTCCCATGGCGATGTTCTACAACAAGAAGGTCTTCGACAAGCACAAGATCGCGGTGCCCACCACCTGGGACGAGTATGTCGAGGCGGCCCGCAAGCTGAACAAGGCCGATCCCAAGTCCTTCATCGCCGCCGACGCCGGTGACGCGGGCTTCACCACCAGCGCGCTGTGGCAGGCCGGTTCGCGTCCCTACAAGGTCGACGGCACCAATGTGAAGGTCGACTTCTCCGACGCGGGTGCCAAGAAGTTCACCGACACCTGGCAGCCGCTCATCGACGAGAAGCTCGTCGCGCCCATCAACGGCTGGACCGACGACTGGTACAAGGGCCTGGGCGACGGCACCATCGCCACCCTGGTCACCGGCGCCTGGATGCCCGCCAACTTCGTCACCGGTGTGCCGGGGGCCTCCGGCGACTGGCGTGCGGCCCCGATGCCGGCCTGGACCAAGGGCGACAAGGCCAGCGCGGAGAACGGCGGCAGCTCCCTGACCCTGCCCACGCTGGGCAAGAACAAGGAACTCGCCTACGCCTTCGTCGAGTACGCCAACTCCGGCGCCGGTGTGAAGACCCGCATCGACGAGGGCGCCTTCCCGGCGACCAAGGCGGAGCTGGAGTCCCCTGAGTTCCAGGGCAAGGAGTTCGAGTACTTCGGCGGCCAGAAGGCCAACGAGATCTTCGCCGAGTCCGCGGCCAACGTGTCGAGTGACTGGTCGTACCTGCCCTTCCAGCAGTACGCCAACTCGATCTTCAACGACACCGTCGGCAAGGCGTACGTCTCGAACACCAAGCTCGCCGAGGGCCTGAAGTCCTGGCAGGAGGCCTCCGTCAAGTACGGCAAGGAGCAGGGCTTCACCGTCGAGTAGTCGACCGAGTAGCTGAGGTACGCCCCCACGCCGCCCGTGTCGCACACCGGAAGGACCACCATGATCTCCACCCTCCTGTCCCAGCTGCACGGGCCGGACGGTGACTCCACCCCACGCCTCGTGTTCGGCGCCGACTACAACCCCGAGCAGTGGCCGCGCGAGGTGTGGGACGAGGACGTACGGCTGATGCGTGAGGCCGGCGTCAACCTGGTCTCCGTGGGGATCTTCTCCTGGGCCCGCATCCAGCCGGCCCAGGACGAGTGGGACTTCGGGTGGCTCGACGAGATCATGGATCTGTTGCACGCGGGCGGCATCGGGGTCGACCTCGCCACCGCCACCGCGTCCCCGCCGCCCTGGCTCACCACGGCGCACCCGGAGATCCTTCCGGTGACCGCCTCCGGTGAGACGGTGTGGCCGGGGGCGCGGCAGCACTGGCGGCCCACCTCGCCGGTGTTCCGTCAGTACGCGCTCCACCTGGTGCGGAAGATGGCCGAGCGCTACACCGGCCATCCCGCCCTGGTGGCCTGGCACATCTCCAACGAGCTGGGCTGCCACAACATCTACGACTACTCCGACGACGCGGCCGCCGCCTTCCGTGACTGGCTGCGCGCCCGCTATACGACCCTGGAGGCGCTCAACCACGCCTGGGGAACGGCCTTCTGGTCACAGCGCTACAGCGACTGGGAGCAGATCCTGCCGCCCCGGTTGACCGGCTCCCACCCGAACCCCACCCAGCAACTGGACTTCAAGCGGTTCTCCTCCGACGCGCTGAAGGAGTATCTGCGCGCGGAACGGGACGTACTGCGGGAGATAACCCCCGACGTGCCCATCACCACCAACTTCATGGTGATGAACGGCACCAAGGGCATGAACTACGCCGACTGGGCCCCCGAGATCGACTTCGTCTCCAACGACCACTACGTCCACCCCGGCCCCCAGGACCGCGACGAGCTGTCCTTCTCCGCCAACCTGACCGGCGGCATCGCGGGCGGACAGCCCTGGTTCCTGATGGAGCACTCCACCAGCGCCGTCAACTGGCAGCCCGTCAACGTGGCCAAGCGGCCCGGTGACCTGGCCCGTGACTCGCTGCTGCATGTCGCGCACGGCGCCGACGCCGTCTGCTACTTCCAGTGGCGGCAGTCCGCGGCCGGCGCCGAGAAGTACCACTCGGCGATGGTGCCGCACGCCGGGGAGGACAGCGACCTGTTCCGCGCGGTGGTGGCCCTCGGCGACACCCTCAAGACCCTGGCCCCGGTCGCCGGCAGCGAGCGCGAGCCCGCCCCCGTGGGCATCGTCTTCGACTGGGAATCCTGGTGGGCGAGCGAGCAGGACTCGCACCCCACCTCCCTGCTCGACTACCGCCAGGAAGCGCTCGACTGGTACTCCGCGCTCCTCGCCCTCGGCATCCGCGCCGACCTCGTCACCACCCGCACCGACCTCGACCGCTACCGGGTCCTGATCACGCCCGTCCTGCACGTCGTCCCTGCCGAACTCGCCAAGGAGCTCACGCGGTACGTCGAGAGCGGCGGCCACCTGGTCACCACGTACTTCTCCGGCATCGTCGACGAGAACGACCACATCTGGCTCGGCGGCTACCCGGGCGCCCTGCGCGAGCTGCTCGGCATCCGCATCGAGGAGTTCGGGCCGCTGCTCGACGGCGAGACCGTGGAGCTGGACGCCCCGGGCGGCCTTGACGGCGCCGTTACGGGCTCGCTGTGGACCGACCGGATCACCGTCACCAACCCGGAGGCGGAGGCACTGGCCCGCTACCGCACCGGTACGTACGCTGACCGCCCCGCCGTCACGCGCCGTGCCACCGGCCCGGGTTCGGCCGCGTACGTCTCCACCCGGCTCGGTGTCGAAGGGCTCACCGCCCTGCTGCCACGGCTGCTCGCCCCGGCCGGCGTCGAGAGCGAACTGCCCGCCGCCGCACGCGGGTTGGTGGAGCAGACCGTACGTCGCTCAGCCGACGGCCGCTTCGTGTTCCTGGTCAACCGGACCGACTCCGTGGTGCCGCTGACCGATCTCGACGGAGAGGTCCTGGTCGGCAGCACCGACGCCGACGGCAGTCTCGTACTGGAACCCAGGGACGTCGCAGTGCTGCGACAGCCCGCCACCTGACCCCCCACCCACGACCTCCTCGGACCGCACCGCACCCGTCCGAGGGCCATCCCTCCTGCCCGACGGGCGGGAGGACGAGCACAGCTACCACCACCGCAGTTGGGAGCACTTGATGGCACGCCGTACCCGCAGCAGACGGCTCCTCGGAGCCGCCGGCCTCACCGCCCTGGCCACCGGGGCCGCCCTGGTCTCCGCCCCGTCGTCCACGGCACAGGTCGCGGCGGCGGACACCCCGTCCGTCACCGTCCGGCCCGACCCGTCGTACAAGCACGACAAGTTCGAGGGCTGGGGCACCAGCCTGGTGTGGTTCGCGAACGCCACCGGAGACTATCCGCCGGCGGTACGGGAGAAGCTGGCGAAGCTCCTCTTCGACGACTCCGGTCTCGCGCTGAACATCGCCCGCTACAACATCGGCGGCGGCAACGCCCCGGACGTCAAGGACTACCTGCGCGCCGGCGGCGCCGTCGAGGGCTGGTGGAAGGCCCCCGCGGGCACCACCCGCGAGGACACCGACTGGTGGAGCGCCGAGGACAAGAACGACTGGAACCCGAAGGCCGACGCCACCCAGCGCTGGTGGGTGGACCGGATCAAGAAGGACATCACCCACTGGGAGACGTTCAGCAACTCGCCGCCCTGGTTCATGACCGAGAGCGGCTACGTCTCCGGCGGCTTCGACTCCAAGACCGACCAGCTGAAGCCCGAGTCCGTCGAGGACTTCGCCAAGTACCTGGTGGGCGCCACCGAGCGCCTTGAGAAGGCCCACAAGATCGACGTCGACACCCTCGACCCGTTCAACGAGCCGAACACCGACTACTGGGGCACCAAGCTGGGACCCGACGGCGAGCCCGTAGGCGGCCGTCAGGAAGGCGCCCACATGGGCCCCGAACTCCAGCAGAAGGTGCTCCGCGCGCTGGCCCCGGTGCTGAAGAAGTCCCGTACCGACGCCGAGATTTCGGCGATGGACGAGACCAACCCGAACATCTTCACGCAGAACTGGCTCAGCTACCCGCAGGAGGTGCGTGACCTCGTCGAGCAGATGAACGTCCACACCTACGGCACCGGCGGCCGCACCAGCGCGCGCGACCTCGCCAAGGCCGAGGACAAGCCACTGTGGATGAGCGAGGTCGAGGGCGACTGGGGCGACGGCCAGAGCTTCACGGACATGCGGCCTGGCCTGGGCCTCGCCCAGCGCATGGTCGACGATCTGCGCGAACTGGAGCCCAGCGCCTGGGTGTTCTGGCAGCCGGTCGAGGACTACGACAACATGAAGCCCGGCGGCGAGTCCGCGAAGGGCGGCAACTGGGGCTCCATCCAGCTCCCGTTCAGCTGCACCTCCGAGGACACCCTCGAGTCGTGCCCGATCTACACCAACACGAAGTTCGACACCGCCCGGAACTTCACGCACTACATCAAGCCCGGTGACCGGCTGATCCAGGTGAACGACACCTCCAGCGCCGCCGCCGTCTCCAAGAAGGGCAACGGGGCGAGCGTCGTCCACGTCAACAGCACCACCGGCGCCCGTTCGGTCACCGTCGACCTGTCCAAGTTCGGCAAGGTCAGCCGCAAGGCCACCGTCACCCCCGTGGTGACCAGCGCCGACAACAAGCTCGAGCGGCACAAGGCCATCAAGGTCAGCGACCGCAAGGCCACCTTCACCGTGCCCGCCCAGTCGGTGACCTCCTTCGTCGTCAAGGGCGTGTCCGGCGTCGCCAAGGACGCCGCGCTGCTCCAGAAGGGCCACACCTACGAGCTGACCGGCGTCCAGAGCGGCAAGGCACTGACCGTCGCCGACAACGGCACCAACCTGGTCATCAGGTCGGCCGCCACGGGTGCCGCCGCTGCCGGCCAGGAGTGGAAGCTGCGGAAGATCAGCGGTAGCACGGACAACCGGCAGCGGTACGTGTTCACCAACCCGGTGGAGGACAAGCGCCTCGCCGTCCGTGACGGCGCCCCGATCGTGGAGCCCGACAAGGGCGGACGCGACAAGGCCACCCAGTGGATCATGTCCACGACCGGTGACGGCACCTTCACCCTCGTCAACGCCGCCACCGGCCGCCTCCTGGAGGTCGGCGGTCAGGCCACCAACGAGGGCGCGGCCGTGACGCTGTGGACGCCCAACTCCGGCTCCAACCAGCGCTGGAGGGTCACGGACGTGACCGACTGATCCACCAGCACCTGTGCGTGGGGCGTGACGCCTCCGGTCCGGCGGCCGGAGGCGTCACGTTTTTGTGCCGTGCTGGTTTCTGCCGTACTGGGGCGGTGGTAGGTCCCACGGCCTAGGGCTCCCTGGGACGAAAATCCCATGTACGGGGCGCGGGCCGGTTGAGAGCATGACTGCCATGCTCAGAGCCGCCGCAGAGAGACCCGTGTACCGCCCTTCCGCGCCGCCCACCTGGGTGGTGGTCGCGCTCGCCTGCGCGGGCCAGTTCCTCGTGGTGCTCGACGTTTCCGTGGTCAATGTGGCCCTGCCCTCGATGCGGGCGGATCTGGCGCTGAGCGCGACGGGCCTCCAGTGGGTCGTCAACGCGTACACGATCGCCTTCGCCGGATTCATGCTGCTGGGCGGACGGGCCGGGGACCTGTACGGGCGCAAGCGGATGTTCCTCATCGGGCTCGCCCTCTTCACGCTCGCGTCCCTCGGCGGCGGGCTCGCCCAGGCCGAGTGGCAGTTGCTGCTCGCGCGGGCCGTGCAAGGGCTGGGCGCGGCCGTACTCGCGCCCTCGACGCTGACGATTCTGACTTCGGCCGTACCGGAGGGGGCGGCCCGTGCGCGAGCCGTCGCGACCTGGACCGCCGTCGGCGCGGGCGGCGGCGCGGCGGGCGGGCTCGTCGGCGGGCTGCTGGTCGAGGGGCTGTCGTGGCGATGGGTGCTGCTGATCAACGTGCCCGTCGGCGCCATCGTTCTGGCCGCCGCCCTGCGGTGGCTCCCCGAGAGCCGGGCCGGTGAGCGGCGGCGGCTGGACCTGCCGGGGGCGCTGCTGGTGACGGCGGGCCTCGCGACCCTCGCGTACGGGATCGTGCAGACGGAGGCCGAGGGCTGGACCTCGGTCGCGGCCCTCGCCCCGCTGCTCGCCGGGGCCGCGCTGATCTGGCTCTTCCTGCTGGTCGAGGCCTGTACGAAGACGCCGCTGATGCCGCTGAAGTTGTTCCGCATACGGTCCGTGTCGTCGGCGAACGTGGCGATGTTCCTGTGCGGCGCGGCCATGTTCTGCACGTGGTTCTTCATGACGCTGTACGCCCAGAACGTGCTCGGCTATACGCCCCTGGAGGCCGGCCTTGCGCTCATGCCGAGCTCGCTCGCGGTGATCCTCGGCTCGAAGGTCGCGCCGCGACTCATGCGTCTCGTCGGGGCGCGGCATGTCGCGGTGTTCGGGACGTCGGTGGCCGTTGTCGGGTTCGGCTGGCAGTCGACGATGAGTGCGGACGGTACGTACGTCACCGCGATCCTCTTTCCCGGGATCCTGATGATGCTCGGCGGCGGACTGGCCGCCACGCCGCTCGGCTCGCTGGCCACGTCGGGGGCGGCGCCGGGGGACGCCGGGCTGGTCTCGGGGCTCGTCAACACCTCGCGCACGATGGGGGGTTCGCTCGGGCTGTCGGTGATGGCCACGATCGCGGCGGCGCGGACGGGGGGCGGTTCGTCGGCAGCCGCCCTGACGGACGGGTACGCGCTGGTCTTCCGGACGGGGATGGGGGTGCTGCTGGGCGGGGCGGTGCTGATGCTGTTGTGGCTTCCACGGGAGCCCTCCGCTGGAAGGGCGGTTTGAAGACTGCAGGCCGTCCGTGGCTGGTCGCGCAGTTCCCCGCGCCCCTTGAGAGGCCTGCGGCCTCCTTCGGGGCGCTGGTCGGGCCCACGCGGCGGGCCGCACATTGATACGGCTCCGCGCCCCAATTGGGGCCTGCGGCCCCTCAAGCGGGCGCGGTTCGAAGCTGCGGGTGCGTCGTGGCTGGTCGCGCAGTTCCCGCGCCCTAAAGGGGTGCCACCCGCCGCGGTCGAATCTGCGGGTGCGTTGTGGCTGGTCGCGCAGTTCCCCGCGCCCCTGACGGGGCGCTGTATCGCAGCCAGCCTTCAGCAGGCTAGAGCCAGCCTTGCTGTCTCGCCTCCCTCATTGCCTCCATGCGGTTGCGGGTGCCCGTTTTGCCGATTGCGGAGGACAGGTAGTTGCGGACTGTGGATTCGGAGAGGTGGAGTCTGGTGGCTATGTCGGCGACTGTTGAGCCGTCTGCGGAGGCCTTCAGGACGTCGCACTCTCGGGTTGTGAGCGGGCTTGGGCCGGCGCTCAGTGCGGCTGCCGCCAGGGCTGGGTCTATTACCGTCTCGCCGGTCAGTACCCGGCGGATGGAGGCGGCCAGTTCCTCCACGGGGCCGTCCTTCACCAGGAAGCCCGCGGCGCCTGCCTCCATGGCCCGCCGTAGGTACCCAGGCCGGCCGAAGGTGGTGAGGATCAGTACCCGGCAGTCGGGGACCTCTTGCCGCAACCGTGCGGCGGCGTCGAGGCCGCTGATGCCCGGCAACTCGATGTCCAGCAACGCGACATCGGGCCGCGACTCAAGCGCCGCGTCCACGATCACGTCCCCCGCCGCCACCTGCGCGACCACCTCGATGTCGTCCTCAAGCCCGAGCAGTAAAGCGAGGGCGCCCCGCATCATCCCCTGGTCCTCGGCGAGCAGTACGCGGATGGACTTGGTGGGCCGGTGGTCCCGGGGCATCTCGTTCACGGCCCAAGCGTAGGCCGGGCGGACGCACTCCGATCCCTGCACTTCAGGCCGCCGTCCCCGGCAGATTCAGCACGCGCGCCCCCTCCGAAACGTCAGCCGGCTCCCCCTCCTCACTCAACTCCGCCGTTTCCACCGGCAGTTCAGCCGTCACCACAAACCCGCCCCTCGCACCGGGCCCCGCCTCCAGCGAACCGCCCGCCGCCGCGAGGCGCTCCGTGAGGCCCTTGAGCCCCGTGCCGCCGACGGCACCCATGCCACCCATGCCACCCATGCCACCGATGGCGCCGATACCGGGGCCGGGCGGAGGCGGCCCGGCAGGATCGGCGGACTGTCCGCGGCCGTCGTCCGAGATGCGCAGGCGGACACGCTCCTTGCCGCCCTCGACCGCGATCTCGCAGCGGGTCGCGCCGCTGTGCCGTACGGCGTTGGTGACGGCCTCACGGATCACCCAGCCCAGCAGCGCTTCCGTCCGGGCGGACAGGGGCGGGCCCGACTGGCGCACGACCGGTTCGATGCCGACGGCCTGCAACGCCGAGCGGGCCCGGTCGAGTTCGGTGGCCAGACTGCCCTCGCGATACCCGGTCACCGCCTCGCGGACCTCCGTGAGCGCCTGCCGGCCCACCGACTCGATGTCCCCGACCTGGACCAACGCCGCGTCCAGGTCCCGGCGGGCCAGCCGGCGGACCGCCTCCGACTTCACCACGATCACGGAGAGCGTGTGGCCGAGCAGATCGTGCAGGTCGCGGGAGAAGCGGAGCCGTTCCTCCTCGACGGCGCGACGGGCCAACTCCTCGCGGGCGGCGCGGAGTTCACGTACGGCCTCAGAGAGGGAGAGGATCGCCGCCGTCACCATCGTGGAGAGGAAGGTGCCGTACGCGACGTTCACCGCGCCCCAGCCGTCCCGGAACGCGGCCGTGGCCCCCGCGAGCAGGGTCAGGCCGACGCCGACCTTGCCGAGCCACGGGCCTCGTACGATCGCGCCCGTCGCCAGGCCGAGCAGCGGGAAGAAGAGCAGCCAGCTGCCTCCGTAGATGATGGCCAGCGTGCAGGTCACCACGCCCAGCGCGATCAGCATCAGGCGCGTGGAGCGGGCCTCGCGTGCCTCCTTCGAGAAGGCGCGGAACACCAGCGCGATGTAGAGGGAGTTGAAGGCCACCAGGCCGATGCCGCCGATCCAGGGGTTCGGTGTCTTGCCCTGGAACAGGTTGGAGAAGGCGCCCAGGCCCATCAGAAGCCAGGGGAGGAGGGCGAAGCCGTTGGGCGGGCCGAGTTCCTCCGGCGGCCGGCCGGTCTTCTTCCGGTCGGTCTTCTTCTGGGCCCGGCCCCGCTCGCAGCCCTCGCCATGCCGCAAGGCCAGCCAGTAATTGACCCTGCTCATCCAGGACATGCCCTGCCCCCGCTCAAACGGTTCCAGACGGTTCCAGACAGATTCAGACGGTTCGCGCGGTCCTGCGGTACGAAGTAACAGCGTACGAGCCGAAGGCCAGCAGCCAGAGGCTCAGGACCAGTACCGCCCCCAGGGTCGGCGCATGCCCGTCGGCGACCGCCGTGCCGAGCTGCGCGAACCGGTTCGTCGGTAGGTACGCGGACAGCGAGCGCAGCCACTCCGGGAAGAGTTCGAGCGGGAACCACAGGCCGCCGACCACGGCCAGCACCAGGTTGCAGGCCATGTTCGCGACCCCGGTCGTCTGCGCGGTCAGCCGGTAGCCGTTGCCGAGTCCGAGCAGCGTGAACGGGATCGAGCCCAGCCACAGCAGCAGCGCGATCACCGCCCACTTCCACAGATCCATCCGTACGCCGTTGACGAGCCCGCCCGCAGCCAGCACCACGACGATCGCCGGCAACACCGTCACCGCCCCCGTCAACGCCCGGCCTATCACGACCTGGCGCGGAGTCATCGGCGTGATGCGCAACTGCCGCAGCCAGCCGGTCGACTTGTCCTCGGCGACCCCGGCACCGGTGTTCAGGGCCGAGCCCATCGCGCCGTATGCGGCCATGCCGACCATCGAGGCGGTCTTCCAGCCGTTGTCGTCGCCGTCACCGAGATTGGTGAACAGCAAGTACATCGTCACCGGCATCACGACCGTGCCGACCACAAAGCCGAGGTCGCGCAGCGTCCGCCGCACTTCGAGCCACAGGTACTCCCACACCACACCGCTCACCCCCATCACACCCTCTCCAGGACGCTCGAGTTACTCGACGAACCCGACGAACCCGACGTCAGTGCCATGAACGCGTCGTCCAGCGAGGCGGGCGCCACCTCCAGGCCCCGTATGGCACCCCTCCCGGCGAGCGCGATCACCGTCGCGTCCGAGTCCTCCGTACGCAGCCGCGCCCGGTCGCCGCGTATCTCCACCGACACCACGCCGGGCAGCAGGGTCAGGCCCTCCGTGGAACGGCCCGCCAGGTCGAAGGCGACCAGGTTGCCGCCCGCCGCCCGCCTGAGCTGCTCACCGCTGCCGTCGGCGACGATGCGGCCCCGGTCGATGACCACGATCCGGTCGGCGTGGGCGTCAGCCTCCTCCAGGTAGTGGGTGGAGAAGAGGACGGTGTGGCCGCGCCGCGCGTACGCCCTCATCGAGTCCCAGAAGGCGTATCGCGCCTCCACGTCCAGCGCGGCGGTGGGCTCGTCGAGCACGATCAGCGCGGGGTTCCCGATGAGCGCGACCGCGAACCGCACCCGCTGCGTCTGGCCCCCGGAGAGCTTGTCGACGCGCCGCCCGGCCAGCTCGGCGATGCCCGCGAGCTCCAGCGCCTCGGCGACGGGCATCGGCTCCGGATACGTACGGGCGACGAATCCGACCAGCTCGCCCACCGTCACCCGCGGCACCGGCCGCCCGTCCTGCAGCATGGCGCCCACCCGGCCCGCGCGTACGGCCACTTCCGGCGCCGCGCCGAAGAGTCGTACGACACCCTCGTCGGGCTCGTTCAGGCCGAGGAGCAGCGATATCGCGGTGGACTTGCCGGCACCGTTGCGCCCGAGCAGGGCGACCGTCTCGCCGCGCGCCAACTCCAGATCGATCCCGTCCACGGCCCGTACCGAGCCGAAGGTCTTGACCGCCCCCGTGAAGGACACGGCCTGTTGTGTCCCAGTCGTTTTCGTCATGGGTACGACGCTACGAATTCGGAGGCAGCGCCCGGCAGATGCGCTTGTACGGACTCGGGCGGGACAAATGTCACTGCCCAGGCTCCGGGCGTAGCCGTGTCGCAGTCCATAGCAATCGCCATAGCCCGGAGTCTGCTCATCTGACATAGCGTCAGGAGTCTTCACAAGTGCTGGGAGCTGGGCTATACAGAGGGTCGCCGTACTGGAACGCGTTCTAGAACGGGCGGGTTCCGCGGCCCGAGGTCGACCTCGGTGCGTCCGACGGTGCGGACGGTCGCACCGAGGTCTTCTCCGCCGACGATCCGCCAGCAGTCAGGAGCCGCATGCCCATCGACCCCGCCAAGGCCCTCGCCGCCGAGCCCCGGACCGGCGAGATCACCTGGAACCACAAGGACGTCCAGCTCTACCACCTGGGCATCGGCGCGGGCGTCCCGGCGACCGACCCCGACGAGCTGCGCTACACCCTCGAGTCCAGGCTGCACGTTCTGCCGAGCTTCGCGACCGTGGCGGGCGCGGGTTCTCCGGGCGTGATCGGCGGACTGTCCATGCCGGGCATCGAGGTCGACCTCGCCCACGTACTGCACGGCGGCCAGAGCATCGAGCTGCACCGTCCGATTCCCGCCGAGGGGAAGGCGCGTGCCACCGCACGGATCGCGGCCGTGTACGACAAGGGCAAGGCCGCCATCCTCGTCATGCGCACCGAAGTCGCCGACGACGAGGGCCCGTTGTGGACGAACGACGCCCAGATCTTCGTACGCGGGGAAGGCGGCTTCGGCGGCGAACGCGGCCCCTCCACCCGCCTCGAACCACCGACCGGCGACCCGAGCAGGGAGGTCGAGCGGCACGTCCGCGAGGACCAGGCCCTGCTCTACCGCCTCTCCGGCGACTGGAACCCGCTGCACGCCGACCCGGAGTTCGCCAAGCGCGCCGGGTTCGACCGGCCGATCCTGCACGGGCTGTGCACGTACGGAATCACGCTCAAGGCGGTCGTCGACACGCTGCTCGGCGGCGATGTGGCACGGGTCCGCTCCTACAGCACGCGCTTCGCCGGGATCGTCTTCCCCGGCGAGACCCTCCGCATCCGGATGTGGCAACAGGACGGCCGGGTCCGGGTGGCGGTGACGGCAGTTGAGCGGGACGACGCGCCGGTACTGGCCGACACGATCATCGAACACGCATGAACTCTTGAGGGGAGCCGCACCATGCGGGCAGCCGTACTGCACGAGATCGGCCAGGAAAAACTCGAGGTCCTCGACGACGTCGAGGCGACGGGCTTCGGCCCCGGCCGCGTGAAGATCCGGATACGGGCCACCGGACTGTGCCACTCGGACCTCTCGGGGATGTCCGGGGTCCTGCCCCAGCCCGCGCCGTTCGTGCCGGGGCACGAGGGGGCCGGCGAGATCCTGGACGTCGGCGAAGGCGTCACGAACCTCAAACCGGGCGACCGCGTCGTCGTCTGCTGGCTGCCCGCCTGCAACGCCTGCCCCTCCTGCAAACGCGGCCAGACCGAGCTGTGCCTGGCCGGGTTCATGAACGCCGGCACGCCCAACTTCAAGCGCCCCACAGGCGATGTCTTCGGCATGGCGGGCACCGGAACCTTCACCGAGGAGGTCGTGGTCGACGCGGGCTGCGCCGTACCCATCCCCGACGACGTGCCCTTCGACATCGCGGCCCTCATCGGCTGCGGGGTCACCACGGGACTCGGCGCCGCCCTCAACACCGCCGATGTGGAAGCCGGTTCGTCGGTCGCGGTCATCGGCTGCGGCGGCGTCGGCATCTCCGCGATCCAGGGCGCGCGGCTCAAGGGCGCCGCCGAGATCGTCGCCGTCGACCCGGTCGCCTCACGCCGCGAGTCCGCGCTGAAGTTCGGCGCCACCAGGGCCGTATCGCCGGACGAACTCCCCGACACCAAGCAGACGTTGACCGCGGGCGAGGGCTTCGACTACGTCTTCGAGGTCGTCGGCAAGTCCGCCACCGCCCGCACCGCGTACGAGAACACTCGCCGCGGCGGCACACTGGTCGTCGTCGGCGCCGGCGCCATGGACGACTTCCTGCAACTCAGCATGTTCGAGCTGTTCTTCGACGAGAAGCGGATTCTGCCGAGCATGTACGGCGGTGGGGACGTCCTTCGCTCGTACGAGCGGACCATCGCGCTGTGGCGTGCCGGGCGCATCGACCTCGAGGGACTGATCACCCACCGGGTGCCGCTGAGCGAGATCAACGAGGCGTTGGACCAGATGCGTACCGGTGTGGCGCTGCGTACGTGTATCGAGATCTGACCCAGGTGTGTGCGCGAAATGTGACACCTCGGAGTCGGGGTGTCACATTCCGCCGACCGACTGCCGACCGACTGCCAACCGACTGTCAACTGACTTCCGATGGCTGAAGGGGCCTTGATGTCACTGCCACTTGAAGGGCGAGCCGCGATCGTTACCGGGGCGGGCCGGGGGCTCGGCCGGGCCGAGGCGCTGGAGCTCGCCCGGCTCGGTGCCGCCGTCGTCGTCAACGACTTCGGTCAGCCGGGGCGGGACGGTTCCGGCGAGGCGTCGGCCGGGCCCGCCGAGGAGGTCGCGGACGAGATCCGGGCGACGGGCGGTCGCGCGGTCGCCCACATCGGTGACGTGGCGGATCACCAACAGGCGCGGGAACTGGTCGAGTCGGCGGTCAATACGTTCGGCCGGCTGGACATCCTCGTCAACAACGCGGGCATCCTGCGCGACAAGATGGTCTTCTCGATGACCGAGGACGAGTGGGACTCCGTCATCCGCGTCCACTTGAAGGGCCACTTCAACACGACCCACTTCGCCGCCGCGCACTGGCGTAACCGCTCGAAGGCGGCGGGGACCCCGGTGTACGGACGCATCGTCAACACCTCCTCCGAGGCGTTCCTCGCGGGGTCCGCGGGCCAGCCCAACTACGCCGCCGCCAAAGGCGGAATCGTCGGGCTCACCACCTCCACGGCGTTGGCTCTCGCCAAGTACGGCGTCACGGCGAACGTCATCTGCCCGCGTGCCCGGACCCGGATGACGGCGGACGTCTTCGCCGGTTCCGGGGAGTCCAGTGAGGGCCTCGACCCGCTCGCCCCCGAGCATGTCGCTCCGCTGGTCGGCTACTTGGCCTCACCCGCCGCCGCGCGCATCAACGGCCAGCTCCTGGTCGTCCACGGCGGCATGGTCGCCATCGTCGAACGGCCACGGGTGTCCGCCAAGTTCGACACCAAGCGGGACGCTTTCAGCTATGAGGAGCTGGACACGGTCCTTACCCCGCACTATGCGGAACGGCCCTTGAACGAAACGTTCGCGGCGACGGAGGTGCTGGGGCTGAAGCGCGACGCCTGACCCCTGCCGGTATGGGGGAGGGTTTTCTTTCCCCAGCCCCGCCCCTTCCCGAAACGGGGGCTTCGCCCCCGCCCCCCCGCCAGGGGGTAGTGGGTGACACTTCGTGTCGCGGCTGGGGGTGCGTTGTGGCTGGTCGCGCAGTTCCCCGCGCCCCTAAACAGCCTGCGACTGCCCGCACCCCGAAGAGCCAGCGAACCGAAAAGCCCGCACCCGGAAGAGCCAGCGAACCGAAATGGCCCGCGTCCCGGAAGGGGCCTGCGCCCCGTACCCGTCCGCGCGGAAAAGCCCGGACCCCCGACTACCCGCAGCTTTCCGCCGGGGGGAGGGGACGTGGGCCGGTGCGTCGTATGCCCGTCGCTTAGCTTCGGTCTGGGCATACCAGAACCCTGTGTCAGCAAGGGGTCGTATGCCCTGTTGGCGACGGGCTGACGCACCGGCCCGCGGCCCCGCACCCACCACGCACCCAAGGGGCGCGGGGAACTGCGCGAGCAACCACGACGGCGCCGCAGCCGCGACACGCAGTGTCACCCACCACCCCTGGCGGGGGCCTGGGGCGCAGCCCCCAGTTTCGGGAAGGGGCGGGGCTGGGGAAAGAACCCCCCCAACCGCCGGAGGCACCCCGCGGGTCGGCGCGACAATCCACAACGAACCCGCAGCTTCCAACCGCACCCCCAGCGGAGCGCCTTCGTTAGCTCTCGCTCGGCGCCGGCTTCCGGTGCCGCCCCCGAGGCGCAGCCTCGTCGTCCGACACCGAAACAGGCCCCCGATGCCGCCCCCGCCCACCATCGACAGGCTGAGACATCGCCATCCGCGGATCCCGCGAATCGCTCCCCGCCACACGCGGATCCGTGGCTGTGTTACTTACCTCGTTCATCTAGAAATTCACCCCGTTGACAAGATCCTTCTTTGGAACGCGGGTGAGTCTAATAGGCACTCTTCTGGCCGGTGAGAGGCGGTAGGGGCTACTCAACGGTCACTTCTTCGGCCCCCGCCCGGCGCGAGCCGCCCGCACGAGCCGCCTGCGCCAACCGCCGCCCCGCAAAGGCACTCGAGAGCTTCCGTACGGTGAACGAAACCGCCGGCTCCGAGGAACCCGGGTCATACGAGGGCTCGGAGGACTCGGCGGACTCGGCGTACTCCACCTCCGCCGCAACCCCCGCCTCCACAGAACGTGAGACCAACGACACCTCGTCCACCACCTCCGCAGGCACCACCACCCGCGAAACCCCACAAGGCAACGCCCCCGTCGAGTACGGCAGCCGAAGCACCCCATCCCGGGTCCACAACCCAGAACCCACCAACCACCCCACAGGCGCGGCAAGTTGGCGAACCCTTCGCTCAACAGGCCGCCACACCCCCAGCCAACTGCCCCCGCCAGCGCGAGCATTACCGTCACCGTCAGCACCGGCGACTGCGATCCGCAAAGCCACCCCACACCACTCCGGCGTCAGCATCTGCCCCGGCTGGATGGCAAACGGCGAAACCACATGCTCAGCCATCCGCAACGAGTCCGGAAAGCGCACCGGAAGCGTGCTCCCCAACACGCCCCAGCCCAGCCGCTCCTGCCCCGGCGACGGCGCGTCCGAGCGGATCAGCAGCAGCCCGCTGTCGGCGTCCGCGAGCAGCAGCCGGTCGTTGCTGGTCTCGGCGATCTGGAGAAGCGGCGACACCTCGCCGTCGCACCCCAGGTCGACCACCACCGTCTTGGTCCGGCCGTCCAACTCCCGGTCCAGAGCTAGCAGTCGGTCGTCGCCGGACAGCCACACGCCGCCCGAACAGCGCCCCGGCACCGTAGCGAGCCGCTCGGGCCCGAAGGCGCCGCCCGCCACCAGCCACACCGTGGTGGAACTCCGGCCCACGGCAACGGCGTACGCCCGAAGGCCTCCCGGAGCGGGTGGCAGCAGCCGCAACTCCGTTGTGCCGTCCCGGCATTCGACCGCGCCCAGCGGTACCTCACCGGTCCCCGGCCCGGTGGGATACAGCAGCGCGAACGTGTGCCGCCCCTCCGGCACCCGGTGGATGAGCACGCGCCCGTCCGCCATCGGCTGCACCTCCGTGCCGGGCTCCTCGGGCTCCTTGCCGGGCAGCGGTACGGCGTACGGCTCGGGGCCGTCCAGGGTCCAGCGCTCCGGGAACCAGGAGTCGCCGCGTGGGGCGAGGCGGGCCGCGTAGGACCCGTCGGCGGTGATCACGCAACCTGCTCGCGTCCCGTTCTCTGCGGCGGATTCGATGGCACAGGCCGTCATCGTCTGGGTCACCTCCGGCCATGAAGGTAGTTTTCGTACGCACAGACGGAGCATCGACAGGCAGACACTTCACACATATGGGTGGCCCATCGGCGATTCGCCTGAGGAAACGAGGGCCGGTGTGCTGGCCGGCTCCCGGCACCGCCTTCCATGCCTTCCATGTAGGCCGCCCGGCGACGAGCCCCACCATCGACCGGCGCCCGGCCTCTGCCCCCCCTGCCGTCCCCTTCCGGCCTCTGCCTAGACCCTTGCCTCCCTGCCTCTGCCTACGGCACACGCCGCAGGGGCGGGTAGCCTTTCTTACGTGCCCCGTCTGTCTGAAGTCATCGCCGCGCTCGACTCCCTCTGGCCCCCCGAGAGGGCGGAGGACTGGGACGCGGTGGGTACGGTCTGCGGAGACCCGGACGGCGAGGTCACGCGCGTATTGCTCGCCGTCGACCCGGTCCAGGAGATCGTGGACGAGGCGGTGAAACTGGACGCCGACCTGCTGGTCACCCACCACCCGCTCTACCTGCGCGGTACGACGACGGTGGCGGCCTCGACCTTCAAGGGCCGCGTGGTGCACACCCTGATCAAGAACGACATCGCGCTGCACGTCGCGCACACGAACGCCGACCAGGCGGATCCGGGCGTCAGCGACGCCCTCGCCGGTGCGCTGGACATCCGGGTCGTACGGCCCCTCGTGCCGGACCCGACCGACCCCGAAGGCCGCCGGGGCCTGGGCAGGATCTGCGAGCTGGACCATCCGCTGACCGTCCGCGAACTCGCCGCGCGCGCCGCCGAGCGGCTGCCCGCGACCGCGCAGGGCATCCGGGTCGCGGGCGACGCGGAGGCGCTCGTACGGACCGTGGCGGTCAGCGGCGGATCCGGCGACAGCCTCTTCGACGACGTACGAGCCGCCGGCGTCGACGCCTTCCTCACCGCGGACCTCCGCCACCACCCGGCCTCCGAGGCCCGCGCCCACAGTCCTCTCGCGCTGCTCGACGCGGCGCACTGGGCCACCGAGTGGCCCTGGTGCGAGCTGGCCGCCTCCCAGCTCGACGAGATTTCCGACCGGAACGGATGGGGACTTCGCGTCCACGTCTCCAAGACGGTCACCGACCCCTGGACCACCCACTCCCCTTCGCTTTCACCTGGAGCCCCCAACTGAACGCCGCGCCCGCCGACCAGATCCGACTTCTCGACGTCCAGGCCCTCGACGTACGCCTTCAGCAGCTGGCGCACAAGCGGAAGTCGCTGCCCGAGCACGCCGAGATCGAGTCGCTGAACAAGGACCTCATCCAGCTGCGTGACCTGCTCGTCGCCGCGCAGACCGAGGAGAGCGACTGCGCCCGCGAGCAGACGAAGGCCGAGCAGGACGTCGACCAGGTGCGCCAGCGCGCCGCCCGCGACCAGCAGCGCCTCGACTCCGGCGCAATCACCTCCCCCAAGGACCTGGAGAACCTCCAGCACGAGATCGCCTCGCTCGCCAAGCGGCAGGGTGACCTGGAGGACGTGGTCCTGGAGGTCATGGAGCGCCGCGAGTCCGCGCAGGAGCGGGTGGCCGAGCTGACCGGGCGGGTCGCCTCCGTCCAGGCGAAGATCGACGACGCGATGGGGCGGCGGAACACGGCCCAGGAGTCCCTGGACGGCGAGATCGCGACGGCCACGAAGGAGCGAGAGGTCATCGCAGGTTCGGTCCCCGCCGACCTGCTGAAGCTCTACGACAAGCTCCGCGAGCAGCAGGGCGGCATCGGCGCGGCCCGCCTCTTCCAGCGCCGCTGCGAGGGCTGCCGCCTGGAGCTCAACATCACCGAGGTGAACGACGTGAAGGCAGCCGCCCCGGACACGGTCCTGCGCTGCGAGAACTGCCGCCGCATTCTGGTCCGTACGTCCGAGTCCGGGCTGTAGGGGCCGCGTGTTGCCTGAGTCCGTGCCGGCGGCGACTCCGAGCGTCGTCGTCGCCCCGGCCGCCGCGCCCGCTGATCTCGGGGCGCCCGTAAGCCTCGTACTGCTGCGGCATGGGGAGACACCGCTGACACCTCAGAAGCGGTTCTCCGGGAGTGGCGGGAGCGATCCGGGGCTGTCGGATGTGGGGCGCGGGCAGGCCGAGCGGGTGGCGGAGGCACTGGCCGGGCGGGGGAGCGTGCAGGAGATCGTTTCGTCGCCGCTTGCCCGGTGCCGGGAGACCGCGGGGATCGTCGCCGAGCGGCTCGGGCTGGACGTACGGCTTGAGGACGGGCTGCGGGAGACCGACTTCGGGGCTTGGGAAGGGCTGACCTTCGGGGAGGTCCGGGAGCGGTATCCGGAGGACCTGAACGCGTGGCTGGGCTCGGCGGAGGCCGAACCCACCGGCGGCGGCGAGAGCTTCGCGGCGGTCGCCGAGCGCGTGGCCGCCGCCCGGGACAAGCTGCTAGGGCCTGTGTCGAAGGTGGCGCCTGCCGATCGACGCCTGGCACGCGCCCCCATCCTCGAACCGGCTTCGCACGGCTCGGACGGGGGGACCCCCTTCGCCGCACCGGGCGAAAGCCCAAGTACGTCCAGTACGAGGGCTTCCACCGGGCATGCCGAGAGCACGCTCCCCCACGCTCGAACCCGAGCTCGCGCGGGGGGACCCCCATCGCCGCCGCCCGGCCCGCCCTCCGGGCGAACGACGCCACCTTCGACACAGGCCCTGGCCGCCCACCCGGGCCGTACCGTGCTCGTCGTCTCGCACGTCACGCCCATCAAGACGCTCGTACGACTGGCTCTCGGCGCCCCGCCCGAGTCCCTGTTCCGTATGGAACTGTCGGCCGCCTCGCTCTCGGAAGTGGAGTACTACGCGGACGGCAACGCCAGCCTGCGCCTGCTCAACGACGCGTCCCATCTGCGCTGAGCGCCGCCGCCTCGCGGGCCAGCGCCTCCACCCGCGCCCAGTCCTTCGCGGCGATGGCCTCCTCCGGCAGCATCCAACTCCCGCCCACACAGGCGACGTTGGGCAGCGCCAGATAGTCGGGAGCCGAGGCGAGCCCGATCCCGCCCGTCGGGCAGAACCGCGCCTGCGGCAACGGCCCGGCCAGCGACTTCAGATAGGCGGTACCGCCCGCCGCCTCAGCCGGGAAGAACTTCATCTCCCGCACCCCGCGTTCAAGGAGCGCCACCACCTCCGAGGTGGTCGACACCCCCGGCAGGAACGGCACCCCCGACCCCCGCATCGCCTCCAGCAGTACGTTCGTCCAGCCCGGGCTCACCAGAAACCGCGCCCCGGCCGCCACCGACTCCGCCACCTGCTCCGGCGTAATCACCGTCCCCGCCCCGACGGTCGCGTCCGGCACCTCACCGACGATCGCCCGGATCGCGTCCGTCGCGGCCGGCGTCCGCAGAGTCACCTCGATCGCGGGCAGCCCGCCCGCGACGAGCGCCCGCGCAAGCGGAACGGCGTCGGCGACGTCCCGCACGACGACCACGGGGACTACGGGGGCGAGATCAAGCACGGAGACGGTCATGCCCGACATCGTGCCGCCGCCGAGCAGCATGCGCAAAGAGCGTTGCGCATGCTGCAAAGCTCGCTCAGTGCTCAGGCCAGCTGCCTTGGCGAAGTCCGGTGCGGTGCCGCGCCCGCTTGAGGGGCCGCAGACCCCGATAGGGGCGCGGGACTGTGTCAATTTGCGGCTCCGCCGCGATGGGGGTCCCCCCGCTCATGGGGGTCCCCCCGCTCGAGCGAAGCCGAGAGTGGGGGAGGAGCCGAGAGTGGGGGAGGAGCCGAGAGTGGGGGAGGAGCCGAGAGTGGGGGAGGAGCCGAGAGTGGGGGAGGAGCCGAGAGTGGGGGAGGAGCCGAGAGTGGGGGAGGAGCCGAGAGTGGGGGAGCGACCAGCCCCCACCGGCCCGCAGTCGAATCACTGCACTTCCAGCGGAGCGCTTAGTGGACCTCGTCCACCAGCACATCCAGCGCCCAAGCCGTCCCCGCCCGCCCCGGCGGCTCCGCCTCCACCACATACCCGAGGTCCCGCAGCGCCTCCACCAGCTCCGCCGGTCCCTTCGGCGCGGCCCCGGCCAGCAGCAGGCTTCGTACGATCCGCCCCTTGGTCGCCTTGTTGAAGTGGCTGACCACCTTCCGGGTCGGCGCGTGCAGCACCCGCACACTCGCCGTACGCCCCGCCACCTCCCCCTTCGGCTTCCACGCCGCCGCGTACGCGGAGGAGCGCAGATCGAGCACGAGCCCGTTCCCGGCGGCCTCGGGCAGAACGGAGGCCATCGGCGTACGCCAATGCGCGCCCAGCGCCCCAAGGCCCGGCAGCTTCACGCCCATCGAGCAGCGGTACGAGGGAATCCGGTCCGTCACGCGGACCGCGCCCCACAGCCCCGAGAAGACGAGCAGCGAACGGGCCGCCCGCCGCTTGGCCGCCGTGTCGAGCGAGGCCAGGTCAAGGGCGTCGTACAGCACCCCCGTGTAGATCTCCCCGGCGGGCCGCGCCCCCGCGGTCCGCAGCACCGCGTTCTTGGCGACCTCGCCCCGCAGCCCCTCGCTCAGCCCGAGGACCTCCCGCGCCTTCTCCTCGTCGCCCGCACACAACTCGACCAACTCGTCGAGCACCGCCTGCCGCGCCTCCGCCAGCCCCGGCAGCGACAACGACTCCGGCTTCAGCGGCGCGCCCCGCCCGGAGGCAGCCTTTCCTTCGGACGGCGGCAGCAGCACGAGCACGGTGGTTCTCCTTCAATGCGTACGAGGGGCAGGCGCCAGCGTACGCATCTCGCGGATCGCCTGAACGAGGACGTCCGGTTCGTCGGCATGGAAGCGGATCAGGTGTACGTACCTGGGGCGGCCGAGGAAGGTGAAGTGCCGTATGGATTCGGTGAGTTCGAGGGTGATCGTGGTCTGTGCGCCGACGGCCAGGTCGAGCTCGCCCTCGCGCTTCTCGTGTGTGTAGCGCGTCTCGCGGCGTACGGACGCGATGAGGTCCAGGGGGACGCGGAGGTCGAGGTGGGCGGCTCGGCGGATGCGCAGCGCGGTGGCGTCCAGGATGTGCGGGCGGCTCACGGAGGCCGCGTGCAAGCCGACGACTTGGAGTACGCCGTAGAGGTCGAGGACGAGTACGGGCCGCTCGACGGCCGGCCAGGGCCGCAGCAGCACCGCCAGCGCGACCGTCTCGAGCACGCACACAAAGCCGAACCCGAACATCATCGCGCCCTGGCCCCGCACATACCCGAACGCCCGCCCGCTCCGGGCGCCATGCCGCCGCCGCGCCGCCCAGAGGGCGATGCTCACGATCAGCCGCAGCTCGTGCGCGGACAGCCGCCGCACGAGTTCAACGGCCTTCACGACGGCTGTCACGACGGCCCTCACGGCGGCCTTCACCGCGCACCGCCCGCGTGGCGCTCGACGAGCAGCCGCATCGTGCGCCGGATCGCCTCCGCCTGCGCGGGCGCGAAGTCGTCGAGGAAGGCCCGCAGGAAGCTCTGCTCCCCGGCCGCGCCCGCGATGCTCCCGATGCCGAGCCCGTCGAGAGCGGAGTCCGGCAGGCAGGAGGCGAGCAGTTCGGCGGCCTCGTCGATGCGGGGGTCGCCCGGGTCGGCGTCCACGAGTGCGTCGAGCAAGGCGTACGCCTCGTGCGCGCGATCCACCGCACCCGGCTCGCCGGCGAAACTGCCCAGCGCGGACAGCAGCCGCTCCCGTTCCTCCGGGGGCGCGGCGGTGTCCAGCAGGGCGATGATCTCGCGGTCCTTGGCGGCCATGGGGGACGCAGGCCGCCCCTGTGACCCCCGGTCCAAGTCACCGAAGAGCGCGACCAGTTCGGGGGACACCGGTCCCTCGACGGGCAACCGCCCCGCCTCGGCATCGGCCAGCAGGGCCCGCAGCCGCGCCCGCCGCTCCCGGATGGCCTGCTCCTGCCGCGCGAGGTCGTCATCGAGTTCGGCAAGCACCTCGGCGAGATCCCGCCCCGCGTCGTCCGCGAGCACGTCCCGCACCTCGGCGAGCCCGAGCCCCAGCTCGGTCAGCCGCCGGATCCGGGCGAGCACGACGGCGTGCCGCAGCCCGTAGTCGCGGTACCCGTTGGAGCGCCGCTCGGGTTCGGGCAGCAGCCCGAGGTGGTGGTAGTGCCGCAAGGTCCTCGTGGTGACGCCGATGGCCGCGGCCAGCTCTCCGATTCGCATGCGATCAGTAGAAACGTTGACGTTGCGGCGGGGTCAAGCGCTGGCCTCCGGCGGTGCCTGACGGGGTCGGTGATCGTGTGCCACGATCGAGGGAACGGTTCCCGATCTCATGGACGGGTGATCTCCCGATGTCCCATTCTGGCGAGCGACCGAAGGAGGGGC
The DNA here is from genome assembly GCF_036173125.1 of Streptomyces sp. NBC_00286. Classification (NCBI taxonomy): domain Bacteria; kingdom Bacillati; phylum Actinomycetota; class Actinomycetes; order Kitasatosporales; family Streptomycetaceae; genus Streptomyces; species Streptomyces sp. NBC_00286. The sequence continues at coordinate 7,460,337 of NZ_CP108054.1, forward strand.
GTGACATGACTGCCATGACACACGAGCCGCTCACGCAGGAAGAGGTCCTGCTGGAGTGGTTTCTCGCCCTGGACACCCCGGAGGGTTTCCGGGCGGAACTGATCGAGGGGGAGATTGTCGTGACGCCGCCGCCGGACGGGGAGCACGAGCGGTACATCAGCCGGACTGTGAGACAAGTGATCCGGCGGTCCCGGACCGACATGGACTTCTCCGGGAACAAGGGGCTGAAACTGAAGCGCGGTGGTGCCTGCCCGAAGAACTACGCGATCCCAGACGTCACTTTCGCTCCTATCGAGCTGGACCTCTTCGGGGGCGCCGACTCCTGGATGCCTTGTGACGGCGTCGCCATGGTGATCGAAGTGACGTCCACGAAGCCTCTGACTGACCGCGTGGCCAAACGCCGCTGCTACGCCCGCGGCGGCATCCCCCTCTACCTCCTCGTCGACCGGGACAAGTCCTCCGTGACGCTGTTCAGTGATCCGGAGAAGGACGACTACCTCGCGCGCTGCACCCGTCCCCTCGGAAAGTCGCTCTCCCTCCCAGAGCCCTTCGCGTTCGACCTGGACACGGCGGACTTCCTCTGAGCCTGAGTCACGGGCGGCATGGAAGAGGGGTTCCACGCGTTGCACCCTCAGGAGGTGCGAAGCGATGCGCGAACGCGAGCAGGCCGTCTGGACCAGAGCTACCCTCGGCCGGACCGACCGCCCCCTCGACCTCCTCACCGCCCGCTTCGACCGCCACCGCTACGCGCCCCACGCCCACGAGGAGTTCAGCGTCGGCGTCTGCTTCAGGGGTGCCTCTTTCATCGACTACCGGGGCGGAGGCATCCACGCGGGCCCGGGCGCGATCATCGTCCTGGCCCCCGGAGAGGCCCACACCGGGATCGCGGACCCCGACGGCTACGCGTACCGCGCCCTGTACCCGACCCCCTCTCTCCTCGCCGACGGAACCCTCGGCAGCGGCACACCGCACTTCCGGGAACCCCTCCTCCACGACCCGGACCTGGCCACCGCCCTGCTCACCGCCCACGCCGAACTCAGTGCCTGCCCCGACCCCCTGGAGACCGAGTCCCGCCTCCCCTGGCTGCTCACCGCCCTCGCCCGCCGCCACTCCACGGCCCGCCCGGCTCCGGACACGGTCCCCGGCGCGTACGGCATAGCCCACGCCGTACGCGACCGCCTCGCCGACGAACTCCTCGCCCCGCCCTCCCTCGCCGACCTGGCCACCGACCTGGGCCTGTCCCGCTACCAGCTCCTGCGCGCCTTCCGTACGACCATGGGCCTGCCCCCGTACGCCTGGCTCGCCCAGCACCGGGTGAACCGGGCCCGGAGCCTGCTGGACTCGGGCCACCGCCCCGCCGAGGCGGCCGCACTCGTTGGCTTCGCGGACCAGGCGCACCTGACGCGCTGGTTCCGGCGGGTGCTGGGGGTGACTCCGGCGGCGTACCGCAACAGCGTTCAACGCAACCGCAACCGCAACCGCGTTCAGCGCGACAACGCATCGCGCAACAGCGTTCAAGACGTACGCCCCTGACCCCGCCGAAACTGCCCGCATGACTGCACGCGGCTGGCTTCTCTTCTCCCTGATGGGAGTGTTCTGGGGCATCCCCTACCTGATGATCAAAGTGGCGGTGGACGGCGGTATGTCCCCGTCCATGGTGGTGTTCGCGCGCTGCGGGCTCGGCGCGGCGCTGCTCCTCCCCTTCGCCGTCCGCCAAGGGGGCCTGATCACTGTCGTACGCACCCACTGGCGCCCCATGCTGGCCTTCGCCTGCATCGAGATCATCGGCCCCTGGTGGACGCTCACGGATGCCGAACGCCACCTGTCCAGTTCGACGGCGGGCCTGCTGATCGCGGGAGTACCGATCGTCGGCGTCGTACTGGCCCGCTTCTTCGGCGAAACGGAACGGCTGGGCGTCCGCCGGATGACGGGCCTGGCGCTGGGCCTGGCCGGAGTGGCGGTCCTCACGGCCCCGCACCTGACGGGCGGCAACGCCCGCTCTCTCGCGGAAATGGGGGTGACGGTCGTGGGCTACGCGACCGCCCCCCTGATCATGGCCCGCTACCTCAAGCAGGTCCCGACCCTCCAACTCATCGCTCCTTGCCTGCTGTTGGCGACGGTGGTGTACGCCCCGGCCGCGGCCGCCTCCTGGCCGGCCGAGCTTCCGACCGCCGAGGTCCTGGCCTCCCTGGCCGGCCTGGGTGTGATCTGCACAGCGCTGGCCTTCGTCGTCTTCCTGGAACTGATCCGGGAGGCGGGCCCGACCCGAGCCGTGGTCTTCACATACGTCAACCCGGCGGTGGCGGTGTCGGCGGGCGTGGTGCTCCTGGACGAGGAGCTGACCGCAGGGGTGGTGTCGGCCTTCGCTCTGATCCTCCTGGGCTCCTTCCTGGCCACGGCGGCTGCTACTTCTCCCACGACATCCCCTGCCTCTTCTCCCACGGCATCCACGGCATCCACTGCCTCCGCCGGCTCCAGGACCTCGGGACCGGGGCGGCCCGCACGCCCGGTACCATGGTCGACACGGCAGACGAGCCGGGCGGACGGTCGCGTGGAGGTCCCTGTGGACCTCCCCGAGGAACGTCCGGGCTCCACAGGGCAGGGTGGTGGCTAACGGCCACCCGGGGTGACCCGCGGGACAGTGCCACAGAAAACAAACCGCCCAGCGCTCAGGCGCTGGGTAAGGGTGAAACGGTGGTGTAAGAGACCACCAGCGCCTGAGGTGACTCAGGCGGCTAGGTAAACCCCACCCGGAGCAAGGTCAAGAGGAGCCGCCTCTTCGAAAGAAGGGCGACTCTGCGCGGACGCCCGAGGGCTGCCCGCCCGAGTCCGCGGGTAGACCGCACGAGGCCGGCGGCAACGCCGGTCCTAGATGGATGGCCGTCTCCCCGGCCGCCGCGAGGCGACCGGGCGACAGAACCCGGCGTACAGCCCGACTCGTCTGCCGCCAGGTTTCCGGCCTGGTCGGTAAGCCGTTTCTCCCGTGCGGCCACCGCGTCTCGGTCCCCTCAGACCGGATAAGCCGTATGGATGTTGCCGTCGCGAATGACCACTTCGACGATGCTGGTCTCCCGCCCGCTGCCGTTCACGCCGACAGGGTCGCCGTAGTCGAAGCGGTGCAGGTGGCTGTCCTGCCCGTGCCGTGCCCGTGGGTTGGATGTGGCCGGAGTTCCGTCGATGCCTTCCTGGAGTCGTCGGCCTAGCACGAAGTCGTTACCGTCCCAGAGGAAGTCGTCGTTGAACTCGCCTGGCAGGGAGGGCTCCGGCCCGGTGGGGTCGGCTCCTTCCCGTACCCGGTCCTGCGCGCCGGGGCCGTGCTGGCCCTCGATGTGGTTCTCGCGTTCTGGGGTGATTCCGTGATTGCCTTCGCAGCTCACCAGGCCCCAGGGGTCGGTGAAGCGGAGCGGGTTGCTGACGTACGCGTGGTGGTTCGGAGCGGGGGCCAGGCCCAGCGGGTCGGGGCTGATGTAGCGGGCGTTCTCGGGGTCGTAGTAGCGCCGGAAGTTGTAGCGCAGTCCGGTCTCGGCGTCCTGGTACTGGCCCGGGAAGCGCAGCGGGCAGTCGACCGGCGAGGGCGATGACAAGCTGTCCGGGCCGTCCGTCCCGCTGCCGAGGGGCGTGCCCCACAGGGTGGTGCGGGCCCGCCAGGCGACCCGGCCCTCCTCGTCGACCAGCTCGGTCGGGGTACCGACCAGGTCGGTGACGATGGCGTAGAAACGACGGTCGACCTCGTCCTGGTCGATCTGGTCCTGATCAATCTGGCGCTGGTCGAGCTGCAGCAGCGCGCGGTTGGTGCCCGGGGCCCATTCCCAGCTTCGGGTGGGGCCGTCGGCGGAGCCGCTCTGTTCCGCCAGGTGCGAGCCGTCCCAGGTGAAGACGGTCTCCTCGACCACTCGGCCGTCGTCGGTCAGCAGTCGTTTGGCGACGCGTCGGCCCAGACCGTCGTAGATGTACGCCCAGCGGCGCCCGTCCGGGGTGGTCACATGGGAGAGCCGGTCCTCGGCATCCCACGCGTACGTCCACTCCCGCGTGCCGCCGGACAGCAGCTTGCGTGACTGCCGGACGAGGCGTCCCTGTGCGTCGTGGACGTAGGTGATGTGGCCGGCCCGGCGTACGAGCGTGCCGTCGTGGACCCGCTCGCCCTGCGGGCCCTCGCCCTCGGGTGCGTCGGCCCTGCTGACGTTGCCCGCCGCGTCATAGGTGTAGCGCTCCGACCATCCGGCGGCGGAGACCGCCTCCACCCGGCCGAGACGGTCATGCGTGAAGCGGCGCGTGCCGTAGGTCTGGTCCTCGATGGCGGTCAGGCCGCCGTTCTGCCCGTACGTGTACGAGCGGCGCAGCAGCGGTTCGGCAGAGGGGGACGGGCCCGCGTCGTGGGCGACCTGTCCGGTGACCGTCTGGCTGGTCAGGCGGTGACCCGCGTCCCACTCCTGGGACAGTACGGCCGTCTCGCCGAGCCGCCGCTCGGTCTCGTGCCCGGAGGCCCCGTACCCGAAGGACAGTGCGTTGCCGGCGAGCCGGACCTGTGTGGGGCGGTTGTTCGCATCCCATTCCCACCGGCTGACGGTGCCCGAGGGAGTGCGTCGCTCCACCCGCCGGCCGAGGATGTCGTACCTCGTGTGCAGAGCGCGGCCGTTGCACTCCTCGGTGACGACACGGCCCACCACGTCACGAGTGATGGTGAGAACAGTGTCGGGGGTGACGGCTCCGACCAGCCGGCCGGCCGCGTCGTAGGTAAAGGTGGTGACCGCGTCGCCGGAGTGCCGCTCGACGACCCGACCGCAGGCGTCGCGTACGTAGGCGGTGATCTCGCCCGCGCCGTTGGTGCGCTTGATCAGGCGGCCCGCCGCGTCGTAGGCATAGGAGACCGTACGACCGTTGAAGTCGGTCTCGCTCACGAGCCGCCCCGCCGGATCGTACGTGTACGACCACACCGCGCCCGATGCGCTCGTCACGGAGGCGAGCCGCAACTCGGTGTCGTAGACGAACCGCACCGTCGAGCCGTCCGCGTCGGTGCGGGCACAGGGCCGGTCGAAGTGAGTGAAGGCGTGGATGATGCTGAGGCCGTCGGGGCCTGTGTAGCGGACTGTGTTGCCCTCACCGTCGTAGGACCAGCGCTCGCTGCTTCCGTCGGGCATGGTCCGCTCGGCGGGGCGGCCCTCCACGGTCCAGGCGGTGCGCGTCCTCGCGCCGGTGGGGCCGACCGTGTCGGTGATGCGCCCGAAGGCGTCGCGGACGACGCGCGTGGTGCCGCCCAGCGGCGCCGTGGTGGAAACGGGCAGGCCCAGCGGGCCGGGCTCGACGTGGTGGGCCGCTCCCAGGGCGTTGGTGACGCCGAGGAGCCCGCCGGACGCGTCGTAGGTGAACCTGGTGACCGCACCGTCGGGGTCCACCGTCGCCGTAGGGCGGCCCTGCTCGTCGTACGCGTACCCACGCCGGCCGCCGGTCGGCAGGGTGATCGTCAACGGCCGGTCGAAGGTGTCGTACTCGGTGGTGGTGACCGTGCCGTCGGGCCGGACCACCGAGGTGAGATTGCCGCGCTCGTCGTAGGTGAAGTGGGACGTGTTGCCGAGCGGATCCGTGCGGGAGAGCAGCCGGTTGTACGCGTCCCACTCGGCGTACGTGGTGTTGCCCAGCGGGTCGGTCTGGGCGACGAGTTGACGGCGCTCGTTGTGCCGGTACGTGGTGGTGTGGCCCAGCGAGTCGGTGTAGCGCGTCTCCCGTGACTCCGAGTCGTAGGCGATCGTGCAGGAGAGATACCCGTCGGCGCCTTCGCCGCGTATGCAGCGGTCCTCGTCGTCGTAGGTGAAGCGGTACCAGGAACCGTTGCGGTCGGTCCAGGATGTGACGCGTGCCCGCTCGTCGTAGGTGAGCCTGAGCGGAAGGCCGCTGGAGTTGTGGATCTCGGTGAGATGCCCGTCGGGGTTGTATCCGTAGCGCAGCAGTGTCGTGCCCTCGGGCCCGTCCTCCTCGTTGCGCAGCCGCAGCCTGACGACGCGACCGTCCTCGGTGTCGATGTGCAGGTGGCGGCCGCCGGAGTCGCGGACGGCGCTGGGGGAGCCGGACTCGTCCCGGTCGAAGTCGATGCGCCGTCCGCCGCGGTCGGTCACCGCGGCAAGGGGGAGGGTGAACACCTCGTGTGCCGCGGTGGCTCTGCCCAGCGGGGCGAAGTGGCGGGTATGGCCCGTGGCGGGGTCGGTGATGCGGATGGGTGCGCCCGGAGCGCCGTCCCAGTCCAGCGGCCAACGCGGACCCTCCAGCGGCATCACCGAGGTGCCTGGTGTGGGAACGGGGTAGAGGAGGATCATGCCGTCGTCGGCCGCGAAGACGGCGCCGTCGCTGTCCAGTTCGAGACGCTCGTCGAGCGTGGAGGCCCAAGACGGGCCGAACCACTGTCCCCACCGGTACGTCGACAGGTGCGTACGCCGCAGCACGAGCGGAAGGAGTCCGGGGAGCTCGACGTCGGTCTCCTCCATGAGCATCTCGCCGGACACCATGTCGACCGGGTCGCCGTTCTTGCAGCGCGACTTGGCGGGCTTGCTGGCCCCTGCCGCGTCGTCCGCCCCCCGCCGGAGGCCGCCCTTCAGCCCCGTGGCCATTGCCTTGAGGCCGGTTTTGCCGAGTCCCTTGACGCCCTTTGCGAGTGCGCCGAGGGTGGTCAGGCCCTTCATGCCCGGTATGCAGTCCAGCGCTGCGAAGGCCACGTCCCACAGCGAGGCTTGGCCTTTGGCGTATTTGTTGAGGGTGTCGGCGAGGACGACGAGCGCGGCGATCAGGACGATCGCGCCGAGAATCGGCCCGCCGATGATCATCGCGATGATGCCGACCACGGCGACGACGACCTTGCAGACCGCGACGATGGTGTCCCAGTTGTCGGAGACCCAGTCGCCGACCTCCTCGTACCACTTGCGGTTCTGGATCCCGGCGTCGGAGGCCTCGTCCAGTTTCCGCTTGGCCTCCCCGGCGGCCTCCTCGCGCATCTGCCGCGCGTCCTCGGCCATCCTCTTCGCCGCGTCCAGCGCGTTGGAGGCGGAGGTGACATCCGACTGGGCCGAGGTCTGCGCGGACTTGGCGTTCTGCGCGTCCCTGGTGGCCGCCCTTACCTTCGCCTCGTCGGGCTTGTCGACGTCCTTCCCGCCGGTCGGGTCGTCCTTGTACTTGTCAGCTTCTTTGTTCGCCCGGCCAACCCACGAATCGGCCGTGGACAGGCGGGACTTGGCGGACGAAAGATCGGCCTGTGCCTCCCGCCCCTTGGCGAGCGCCTTGTCGGCGAGTGCCTGGGCGCGCTCAAGGTTCGGCCAGTACGAGGCCAGCGCGTCGCCGGCCAGGTCGTAGGACTTCTTGAGTTTCTTCAGGTTCTTCGGAACGCTCGAGAACTCGTCGCGGAAGACATCGGCGGTCTTGCCCACCATCGACAGGACGGCATCCTCATCCGCCATGCCCTTGACCAGCCGCAGCGCGTCCTGCACGTCATCGGCGAACTCATGCAGTTGCCGGGCCAGCGACTTGACCCGCTCCGGGTCGCCCGGCGTCGGGTCCTTCTCCAGATCAAGAACGTGCCAGTCCGTCGGTCGATATCCCACGTTCGTCCCCCGTTGTGCTGCCTCACCGCTTCGCTCAAGGCGCTTACACGTCAGCAAAGTTACTAGATCGCTGCTCGTAGACTGCGGGCGTGAACGACGACGATGTGACGCCCGGCCATAGTGCTTCCGGTCGGCCCCTGTGGGAGCGGTCGGGCCCGGCGGAGCTGAAGCAGCTGGCGGAGTCTCGCCCGGAGGAGCTGTACGAGGCGGCGGAGCAGTTGGGCAGCCGGGTGTCGGGTGAAGGACCCGATGGGAGTTCTGGGCCCTCCGCGGTGCGGGCCGCCGGGCGGATTGCCGAGGCTCTCGCCGAGACGCGCTCCCGGGACTGCGCGAGGTTCGCCGTGGACATCGTGGGGCGGCTGCTGCCGCTCGGGCCCGAGCGGCGGGAGGAAAGCGACCAAGGCGACCGGCTGCGGCGCTCGGTTGCCGCGAAGCTGGTCAAGACCCAGCAACCGCGTGATCTGGAAGCTCTGTTCGGGGTGCTGCCGGACGGGCTTGAGGACCCCGCTGTGGAAGTACGGGCCTGCATCCTCGGGGAGCTCGCCCTGATCGGCGTGGGGCGCGGGCGGCCCGCCCTGGACGCCTACGCGGAGCGACTGCGCGAGCTGGCGCACCCGCTGGCCCGGCTGCCCAGGACACGCCTGGACATCGAGCACCGGTTCGGTGTGCGAGTCCGGGGCCTCGGGTCTGTGAAGACCCCCGACCAGCTGCGATCCCGCTTCCCGGAAATTCCCGCCACCGACAGCGGTGCGGCAGCCGGGCGTACGGCAGTTGAAGGCTCCGACGCCAGGCGTGCCGGGTCGGCAGCCGAGCCCTTCACCGTCAGCGGCTGGTCCCGCGAGCCCGAGGCGCGCTTCTTCACGCTGCCCAACCCGCTCGCTCCGGACGACCTCAACATCTCGTTCATCAAGGAACTGCCCTTGGAGTGCCTGGAGGGCGAGGGCACGCGCCGGGGCCGTGCCGTCACCTGCCACACCACGCCCGACGACGTGATCAACGAACTGTTCGCAGCAGCACACAACGGCGGGGTGAACGGCCAGGGCCAGGGTGGCGCGTACGCCCGACTGCACGCCTGGAACAGTCTGTACGCGCTGATGGGGCTGCCCGACGGCACCCCGTTCATGGAGGCGGTTCGGCGCGCCGCCGACCACCGGTGGCTGCGCTTCATGGCGTTCACGGACTGGTTCCACCACGACACGGCGGATGTGGCTTTCGCCGTACTCGACCCCAGCCGTATGCGGGTCGCGGTGCTGGCGGCGACCGATACGGATGTCGACGCCGACTTCTAGCAGGCCGACTTCTGGCGGCCTGATCCTTGCCGAGGGTTCTTGATCCGTTGCGGTGGGCTCTCCTCGTATCGCCCGCGGGGCCCCCTGAGCTTGCAGGGCGAGGCAAGCGCCATGCGATGGTTCGTTGACAGAGGACAGAGGCCATGCACTCCAGTATCCGTACGGTAGGGGAGACCGGGCACGGCGTCCGCTGCCGCCACTGCGACCACCGGTACGACTGTCAGTACCGCCAGGTACCCTCAAACACGTCGTCAACGCGGCCCGACGGGCTTCCGCTCCACTCCGGTGGAGTCTCGAAGGACATGCCCCCACCCGCACGAGTCTTTTCGTGCTGCCTGGGGGAAGTCCTTGCTGTTCCGCGCGTCCGCGAAAACGGTCGCCGTCATGGCACTCGACGGTTCGCTGTTCCTGCATCTCACCGACAAGTTCGTTCACATGCACGGCTATCGGCCCGGCGCCTCGGAGGTGCGTTCCTGGGAGCGGAGCATCCCCGTCCTGGCCGCCGCACTCAACGACGCCGGTTTGGGCGACGTCGAGGTCATGCTCGAGTACGCGCTCCCGCTGAACAGCAAGCGCGCCGACGTCGTCCTCGCCGGGGTGCACCCGGTCACGGGAGAGCCGTCGTACGTCGTGGTGGAGCTGAAGCAGTGGAGCCAGGCACTGCCACACGAGGACGACCCCACTCTGTGCCATGTCGACGCCTACGCCCATCCGGTCCTCAACCCCGTCGAGCAGGTCCGCCGCTACTGCGAATACCTCGTCAATTTCAACGGGGCGGTGGCCGAACACGCGCACCGGGTGGCCGGAGTGGCGTACCTGCACAACGCCACCGAGTTCGGCGTGACCGGACTGCGGGAGATCGAGCGTGACGGCCACGGGCTGCTCTTCACCGAGCAACGCCGCGGTGCCTTCCTCGACCATCTCCGTACGAGGCTGAGCGACAAGCACCCGGGGGCCCGGGCGGCGGACGAGCTTCACGACGGCGCCAAGGTGCCGTCGAAGCAGCTCATGTCCGTGGCCGCTGAAGAGGTGCGCGAACGCACACAGTTCGTCCTTCTCGACGAGCAGCAGGTCGCGTACCGGATGGTGCTCAATGCGGTGGAGAAGGCGAAGCACGCCGACCGCAAGGAGGTCGTCATCGTCACGGGCGGTCCCGGCACCGGCAAGAGCGTCATCGCTCTCCAACTGCTCGGTGAGCTCTACCGGCGTGGGGTTCCGGCACTGCACGCCACTGGCTCGCAGTCGTTCACGAAGACGATGAGGAAGGTCGCCGGAGCCCGCAAGCGGGAAGTCCAGGACCTGTTCAAGTACTTCAACAGCTTCATGACGGCCGAGAAGAACAGCCTGGGTGCCCTGATCTGCGACGAGGCACACCGCATCCGGGAGACCTCGGCCAACCGCTACACGCGCGCCGAGAACCGTACCGGCAGGGCACAGATCGACGAACTCATCGACGTCGCCTACGTGCCCGTCTTCTTCCTCGACGAGCACCAGGTCGTCCGCCCCGGTGAGATGGGCACCGTGGCCGACATCAAGGCGGCAGCGGCGCAACGGGGCATCCCCTGCAGCGTCGTCCCCCTGGACAGCCAGTTCCGCTGCGGGGGCAGTGACGCCTACCTGCGCTGGGTGGTCCGCCTCCTCGGCCTCGAGCCGGGCGGGCCGGTCGCCTGGGAACCCGACGACCGCATGCAGTTGCTGGTCGCCGACAGCCCGCAGGAGATGGAGGCGTTCCTCGATGCTCGCCGGGCCCAGGACTACGGCGCACGTATGTCCGCTGGTTTCTGCTGGCGCTGGTCTCCGGAACCCAAGCCCGGCCACCCGCTGCCCCCCGACGTCGTCATCGGGGATTGGGCCCGCCCCTGGAACCTGCGCGGCGACCGCGCCGTCTCCGGCGCGCCACCGGCAGCCCTGTGGGCCACCGACCCGGCCGGCTTCGGTCAGGTCGGGTGCGTCTACACCGCACAGGGCTTCGAGTACGACTGGTCCGGCGTCATCATCGGCCCCGACCTGGTCTGGCGAGGCGACCGTTGGGTCACGGACCGCACGGCGTCCAAGGACCCGGTCTTCAAGAAAACCACCCCGGACGCCGACGTGGACCGCCTGATCCGCAACACCTACAAGGTTCTGCTGACTCGGGGCATGGTCGGCACGATCGTGTACTCGACGGACCCCGAGACGAGGGAGAAGCTGCGGGAGCTTGCGGGTGGGGTGGCGCGGCAGACCGTACTGGGCTGACGGACGGGCACGCGCCCATGCGCTCAGACGTTGTCGCGAGCCCAGCGGACGGATTCTGCCCGACTCACGGGAAGAAGGCGGCGAGTGCATTCTTGGCGCCTCTGCGCCGGTCGGCACTCGCACAGCGTCGGATCACGAGTGCCGAGCGGTGAACGGCGTACCTGAGTCGCTATTTCCTCGTCAGCGAGTGGAGCTCACACAGAGTTCGGTGGTAGTGCAGGTATGTCTCATTGATCTCATGGTCGACGTGCCGACGGAGACGGCCCAAGGCGTCGCCTTCCTGTGTCCGCCTGACGATGCCGTCGACGTCGATGTAGATCTCTAGACCGTCGAAGAGAACGTGGTGGTTGGGGCAGAGGCAGAGCAGATTCGGCAGTTCGTCCGGACCGTCGTGGGGGGATCCGAGGCCACGGATGTGGGCGGCCTCGCTGTAGGGCCGGCGCTTGTACTGAAGGCGGGTCTCACAGATCTGGCAAGCATGGCCGTGCAGTTCCTTGACCTGAGCTGCGATTGCGGCATTGCGAACCAGTCGTGAGGCAGTGGACTCCCGGCGCTCCGTCGGACCGGTTGTCCGCTCCGTATCGGCGGCTTCTTGACCGCCATCGCCCTCGTCTCCGTCGAGCATGCCATCGGCGGTCGCATATCCGGCGAGGCCAGCTCGACTGAGCAACTCACGCTGATCGATGTCGTCAAGGTGGGTGCTGCACAGCTTGACGACGGCTTCGAGGCGGGTAAGAGGGTTCTGCAGCAGTTCGGCACTCGCACGGGTGAGACCCGCGACAGGCTGGACGGTGTCGAAGATCCCCGCCTGCGGATCGGGGCCGGCATCACTTGGTACGCCGTGGACTTCCCACAGACCACTGTCCTGCAAGTGCCAGAAGGGATCCTCCGGAGTGGCTTTGGAACTGGACAGGCCAAATGCGCTCAGGAGAGGACTGACCTCCGTACGGAAGGAGGACCACGGCGCCAGACGCGGCTTCCCCGCTGCGATCCGGGAGATCGCCCACAGCAGAGCCAGCGGTTGATGGCGGCTGGGCGTTTCGTTCCCTGAGCCACGACGAGTCTCGAGAGAGCCGATCCGAACCAGCAAGTCCTCGGCGGTGAGTTGCGGAGACGGAGCTGGACGAGGTGCCGCAGGTCGCGGAAGGGCCGGCCGACGCCGCTCAGGGAGAAGTTCGGCAACGCGGAGGTAGTCCTCGGCGGACCGCAGGGTGAGGCTTCGCAGAGGTACTCGTGCGCTCAGGCGACGCAGTATGGGCGCGGCGAAAACAGGGGTGGGGAACTCCTCGACCTCTCCAAGGGCCATGATGTGTTCCCAGGTGGCGTTCTCCTCGTCGGTTCCCCAGACTTCCCGCGCCACGGCCAGGCTGTCGAACAGATGGAGGATGCGGGCCCGCGCGATGAAGTGGTTCTCCGCGTAGAAGAGCACGTCGTCGCCGACTCGACGATTCCGTAGAGCTCTGGCTTTCTCGTTGTTGGCCTGTGTGGTCGGAGTGGCCCCCCACAGCCGAGCGATCCCGTCCGGGTACAGGGCCGTCAGCACATCCGCCTGTTCACCCAGTGCGTCCCTGATCTCTGCAATCTGAACGCCTTGTCGTACGGACTTGGCGAAGTTACGCGGGCCACGGTCCCGGGGCCCGCCTCGCGGCTGGAGAACTATCTGAGGCGCCACTTGCCGCGGCTCGTCCGTGACATCGCTGCCGTCCTTCACCGTGAAGCCGAGCGCACGCAAACGATGTGCCACGGTGCGCGCACCACCACTGAAGTCGTCAGCCGACAACAGGTCGCCGACTGAATACAGGTGCGCAACCCCGGCAATGGCCTTCGAGTCATAGAGGTGTCCGTCCAGGACCAGCTCGTACGTGTTGGCCCGGCCGAAGCCGTACCGGCGGCGAAACGGTTCTCGTCCCAGCTGCAGACACTCGTCGACCGCGGCCAGCACTCCCGCACGCGTCACATCCCTAAGTCCCATGCACGGGAGCCTAGTAGGACAGTATGACAATCATCCCGGCGTGGGTGGCCTATGAGTGCCGTGAGCGAGCTGGACTGGTTAAGAGACGTTATGGCGGGTTGAGGGTGGCGACTGTGTGGAGGTGTCGCACGCTGCCGATGCCATGTACGCGCGGGACTCTCGAGAAGGAGGAAGACCGAAGGTTTAGATCCTCCCTGTCCAGGTGGGTAATTTCCTCGGATACATTGCGAAGCAAGTGTTTTTCGATAGCCGGGCCTGCATGATGGGGAACATACGATTCCCGCCTCTCGGGCTGAATGCCCCATAGTTCCGCCCTTCACGGACTCTTCCTATGTAGAAGGCAACCACTAGGATCTGCGGCAGGTCCGACCTCGGGGAGCAGCGGGCCTGAGAGGACTGGACGAGTGGGGACAGGCATGCGGGAAGGCCGGTGGGTCACGGTCACCGAGTCCGAGTTCGATCATGAACGCCGCGGCCTGGAGGCGATTCGGGAGAAGTTGCCGGACTCCGAACCCTGGCGTGCCTGGTCGAACTTCACCTTCACCGCGAACACCGGCCACGTCCGCGAGGTCGACCTGCTGGTCGTCGCCCCCGGCGGCGTCTGCATGATCGAGCTGAAGGACTGGCACGGCTCGGTCACCTCCGAGAACGGCACCTGGGTGCAGACCACACCCGGCGGCCGCCGCCGTACGCACGGCAACCCGCTGCACCTGGTCAACCGCAAGGCCAAGGAACTGGCCGGCCTGCTCGCGCTGCCCGGCGGCAAGCGCGTCTGGGTCGCCGAGGCCGTCTGCTTCACGGACAACAGCCTGCGCGTGCGCCTGCCCGCCCACGACCAGAACGGCGTCTATACCGTCCGCCAGCTGGTTGAGATGCTGGAGCAGCCCCCGCGTGACGAGCGGCGCCGTATCACCGCGATCGGTTCGCGCGAGATCGCGGCGGCACTGAAGAACATCGGCATCCGCAAGAGCGACGCGCAGTACAAGGTCGGCCCGTACGAGCTGGAGCGGAAGTCTTTCGATTCCGGGCCCACTTGGGCCGACTACCTCGCCCGTCACAGCGATCTGCCCGAGGCCGCCCGCGTCCGCATCTACCTCAGCGAGCGCGGCTCCGACGCCTCCCTGCGCCAGTCCGTCGAGAACGCCGCCCGGCGCGAGGCTGCGGTGCTGGGCCGTTTCAAGCACCCGGGCGTGGTCGAGCTCAAGCAGTACTTCCCCTCCGGGCACGCCGCCGGCCCCGCGCTGATCTTCGACTACCACCCGGACACCCTGAAGCTGGACGAGTACCTGGTCCAGTACGGCGAGAAGCTGGACATCCTCGGCAGGATGGCGCTGGTCCGCCAGCTCGCCGAGACCATGCGCTCCGCGCACTCCAGCCGCATCCACCACCGGGCGCTCGCGGCCCGCTCCGTGCTCGTCGTCCCCCGGGCACGCGGCCGGAAGGGCCAGGCGGTGGGGGAGGAGGCCGCCTGGCTCACCCCGCATCTCCAGATCTCCGACTGGCAGATAGCCACTCAGCGCAGCGGCGACTCCTCCCAGGGCATGACCCGCTTCGCGCCGACCGCCCTGTCCGCGATGCACCTGGCCGACGACGCCGACGCCTACCTCGCCCCCGAACTCACCGCCCTCAACCCCGACCCGGTCCACCTCGACGTGTACGGGCTCGGCGTCCTCACGTACCTGCTGGTCACCGGCAAGGCCCCGGCCGCGAGCCAGGCCGAGCTGCTGGCCCGACTGGAGGCGGGGGAAGGCCTGCGCCCAAGCTCCCTGGTGGACGGCCTGTCGGAGGACGTGGACGACCTGGTTCAGGCCGCCACCGCCTACCGGCCGAGCCAACGGCTGTCCAGCGTGGACGAGTTCCTGGAGCTGCTGGAGGTCGTCGAGGACTCCCTCACCGCCCCGGCCCAGGCGGCCACCGCCACGGAGGGGATGGCCGACGAGGACGACGGGACCGCCGCCGACAAGGACCCGCTGGAGGCCGTCGCCGGTGACGTGTTCGCCGGCCGATGGGAGATCCGCCGCCGCCTCGGCACCGGCTCCACCAGCCGCGCCTTCCTCGTCCGCGACCTTCAGGCCGAAGCCCGCAGGACCCGCCCGCTGGCCGTGCTGAAGGTCGCCCTCTCCGACAGCCGCAGCGAGATCCTCGCCCGCGAGGCCGAGGCCATGGCCCGCCTGCGCCCCCACTCCGGCATCATCCGCCTCGTCGAACCCGAACCGCTGCACATCGGCGGCCGTACGGTCCTGGCACTGGAGTACGTCGGCGACGAGCGCGACGACAACGGACAGGGCACCGAGGGCGGTGCACGCCCACGCCGCCGCGAGGAGACCGTCGCCCGCCAGCTCCGCGACAACGGCCGCCTCCAGGTCGACCAGTTGGAGGCGTACGGCGACTACCTCTTCGGAGCCGTCGACTTCCTGGAGGGCGAGGGCGTCTGGCACCGCGACATCAAGCCCGACAACATCGCCATCCGCATCCGCCCCAACCGCACCCGCGAACTCGTCCTCATCGACTTCTCCCTCGCCGGCTACCCGGCGAAGAGCACCAACGCGGGCACCGACGGCTACCTCGACCCCTTCGTCGACGTCATCACCCGCGGCTCGTACGACTCGCACGCCGAGCGGTACGCCGTCGCGGTCACCCTGCACCAGATGGCCTCCGGCGAACTGCCCAAGTGGGGCGACGGCAGCGTCCCGCCCCGTATGACCGACGCCAAGGAGTGGCCGTACCCGACCATCGCGGCCGAGGCCTTCGATCCGGCCGTACGGGACGGTCTCGTCGCCTTCTTCCAGAAGGCACTGCATCGCGACGCCGGTCAGCGGTTCCCCGAGCTGAAGCCGATGCGGGACGCCTGGCGCAAGGTCTTCCTCGACGCCTCGCAGACCGTCCCGTCCAGCCATCGTTCCCGCCACCCGGCCGCCGCGACCACGGGGGAGGGGACACCCGCCGAGCTGGCCGCCGCCGCGGCGGCGATCGCGGACGCCGAGCCGGAGACCGCCGAGCAGCAGCGCGACCGGCTCGCCGCCGAGGTCACCCGCGACACCCCGCTCACCGTCTCCGGCCTTACGCCCGCCGCCCAGTCCTTCCTCTACGGCCTGGGCATCACGACGGTCGGCGAACTGCTCGACTACAGCCGCCGCAAGCTCGTCAACGCCCCCGGACTGGGTGCCAAGACCCGCAACGAGGTCCAGCAGCGGCAGCGCGAGTGGGGCGAGCGGCTGCGCGAGATCCCCGTCTCGCCGCTGACGCCGAAGGGCCGGGCGGAGGCCAAGGAGGAGCTGGAGCAGCTCACCGCCGCCGAGTCGGCCCTCGTCGGCGAACTCGCCACGGGCGCCTCGGCGGGCGCCTTGTCCCCCCGTACGCTCCGCTCCGTCAGCCTCGACACCCTCGCCACCGTCTTCGTGCCCGCCGTCAACAACAACGGCTCCAACCGCAACAAGGCCGAGATGGTACGGCTGTTGCTGCGCCTGCCCGACGAGCACGGGGTGCTGCCCGACATCGGCGTCTGGCCGAAGCAGAAGGATGTCGCGGAGGGCCTTGGGCTGAGCCAGGGCCGTATCCCGCAGATGCTCAAGGATGAGCGCAAGCGCTGGAAGGCGGAGCCCGCCGTCCAGGCACTGCGCGAGGAGATCATCGACCTGCTGGTGAGCATGGGCCGGGTCGCTTCGGCGGTGGAGATCGCGGATGCCCTGGCGGTCCGGCGCGGCACGCATCTCGCGGGGCGCGAGCAGCGGCGCGCGATGGCGCTGGCGGCCGTACGGGCCGTTGTCGAGGTCGAGCAACTGGCCCCGCAGGAGGCCGAGTTCCAGCACCAGCCGAACCGCAAGGCGACGGACGAGTCCCTGGGCGCCGGCCTGCTCGCCCTCGACGTACGGGAGAACGACGGCCCGGACACCCCGACCGCGCCGGGCCTGCTGGAGTACGCGACGCGTCTTGGTCGTACGGCAGATCGGCTGGCCAAGCTGGACACCCTTCCGACGGCGGCGACCGTGCTGGCCGAGCTGGGCGCGCTGACGGTACCGCCGGGGGCGGTGGACTGGGACGAGCGGCGCATGGTGGAGCTGGCGGCTGCGGCGTCCGTGAACGCCGCCGCCAGTCCGCGCCTGGAGATTTATCCGCGTGACTTGTCGCTGGTCAGGGCGCTGCGCCTCACGCAGGCCGGGCTCGTCCGCTGGATCCCGGGTATGCCGGAGGGGCAGCAGCCGGGCCTGACCGGCGAGGCCGTGCACGAGCGGGTCCGTGCCCGCTTCCCGGAGATTGTCGTTCCTGACGGGCGTGGCGGCACGACCCACGAACTGCCGACGGGTGGCCCGCTCACCAAGGCGTTGCGCGACGCGGGTTTTGAGCTGTCGCTCAGCATGCATGAACGCGAGGGCGTGCTGCGGTACTTGCCGACGCGGGTGGACGACGCGTCGAGCTATCTGACGACGGGCGCGGGGCGGCAGTCGACGCGTACGGGTGCGGTGACGCGGTACGCCGATGACCCGCAGCTCGCGGGCGCGGTTCGCGCGGAGGAACGGCTGCTCGCGTCGGCTCGCCGGGACGGGTACCGGGTGCTGACCGTACGGCAGCAGTTGGTACGGGACGCGGTGCGGGAGCTGGGTGCCGAGCGGCTGGGCACGGATGCGGTGTCGGTGACGGAGCTGTTCCTGGAAGCTCTGCACGCGCAGGTCACGCCGGGCACCAAGCCGACCTGGGAGACCCTGCTCAAGGCGGACGCCGCCGAGCCGGGGTCGAGGGGGGCGGTGCGGTTCGCGGAGTACGTGCGGACGGCGTGGGGTGCGGTGGAGCCGCGGATCGTGGAGCTGCTGGGTGATGGTGGCGGGGGCGGGGCTGTTCCTGTTGGCCCTGCCGGTCCTGTGCTGCTGACGGAGGCCGGGGTGTTCGCGCGGTACGACGCGATGGGCGTCCTGGACCGGCTGGCGTCGGCGGCTCGGCGGGGTGGGCGAGGGCTGTGGCTTCTGGTCCCGCAGGCTGATCCGTCGCGTGAGCCCCGGCTCGGGCAGGTGGCGGTGCCGTATCAGGCCGGCCTGGGGGAGTGGATTCAGCTTCCGGACACGTGGGTGGGCAACGCCCATCGGGGGTCCGGCGAGGTTCTGGCTAGTGCCAGTGGTGTCGAGGGAGACGTCAAGTGATCGACCGCAAGGCTCTGTTGGACGACCTGAAGCAGCAGGTCAAGGCGGTCGAGGCTGACCTCGGGCGACAGGTGAAGGCGCTGCCGGATGTCGGCGCGCGACTGAAGGCTGAGTACGACCAGGCGCGGAAGCTCGGGCGTACGGCGGCGATGTGGAACGCGTGGCTGGACGAGCGGGTCACGCAGGTCGCAGTGGCGTGGGTGCTGGGGACTGTCTTCGTACGGTTCTGTGAGGACAACCGGCTGATTCCGGAGCCGTATTTGACGGGGGCGGACGGTGACCGTCGGGAGTTGGCGGAGTCGCGGTACGACGCGTATGTGGAGTCGGACGAGGATCCGACGTACCGGGGGTGGCTGGAGAAGGCGTTCGAGGAACTGGGGCAGGGGCAGGCGGGGCGGCTGCTTTTTGATAGGCGGCACAACCCGCTTTACCAGGTTCCGCTTTCGCATGACGGTGCGCGGGAGTTGGTCGAATTCTGGCGGCAGAGGGATGAGGCGGGTGTTCTGGTCCACGACTTCACCGACCCGTTGAACGAGGACGGTACGGAGGGGTGGGACACGCGGTTCCTTGGTGACCTGTACCAGGATCTGAGCGAGCTCGCGCGGAAGACGTATGCGCTGCTTCAGACGCCGGAGTTCGTGGAGGAGTTCATCCTCGACCGGACGATGAATCCGGCGGTGCGAGAGTTCGGGTACGAGGAACTGAAGATGATCGACCCTACGTGTGGGTCGGGGCACTTTGTGCTGGGGGCGTTTCGGCGGTTGGTGCGACTGTGGGCGGAGGGGCAGCCGGGCAAGGACGTGCATGAGCGGGTCCGGGCTGCGTTGGACTCGGTGCACGGAGTTGACATCAACCCGTTTGCAGTGGCTATTGCGCGATTCCGGCTGCTGGTTGTGGCGATGGCGGCGAGTGGGGTGCGGGATCTGGCACAGGCGGCGAAGTATGAGTGGCCGATCCACCTGGCGGTGGGGGATTCGCTTATTAAGGCCCGACAGCTGGAGCTAACGCTCGGCGGAGACGAGGACGATCTCGACGACCCGCTGGCCTCGTTCGCCTACGCCACCGAGGACGTGCACGAACACCACGGAATTCTAATGGACGGGCGATATCACGTGGTGGTCGGCAATCCGCCGTACCCTCCGGTCAGCGACAAGAGTCTCAACATGCTGTACCGAGAGCTGTATCCAAGTTGCTCTGGGACGTATGCCATTTCGGTTCCTTTCGCCGAGCGCTTCTTCCATCTGGCCGTCTCGGGCGGAGGAAGCGGCGGCGAGTATGGCTTTGTGGGGCAAATCACCGCGAACTCATTTGCGACGCGTGAGTTCGGTGCCCGGCTTATCGAACACTACTTTGCTCATAAAGTTGAGCTCACCGAAGTGATCGACTCTGCTGGCGCGTACATCCCCGGGCATTCCACACCTACTGTGATTCTCGTTGGGCGACCTCGCAAGGGGAAACAGCGGAGTTCTCACATTCGTTCAGTGCGCGGAATTCAAGGTGAACCGGCTACCCCGGAGAATGCTGCTCACGGGTTGGTTTGGCAGTCCATCGTGGCTCAAATCGATCACCCTGGCTCATCTGATGATTGGGTCGCGGTGGACGATCTGGAACGTGACCGATTCTTCTCCAGGCATCCGTGGGTGCTGGCCAATGGCGGTCTGGAGCTTATCGAGCAGATCAAGGATGCGAGCACACAGACGGTGCGGTCTTTGATCGATCCGCCCGTAGGACGTGCAGTCCGAGTCGGGGCCGACGAGGCTTACATCCGGCCGATGCGCCGTACTCTTGGCACTATCGCCGATAAGGAGCTGTTGCGGCCGCTGATGGTTGGCGAAGTTGTTCGGGATTGGAATGCTGTCCCGGCAGAGGCGATTTGGTACCCGCATGCGAAGGGTGCAGATCCGGCCGGTTTGTCCCAAGAGTTGTGGCCGCTGCGGCAACTCTTGCGCGCACGCCGAACGTTTCAGGGGGACATCTCTGATTCCGGGTTGCACTGGTGGGACTATATGCAGCACACAGCCTCGGCCTATGATTCCGACTTGTCCATTACGTTCGCTGAGATTACAACGCACAATCAGTTTGTTCTCGATCGAGGAGGGAGTGTTTTTAAGCAGAGTGCACCAGTTATAAAACTCCCTCTGGGTAGCTCCGAGGATGACCACCTGCGCCTTCTCGCGATTTTGAATAGTTCCACTGTGTGCTACTGGCTGAAGCAGGTTTGCTTCTGTAAGGGCAACGCGACTGCGTCTAGCGGGATGGCTGATCAGCCTTGGTCATGGAACTATCAGTTCAATAGCACCAATATGGAACGCATTCCGCTGCCCCGCGAGTCAGCCACGGAGCTGGCCGCCGCTCTCGACGTGCTTGCTGGACAACTGCTTGCCGCGAGCCCTTCCGTGATTGTAGGTAACGCGACCCCCACTCTCCTCGCCCTTCGCGACGCAAAGGCTGTCTGGGAGAAGACTCGCGCACGCATGATTGCCCTGCAAGAGGAGCTGGACTGGCAGGTTTACTCGCTTTACAGGCTGCACTCGGAAGAGCTTCGGGCTCCGGACGGGGAAGTGCTCGGACTTGCCCTCGGAGAGCGTGCGTTTGAGATCGTTCTCGCGCGTCGGGCGGCCAACAATGCGGCTAGCGATGAATGGTTCAAGCATCACAACTCCATTGCTGCAACCGAGATCCCTGCTCATTGGCCAGCCCGTTACCGGGAGGTAGTCCAAAAGCGCATCGACGCGATCGAGGGCAGCCGTGCTATCGGGACTGTCGAGCGCCCGGAATACAAGCGTCGCTGGGCCACCGAAGGCTGGGACGCCCTCCAAGAGAAGGCCCTCCGCTCCTGGCTGCTCGACCGCATGGAGAACCGCGACCACTGGTTCGATGAGAACGGTCAGCCCACCATCCTCACCCTGGCTCGCCTCACCGACGCCCTCTCCCGTGACGAGGACTTCGTCTCCGTTGCCAAGCTCTACGCCCCCCGCAAGGAACTTGCCAAGGTCGTCGCCGAGTTGATCAGCGACGAGCATGTGCCGTTTCTCTCCTCCCTGCGCTACAAGCCCTCCGGGCTGAAGAAGCGCGCCGACTGGGAAGAGGTGTGGGACCTCCAGCGCAAGGAGGACGCCGCGCCCGACGAACCCGCCAAGCGGAAGATCCGGGACTCCATCCCCGTGCCGCCGAAGTACACCTCGGCCGACTTCCTCCGCCCCACCTACTGGAGGGCGCGCGGCAAGCTCGACGTGCCGAAGGAGCGGTTCATCTCGTACGGGCAGACCAACGCCGCCACCCCCGAGCTGTACGGGTGGGCCGGCTGGGACCACCGGGAGCAGGCGCAGGCCCTCGCCACGTACTTCACCAACACCGCGCTGTCCACCGAGGAGATCACGCCGTTCCTCGCCGGCCTGCTGGAACTCCAGCCGTGGCTGTCCCAGTGGCACAACGAGTTCGACATGCTCTACAGCGGCTCCCCGGCGGACTTCTTCGCCGGTTACCGCCAGCAGAAGCAGGGCGAACACGGACTCACGGACGACGACCTCCGCAACTGGCGTCCCGTGGCCGCAACCCGAGGGCGTCGAGCCGCCGCGAAGAAGTAGCCGCAAACGACTCGGTGTCGTGCCCGTACGCCGATGCCGAGTCCGCCGGACGAGGGGCCACCTGGTGCACGCGCGGGTGGCCTCCGGTCGGTACGCGCAGCTCGGCCCATACGGTCTTGCCGGGGGCGGCCGGGCGAGGAGTGACACCCCAGTCGTCCGCGAGGGCGGCGACGAGGTGGAGGCCGCGGCCGGACTCGGATGCGGAGTCGAGGGCCGGGGGAGTGGATGGAGGCTGCCGCTCGGCGCGGGTGTCCGTCACCTCGATGCGGAAGGTGCCCTCGGCCAGGGTGAGTTGGAGGTGGAAGTCCCGGCCGGGGACGTGGCCGTGGCGTACGGCATTGGCGCTGAGTTCGGCCGTGATGAGCGTGAGCGTCTCGTTGAGCGGGGTCGTGTAGGGGTGGCCCCAGTCGTTCAGGCGGTGCGAGACGAGTCGGCGGGCGAGGCGGGCCCCGCGTGGGGTTGAGGTGAAGCGCATGGTGAACTCGCGTTCCTGCGCGGGGCGTTGTGGCATATGCCCGTTCGGGGGAGTTGCTGACTTCATGGGGTCAACGGTCGCGGACTCTGCGTAGCGTTGAACAGGCGCAACGCGCTGACGGGTGCGGGCTGTACACGTGGGCGGTGCGCTTGTACGTGGTGGTGGCGTGACCGGTTCACGGGCCGTGCGTTGGGCGGGCGGAGTGCGGTGACTGTGATGGTCGTACGAGAGGAGCTGCGGCGTGAACGACGAGGTTCAGCAGCCGGAGTACGAGTTCGGGGCGGGCATTCTCCATGTGTTCGGGCGGCAGTTGAAGCTGTTCCGGGAGCGAGCGGGGATGGACCGCGCGAAGCTCGGGTCGCTGACCGGGTACTCGGCCTCGACGATCGCGTCGTTCGAGCAGGGGAGGCGTATTCCACCGCCGAAGTTCATCGACCGGGTCGATGAAGTGCTGGACGCGAGTGGGGTGTTGAGCGCGAGCAAGGAGGAGGTGGCTCGGGCTCAGTATCCGGCGTTCTTTCGGGATGCGGCCAAGTTGGAGGCCGAGGCAATTGAGCTGCATGTGTACGCGAACCAGGCGGTGCCTGGACTGTTGCAGACAGAAGAGTACGCGCGGGAGGTGTTCACCAACTGGCGGCCTCTGCTGCCCGAAGACGTGGTCGAGCAGAGGGTGACAGCACGCCTGGCCCGGCAGGAGATTTTCTCCCGCACGCAGGCGCCCACCATCAGCTTCGTCATCGAGGAGTCGATTCTGCGTAGGCCCCTGGGCGGGTGGGGCGTCATGCGAGGGCAGTTGGAGCAGATCCTGCTCCATGGCCAGCGGCGTAACGTGGAGATCCAGGTGATGCCGACCGAGCGGGATGAGCACGCCGGACTGGCTGGTCCGTTCACCTTGATCGAAACGAAGGAAGGACGGAGGATCGCGTACGTGGAGGCTCAGCAGGACAGTCGCCTCTACACGGCGCGGAAGCCCGTCCGGGAGATCGAGGAGCAGTACGGACTCCTTCGGGCTCAAGCGCTCACTCCGCGCGAGTCGCTGGCCTTCGTCGAGAAGTTGCTGGGAGAGAGATGAACGTCGAACAGCCTGTACCCGAGTGGGCTTGGTTCAAGAGCAGTTACAGCAGTGGGGCTGGCGGCGAATGCGTCGAGGTCGCCGCCCGCCCCGGCAGGGTCCACGTCCGCGACTCGAAGGACACGACCCGTGCCGCCCTGACCGTGGAACCCACGGCGTGGACCGTGTTCGTCGAGTTCGCGGCACTCTGACAGACGCAGGGCCCTCGGCAGGCGTGTGCTTGCCGAGGGCCCTGCGCATGTCCGCTTGTGGAGCGGCATCTTGACGGACCCAGCCCGCACGCCACGTCGCTCACATAACGAGCCCCAACTGTACTGACAAGTCCGGCCCTTGGAACGCGGAGTTACTGTAAGTTCCTGCTATGAAACCGGGCAAAGTGAACGAGAACCCTGAATCGCGCTTCTCCGCAGTGCTGCTGGCGGCAGCGAAGCTTCCGGGGGTGCGTATCAACAGGGAGGCGTACCTCCGCAGTGCGCTGGCTCGTCACTGTTCCGAGGACGACATCCGGAGAGCGGTAGAAGAGTCCCCGGCCGCGGCGGGCATCACTGTCGAGGTTCTCGACAAGGTGGCCAACGACTCCATCCGCTTCGAAACCGCCAAGGTCAGCGCTCTCTCCGCCGCTGCCGGGATACCCGGCATCCTCGCCCTTCCCGCCACAGTGCCCGCCGACGTGGCCCAGTACTTCGGCCACATGGTGCGTATCGCGCAGAAACTCGCCTACCTCTACAGCTGGCCCGACCTGTTCTCCGACGACGGCGATGACGTCGATGACGCGACCATGGGGGTGCTCACGCTGTTCTTCGGCGTGATGTTCGGAACCCAGTCGGCGAACGCCGCTGTGGGGAAGGTCGCCGGGATGATGGCGGAGCAGGTCGCCAAGAAGCTGCCCCAGAAGGCACTGACTCATGGGGTCGTCTACCCCATGGTGAAAAAAGTCGCGGGCTACCTCGGTGTCAGGATGACGACGCAGTCCTTCGCGACGACCGTCTCGAAGGCCATCCCTCTCGTAGGGGCCGTTGTCTCTGGCGGGCTCACTTTTGCGACCTACCGTCCCATGGCCAAGAGGCTCAAGAAGCACCTCTCCAGCTTGGAGCTGACGAAGCCGTCGCACCGAGTGATGGATGGGGAAGTCGTGGACGGCGAAGTCGTGGAAGACCACGGACCTTTCGCCACAGCACACGCTGAACAGCCCGGCGCAGACACCACTGCCATCAAGCCGGAGGAACCTCAGTCCTGACACCGCAAGCGCACTCCTGGATACCGAAGGGGCGGCCGATAACGAGAGGGGTCCAAATGGCCAGGGAGTTCAGCGTATTCTACGAACTGCTCATGGACTGGGTGTACGAGAAAGTCGGCGACCACCGCTACAAAGGCGCAAGTCTGGGGGAGTTCGCCGCGGAACACGCCCTTAGTGACGAAGTAGCCATGGACCTTCTTCGGTACGGCATGAGCGAAGGAGGTGTGGGTGACAGATGGGGCACTCCGGGAAGGCCGACCGTCAGTCTGACCTCGAAGGGGTTGGAGTTGGTGCTGCAGCGCCGTAAATGCCTGGCGCCCTCTGTTGAACGTAGCAAGGCCGCACGTCGTGCCGTGCTGCGCCAGGTCTGGCTAGACGGCGAGGCAGGTCTGCACTGGTCATATACGAAGGCCCTGGTAGGTACACCTGAAGCCCTGGTCGCGGGTTATGCACTGTCCGCGAGAGAAATTAACCGAGCCGCCGGATACCTTAAAGGAAAGGGCCTGATTGACGGCTACACGGGATCACTTGAAGGACCCGAGTCGGCTCGGATCACTACAGAAGGGCAGGACTGTATGGAAAACTACAACGGAGATCCCGACCTCTATGAGGGCCGGGGTCGTACGGGAGCCACCTACAACACTTACTTGCCGAACGCTCAGGGAGTAATTGTCGGCGAGCAGCAGAACTTCACTCAGAACAACACTGCCGGTGTCGACCCGAGCGCCTTTGTTCAACTGGCTGGTTACGTGGGTCAAATCAGTAGCACTCTGGGCCTGGCGGAGGCCGACTGTGAAGAACTGCAACGTGCTGCGGATGAGCTTCACGACGAATCGACGTCGTCGGCTCCGGAACCGGGCCGAATGCGGCAAATCACTGACCAGATTAAGGATCGCCTACTGGAGGCCGGCACCACCATGGCCGCGACGGTCGGCATTCAAATGGCGGAGCAAGCCCTCGCGACCCTGACGCAGTGAGCGGGCCCTGCGCACACCCGCAACGTCGTCAGCGCGCATGTAGGGCTCGGCGGGCCGAGTTGATGAGGTTGTGAGCGTCGGCCCCGTGCACCGCCGACTCGCTGAGTGTCTTCCAGACCTTCTTGTACAAGGCGATGTTGTCGGCGTCGTCCAGCCACAGTTCGGCGTGCCAGTCCTCGGCGACGACCAGCCGGTCATCGAGCACCCAGAAGCCGTTGGCAGGCACGATCTTGACTGACGCCGTGAAGGGGATGACACCCAGTTCGACCGTGTCCATGCCGATCATGCCGTTGAGGCGGTCGAGTTGGCTCGCAAGCACGGCGGGCGGGCAGATCAGCGACCGCAACGCGGCCTCCCACATCAACACGTGCAGCTTGCGGCCGGACCGGTACAGCCATTCCTGGCGCTGCACCCGGGAGCGGACGGCTTCCTCGATGTCGTCGGCTCCGCCCAGCAGCTCCGCATACCGCTGGATGACATGTCGGGCGTACTCCGGGGTCTGCATCAGTCCGGCGATCACCGACTCTTCCCAGATCCACATGTCGGAGGTGCGGTCGATCTCGGCGCTCAGCCCTTCGTGAAGGGGCTTGAAGCCGTTCGC
This sequence comes from Streptomyces sp. NBC_00286, assembly GCF_036173125.1. Lineage (NCBI taxonomy): Bacteria > Bacillati > Actinomycetota > Actinomycetes > Kitasatosporales > Streptomycetaceae > Streptomyces > Streptomyces sp. NBC_00286. The sequence goes on from NZ_CP108054.1 coordinate 7,486,497, forward strand.
CAGCGCTCGACGCCATGACCTGATGTGCGACTCGAACCCGGCCAGCCGGGCAGCGAGTTCGGGGTACACCCCCGGCTGCTCGGTCGCGTCGGCCCACGCCCGCAGGTCCTCGGGGGTGGCTGTCTGCCTGCCGTTCTCCAGCTTGCTGACCTTGGAGCCCGGCCAGCCGAGCCGCTGCGCGAGCTGCTGACCGGTGAGCCGACCACCGGGGCACGTGAAACGGAGTTCGCGCAGCCGCGCCCCCAACGCCGCCCGTGCCTGCTGGTAATCAGTGCTCACCGGTCACGCGCTATTCGGCGGTGGCCACCTGCGCGGCGAACTGGTCGCGCGGGATCGCGTGGTGCATCGCCGCGTCGCGCACCATTGCGTACCGCACGACCTCAGCCGGTTGGGTGATCAGCTCGATGTCGAGCAGGTTGTCCTCGTCATCGAAGTGCAGAAGGGCGACCAGCCGTGAATCGAAGATCCAGAAGTCCTCGGCGGGCAGTCCGGCCCGCGCGGCGTCCTCGCGCCACAGGTACCGGATGTCCTCGCCGAAGGTGGCGTTGTGTCGGGCGTAGTCGAGCAGGAACAGCTGTTCCGTGGTGGGCGGGTTGTCGGCGACGCGGACACGGCCGACCGTCTTACCGGCGCCCGTCTGGGCCTTGATGTTGACGAACCAGGGTTCGTCAGAGTCGCAGGGTGACGAGCCGGTGGCCAGGAATGCCTGAAAGTCGGGGTCCTGTCGGTCCGACGCATAACCGCGCCGCGTCTCTAACCGCCAGGCGGTGTGCTCGAAAGTCTCGAACAGACGGCGGAAGGTTGCCCGGTCCACGAGTTCCGGCACCCGCTCCATCTCCTTCGGTCCCCAGTTCACGAGCAGTTCGCGCGGCACGGCCACCGCTGCCTCGTCGACTCCGAAGTGCTGGAGCTGTGCGAGGTCTTCTGGGTCGGTGACGGGCGTGCCCTGAACGATGATCTCGCCGGTGCCTTCGTCCGTGTGCAGGGCGGGGCAACCGTCGACCTTGCTGTCCGTACCGGTGAAGCGCAACCGACGAACCATGGAAGCTCTCCCTTCCGTGGGGTGTTGATCCCATCAGCATGGTCGGGGGTCCGGGTCTGGCACTACGGGGTCAGGCAGCACTCAGGAGAAAACACCAGCAATCTCGGGCGCGCGGCGAGCAAATTCGAGAAAACAGCGTACCGCCAGTCAACGCCCCGCTTCTAGCGTGCTGCTCATGGCCTCGAAAGAACGGGACAACGTCGACCCACACGCGGCGGCGGAGACGTTGAGAGCGGCACTGTCCGATGTCGGGCTCGTCCTGCCCTCGCTGAGGGTCGACCCTGCCTCCCCCACGCTGCGGCTCATTGAGCTGGGACGGGTGCGCTCCGACGTGGCCGCCCGCCTGGCCGAAGCGATCCGGCGGGGGGTGACGCGTGGTGCCTGAGGAACAGCCGCCGGAGGGCGCGCTGGTCGTCGACACCGAGCGCGACAAGCTCGGCTACGTCATGGGTCACCTCGGACCGGTCGTGCAGCTTCGGCCGGTGACGGGCGGACGCGAGTGGGAGGTCGATCCTGCTCGTGTCCGCCGTGCAACGGACGAGGAGCGGCAGCAGACCATGCGGGAGCGAACCCGTGCTCTGAACTCGGCAAGCAGTGGCGGGGTCTTCTCATGACCACTCCGGACACCTCGACCATGTCTGCTGAATGGGCAACCGCCAGGGCTCCACCCAAGCCGCCCGCTCCAGCCAGGTCACCCATTAGCCCTCGCTGGAACGGGATCTGCAAGGCGCCCGCGCCGCACTTTCAGCCGGGACAGGCTGACAGGCGGGGCGGCTCGAACCGGTAAGACACGACCTGTCTCCGAAGGAGTAGTCCATGACCGCCACACTCGACCGCCCCCTGAGCACCCGCACACGGGACCCGAAGGAACTCCTCAACGTCGTTCAGCCCCGCATCAAGCACCTGACTATCAACGTGCTGGACGGCGACATGACCCTATGGGACCGCGAGGTGGCCCTGCTGCTGCGCGACCACACGATGGTCCGCGACATGGCCGAGCGGATCCTCGGCAACGCGGTCATGTACACCATCGGCTGCATGGAGCACCCGGAAGTCCACCTCGGGGTCGGCAAGCTCGTCGACATCGGCGTTCACCAGCTCATCCTCGACACGCCCGTGTGGTGGGCCCTCTGCGAGGCGTACAACGCGGGCCGCTACAAGCACCACGCACCGTTCATCGAGCGCCGCCGCGACGGGCTGTGCCTGCGCACCGCGGACTTCCTGAAGTCCATCGGCTTCGACATCGACGAGGAGCTGTGGGCGATCGACGGCACGGACTGCTCGCCGTGCGACAACAAGGTCCCTGACAGCCACTGAACAGTCCTACGCTGGCCCCTGTCCTCCTCGGTCCCCAGGAGGACAGGGGCCAGCCTTCACGAAGAGGAATCGACTTGCCCGCACAACACGACCTCGCCGCCGAGACGGAGCTGTGGGACACCTTCGCCGCTTCCGCCTTCAAGGAGGACGCGGAGCCGAGCTTCTGCTGGACCCAGTACGCCGGTCATGGACCCGGCCCGGAGCTACTGGGCGACCCGCGCTCCGTGCTGGAGATCGGCTGCGGCACCGGCCGCGCTCTCGCCCACCTCGCTCAGCACGGCATCGCCGCTCGGGGTGTTGATCTGTCTCCCGTCATGGTCAAGAAGACGACCTCGAAGTGGGGCGGGACGGGTGCGGAGTTCGTGTGCTCCGAGGTGCTGGAGTATCTGCGCGAGCACGAAGAGGAGTACGACGCGGTCTACTCGATCTTCGGGGCGGCCTGGTTCACCGACCCGGGCCGTCTCTTCCCCCTTGTCCGCCAACGGCTCGGGCCCGGCGGCGTGTTCGTGTTCTCGCAGCCGCCGGCCATTCCCGGCGCGTACGGGCCGCAGGGCATGTACAAGGGAGGCTTCGCCGGAAAGGCGATGTTCACCTACCGTTACAGCTACCGCTCAGCTGTCTGGGAGCGCCTGCTCACCCGTGCCGGGTTCGCCACGGCCGACGCGCGGGTCCTCGACGCTCCTCACCCTGGGCATATCGGGACGCTCCTGGTGCGCGCGGTCGCTCCGTGACGGACCCCAGTCAAAGGCTCACGGGCTCTGCGTAGTCGAACAGGAGCGATGCACTGACGGGTGTGGGCTGTACGCGTAAGTGGTGTGCTTGTACACGGTGTTGGGCGTGACCGGGCCCCGAGCCGTGCGTTGGGCGAGCGGAGTCCGGATGGCTGTGATGGTCGTAGGGGAGGAGCTGCAGCGTGGACGACGAGGTTCAGCAGGCGGGGTACGAAGCGGCGGCCCTGCTCAGACTGCTGGCCCGGTTCGCCGCCGAACCGCTGCCGCTGACTCTGCTCAACCACGCCGACATCAGCGCCGTACTGCCTCGTGCCCGAACCGAAACAGCCCTCAGAGCCCTCCTCGACCAGTCGCTGTCCGAACTGGTCGACGCCGCTGGCGCGAGCTGCGTACAGAGTCACGGCATCCTGCTCGACAGCGTCTCGGCGGCGACCCCCGCGGACCTGGTGCCCGCCCTCGATGCGACAGCCGTACGGCTGCTCGACGCGGCCGTGCCCGGCGTACCCGACGCGGGTCCGCACGATCCGCGACTGCGCCTGCTGGTACCTCACGCGCTGGCCCTGCTGAGTCACATCGACGGGACGTCCGCCGCCGACGCACTGGCCGTCGCGACGCGCCTTTCGGTCGCCCTGCACCGGACCGGTGACTACCTCTCCGCCTGGGAGACCGCCCGAAGCGCGGCGGATCTCGCACAGCGACTCCTCGGCGCGGACCACCGTACAGTCCTCGCCGCCCGGTCCAGGGCGGGGCGGGCACTGTTCCGGCTGGGCAGGTACGCCGAAGCCGAAGCGGTGCTCCGCGCGGTCCGAGACGCTCAGGAGCGCCTGTTCGGCGCCGACGACCCCGACACCGCGGACAGCGGCTATGGACTCCAACTCGTACTGGCGAACCTCGGCAGACGCGAGGAATCCGTCGCGCTGCTGCGCGACACCGTCGCCGGGCGGCGCTCGGCGCTGGGCCCCACGCATCCGCTGACCCTGCGGGCCCGCGGCAGCCTGCTGGAGATGCTCCCCGCCGCCGAAGTGGTCGCCGAGGAAGGCGGCACACTGCTCACGCTGCCGTCGGAATGCGATCAGTTCCTTGGCCCCGACCACACCGTGACACTGGGCGCCCGGCACAACCACGCGTGGGCGCTGTACCTCCTGGGCCGCTTCGACGAGGCCGACCGCGAGATCCGGCGGGTCGCCGAGTCGTACGTGCGGTGCTTCGGGCCCGAATACCCGATGGTGCTCGCCGCCCGGCAACTCCTCTCCCGGACCCGGGCCGCGCTCGGACACATGGAGGAGGGGATCGCGCTGATGACCGACGTCGTCGAGCGGCGGGAACGCGGCCTGGGCCCCGAACACCCCTTCACGGTCGCGAGCCGGCAACTGCTGGACGGCTACCGGTCGGGGCGATGGCGGCCGTAGTGCTTACGGCGGGACGGGAGCGGCCCGCATGGACGGTGCGTGACGGACGGTGCGCGAGGGTATACGGCACGGGGTCGATGGGGGTACGGATGTAGGGTGCTATGCGCAGGCCGTACGGGTGACGTTCAGTACGAGGGGGACGAAGAGTGCAGACGCCGCCGACCCGTCCAACCTGACCCCGGCCGGCGCCGAGAGCGTCGTTCCCGTCCGGTCACCGCGTGCCCGGCTCCGGCGCCGCCGCAGGCCAGGACAGCCCGCCCGCCGCACCGCCCACGCGTAGCCCTGAGCCCCGCCCACCTGTCGGCCCGGCGGTCTCGGGCCCCGGCGGCGTACCCCCGCACGACACCGAGTACGAGCAGCAGTACCGACCACCGTCAGGGAGAGCGAGACCCGCAATGGCCCAGCCGCCCCTCCTCCGCGATGTCATCGACATCAAAGAGAACATCTCCACCTCGGACTTCGTGCTGTCTCTCGCCGAGGCGACGACCCCCGAGGGCGCCCAGAACGCGCTCAAGGACTACGTCGTCACCGAGCGGCTGCTGGAGAACTTCGACGAGGCGCTGGCGCTCATCAAGTCCTCGCTGGACGGGCACCGTTCCAAGGCGGCCTACCTGCACGGTTCGTTCGGTTCCGGTAAGTCGCACTTCATGGCCGTGCTGTACGCGCTGCTCAGTGGCGATCCGTCCGCTCGTGCTCGTACCGAGTTCGACCCGGTGCTGACCAAGCACGAGTGGCTGACCACCGAGGGCAAGAGGTTCCTGCTCGTGCCGTACCACATGCTCGGCGCGAAAGCCCTCGAGCAGCGGGTGCTCGGCGGGTACGTCACGCACGTCAAGAAGCTGCACCCGGAGGCGCCGACCCCGCAGGTGTACCGGACCGACTCCCTCTTCGCCGACATCCGGGCCAACCGTGCCGCCTACGGTGACGAGGCGGTCATCCGTGGTCTGGGTGGCAGCGACGCGGACGACGGCGAAACGGACGAGTGGGGTGAGGGCTTCGCCTGGACCCCGCAGCTCCTCGACACCGCCCTCGCCGCCGAGGAGAACCACGAGGGGGGCACCCCGCTCAACCTCACCAATCCCTCCACCCCGGCCGAGCTGCGCGCGAAGCTGGTCAACGACGCCAGCACCAACCTCTTCCCCGGCTTCAGCAAGAATGCTGCCGAGAACGAGCACGGCTTCATCTCGCTGGACGCCGGTCTGTCCGTCATCGCCGAGCACGCCAAGTCGCTCGGCTACGACGGACTGATCCTGTTCCTGGACGAGTTGATCCTCTGGCTCGCGACCCTCATCCACGAGCAGAAGTTCGTGGCCCGCGAGGCCAGCAAGATCACGAACTTCGTGGAGGGCGGTGACGCCCGACGCGCCATCCCCGTCGTGTCGTTCATCGCCCGCCAGCGCGACCTGCGGGAACTCGTCGGCGAAGAGGTGTCCGGCGCGGCGGAAGCCTCCATCCAGGACACCCTGAACCTGGCCTCCGGCCGCTTCGACAAGATCACGCTGGAGGACCGCAACCTCCCGCAGATCGCTCACGCGCGCATCCTCAAGCCGAAGGACGCCGAGGCGGAACGGCTCGTCGACAAGGCCTTCGAGCAGACCAAGCGGGTCGGCACGCAGGTGTGGGACACCCTGCTCGGCTCGGAGAAGGGCACGACCGGCGCCGACGCGGAGTCGTTCCGGCTGACGTACCCGTTCTCGCCGGCGTTCATGGACACCCTCGTCCATATCTCGTCCGCGCTGCAGCGGTCCCGTACCGGTCTGAAGCTGATGGGCCAGCTCCTCGCCGACCACCGCAACGAGATCCGGCTCGGGCAGCTCATCCCGGTCGGCGACCTCTACCCGGTGATCGCGGCCGGCGGCGACAAGCCGTTCACCGACAGCCTGAAGGTCGTCTTCGAGGCCGCCGACAAGCTCTACAAGACCAAGCTGCGGCCCTACCTCCTCAGTTCGTACGACATCACCGAGGACGACGTCGAGCAGTACCTCAACCGGCCGGACGCCATCACCGACCCGCAACGCGCCAACCGCTGCCGCATGTTCGTCGGCGACAACCGGCTCGTGTGCACCCTGCTGCTGTCGGCGCTCGCGCCCAGCGTGCCCTCCCTGGCGGAGCTGACCATCCGTCGGCTCGGCGCGCTCAACCACGGGTCGGTCCTCGCGCCCATCCCGGGCGCCGAGGTCGGCATCATCAAGAACAAGGTCGCCGAGTGGGCGGCCCGGTTCCCCGAGATCAAGGAGACCGGCACCGACGCCAACCCCGGCGTACGGCTGGAGCTGTCCGGTGTCGACGTCGACTCCGTCATCGCCAACGCCCAGGTCAACGACAACCCCGGCAACCGGGTCGCCCTCGCCCGGCGGCTGCTGGCCGAGGAACTGGGCGTCGAGCACGGGCAGTTGAGTGACCAGCTCGGCTTCGTGTGGCGCGGCACCGCCCGCACCGCGGAGATCGTGTTCGGAAACGTCGCCGACGAGGACGAGCTGCCCGACCACGACCTGATGCCGCAGGAGGACGGTCGCTGGCGTATCGCCATCGATCTCCCCTTCGACGAGGGCGAGTGGGGCCCGGTCGAGGACGTCAACCGCATCCGGCGGCTGCGTGAGCGGCAGCAGGGCGAGCGGTCCCGTCTCGTCGCCTGGCTGCCCGCCCACCTGTCCGCGCAGCGCTTCGCCGACTTCCGGCGTCTCGTCGTCATCGACAAGGCCCTCGCCGACGAGCACCGCTTCGACACCCAGTACGCCGGCCACCTCAACGCCGACAACCGCAGCCGCGCCAAGGGTCTCCTCGAAACCCAGCGGGAGGCTCTGCTCAAGCAGGTCAAGGGCGCCTTCAAGCAGGCGTACGGGCTCGCGCAGAAGCAGGCCGCCGACGTCGTGCCCGACTTCGACGACCACCTCGTACCGCTGCCCGATGTCGACGGCCTCACCCTGTCCTTCGGGCAGAGCCTGTACGACGGCATCCGGCACATCGCGGGCAAGCTGCTCGCCCACCAGTACCCGGCGCACCCCGACCTCGACCCCGACGGCACCGGCACCGCCGTCAAATCCGCCGACACACGCAAGGTGTTCACCCATGTACGGGCCGCCGCCGAGGCGCGCGACGGGCGGGTGGAGGTCCCGGCCACCGACCGCAAGCTCATGCAGCGGATCGCGGGGCCCCTGCGGCTCGGGCAGCAGAAGGAGGCGTACTTCGAGCTGTCCCGCTACTGGGCCGACCACTTCCGCCAGCTCGCCAGCGCCAAGGGCGTCACCGGGGACCTGTCCCTGATCACTCTGACGGACTGGACGGACAAGCCCGACCCGCGCGGACTGCCCGACTTCCTCGCCCGGCTCGTCGTCGCCGCCTTCGCCGAGATGGACGACCGGGTGTGGGTGCGCGGCGGCACCGTACTCGATCCCGCGCTCGAACTGTCCGCGATCAAGGACCATGACGCGCTGCGCAGCCAGCCGCTGCCCGCCGAGTCCGAGTGGGACACGGCACGGCAGCGCTTCGAGACGGTCTTCGGGCAGAAGGCTCCTGCCCTGCGGCGCGGCCGGATGGTCAACCAGTTCGCCCGCCAGATCATCGAGGCCGCCCGCGCGCACCGGGACCATGCGGCGGACCTGGTGCACCAGTTGGAGGCCCACGCCTCCTTCCTCGGCCTCGACCAGACCGCCGACACCGGACGGCTCGCTCTCGCCCGCCGCTCCCTGCAACTGCTGGACGCGCTCACGGCGGAGGCCGGCAAGGGTGCGGCCGGGGCGAAGAAGACCGTGGAGGCCCTCGCCTCCTTCGACCTGGGCGAGACCAGCGCCGACCGGTACGGCACTTCCATCAAGCAGGCCCGCAGCGTCGCGGAGGCCGTCGCCTCCGCCCCCTGGAGCACCCTCGAACTCGCCGCCGGCCTTGGCCCCGAGGGCGCGGCACTGCTCGACTCGCTGCGCAACATCGCCCGCGACGACCAGCGCACCGCGGACCTGCGCGACGCGCTCGCCCGCACTCAGCGCGAGGTCGTGGCCCTGCTGAAGCGCAGCCAGGCCGCCGCCACTCCGCCGTCCCCTCCTGTCGCGCCGCAGCCCACGGCGGACGACCTCTCCCTGAACACACAGACCAGCGACCCGCGGATCCCCTTCACCCCCCAGGAAACGCCCTCCTCGGGGAGCGGCACCGCGCGGAAGTCCGGATTCCGCCGTACGACCGTGGCACGGGCCTCCGCCGACATCCAGGCGGAACTGTCCGAACTGGCCGCCCGCCACCCCGACGCGACCATCGAGATCACCTGGCAGGTCGTCGAATGACGGACACCGTCGCCGCCGCCCCGGGCGCCGTCCGGCTGAACACCGCGACCATCACCCAGTACCTGTCCTCGCAGTCGCACCTTGCCGCATCCCTGACGGGGGAGGACGGGCGGCGCCGGATCATCCTGTTGCGGTCCGCACCCCAGTGGGACGGTCCCGCCGAACCCGCCTGGGGCGAGGGCCGAACGGCCGGCATCGCGGTGGCGCCCTCACCGCTCGCCGTCCACGAGCTCGTCCTCGACCACCTTGCGGGCCGTCGCCCCGGCCCCGCCGTCCTGGTGGTCCTCACCGACCGCGAGCAGAACGAACTCGACCCGGCGATCGTCGCCCGCGTCCACAAGCAGCGGATCGACATGGTCGACAGCTGGGACGTCGTGCGGGAGGCGTTCGGCGCCCGGCAGATCGACCCGCGCCTGAAGGACGTCAACTGGGCCGCCGAAGCCCTGCTCGACGCCACCCCGCCCGGCGGTTGGCCGCCGGTCCCCGGCGGCTGGCTGTCCCGGCAGTACGCGCTCACCGCGCTCGCCCAGCGCCGCCTGCGCCTCGGCCGTTACGACACCGAGGGTGGTACGCGGCGCCACGGCGAGGACCGGCTCGACGCGCAGACGCTCCTGCACTGGTCGACCCGGCCCGGAGCCCCCGAGCGTCTGCTGGGCCTGCGTGGTCCCGAGCGTGCCGGGCTGACCGCCTTCCTCGGCGAGGAGGACCAGGCCGGTCTCGCCGGACGCGCTCTGCTCGCTCTCACCGCCGCCGAGCGCGGTGCGGACGCCGCCGCCTTCGGCCTCGTATGCGCGGCCCTGTGGCAGCATGCCGAGGCCGCCCCCGAGACGTATCAGGCCCGGGGCCGTGCGGAACGCTACTTCGGCGACCAGCCCCCAGCCGTCGGCGAACAACTCGATGCCCTGGTGGGCGTCTTCGGCCGGTCCGCCGAGGAGTACGTGAGCACGCTGCTGATGGCCGGACACCGGGGCGGCGGCGCCGACGCCGACCAGGCCCGCGAGGCGCGCCGCACCAGCGGCATCGTGCTCGACCGGGCCGCTGTGCTGGCCCGCCAGTTCGGTGCGGAGGCGGCCGCAGCGGCGAGCCCCGTCCTGCGCGGCGGACTGGAAGCCCGGTTCACCGCCGTCGGCCAGGCCCTCGCGGCGGGCGACACGGCCGCGGTCGCGGAGGCCGTCCGACGGCTCGCGGACCACAGGCTCGCCACCGATCCGGAGGAGTCCGCCCGCATCGAACGCGCCCGCATGGGGCAGCGTCTCGCCCGCTGGCTGGCCACCGACCCGTCCGCCGACGCACTCACCGTCGCCGACGCCATACAGCGGCACATCGCCGAGACCGGCTGGGCCGACCTCGCCTTGGAGCACATCGAGGCCGGCGGCGACCCGGACCCCGTACTCAAGGCCGCCTACGACACCCTCGGTACGCGCGTCAGGGACCGGCGGCGGCAGATCGACGCGTCCTTCGCGCGCTCGCTGGCCGGCTGGACGCAGGACGGCACCCGGCCCGGCGGCATGCTCACCGTCGAGACCTTCCTCGACCGTGTGGTCGGGCCCGTCGTCCGGCGCGGTGAGGAGCGGCGGGTGCTGTTGCTCGTGCTCGACGGCATGAGCGCGGCCATAGCGAACGAACTCGGCGAGGAACTGCGCCGCTCCTGGGCGGAGTTCGACCCGCTGGCCGAGGACACCCCGCGTCGGCGGGCGATGGCCGCCGCCCTCCCCACCGTGACGGCCGTGTCCCGGACCTCGCTCTTCGCGGGCACTCTGATGAAGGGCACCCAGGCCGACGAGAAGAGGCTCTTCCCCGCGCTGAAACTGTGGAGCGGGGCGCCGGCCGCCGTCTTCCACAAAGACGACCTGCGCACCGAGACCGCGGGCGACACCTTCGGCCCGGCCCTTACGGAAGCGCTCACCGACGGCCGGACCCATGTCGCCGTCGTCCTCAACGCCATCGACGACCGCCTCGCCAAGGAACAGAAACTCGGCGACGGAGCCTGGCGGGTCGACGACGTACCCGGTCTGCGCGACCTGCTCCGGGTGGCCGCGTTCCAGGGCATGGCGGTCATCGTCACCAGCGACCACGGCCATGTCGTCGACCGGCACGGAACGAAGGCCGACGCGGACACCGAGCCTGCGTCCGCGCGGCACCGCCTGCCCGGCGGCGGCCCGATCGGCGAACGGGAGATCGCCCTTTCCGGGCCGCGGGTGGTCTGGCCCGAGCCCGGCGCGTCCATCGTCGCGCTCTGGGACGCGGACTCCCGCTACACCGCCCTCAAGGCGGGCTACCACGGCGGGGTCTCCCTCGCCGAGTTCACCATCCCGGTGCTCGCCTTTTTGCCGTTCGGGGCGGAACCGCCCAAGGGATGGCGGGAGTTGGGAGACCAGCGGCCGGTCTGGTGGGCTCCGGAAGAGACGGGGAAGCCGGCATCGGACGAGCGTCCGGCTCAGCCCGCCGGCGCGGCTCCGAAGAAGGGGACGGCGAAACCCCGGAAGAAGCAACCCGAACCAGGGACGCTGCCCGACGCGCTCTTCGACGTAGCGCTGACTGCCGGAGCAGACGACGCCCTGCTCACGCCGACCGTCGTCTCCCGGACCGAGGCGCTCGTGACGGCGCTGCTCGACTCGGAGACGTATCAGGGGCAGCTCGACGGTCTGGCCCGCAAGCCGCAGCAGGAGCAGGTCCACAAGGCTCTCGCCGCGCTGCTCGACGCGGGCGGCACCCTGCCCGTGACCGCGCTCGCCCAGCGCGCGGGCATGCCCACCACCCGGGGCGACGGCTTCGCAGCGGTCCTGCGGCAGCTCCTCAACTACGACGGCGTACAGGTGCTGGAGACCCTGCCGGACGGGCGCACGCTACGGCTCCATGAGGCGTTGCTGCGCGAGCAGTTCGGCCTCCGAGCGCGCTGACAGCGTTCGGGGTGTCTCTGGCGTTCGTGGCCTGAGGCACCCCGCCGCCTCAGGCCACGAACGCCCGCAGCAGCTTCGCGAACGTCGTCAGCTCGTCGAGCAGCTCCCGCGGAAGCGGCTTCTCGTCGAAGTGGGCGATCCGGTTGCGGATGTCCTTCACTCGTTTCAGGCGGCCGATGAACTGTTCCCTGGGCATGTTGGGCCACTTCAGGGCTTCCCAGTTGGCGTCGGCGCGTTCGGCCAGCGATGTCTTCGTCTGGTCGCCGTCAAGGAGTTTCAGATAGTCGCCGAACATGAGGTCCGAGACCTGGCCGGTGCGGTGCTCGGCCTTCTTGTTCGTCTGGACGGCCTTGATGGTCTCCTCGTCCAGTGCCGCGCCCAGGCAGCGTCGCAGCAGAGACTCGATCTCCCCGACGATGAAGAAGGGCCGCGCCGCGCCCTCGAAGCGGTCCGTGACGTCCGCGGCGGTGACGATGCCCGAGAGACAGCCGTCGTCGCCTCGGACCAGGAGATACCCGTGCTCACGGATGACCGGCAGGGCGGAGAAGAACTCCTGGCGGGCGTCGGCGACCGGAAGAGAGTCCTTCTCCATCGCGTTGTCCAGCGTCGGCTGCTTGCCCGCCTCGTACATCTTGGCGACGGACCCCCAGGTGACCACCCCGTGGATCTGCGCCATGCCGGTGGTCACCGGGACCTGTGCGACGCCCTTCGTGCGCATCAGGAACGTGGTCTGCGACAGGGGCGTACCGGGACCGACGCACACCAGGCCGCGCCTCGCTGACGGGATGTCCCCGAGCAGCAGACGCTGCGGAAGTGCGGCCGAGGGAAGGGCTTCCTCCGTCTCGTCCTCCTCCGCGTCGGCGGGCGCGGCCTGTGTGGGGACGGACGCGATCGGTACCACATCGACGTTGCTGCGCTGGCCGCACACGGCGAAGTCCGGCAGCGTCGTCAGCCCGGCGTCCGTGAGTGCCTGCGAGATGCGGTGCACCGTCCGGTGGTCCCGGACTCTGACCTGAAACAGGTCGAGAATGTCCTGCACGGGGACGGTCCTGCCCTTGAGCGCGGCAAGGTCCTGCCCGCTCGGTGTCGTCGTCATCGGGCGTCGCCCTCCGCGAGGTCACGGAGCATGGTCCTCTTGCCCATGGCGGCGTGCACGAGATCCTGCAGCTGCTTGGAACGGTCGTTGTAGAACCGTTCGTAGTCGTTGTCGCGGAGCGCTTCCGGATCGATGAGGTGGGTGGCGAGTACGTCGTCGAACCACTCGGGGCGCATGTCGGAGGCCGCGACCATGGTGGACACATAGGACGACGGGGCCCCGGTCATGTCCATCGCCGCGCGGTAGGACAGAGGGGTCTTGTTCACGATGGAGTTCGTCGGCAGGCCCTGGCTGTTGCCCCGCCGGAACCATGCCTTGGGGAAGATCTGGCGGACATTCACGCTGTACTCGTCCAGCCTGCCGGGGCTGAGCGGGCTGTCCGTGTAGTGCCAGTCCACCGCACCCTGCTTGACCAGCAGGGCGTAGATGCCCTTGTAGGCGGCGCTGTTGCGGGTGGTGAGGCTGTCGAGGCGGTCGGCGAAGAAGAAGGCGTCCGTGACGGTGTCGGGCGCCCGGTCGTCCTGCGCGATCCAAGGAATGAGCTGCTCGACGTCACGGGTGAAGCGGGTCTCGGTGGAGCCGCCGTACATCTCGCCGAGGACCCCGCACCAGTACCACTGCTCAGTCTTGTCCTCCGCGCCCAGGCCATCCAGTGCCGTGTCGAGGATGGCGCGGACGGCCGCGAGCGGGACGAGCTGAGTCTTGTACGGAAGATCGTTCGGCCGGACGATGCACTGCCGTTCCAGGAAGTCGCCCACCCAGGCGAAGGCGTCGGCGAGTTTCGGCGCCAGCCGGACGAAGTCGGCCAGCGGGAGGTCCAGCAGATCCCGGCGCTTGCACGACACCGTCGCCCCCGTGCCCGCCTGCTTCCGCTCCCAGGTGCGTACCAGGGCGATGGCCTGCAGGAAGTCGATACTGCTCAGCCCGTTCTCGACGCTGCCGTCCGCACGGCCGAAGACTGGGTACTTGGCCGCCAGCCCCTGCTTGATCTCCCGCCATACTTCGGGGAGTTGGTAGTAATCCCCGGCCTGTTCCACGTACTCGCGGTCCCCGGCGTAGGTCGCGGTGAGCAGTTCGAAGACGTTCAGGGGCACACCGCCCGTGTTGACCCGCTCGAACACCGCGCAGACGGCGTCCATGGAGGTGGAGGCCGCCAGCCGGATCATCGGGACCTGGAAAGCACGGACCTGCTGGAGGACCGACTCGTCGAACTGGCCCCACAGATCCCAGTTCCGGTCTTCGTCCGCCTTGATGTAGGACTTCTTCCACTGGTTCACAAGCTGGGCGTCGAAGACGAGATGCAGAGGGAAGAGTCCGGCCGCGCACTCGCCCTCCGTGGTGCTCAGATCCAGCACCACCGTGCGGTTGAAGTCGGTGCGGAGCACCTTGTCCGCCGGGACGGACAGGATGGCCTCATCGCGGTCCGCGGACGGGCCGACGGCCTTCGCGATGTCGACGTAGTACCACCGCTCGATGGGCTTGCCACGGGCGTCCGCGGTTTCCACCGGGGCGTCCAGCCACAGGGCCTGGAAGAGGGAGGTGAGGCGCTGCTGCCCGTCCAGCAGAAGGAGGTCCGCGGCCGGATCCCCGTCCGGGCGGGCTCCGGTGAGCGTCCGGGAGCGGAATCGGGTGGCGCCGCCGGTCTGCAACGTCATCACCACGCCGAGCGGATAGTCCAGCGTCACCGTCGCGATGATGGCGCGGATCCGGTCGTCGTCCCATTTCCAGTTCCGCTGGAAGTCGGGCAACTGTAAGGACCCGGACGCCACATCCGCGAGTACGTCCTTCAGCTTCACATTGTCGAGCGCTGCCACGTTCGTCCCACTCCCACGCTGCGTATGTACGGAGAGTGATTCCAGCAGCGTCTCCGGGTGACCGTCAACCGGTTCAACGAAGTGGGCGTCTCGCCACGGTGCCGCTGGCAGCGCGGACCGACCGACGGCCGCCGTCCGGACCCCGTACGGGCGTGCCCGTGGAAATGGAAGACTGGTTGCCGTGAGCACCACCGGATCCCAGCGCCCCGCCCAGGTGAGCGCCGCCCGCCGCCGTACCGTCATCGACGCGCTGCGGCGCGGTGCCGTGCCCGACAGCGGACTCGACCTGCTGGCCACCGGACTCGACCGGTTCGAGGCGGCCCTGGACGCGGAACTGGACGCAGTGGCGTCCGGCGGGTCCGTGTTCAAGGCCGTGCGGGGTGAGTACGGGTCCGGCAAGACGTTCTTCACCCGCTGGCTGGGGGAGCGGGCCAAGCGCCGTAACTTCGCCGTGGCCGAGATCCAGGTCTCGGAGAACGAGACCCCGCTGCACCGGCTGGAGACGGTCTACCGGCGGCTCACCGAACGGCTCACCACCGCCAGTTTCCCGCCCAGCGCGCTGCGTCCCGTGGTCGACGCCTGGTTCTACGCCTTGGAGGAGGACGCCCTCGCGGCCGGCGTGACCGAGGAGGAGCTTGCGAGCGAGGTGGCGAAGCTGCTCGTCGCACGGCTCGCCGAGGTCTCCCGGCACGCCCCGTCGTTCGCCACCGCTCTGCGCGGCTACCGGGCAGCCCTCGCGGACGGCGACGAGGCGACCGCCGCGGCCGTCCTGGCGTGGCTCGGCGGCCAGCCGCACGTCGCGGCCTCCGCCCGCCGTGCCGCCGGGGTACGCGGCGACCTCGACCACTTCGGTGCGCTCGGGTTCCTGCAGGGGCTACTCACCGTGCTGCGCGACTCCGGGCACACCGGGCTGTTCGTCGTCCTCGACGAGGTGGAGACGCTGCAGCGGGTCCGGTCGGACGCCCGCGACAAGGCACTCAACGCGCTGCGGCAACTCATCGACGAGGTGCACTCGGGCCGCTTCCCCGGCCTCTATCTGGTCATCACGGGCACCCCGGCCTTCTACGACGGTCAGCAGGGCGTGCAGCGTCTGGCCCCGCTCGCTCAGCGGCTGGCCACCGACTTCACCACCGACCCGCGCTTCGACAACCCTCGCGCGGTGCAGATCAGGCTTCCCGGCTTCAACCAGGAGTCCCTGGTCGGACTCGGGCTCACCATCCGTGACTTGTACGCCGATGCCGCGGACATGCCCGAGCGCGTGCGGAAGGTCGTCGACGACGCGTATGTCGCCGACCTCGCGGTGGCCGTCGGCGGGGCGCTGGGCGGGAAGGTCGGGGTTGCTCCCCGGCTGTTCCTGAAGAAACTCGTCGGGGACGTGCTCGACCGCGTGGACCAGTTCGACGACTTCGACCCCCGGCAGCACTACCGGCTCACCGTCGCCGGCAGCGAACTCACCGACGTGGAGCGGAACTTGGCCGCCACGGTCTCCGGCGGCTCCGCGTCGGCCGATGACATCGACCTGGAGCTGTGATGGCGGACGCGGGACTCCCGGCCGGGAAAGCCCCGGGTGACGAGAACGCCGACGTACTGGACCGACTCGACCCCGTGGTCCTGCATCACATCGTCAACACCCTTGGCTGGCCCGATCTGCGTCCCCTGCAGCGGGCGGCGATCACGCCGCTCATGGAGGGACAGGACGCCGTACTGCTGGCGCCTACGGCGGGGGGCAAGACCGAGGCGGCCTGCTTCCCTCTGCTGTCGGCGATGACAGAGCAGAGGTGGACCGGAACGTCCGTGCTGTATCTGTGTCCGCTCAAGGCACTGCTCAACAACCTGGTCGTCCGCGTCGACTCCTACGCCCAGTGGCTGGGGCGAAGCGCCGCACTCTGGCACGGTGACACCAAGGAATCGCAACGGCAGCGCATCCGGGCCGAGGCGCCGGACATCCTGCTGACCACGCCCGAGTCGCTCGAAGCGATGCTGATCGGCGTCAAGACCGACCACGCCCGCCTGTTGGGGAGCGTGCGGGCCGTCGTCGTCGACGAAGTGCACGCGTTCGCAGGGGACGACCGGGGCTGGCACCTGCTCGCCGTGCTCGAACGGCTGGAGCGGGTCACCGGACGGCCCATCCAGCGCGTCGGGCTCTCGGCGACCGTCGGCAACCCGGCCGAGTTGCTGTCCTGGCTGCAAGGCGCGGGCGTCGGCAGTCGCTCTGGTCAGGTGGTCGCCCCTGGAGTGCACCTGCCGGCCACCGACGGCAGCGGACACGGCGACACAGCGAGTCCCGAGCCGTCCAGCAGGCCTGCGGGCGAAGTGGAACTCGACTACGTCGGCTCCCTCGACAATGCGGCCAAACTCATCGCGGCGCTGCACAGAGGAGAGAAGCGGCTCGTCTTCTGCGACTCGCGCCGCCAGGTCGAGGAGTTGGGCGCGGCGCTCCGCGCACGCGAGGTGACCGTCTTCCTGTCCCACGCCTCGCTCTCCGTCGATGAACGCACCCGATCCGAGCAGGCGTTCGCCGAGGCCCGCGACTGCGTCATCGTCTCCACCTCCACCCTCGAACTCGGCATCGACGTCGGCGACCTGGACCGCGTCATCCAGATCGACTCACCGGCCTCCGTCGCCTCGTTCCTGCAGCGCATTGGCCGCACCGGCCGGCGTTCCGGGACCGTACGCAACTGCCTGTTCCTCACCACCCACAAGGACACACTGCTGCAGGCGGCGGGCCTGTTGCTGCTGTGGTCGCGGGGCTGGGTGGAACCGGTCGTCCCCCCGCCAGAGCCGCGTCACCTGGTGGCCCAGCAACTGCTCGCCGTCACCCTGCAACAGCACAAGCTGGGCGATCAGTTGTGGGACCGGCAGTGGAACGGGCTGGCCCCCTTCGACAAGTCGGCTGCCCCCATCCTGTGTTTCCTCACCGAGGAGGGTTTCCTCGACACCGACGGAGGCATGTTGTTCGTCGGCCCCGAGGCGGAACGCCGTTTCGGCAAGCGGCACTTCATCGAGCTCACCGCTTCCTTCACCGCACCGCCGCAGTTCACCGTGCTGTCGGGGCGGACGGAGATCGGCCGTACCGATCCGAGCGTGCTCACCGAGGAACGTCCCGGGCCGCGACGGCTGCTGCTCGGCGGACGCAGCTGGCAGGTCACGTACATCGACTGGCTGCGCAAACGTGTTTTCGTCGAGCCTGCCGACGGCGGCGGCATCGCCAAGTGGATGAGCGGCGGCGTCGCCGGACTGTCGTACGCCCTGACGCGTGCCATGCGCGAAGTGCTGCTCGGTACGAACCCGCCCGTCTCCCTCACCCGGCGGGCTGAGGCATGCCTGGCCGAACAGCGTGACACCGACGCACCTGACACCGTCCATCCGGACAGCACGTTGATCACGCGCGTCGGTTCTGATGTCCGTTGGTGGACCTGGGCCGGTTACCGCGCCAACGCCACCCTGGCGGCCACCCTCCAGTCGGTCACCGACCCCCTGCAACGGCCCACCGACAGCTGGCTGCGCCTGCGCGAGAACCTCACCGCTGCCGACTGGCATGCGGCCCGCGAGTGCGTCGGCGAGAACCTCGTCCTGCCCGACGTGGACCCCCGGGCCGTACGCGGCCTGAAGTTCTCCGCCGCCCTCCCGGAACGCCTCGCCGTAGCCACGGTGGCGGCCCGCTTGGCCGACTTCGAGAGCGCCCGCTCGGTGCTCGGCGAGCCGGCGCGCTTTCAGTACGACGGCTGAATCAGAAATTCCCCGGGCCCCGGCCGAAGGCGCCGGCTCCGGGCGCGATCCAGGGCGAGCCCCGCCGTCCGGCCTCCGTGCCCTTCACGTCGCCGTACCGGGTCGCCGTACCAGCTACGCCCCCGCCCGAGCCAGCGTCTCCAAAGGGCCCACCAGGATCTCAGAGAAGGCCAGTTCCGCGGCCCCGATGAGCACCGCGTCGTCGCCGAGTTCCCCCACGCGCAGCCGCAGGTTTTCGCGGGAGGCCGTGAGGGCGAGGCGGTTGATTCGGCTGCGGATCTGGGCGGCCGAGCCCAGGAACACCTCGCGGAGGGTTCCGCCGAAGATGACCGTGCGGGGGTTGAGGAGATTGACCAGGTTGGCGACGCCGATGCCTAGCCAGTCGCCGACGTCGTGCAGGGCGGCGCGGGCGGTGATGTCGCCGCGGTCGGCCGCTTCTACGACGGCGCGTACGGCTTCCCGGCCGGTGGCCGACGGGTCGCGCCGCGCGGTCTCCAGCAGGGCGCGTTCGCCCGCCTCGGCTTCGAGGCAGCCGCGGGCCCCGCAGCCACAGGGCCTGCCACCCCGCGGGTTGACGACCATGTGCCCGATCTCGCCGCCGTATCCGCTGTCGCCGCCCAGCAGTTGGCCGGCGGTGATGACACCGCCGCCGATGCCGATGTCGCCATGCAGGTACACGAGGTCCTCGGAGCCGGTTCCGGCACCGCGCAGGTGCTCCGCGAGCGCACCGAGACTGGCCTCGTTTCCCACCGAGACGGGAAGGCCGAGGCCCAGCCGGCGCATGAGGTCCTCGCCGAACTCCTCGTCCTCCCAGCCCAGATGGGGAGCGGCGCGGACGAGGCCGTCGGGTCGGCGCACCATCCCGCGGACGGCGGCGGCCACGCCGACGCAGTAGGTTCCGTGCGGCGCCGTGCCCACCATCTCCAGCGCGGAGCCGGCGAGGACTTCGGCCACCTTGCCGGCGTCGCGACGGCCGGGGAGCACGGGGATCTCCCTGCGGTCGAGGAAGACCCCGCCCAGGCCGATGCGCGCGGCGGCCAGCCGGTCCACGCCCACGTCGAAGGCGAGGACGTACACGCGGTCGGACTCGGGCCGTACGACCAGGGACGGCCGGCCGGCCCTGCCGGTCTCACGTGGCAGTTCCTCACGGACCAGGCCGGCCGAGCCCAGCTCGCTCACCAGACCCAGGATGGTGCTGCGGTTGAGTCCCATACGCTCGGCCAGTACGGCCCGCGACATGGATCCGCCGATGTGCACATGACGGAGCAGGGTGCCGAGGTTGTGCCGGCGAATCTCCTCCTGCGAGGGACCGGCTTTCATGGAGCCACAGACCTCATCGTTGTACGGCCCGGCGACGGGACAGGGCATCCACGCCTGCGGCCACCAGCAGAACCGAACCCGTGACAGCGTACTTGACCCCTGAGCTGTACCCCATCAGGCCCATGCCGTTCTGGATGACCGCGACCACCATGCCGCCGAGCACGGCGTCAACTACCCTGCCCCGCCCGCCGAACAGGCTCGTTCCGCCGATCACGGCGGCGCCGACCGCCAGCAACAGCACGTTGCTGCCACCGGTGTTGGGGTCGACCGAGTTGCCCCGGGACGCGGCGATGATGCCGCCGACCGCGGCCAGGGACGAGCAGATGACGAACGCGGAGATCCGGATGGCTGACACGTTGATGCCGGCCCGCCGGGCCGCCTCGGCGTTGCCGCCCACCGCGTAGATGTGCAGGCCGAACGAGGTGCGCTGGAGCAGGAACGTACCGGCGACGAGCAGGACGGCGATGACCGGCACCACGATCGGCACGCCCTTGAGCGAGTCGACGATGACGTTGCGGCTGCGCTCCTGGTTGAGCAGGTGGACGGCGATCGCACCGAGCACCGCCATGCCGCCGATCCTGAACGCGAGCAGGGTGAGCGGGGCGGTGGCGAGCCCGCGCTGTCGGCGGTTGCGGTTCTTCCGGAGCTGGACCGCCGCGTACGCCCCGACGCTGACGGCGAGCAGGACCCAACCCAGCGCGGGGGAGAGGTTGTTGTTGGCGACGGCCAGGATCGTCTGGTCCCGGATGGAGATGTTGGTGCCTTCCTTCAGCAGCATCAGCACGATGCCCTGGAACCCCAGGAAGGCGGCCAGGGTGACCACGAAGGAGGGGATGCCGACCTTCGCCACCAGCACGCCGAGCAGCAGGCCGATGACCGTGCCGGTGAGGATCGCCGCGCCGACCGCGCCGTACCAGGGCCACCCGTTGTCGGTGAGCAGGATGGCCAGGACGGCGGCGCAGACCCCGCTGGCGTACCCCGCGGACAGGTCGATCTCACCGAGGAGGAGGACGAAGACCAGGCCCATGGCGATGGCGATGCTGCCCGCGCCCTGGGTCAGCAGGTTGGCGAAGTTCAGCTCGGACAGGAAGACCGGGCGCAGGGCGGCGAAGAACACGCACAGGACGATCAGGCCGAGTACAGCGGGGAGGGCGCCCAACTCGCCGCCCCGTACGCGGTCGACGTAGTTCCGGGCGACCGAGCGCAGACTTGCGGCCCCGGCCGCTCCGTTCTTCTTCGACGTACCGGGACTGCCCGGCAGCTCCGGCTTCTCGGGGGCGACTGCGGCGGTCATGCGGTGGCTCCGTTGCTGTGAGCGAGGCCGAGGTCCCCGCTGCGTCCTGAGGTGATGAGTTCGACGACCTGGGAGTGCGTCACGTCCGACGTGCTGACCTGGGCGGCCATCCGGCCCAGGTAGAGGGCGGCGATCCGGTCGGACACCGCGAAGACGTCGTTCATGTTGTGCGAGATCAGGACCACGGCGAGACCGTTGTCGGCCAGCCGCCGGACCAGTTCGAGGACTTGTGCCGTCTGGGCGACACCGAGCGCGGCGGTCGGCTCGTCCAGGACGACGACCTTGCTGTTCCACAGCACGGCCTTGGCGATGGCGACGGTCTGCCGCTGGCCGCCGGAGAGACTGGAGACCTGCTGGCGGATGGACTTGACGGTACGGACCGACAGCCCTTCGAGGGTCTGGGCGGCCATCTCCTCCATCGTCGCGTCGTCCAGGACGATTCCCCGGCGCTTCTCGCGGCCGAGGAACATGTTCTGCACGATGTCGAGGTTGTCGCAGAGCGCCAGGTCCTGGTACACGATCTCGACGCCCATGGCCGCCGCCTCACGCGGGCTGTGCACCTGGACCTGCTCACCTTCGAACCAGTACTCGCCGGCGTCGTACGGGTGGATCCCGCCGATGCACTTGACCAGGGTGGACTTGCCCGCGCCGTTGTCTCCGACGAGGGCGGTCACCTCTCCCGGGTGGACGTCGAAGGACACGTCGTGCAGTACCTGCACGGCGCCGAAGCTCTTGTCGATCCCGCGCAGGCGAAGGATCGGGGTCGCTTTCATGGAAGACGCTGTCATGGAAGACGGCTCCTTACGGTCGTGAGGGCGCGGGCCCCGGGGGGTGGGAGCCCCGGGGCCCGCGGTCGGGCAGGCCGGACCAGAGGTAACGGTCCGGCCGGCCGGTCAGGGTTACTGGATGCCGGCCTTGGTGCACAGGGCGGCGTACTTGCCCGTGCACAGCTCTGCCTTGGTGACGAAGCCGTCGTCCACGACGTCCTTGACGTTGTCCTTGTAGATGGCCACCGGCGTCTCCAGCACGGACGGGACCTTGCGCTTGCCCTCGGGGTCCTCGACGGTCGCGTTCGTCTCGCCCTTCTCGCCCTTGGCGAGGGAGATGGCGAGCTTGGCCGTGGCGTCGGCCTCCTTCTTGACCGCCTTGTAGACGGTCATGCACTGGTCGCCCGCGAGGATGTTCTGCAGGCCCTGCACGGTGGCGTCCTGGCCGGTGACCGGGACCTCGCCGTTGCGGTTCTGCTTGCGCAGGACGGCGATGGCCGCGTTGCCGAGACCGTCGTTGGCGGCGAGCACGCCACCGATCTTGGGCTCGCTGGTGAGCATCTGCTCGAAGATGGTGCCGGCCTGGGCGTTGTCCCAGTCCGGGACGGACTGGTCCGGGCCCTTCACGTAGTCACCCGACTTGTACATCGGGTCGAGGACACCGTTGTAGCCCTCGGCGAAGAGGGTGGCGTTGTTGTCCGTCGGGGAGCCGTTGAGCGTGGCGACGATGGGCTTCTTGGCCTTCATGTCGGTCAGGCACTTGCTGAGGCCCTCGCCCTGCAGCTTGCCGACCGCGGTGTTGTCGAAGCTCACGTAGTACTGGGCGGAGCCGCCGAGGGTGAGCCGGTCGTAGTCGATCGTGGCGACGCCCTGTGCCTTGGCCTTGTCCAGAACCGCCTTGCCCGTGCCGCTGTCCAGGTTCACGATCACCAGGACGTTCACGCCGCTGGTGATCATCTGGTCCGCGATGGTCTGGAACTCCTGCTTGTCGCCCTGCGCGTTCTGGATGTCGTACTCGACGCCCGCCGCCTTGAACGCCTCGGAGAGGTACTTGCGGTCCGCGGTCTCCCAGCGGGCCGAGGACTTGCTGTCCGGGAGGATCACACCGATCTTCGGCTTGGCGTCGGAGCCAGATCCGGAGCCGGTGTCACTGTCGCTCGACGAGGAGCCACCACAGGCGGTGAGCGAGCTGGCCAGCGCCACCGAGGCGGTGGTGAGGAGGAGTCCCTTGCGCATGGGCAGGGTCCTTTCTGGTGTTACGGCCGGACGACCGGACGCACGAGGGTGGTGAGGAGAAAGGCGAGAAGCGAGCTCTCGGCTGAATTGCCGGGTGTCGGGCGATCCGCCCGGCTGAATGTTGTGAGCGGGAACTTATGGCACCCTGGAGCCCGTGCGCCAGAGTGCGGGAGGGGCTATTTGTCATCCGCCATAACAATTAGGTGACGCTGCCGAAACGTGGCGGGCTTGGGGTCTCCTGTGCGGCAGGGGTCCGTACTTGGAGTGCAGTGGGATGTGTCGGGGGTTGTCGGTCGTCCTGGCGGTCAGGTGCAAGGGCAACCGCGTCAGCACGTCGATGCTCCTGGGGCGAGCGGGTGACGGCGGTCGTGCAGCTCCACCCTGAACGGAGCGTCACCGACGACGACGTACGCGCCTTCGCGAAGGCCCGCATCGGCAGCGTCAAGGCCCCCAAGCGGGTCGAGGTGTGGCCGGACATCCCCCGGTCGAAGGTCGGCAAGGTCCTCAAGGGGGAGGTCAGATCCCGCTGGCTGCAGGGGAGTTCGCATGGCTGACAAGGTGCGGGTGGCCGGGGTTGGCATGATCCCTCTTGCAGCGGGAGTCCATGCCTCCATCAGTTGCTCAGGCCCGTACGTCGCAGCCAGCCCGTCCACCGTGACCCCCGATCGGGACACCGCGACCAGCGGATTGTCCTCGTTGGCGCCGGGTACGGCCAGGGCGTCTCGGGCCGGGGGGCCTGTTTGCGTGCAGGCCCGCTCGACCCGCGAAGCGCCGGCCTAGAAGGTGTAGCGGGTGTGGCTGAATGCCTGGCCGTCGTGGCCGAAGCTGTACGCCGTGCCGGGGGCCACCGCGAAGAGCAGGTCGTTGCCCTTGCGGATGCCGTCGCCGAAGCCGTAGAAGACTCCCTCCGGTGAGGTGATGTGGTCGCCGTACTGCTCCTCGAACGCGGCGATGACCTCGTCCTGCCGCGCTGGGTCCGTCACCCGCTCCGCCGTGCCCTCGATCACGAGGTCGAGGCCTTCGGAGGAGAGCGAGTTGTGCCCTGTGGTGAGGGCGCAGTGGGCGTTGGCGGCCAGGTTCTTCGCCTTCTGCTCGCCCGGGCCGGTGCTGAAGTGCAGCGCCCCGTCGTGCCAGGCGGCGATCAGCGGCGTGACGTGCAGTCGGCCGTCCGGCCGGACCGTGGTGATCCAGAAGACCTCGGCGGCCCGCAGCCGGCGCTGGGCCTCGGTCCAGTCGGTGGCGGTGACGTTCTCCGCGCCCGGGCGCGGGTTGAGCGCGGAGCTGTAGCGCGCGTCGAGCTCGGTCGTGGGCTGCTTCGGAGTCATGCGGAACTCCTTTCCCTCGTCTGGTGACGAAGCCCCGTCTGGTGACGACGCTACGCAGCCCGGCCCGGCGGCGCCCAGTCGTCGACGGGCCCACTTCACCGCTCGACCTGGCTGGCTGGCCGATCAGCTGGGTCACGCTGGCCCGCGACGAGAACGAGGACGCGTCGGTCAAGAGCTTCCTGGGCGACAACCAACCCTTGGAGCGCATGCTGGACCGGCTGGTCAGCGAAGAACCCGGCTGACCGCTTCCGTCCCATGGCGAGACAGTGCCGCATGAGCTCCCCGCCGCCCTGGGAGGCCTCGCTCAGACCCTCGGTTCCTCCGGTGCCGTCGGCGGCTCGGTGGACGTCGGCAGCGGCGGGCTGAAGAGGACGGCCCGGGCCACGGGTGGGGCGAAGAGGGCGGTGATGGGCGCGGAGAGGGTGATTACGGAGCGGAAGGCGTTCCCTACGACCGGGTCGCCGGGGTAGCGCTCCTGGACCCGGCGCAGGTACCAGTCGGCGGCACGGTCCGCGGGCGCGGTGGTGACCGCGTTGCCGATCGCGCCCGGCATCTTGCGGTCCGCGCCGGCGGAGATGTCCCAGGCCTGCCGGGACGCCGTGAGGATGGCCCGTTGCACGCGGCGCGTCGTGGGGGTCCGGCGCGGGTCGGTCAGCGCGTCGCGCAGGGCGACCGCGCTCATCGCGGCGACGGCCATGCCCTGTCCGTAGATCGGGTTGAAGGTGCACAGGGCGTCGCCGGTGGCGAGGAAACCGGCGGGGTGGCAGCCGGGCAGGTCGTAGCGGCGGCGGATGTTCGCGGTGCGCCGGTAGCCGAACGGCGGGGAGAGGGGTTCGGCCTCGTCCAGCCACTGGTGCAGGAGCGGGTGCGGCAGCCTCTTGGCGTACGTCTCGAACTCGTCGTCGCCCGTGGGTGGTTCGTCGCCGCGCAGACCCGAGACGATGACCAGATGGCTGCCGTCCTCCAGCGGCAGCGCGCCTCCGGCGTGGACCTGCTCGGGGTCGGGGTAGACGTAGTAGCCGAGGGTGTCGCCGTCGAGGACGCCGGTCTTGCCGCGGTAGACGCGGGAGGCGTAGGCGAGCCCGGTGTCGATGGTCTCCTCGTGCGGGGCCTCGGCGCCGATCGCCGTCAGCCACTGCGGGGCCTTCGTACCGCAGCCGGAGGCGTCGACGATCAGGTCGGCCTCGAGGGCGCGCTCCTCCCCGCGGGCGTCGCCGGAGCGGTCCCGCAGCAGTACGCCCCGTACGCGCGAGGCGTCACCGAGGAGCCCTACGACGTCGGTCCCCTCGACCGCGCTGATCACCGGGTTGGCGAGAACCCACCGCCGCACCAGTTCCTCGAGCTGCGCGCGGGAACCGGTGTAGATGTGCGTCGACGCGGGCAGCCGCCGCAACCAGTGCCCGGTCTGCCACATCACCATGTCCGACGGCATGCCCACCCGCGGCGCCCCCGCCGCCCGCAGCTCCTCAAGGAAGCCCGGCAGCAGCGACTCCAGGGCCACCTGCCCGCCCTCCAGCAGGACATGGGGATGCCGGCCCTGCGGTACGCCAGGTCGCGGCTTCGTACTGTCCGGGAACCGGTCGCGCTCGACGACGGTCACCCGGTCGGCGTGCCCGGCGAGGACGTGTGCCGCGAGCAGCCCGGCGAGGCTCCCGCCCACGACGACCGCATGCCGTCCGCCCCGGCCGCCGCCCACGCCCCAACGGTCCGTTTCTCCGGCAGAGTTCACCGATCCGCTCCCCTGGTCGCCGCGTCGCGAGAAGACACCATTATCCCGCGCCGCAGGGGCAGTTGACCTTGTTTCAGCCGTTGTTCCGGCCGTTCTGCGCGTCCCGTACGCACCCTCCGTATCGCTCCCTCACGTCGGTGAGCGGGCCGGGCAGGCGACAATGAGGGCCGTACGACACGGTCGACCCTTGGCGGAGGAGCGGGAAATGCAGAATGCGCGAGCGGGGCAGGTCGCCGGGCCCGAGGATCTCATCGATGTGGCCCGACTGGTCACGGCGTACTACGCGCTGCATCCCGACCCGGCCGAGCCGGGGCAGCGGGTGGCGTTCGGCACCTCGGGACACCGCGGTTCGTCCCTCACGGCGGCGTTCAACGAGGACCACATCGCGGCCACCAGCCAGGCCATCTGCGAGTACCGCGCCGGCCAGGGCACCGACGGCCCCCTCTTCCTCGGCGCCGACACCCACGCCCTGTCCGAGCCCGCGCGGATCACGGCACTGGAGGTGTTCGCCGCCAACGACGTGACCGTCCTCATCGACGAGACCGACGGCTACACACCCACCCCGGCCCTCTCGCACGCCATCCTCACCCACAACCGCAACCGCACCTCCGGCCTCGCCGACGGCGTGGTGGTCACCCCCTCGCACAACCCGCCCGCCGACGGCGGCTTCAAGTACAACCCGCCGAGCGGCGGCCCCGCCGGTTCCGAGGCGACCTCCTGGATCCAGGACCGCGCCAACGAGATCATCACCGGCGGCCTGAAGGACGTACGCCGCATCCCTCACGCCCGCGCTCTGGCCGCACCCGGTACCGGCCGCTACGACTTCCTCGGCACGTACGTGGCCGACCTGCCGAACGTCCTGGACCTCGACGCGATCCGGACCGCAGGCGTACGCATCGGCGCCGATCCGCTCGGCGGCGCCTCGGTCGCCTACTGGGGCCGGATCGCCGAACAGCACAGGCTCGACCTGACAGTGGTGAACCCGCTCTCCGACCCCACCTGGCGCTTCATGACGCTGGACTGGGACGGCAAGATCCGTATGGACTGCTCCTCGCCGTACGCCATGGCTTCGCTCATCGAGCAGCGCGACCGGTTCGACATCGCCACCGGCAACGACGCCGACGCCGACCGGCACGGCATCGTCACGCCGGACGGGCTGATGAACCCCAACCACTATCTCGCCGTGGCGATCTCGTACCTCTTCTCGCACCGGGAGCAGTGGCCCGCGAGGGCCGGGATCGGCAAGACCCTGGTGTCGTCCAGCATGATCGACCGGGTCGCGGCGGACGTCGGCCGGCAACTGGTCGAAGTCCCGGTCGGATTCAAGTGGTTCGTGGACGGCCTGTCCGACGGCACGCTCGGCTTCGGCGGCGAGGAGTCGGCGGGCGCGTCCTTCCTGCGCCGCGACGGCTCGGTGTGGACCACCGACAAGGACGGCATCATCCTGGCCCTGCTCGCCTCCGAGATCACGGCGGTCACGGGCCAGACCCCCTCGCAGCACTACGCCCAGCTCACCGACCGCTTCGGCGCCCCCGCCTACGCGCGCGTCGACGCCCCGGCCACCCGCGAGGAGAAGGCCCTGCTGGCGAAGCTGTCCCCGCAACAGGTCACGGCCGACACCCTCGCCGGAGACCCGGTCACCACGGTCCTCACCGAGGCCCCCGGCAACGGCGCCGCCCTCGGCGGCATCAAGGTCGCCACGGCCAACGCCTGGTTCGCGGCTCGCCCTTCGGGCACCGAGGACGTGTACAAGATCTACGGGGAGTCTTTCCTCGGCGCGGACCATCTGCGCCGGGTGCAGGAGGAGGCCCGGTCTGTGGTGCTGGGGGCGTTGGGGAGCTGACAGGGCGGGGGCGGGGTGACGGTGTCCTACACCCCCGCCGCCGCGCCGTGCAGATTCTTCGCCGCCAGTGCGAGCCCCTCCGTCTGGGAGTACGCCGCGTCCTCGTGTTCGATGTTCACCGCCATGGCGGGGTTGATGTCGGCGAGGGCGCGCAGGAAGTCGGTCCAGTACGGGACGTCGTGGCCGAGGCCTACGGCGACGAACTTCCACGCGGGGTTCTCCGGCCAGGCGTTGCACCAGAAGTCGTAGCCCGTGGGGACCCTGTCGGGGCGGCTGCGGGGACGCGGGTGAATGACGTGTCCAGTACGCCGCGGATGTCGGCGCCGGGGCAGAGCGTGGCGTCCTTCGCTGCCGCGTGGAACACCAGCGGGCCCAGCCACTTGATGGAGGCTACGACGTCCATGCCCTGCCACATCAGGTGGGACGGGTCCATCTCGGCGCCGAGGTTCGTCGCGCCCGTCTCGTCGACGAGCCGCTTCAAGGTCACCGGGGAGAAGACGACGTCCGGACTCGAAGCGGGCGGTGAAGGACGCGGTGTCCTCGTTCCCGACCTCGCCGAACTCGTCGGAGACGGGCGCCGCGCTGTGCCCGACGACCGCGCCCAGCGGCAGCGGCCGCTATTGCTTGAAGCGCTTTAAGTCCTGGTGCTATCGGCTCGTTTCCGAGAGCGTGTCAAGGGCGTGGCGCGAGGAGTTCTGCGCGACCGGCCGGCGCCGGAGGGGCGCCGCTCCGGGACCCCTCCCGGCACGGGCGGGATAGGCAGTACGGGTGACGCACCCCAACTGCCGCCGGAGGACACGTATGACGCGCGCCCGGCCTGTAGTACGTGCAGCCCTCGCGGTGTTGATCACCGTGCTGCTGGCGTCGTGCGGATCATCGGCACCGAAGACGACGGCGGCGAACTGCTCCAGGAGTACACGAAGTCGCGGTCGGTGGTCACGTCCGCGGGCAAGGATGGGGCCCTCCACAGCGGAGGGCCCCACCGGTGTCTGTTCGCCGCGTTGTGCGCGGGTGCTGTTTACGGGGTCAGGGTCTGGCCAAGGTGTGCGCCGCCAGGCGTGCCCAGGCCGTCGCGGCCGTAGTACACGCCCTTCGTGGTGTCGATGCCCGCGCTGCCCGAGTCCAGTTGCAGGATCGTGCCGTCGTACCCGTTCTCGCCCTCGGCGCCGATCGCGAGGTCGGCGCGGCCCCAGCCGGAGAGGTCCTGGAGTACGACCGAGGATCCGAACTTGTCGTTGGGTTCGGTCCAGCCGGTGATGCCGGAGGTGTCCTGGTGGAAGCTCAGCGCGCCGGAGCCGGTCAGGCCCGTCGAGGTGCCCTTCAGGAGGAGGGCAGTGCCCGCGTTGGCCTGGTTGGTGCCGCTGCGGGTGATGTCCTCGTTCGGGAGGCCGGTGAGGACGTCCGCGTAGCCGTCGAGGTTGTAGTCGCCTACGGAGACGGACCAGCCCATGGCGTCGCCGGACTCGTTGGCGCCCGGGACGCCCGTGGTGTCCTGGTAGACGGTGCGCATACCGGTGGTGGTGAAGCCGGTGGACGTGCCGGGGACCATGGTGACCTGGCCGCCCGAGGCCCCGCCGGACTCCCCGGCGTACGGCTGGCCGATGACGATGTCGTCGTAGCCGTTGCCGTTCACGTCACCCGCGGCGAGGGAGCGGCCACCCTTGACGGAGATCGTGCTTACCTTGGCCAGACCGGCGGCCGAGCCCTTGAACCAGGTGACGCGGCCGATGCCGGACGTGTCACGGTAGTTGAGCGCCACGTCCGCGTAACCGTCGCGGTTGAAGTCACCCGTGGCGGCGTCCGGGTAGGCGACGCCCCCCGTCGCGGTGGTCAGCGTGCCGTACTGGGTGGCGCCGCCGGTCAGGTGGACGTTCCAGTTGCCGCCCTTGCCGGTGCCGGCCGCGAAGACGTCGGCCTTGCCGTCGGCGTTGAAGTCGCCGACCGTGACGGCCGAGCCCAGCTTGGCGCCGGCCGCGGTGACGCCCGAAGTGGTGTAGGAGGAGCCGGAGTTCAGGCCAGGGCCGTACAGGACCGTGACCGAACCGCGGTCGGCGTTGCCGGAGGTGTCGTCCTCGCCCGGCGCGCCGATGGCGAGGTCGGCGTGGCCGTCGCCGTTGATGTCGCCCCAGGCGGTCGACGCGCCCCAGTTGTCGCCGGTCTCGGAGCTGCCGGGCACGCCCGCGCTGGACTGGGTGAGCCTCACCTTGGCGCCGGCGACCGGGCCGTCGAGACCGCCGGGCACCACGACGACGTTTCCGACGTTGCCCGATGCCCTCGGCACACCGGCCACCAGGTCGGTGATGCCGTCGCGGTCGAAGTCGGCGGTCGGGACGGCGGAGTTCCTGCCGGCGCTTGCCGCGTACCGGCGGATCTCGGCGAGCTTGGGGTACAGGTTGGCGCCGGGGCAGGCTGTCGCGTTGGTGTCGCGGTGGCCGAAGACCCGGGGCAGCGTGATCGACGTGCCCTTCTCGACGAGGTTGCCGTCCTGGCCCTTGGCGGTGCCGGACGTCAGCGTCACCTGGCCGTTCGGGTCGATGCCGTACATGCCGAACTTCCAGGCCACGATCCGGGAGATGGCCTCAAGTCCGGCGCGGCTCGGCTTGGCGGTCTCGTAGTTGCCGATGAACGAGATGCCGACCGTGTTGGTGTTGAAGCCCACGTCGTGGGCGCCGATCACCGGCAGGTCCATGCCGCCGCTGCGGCCCTCGAAGATCTGGCCGCACTTGTCGACGACGAAGTTGTAGCCGAGGTCGTAGTAGCCGCGGGAGAAGTGCTCCTGCTGGATGGTCCGCATCCGGGCGCGGGACTGGCCGCAGGAGATCGTGTTGTCGTTGTTCACGCCCGTGTGGTGGACGACGGCCGCCTTGATCTCGGCGCCGTACCCGGGCGTGCCGTCGTAGTCGGTGGAGGCGCCCCACTCCGCCTGGGTGATGATCGGCGGCTTGACGACCGTGGAGGGGCGGGGGGCCGGGACGGTGTCGGAGGGCGACGGGGAGGCCGTCGGGGATTCGCTCGGGGACTCGGTCGGGGAGCCGGTCACGGAGTCCGTGGGTGTCGGGGCGTCGCTGGTGGGCGTGGGCGTGGTCGTGGCCGGGTCGCCGGGGGTCTGTGCGTCGGTCGCCGTGGGCGTGGGGGTGATGTCCTCGGCGTACGCGGCGGGTTCGGGGCGCACCTCCCCGGTGCCCTTGGGGTCGGTGCCGGGATCGAGCAGCTTGACGTCCAGGCCGGCCGGAAGGCCGGTGGCGAGCGTGCCGTCCGCGTTCACGACCCGTACCTCGAGGCCGTCCGCGTCGTCCGTCCACACGGAGGCCGTGCCGCCGCGCGTGCCGGCCCGCTCGGCCTCCGCTCCGTCGGCGGAGAATTCCTCGCCCGCGACCTTCTGCCACGCGGACCAGTCACCGGTCTCGGTGGCCCGGTAGCGGACCTCGGGTGTGCCCTTCAGCTGCGCGTGCGGGTTGTCCCAGGTCAGCATGACCGCGCTGTAACGGTCCGTGCCCTGCTTGTCCAGGCCCTTGCGCCCCGCCCCCTTGTCCTTCAGCTTCACGGTGTGCACGGCGGGTTTGCGCGCGGCCCGGGCGTCGTCCGGCTTCGCCGCCGGGTCGGCGATGGCGTACGTGACGGCTCCCGCGCCACCCACGAGGACGGCACCGATCGTCAGCCATGCTCTTCGCTTCAAACTCAGCGGTGTGTACGCATGGGTCTTGCGTGGACTCAACTTGCCCCACCCCTAGAAATGCCTCACAAGAGGACCACCTGTCACTCAGGTGGCAGTGGACCAAGCGCGCCCCATCCGTGAAACATCACTGTCAGGCAGCGGGAAGTGGCGCAGATCACGCCGCAGGGCTCTGCCCAGGTCGTACGGCCCCGGCAGAGCCCAGCTTCGAACCGGCCCATCCAGCGGAGCGTTCAGGCGTCGCGGTTCGCGCGGGCCCGGCGCCGTAGGAGGAGCAGGCCGCCCGCGACGGCGGTGAGGCCGGTGGCGGCGGTCCAGGCCGGGATGTCTGAGGAACCGGTGGCGGCCAGGTCGCCGTCCCTGCCGCCCTGGGGGCTGGGGGAGGGGGACGGTGAGGTGGGGGCGGCGCCTGAGTCGGAGCCGGAGTTGGAGCCGCTCGCGGGGGAAGGTGAACCCGCCGGGGAGGCCGGGGACTCCGGCTTGGTGGAGCGGTCGCGGGTGAACGCCAGGGTGCCGAAGCCGAGTTGGTCGTAGCCGCCGCTGTTGGGGCCGTAGTCGCCGCCGCCGCCCTCGGGGGCCGACTTGGCCGCGATCTGGGTCAGGTACGACGCGGACAGGCCCCGGCGCTTGGTGTAGTGGTTGGCGATCGTGGCCCAGATGGGGCGGGTGTGGGCCGGATCCACGGGGGCCGCCTCGCTCACGGTCTCCGAGCCCGACCAGCCGTTGATCGCACCTTTCGCGCGGGTGTTGGGCGTGAACGGCACGTCCCCGCCCATGCTCCACTTCGCCACGTACTGGGCGGCCTTGAAGAAGCGGTTGTCGTCGTAGCCGTACAGGTCGAGGCCCTGGTTCCAGGCCATCTCGCAGAAGGTGCCCATCAGGCCGATGCCCAGCAGGGCGTGGCCCTGGTCGCGGCCCGCCTCCACCCACTCGGCGAGGCCGTCATCCTCATGAACGACCGGGATGGCGTTCTTGATGGCGCCCAGGCCCTCGCCGTGCTTGAAGTACTCGACCGCGGTGTCGACCTTGGCCTGGTCGTCGCAGAGGATGCCGACTGCGAGGACGCAGGCCATGTTCGCGAGGTCCCAGTTGGTCCAGTAGTTGGAGACGACGGCGCCGTTGTGGTTCTTGAGGAAGTCCTCGGCGAGCGGCGAGAAGACCTCCAGCATCATCTTCTGGAAGCGGGCCAGGTCGAAGTCGTCGCGGTCGCGGACGAGTTCGGCGGCATTGGCGAACTGGTAGCCGTAGAGGCCGGACGCGAGGAAGCGGTCCGCTGAGCCCTCGACGGCGGTCAGTTTCGCGGACCAGGCGTTGAGGATGGCGACGGCGGTGTCCAGGTGCGCGTCCTCGCCGGTGACATGGCCGCGCAGGGCGTTCTGGTACGCCGCGTGGATGTCGTTGTAGAGGATCGCGTAGTTCTGCGGATGGCCCTCGCCCCGGTAGACCGTGGCCTGCGGGTTGGGCTGCCATGTGCTCTGCGAGTGGCGGTTGGCGGTGAGCTTGGCGAAGCCCGCCGTGTACGGGTTCGCGCCCGCCTTCACCTTGGCCGCCATGCGGTCGAGGTCGGCTCTGGTGTGCAGCAGCCCGGGATGCGCGAACGTCGTGCCTGCCGCTGACGCGGAGGTCGCGGGGACGGCAGCGCCGATGGCTGCCGCGCCCGCGGCCGTCCCGGCGATCTTCAGCAAGCTCCGGCGGTTCATCTCTGCTATCACGGCTTCGGTCCTCAGGGGTGGGGTGCGTGCCGATGCGTAGGCGTACGGACTGGAGACGCGCGACCCCGCGGGCGATAACAAAAAAGTGACCCTCACATCCCAGAGAGCGGTCACGCCCCGGGGAAAGCCGTCACGCCCCGGGAAAGCCGTCACCCTCCGGAAAACTGATCGAAACCAAACCCGTCGCATCCATTGACGCTCCATCCGCCCCACCTTTACCTTCTGGTCGAAGTTACGCACAGTGTTCGTGATCTCGAACGTGCCCGTACGGCGCGTGCGCTGAGCCCGCTCACCATGCCCAACCCCCCCGCCCCCAGAAGGGACTTACCGTGTTCCGCACACGCCACTGGTTCATCCTCGGGGCGGCGCTGCTGGCCCTGTTGGGATCGCTGGTCACCGCTCAGCCGGGGACCGCCGCCGAAGGCCGGCCGTACACCAACCCCGTCAAGGCGCAGAAGGGCGCCGACCCCTGGCTGGAGTACTACAACGGCAACTACTACCTGGTGACGACCTCGTTCACCGGTGAGCTGACCATGCGCAAGTCGCCGACACTCGCCGGGCTGAACACCGCGCCCAGCGTGCAGGTCTGGTCGGACAACAACAGCAGCCGCAACTGGAACATGTGGGCCCCGGAGATCCACTTCTTCAACGGCAAGTGGTACCTGTACTACTCCGCCGGGCCGCGCGGCTCCGCCTGCTGCGACGACCAGCGCACCCATGTGCTGGAGAGCTCCGGCTCCGACCCGATGGGGCCGTACACCCACAAGAACACCTTCGCCGGCTCCAACCTGGACCCCAACGGCTGGCTGATCGACGCCAGCGTGCTCAAGCACAACAACAAGCTGTACCTGGTGGGCAGCGGTTCGGCCGGCGGCAGCAAGCAGAGCCTTGTCATCGCGCCGCTCAGCAACCCGTACACCCTCGCCAGCAACAACTTCACGGTGATCTCCAGCCCGACGCTGAGCTGGGAGACCCAGGGCGGCACGGTCAACGAGGGCCCCGAGCCGCTCTACCGCAACGGCCGCACCTTCCTCATCTACTCCGCCAGCGCCTGCTGGGGTCCCGACTACAAGCTCGGCCAGCTGGAGCTGACCGGCTCCGACCCGCTGCTCGCCTCCTCCTGGACCAAGAAGCAGACCCCGGTCTTCCAGCGCAGCGACGCGAACAGCGTGTACGGGCCCGGCCACAACGGCTTCTTCACCTCGCCGGACGGCACGGAGAACTGGATCGTCTACCACGCCAACGACGCGGCGGGTGACGGCTGCGACAACGGCCGTACGACCCGCGCCCAGAAGTTCACCTGGAACGCCGACGGCACCCCGAACTTCGGCACCCCGGCCCGCCTCGGTACGACGATGGCAGGACCCTCCGGTGAGACGGCCACGACCCCGAACGCCTACACCATCGTCAACCGCAACAGCGGCAAGTGCCTCGACGTCAACGGCGGCAGCAGCGCCGACGGCGCCAACATCTTCCAGTGGACCTGCAACGGCGGGGCCAACCAGAAGTGGCGCATCGAAGACCGCGCCGACGACACCAGCCGCCTCGTCAACGTCGCCACCGGCAAGGTCGCCGACATCGCCGACTGCAGCACGGCCGACGGCGCCGACGTCCGGCAGTGGTCCTGGCTGAACAACAACTGCCAGAAGTTCCGCATGGTCTACACCGGCGGCGACTACGTACGGATCGTCAGCGCCGCCACCAACAAGGTCATGGACGTCGCCAACTGCGGCACCGCCAACGGCACCGACGTACGCCAGTGGACCTGGCTCAACAACAACTGCCAGCAGTGGCGCCTCCAGCCCACCACGGCCTGACCGCCGTCCCCACCACGGCCGGACCACCGTCTGACCTTGCCTGATCAGGAGACCCTCATGAGACGCAGAACCTTCCTCGCCGGGGCGGCCACGGCGATGGCCGCCGGGCCGGCCGTACTGGCCACGGGCGGCACCGCATACGCCGCCGCCCCCGCCTCGCCCGCCGTGACCTTCACCAACCCGATCGCCCTGCAGCGCGCCGACCCCCACATCCACAAACACACCGACGGCTACTACTACTTCACCGCCACCGTGCCCGCGTACGACAAGATCGTGATGCGCCGGGCCACCACCCTCCAGGGCCTGTCCACCGCCCCGGAGACCACCATCTGGACCAAGCACTCGACCGGTGAGATGGGCGCCCATATCTGGGCGCCGGAGATCCACTTCATCGGCGGCAAGTGGTACATCTACTTCGCCGCCGGTGCCGCCAACGACATCTGGAAGATCCGGCCGTACGTCCTGGAGAGCAGCTCCGCCAACCCGCTGACCGGGACGTGGACGGAAAAGGGGCGGATCGCCCTGCCGCTGGACACCTTCTCGCTGGACGCGACGACCTTCGTCGTCGGTGGCAGCCGCTATCTGAGCTGGGCTCAGAACGACCCGGCCGTGGGCAGCGGAACCAACCTGTATCTCGCGAAGCTGTCCAACCCGTGGACCATCACCGGGACTCCGGTACGGATCTCCACGCCGACCCACGCCTGGGAGACCGTGGGCCACCGCGTCAATGAGGGCCCGGCCGTCATCCAGCGGAACGGCAAGGTCTTCATGGCCTTCTCCGCCGCCGCCACCGACGCCAACTACTGCCTCGGTCTGCTGACCGCCTCCGCCTCGGCCGATCTGCTCAACCCTGGCTCCTGGACGAAGAGTTCGCAGCCTGTCCTCAGGAGCAACGACGCGACCGGGCAGTACGGGCCCGGCCACAACTGCTTCACCGTCTCCGAGGACGGGAAGTCGGACGTACTCGTCTACCACGACCGCAACTACAAGGACATCAGCGGCGATCCGCTGAACGACCCGAACCGGCGCACCCGTTACCAGAAGCTGTACTGGAATGCCGACGGCACGCCGAACTTCGGCATTCCGGTCGCTGACGGGGTGACTCCGGTGCGGTTCTCCTCGTACAACTTCCCCGATCGGTATATCCGGCACTGGGAGTACCGGGCGAAGCTTGAGCCGAACGTCACGAATCTTGCCGATTCGCAGTTCCGCGTGGTTGCCGGTCTTGCTGGGAGCGGGACCGTTTCCCTGGAGTCGGCTAACTTTCCCGGGTACTTCCTGCGGCACAAGAATTACGAGATGTGGGTGGAGAAGAACGACGGGTCCAGCACCTTCCGGAACGACGCGACGTTTTCGCGGCGGGCGGGGCTTGCCGACTCGGCGTCGGGGGTTTCCTTTGAGTCGTTCAACTTCCCGGGGCGGTTCATTCGGCACTACGAGAATTTGCTGTACATCCAGCCGGTCAGTACGAGCCTTGACCGGCAGGATGCCACGTACTACGCGGAGTAGCTCCGCCGCGTAGCTCCGCTGGTGGCGCAGTGCAAGGCCCCCCGCGGGATCCAGCCCCGCCCGGCGGCAGTTCTCAGCCGGGCGGGGCGAAGCCCGTCGTCGTGAAGGACGTCTTGTCGCGGTGCGTCGTTCCGTCGGTGATCCACCAGTGCGTGGGGTGCTGGCCGTAGAACCCGAACAGCGCGTCGGCCGCCCAGTTGAGGATCAGCTCGTCCTTGCCGTCGCCGTCGAAGTCGGCGGCTCCCGCGGGCCGGGCATGGCGCCACTTCGCCGGGATCTTCTTGCCGTCCGCCTTCGCCGGTCCTTCGCGCAGGACCGGGGTGCGCTGGTCGCCGTCGATGAGCGTGGCGTTCTCGTACGTGGCGACGAGGATGCCGTCGCGGCCGTCGCCGTCGGGGTCGGCGGCTGCGAAGACTCCGGGGCCGTAGTCGGTCTTCCGGTCCTTGGGTGCCTCGGGCAGCCGGTGGGTGACCGGTGCGGCGCCGCTGCCGGGGTACACGGCGAGCGATCCGTCGACGTCGGGGGCTTCCGTCTCGTAGCCGGGCTCGTCGTTGCGGCTGCCGTCGTCTCCGATGACCACATCGCGCTGCCCGTCGCCGTCGAAGTCGCCGAAGGCGTGGGCGTTGCCGAGGCGCAGCCGGCGGCCGTTCGCGGACAGGCCCTCGCCGCTGCGGGCCGGGTAGAGGGTGTTGGCGGACTGCTCGCCGTCGTTCATCCCCTGGAGCAGCAGAGAGGTCGCGCGCGGCTTGCCCGTCGGGTCGACGTCGTCCGCGATGAGCGAGCCTTCCGACCAGGGCAGGCTGGTGTCGGTGCGCGCGGGCACCCCCGACCGGGTGAACGGGCCGTACAGCACCACGAGCGACGACTGGTTCCGCGCGAGGGCCGCGAGGTCGTGGTGTCCGTCGCCGTCGAAGTCGCCGCGCACCTCGGAATCCACGCCCTGTTTGGACACGCTCTGGGGCAGCCGTACCTCGGTTGCCTCGGCACCCGTCCTGGGCCCGGCCGGTCCGCCCCACGCCACGTACGGAACGGAGCTCGAGGCGGTGATCTGCCCGTCCCTCACCGATTCGCCCGCGACGCTCGTGACGAAGTCCGGGAACCCGTCGCTGTCCAGATCGGCGGTGACCACGGCCTCCGCGATGACACTGTCTTCGGGACCCCACCACTCCGGCGGCAGTGCGGGCAGGCCCAGATCGCCGCGGTCGTAGACCGTGCGGGTCGCCGGGTCGAGTCCCTTGGCCGATCCGTAGACCACACAGATCCGCTGGTCGTGGCCGGTGGTTTCCGGATTGCCGCGGACCTGGACGGGAACCAAGAGATCGCGATGCCCGTCGCCGTTGATGTCGTCGGGGTCCTTCGACCCCTTCCCCGGCGTCGGCGCCCGGCTCTCGGCGGGCGCGCTGGGAACCGGCGCAGCCGACGTCCCACCGCCCGAGGGGGACGGCTCGCGGCCTGTTCCGTCGCCGCCGCATCCGGTGAGCGGGGCGAGTACGACGCACGCGGCGACGGCCGACAAGGCGATACGCGACTTCATGCGCCTCACCGTCACATCCCGTGCCGGACCTGCTCCAGCGAATGCGACGACCGTTGCCCAGTCGTCGCTCAGCCGTTCTGGGAATGGGACCACGAGACCACGCCCGACAGTCGGCGAGTAACCCCGTCGCCGTCAGGTCAACAGCTCGGCCAGGCGGCGCCATTCGGGGCGCGGGAGGGCAAAGCCGTCCTGGTCGGTGACCACTTGGAAGGCCACATGGTCCGCGCCCGCAGCGTAAAAGGCGTCGATACGCTCGCGGATGCGGTCGTCGTCGCCCCAGGCGAAGAGCGCGTCGATCAGTCGGTCACTGCCGCCGTTCGCGAAGTCGTCCTCGGTGAAGCCGAACCGCAGGAAGCTGTTGGTGTAGTTCGGCAGGGTGAGATACATGGCGAGAGCGCCGCGGGCGAGCGAGCGTGCGCGGTCCGGGTCTGTCTCCAGGACGACCTTCAACTCCGGTGCGAGCAGCGGTACTTCGCCGAGGATCTCGCGGGCGTCCGCGGTGTGCTCGGGAGTGACCAGGTACGGGTGCGAGCCGGCGGCGCGATCGCCGGACAGCTTCAGCATCTTGGGGCCGAGGGCGGCCAGGACCCGGCGCTCGGCGGGCACTCCGGCGGCGTCCAAGGCGTCCAGATAGCTGACCATGGACGCATACGGGCGCCGGTACTGGTCCGCCAGCTTGGCGTGACTCACCCCGAGGCCCAGCAGGAACCGGCCGGGGTGAGCCGCGTCCAGCTCGGCGAACCGCGCGGCGGTATCGGCGGCCTCGTACTGCCAGATGCTCTGGATGCCGGTCGCCACGGTCAGCTGCGAGGTCGCCTCGATGAGCGGCACGGCGTGCTGCGCCGCGCTGTTGCCGCCCAACCAGGCGGCGCCGAAGCCGAGTTGTTCGAGTTCGGCGGCGGACTCGGCGATCTCGCTCCGCTGTGCCGGGTCCTCCGAACGCAGTCCGGGACTCCAAATGCCGTACCGCCCGACCGCCTCCTTGGGTGAACTGCTGCGAACCTCAGTCGTGACGCTGTCCGTCATCGGCTCCGACTCCCTTGAACGCTGTGCACTGTCGTACGTGTCGTACGAACCTGTCGCAGCGGCCCCAACCGGCGGCTCCTTCTGGATATTCCGTTGACCGGAGGCATGCGGGGCGCTCCGCTTGAAGGGGCGGTTCGTATCTGCGGGTTCGTTGTGGCTGATCGCGCCCGCGCGGCGGAGCCGCAAATCGATACAGCCCCGCGCCCCTATCGGGGCCTGCGGCCCCTCAAGCGGCCGCGGTTCGTATCTGCGGGTGCGTCGTGGCTTGTCGCGCCCGCGCGGCGGAGCCGCAAATCGATACAGCCCCGCGCCCCTGAGAGGCCTGCGGCCTCCCTAGCTAGGGGCGCGGGGCGCCCCCAGAGGGCACTTTCGGCGTCTCCGCGGTGCGTCAACAGCAGCGGCTCTGTGGATGGTTCTCCCGGTGGTGGGTCCGCAGGACCTCGTACTCCCGTCGGCTGGGTAGCGGAGCGTCCGGGTGCCGGCGTCGGTGGTGTGCGCAGTAGCGGTCGTACTCCGCTTCGCCCGTCAGCTCGCGCAGATACCAGCGGATCCAGCGCACGCCCCTGGTCCAGTGCCGGACGTTCATGGACGGCAGGCTCATGTACGGGCTCCCACCAGCGGTTCGTCCGCCTGCTCGGGGACGTCGATGCGGGACTCGACGTACGGGGCCTCCGTCGTCGGGAGCGAACCGGGCGCGCGGATGGCCCGTACGCACACCACCGCCGCGTTGACGATCACCACGGCGACCAGGAGCAGGAACAGGGCGATCAGGACGCCGTCGACCGTGGAGTTGGTGACCACGGTGTGCATGTCGTCGAGGTTCTTGGCGGGCGCGATGACCTCGCCGGCGTCGATGCCGTCGGCGTACCGGTCGCGCTGGGCGAAGAAACCGATGCGCGGGTCGTCGGAGAAGATCTTCTGCCAGCCGGCGGTGAAGGTGACCGCGACCACCCAGGCCAGCGGGACCGCGGTGACCCAGGCCCAGCGCAGCCGCCCGGACTTGATCAGCACGGTGGTGCAGACGGTGAGGGCGATGGCGGCGAGCAGCTGGTTGGCGATGCCGAAGAGCGGGAAGAGCTGGTTGATTCCGCCGAGGGGGTCGGTGGCGCCGGTGTAGAGGAAGTAGCCCCAGGCGGCCACGACGAGTCCGCTGCACAGCCAGATCCCGGGCTTCCAGGTGACCCGGCCGATCGGCTTCCAGACGTTGCCGAGCATGTCCTGGAGCATGAAGCGCCCGACACGGGTGCCCGCGTCGACCGTCGTCAGGATGAACAGCGCCTCGAACATGATCGCGAAGTGGTACCAGAAGGCCTTCATGCTCGCCCCGCCGAACACCCCGGAGAAGATCTCCGACATACCCACCGCGAGGGTCGGCGCACCACCGGTACGGGCGATGAGCGTCTGCTCCTCCACGGCCTTCGCCGCCTGGGTGAGCTGGTCGGGGGTGATGCTGAAGCCGAGGCCCGCGACCGCCTGCGAGGCGGACTCGGGGGTCGTACCGAGGAGCCCGGCGGGTGCGTTCATCGCGTAGTACAGGCCCGGTTCGAGGGTGGCCGCGGCGATCAACGCCATGATCGCGACGAACGACTCCATCAGCATGGCGCCGTAGCCGATCATCCGGACCTGCGACTCCTTCTGGATCAGCTTCGGAGTCGTACCGGAGGCGACCAGCGCATGGAAACCGGACAGCGCGCCGCAGGCGATGGTGATGAACAGGAAGGGGAAGAGGGAGCCCGCGAAGACCGGGCCCGCGCCCGAGGAGGCGAAGTCGCTGACCGCCTCCGCACGCATGACGGGCGCGGCCACGACGACTCCGACCGCGAGCAGCGCGATGGTGCCGATCTTCATGAAGGTGGAGAGGTAGTCGCGGGGCGCGAGCAGCATCCATACGGGGAGTACGGAGGCGACGAAGCCGTATCCGACCAGGCAGAACACCAGGGTCGTCGGGCTCAGCGTGAAGGTGTCGGCCAGCGAGGAGTCCTGGATCCAGCTGCCGCCGATGATCGCGAGCAGCAGCAGCGCCACACCGATCAGGCTGGTCTCGACGACGCGGCCCGGCCGGATCCGGTGCAGCCAGAAGCCCATGAACAGGGCGATCGGGATGGTCATGGCGACCGAGAACGTGCCCCAGGGGGAGTGGGCGAGGGCGTTGACGACGACGAGGGCCAGCACACCGAGCAGGATGATCATGATGGCGAAGACCGCGATCAGGGCAGCCGCCCCGCCCGCCCGGCCGATCTCGTCACGGGCCATCTGCCCGAGCGACTTCCCGTCCCGCCGCATCGACAGGAACAGCACCACCATGTCCTGCACCGCCCCGGCGAAGATCACGCCGGCCACGATCCAGATCGTGCCGGGCAGATACCCCATCTGCGCCGCGAGTACGGGCCCCACCAGCGGCCCCGCCCCCGCGATCGCCGCGAAGTGGTGGCCGAGCAGCACCCGGCGATCGGTGGGCTGGAAGTCGACGCCGTCCTCCAGGCGTTCGGCGGGAGTGGCCCGCCGGTCGTCCGGCTTCAGTACGCGCCGGGCGACGAAGCGGCTGTAGAAGCGGTACGCGATGGCGTACGAGCCGAGGGCGGCCAGTACCAGCCAGACCGCGGAGATCTCCTCGCCCCTGGAGAGCGCGAGGACACCCCAGCAGACGGCGCCGACCAGGGCGACTGCGGTCCACAGGAGGATGGACCGAGGGGTCATACGGGGCCGGGCGGACCCGGAGGGGGGCGGGCTTTCCGGTGCCGGGGGAGCGGATTCGGGCATGGCTGACGTAGGCATGGCGGCTCCTGGCCTTGGTGCTGGGTGATGTGTGCGGCGCTACTCAGTGGTGGTGTGCGGCGCTACTGGGAGGTGGTGTGCGGTGCTGA
This sequence comes from Streptomyces sp. NBC_00286, assembly GCF_036173125.1. Lineage (NCBI taxonomy): Bacteria > Bacillati > Actinomycetota > Actinomycetes > Kitasatosporales > Streptomycetaceae > Streptomyces > Streptomyces sp. NBC_00286. The sequence continues at coordinate 7,528,458 of NZ_CP108054.1, forward strand.
GTGGGCGGTGGTGCCGGGCGGTACGCGGCGGGTCTTGTGGGGCGGCGCGTTGTGCTCGCGGTGGCGGGCGGTAGGTGGCGGGAAGCGGCTCAGGGATCGGGCCGGTCGTGCAGTTCGCGCAGGTCGGGCCCGTCTGGGCGGTCGGATCGGTCGTGCCTGGTCAGTGCGTACGCGGCGAGCAGGCACAGTCCGCACCCCGGCACCCAGGCGAGCTGGTACCAGTAGAAGAACGGCGTCCCCGCGATCCGCGGTTCGGCACCGGCGTACCAGGGCACCCACAGCAGTCCGGCGGCGGGCGCGAGAAGCAGTACGGCGATCGCGAAGCGCCGCAGCCGTTGATGGCCAGTGCTGCCGGTCGATGCCATGACCTGCGCTCCTCTCCCCTTGCCTCTCCCGATCGCGGTCGGTCTGTGCAAGAGTTGCCCACCCGCCGGAAGTGGTTGACAGGGAATTTCCAGAAGATTTCCCGCCGGTTTTCCGAAACCCGTGTCAACCGGACCGCACGCCCGCGCAACTCTCCGGCAAGGGCTCGGGCCATGGCCTGTCCGGCGGACAGGCCATGGGACCTCAGGCACACCAAGGACGGTGACCCATGGCGGACAGCGCCATGACCGCGACGTTCCTCGCCGTGACCGGCGGGGCGTCGCTGCTCGCCGTCACCGCGCGCCGGCTCCGTCCCAGCGATCGCCTGCCGTCCCTTGAGGGCTGGGCGCTGGCCGACCGGAGCCTCGGCCCCGTCTGGACGTGGATGCTGCTCGGCGGCACGATCTTCACCGCGTACACCTTCACCGCCGTACCGGGACTGGCATACGGAAACGGGGCGCCCGCCTTCTTCGCCGTGCCGTACACGGTGATCGTCTGTCCGCTCGCCTTCGTCCTGCTGACCCGGCTGTGGGCGGTGGCCCGCCGGCACGGCTACATCACCGTCGGCGACTTCGTGCGCGGCCGGTACGGTTCGGCGCCGCTCGCCCTGGTGGTGGCGCTGACCGGGATCCTCGCGACGATGCCCTATCTCGCGCTGCAACTGCTGGGCATACGGGCCGTACTCACCGCCGGAGGCGTCTACCCGCGGGGCGCGAGCGGCGACCTGGTGCTGATCGCGCTGTTCGCGGGGCTCGCGGTGGCGACGTACCGGCACGGGCTGCGGGCGCCGACCGTCATCTCCGCGTTCAAGGCGGTGGCCGTCTTCGTCTCGCTCACCGCCGTGTGCTGGCTGGTCCTCGCCCGGCTCGGCGGACCCGGCGCGGTCTTCGACGGTGCGGCACAACGGCTCGGCGGCACCGGCGTCGCCGACTCCGCCCTGCTCCTTTCCCCCGAGCAACAGCCCGCCTACGCCACGCTCGCTCTCGGCTCAGCGCTGGCCCTGCTGATGTACCCGCACGTGCTCACCGCCTCCTTCGCCGCCGACAGCCCGCGCACCCTGCGCAAGGTCTCCGTGGCACTGCCCGCCTGGACGGGACTGCTCGCCCTCTTCGGCCTCCTCGGCATCGCGGCACTCGCCGCCGGGGTACGGGCACCCGAGGGCGGCGCCGAGACCGCCGTACCGATGCTGGTCGACCGGCTGATGCCGGGCCCGCTCGCCGGACTCGTCTTCGGGGCGATCACCGTGGGCGCGCTGGTACCGGCGGCCGTCATGTCGATCGCGGCCGCCACCTGCTTCGTACGCAATGTGTACGTCGAGTACGTCCACCCCACCGCCACCCCCAAACGACAGGTCCGCATCGCCAAGGCGGTCTCGCTCACCGCGAAGGTCGGCGCGGTCGCGTTCGTGTTCGGGCTGCGCGACCAGGACGCCATCAATCTCCAACTCCTCGGCGGCGTATGGATCCTGCAGATCTTCCCGGCGGTCGCCATAGGGCTCTTCACGGGCCGACTGCATCCCCGGGCGCTGCTCGCCGGGTGGGCCGTGGGCATGGCGGCGGGCACGTTCCTGGTGGTCCGCGAAGGGTTCTCGTCCATCGTTCCGTTCGGCGGCGGCGACCAGCCGCTGGAGATCTACGCCGGGCTCGTCGCCCTGCTGCTCAACCTGACCGTCGCGGTGGCCGGCACCGCGGCCCTCGAACGCTTCGGCGTCCCGCGGGGCGCCGACCTCACCGACCTACCGTCCCGCCTGACCGTCAGGCGGCGCCCCGAGACGGGAGCGAGCAACCCGTGAGACGCAGACAGCACACGCGACTGCCGGCGCCGCAGGCCGCTCCGGCCGCCGTCACCGATCCCCGTATCCCAGGGCCGGCCGACACCGACCACTTCCCGCGGCCGGCCGACACCGATCGCATCCCGCGGCCCGCCGACGCCGATCGCTACCCGCGGCCCGTCGCCGGCGGCGCGACGGCGACGTCCCCGCCGGCCGGTGCCCCGACCGGAGACGAGGTGCTGTCCCCACCCGTGAGCGATCCGGCCGACATCGAGCGGGAGGCCGCCCTGGCCCGCCTCTTCGAGCTGCACTACGCCTCGATGCTGCGGCTGGCCGTCCTCCTCGGCGCGGACGACCCGGAGAACGTGGTGGCCGAGGCGTACTACCAGATCTACCGCAAGTGGCGCCGCCTCAGAGACGCCGAGGCGGCCGAGGCGTATCTGCGCTCCACGGTCTGCAATCTGACCCGGATGCGCATCCGCCACCTCCAGGTCGCCCGCAAGCACGTCCAGCAGCCGCCGAGCGAGGTCGTCGCCTCCGCGGAGAGCACGGCGCTGCTCCGAGACGACCAGCGCGTACTGATCGACGCCCTGCAGCAACTGCCCGCCCGGCAGCGGGAAGCGCTGGTGCTGCGGCACTGGCTCGGTCTGAAGGAGAGTGAGATAGCCGCCGCGATGGGAATCTCCGCCGGATCGGTGAAGACGCACACGTCGCGCGGTATCGCCGCCCTGACCCAGGCGATGGAGGCCCGGCGATGAACGAAGTGGACCGTAACGAAGTGGATCGTACGGAGCAGGCGCTGCGCGAAGCGCTCGGAACGCTCGCCGGCGGTGTCCAGGCCGCCCCTGACGCCTACCGCACAGCCCGCGGCGACTGGCTCCGCCGCGAACGCCGCCGCCGCGTGGTCCTGGCCGTTCTGATCGCGGTGGTCTTCGCCCTCGCCACCCTGATCGGCCTCTGGGTCCTGAACCAGGCCCCGTCGGACCCAAGCGTGATCTTTTCCTACGGGGTGAGTGCGCCTCCGGCGGGGGCGGGTTGGAGGTGACGGTGGCCGGGGCGGCGTACTGATGGCTCGGCCCCCCGGCCGTCGGCCTTGTCCTCAAGCCGGCCATCGCCGCGCGGACGCGCATGGCACCCTGACCGCCATGAGCGATCACGACGCGACGGCGACACCAGCCACGTACGACGACATGTGGGACACGGTGGGCCGCCTCCAGGAGTGGCTCGTACGGGCCCAACCCGCGCGTCCCCCTCAAGAGGCCCTGCTCCTGCGGATGTTGAAGCTCTCCGAGGAGGTCGGTGAGGTCGCCGAGGCGGTCATCGGCGCCACCGGGCAGAACCCGCGCAAGGGTACGAGCCACACCTGGGACGACGTCCAGTCGGAGCTGTGCGACGTGATCATCACGGCCGCCGTCGCCCTGCGCACGCTGACACCCGACGCTCGTGAGGTGTTCACGAGCCACTTGGAGCAGGTGCGGAAGCGTTCGCTCGGCCCGGGTCAGCTCTCCTGACGTCGGTCAGGTCCCCTGACGTCGGTCAGTTCCCCCTGACGTCCGCCCTCAGAAATTGATCATGTGGCCGGCGAGTCCGTGGACCGCCTCCTTGACCGCCTCGCCGAGCGTCGGGTGGGCGTGGACGTTGCGGGCCACCTCATGGACGGTCAGGTCCCACTGCTGGGCGAGGGTCAGTTCGGGGAGGAGTTCGGTGACGTCGGGGCCGATGAGATGGCCGCCGAGGAGTTCGCCGTACTTCCCGTCGCTGATCAGCTTCACGAAACCGGTGGCGTCGCCCAGGCCGTGCGACTTGCCGTTCGCCGTGAAGGGGAACTTGGCCACCTGGACGTCGTAACCCTGCTCGCGGGCCTGCGCCTCGGTGTAACCGAAGCTGGCGATCTGGGGCTGGCAGTACGTGGCGCGCGGAATCATCACGTACTCCAGCTCCATGGTCTCCGCGCCGGCGATGGTCTCGGCGGCGACGATGCCCATCGCCTCCGCGGCGTGCGCGAGCATCAGCTTCGCGGTGACGTCGCCGATGGCGTAGATGTGCGGAACGGAGGTGCGGCAGCGGCCGTCGACGTCGATGGCGCCGCGGTCCGTGACCCGTACGCCCGTCTTGTCCAGGCCGTAGCCCTCGATGTTCGGGGCGAAGCCGATGGCCTGGAGCACCTTGTCGGCCTCCAGCACCTGCTGGGAGCCGTCCTTCGCCGTCACCGTGACGCGGACCTGGGGGCCGGACTCGTCGATCGCGTCGACGCGGGTGGAGGTGAGCACGTCGATGCCCAACTTGCGGTACTGCTTGGCGAGTTCGGCGGAGACCTCGGCGTCCTCCAGCGGCGTCATACGGTCCAGGAACTCGACGATCGTGACCTTCACGCCGTAGTTGTTCAGGATGTACGCGAACTCGACACCGATCGCACCGGCGCCCGCGATCACGATGGAGGCCGGCAGGTCCTCGGCGAGGATCTGCTCCTCGAACGTCACCACGCGCGACGTACGGCGGGTGCCGGGCAGCAGCTTGGGGGTGGCTCCGGTGGCGATGATGCAGTGGTCGAAGGAGATGGTGCGGGTGTTGCCGTCGTAGTCGGCCACCTGGAGCGTGTGCGCGTCGAGGAAGGTGCCGCGGCCGCTGAGCTCCGTGATCTTGTTCTTCTTCATCAGGTAGTGGACGCCCTTGACCCGGCCGTCCGCGACCTTGCGGCTGCGCCGGTAGGCCTCGCCGTAGTCGAAGGAGACCTGCCCGTCGACCTTGATGCCGAAGGTCTTCGCCTCGCGCGTGAAGATGTGCGCGAGTTCGGCGTTACGCAGCAGGGCCTTGCTGGGGATGCAGCCCACGTTCAGGCATACGCCGCCCCAGTACTTCTCCTCGATCACCGCGACGCGCTTGCCCAGCTGGGCGGCGCGGATGGCGGCGACGTAGCCGCCGGGTCCCGCACCGAGTACGACGACATCGAAGCGCTCGCCCTGCTCGTCCATGGGGGTGTCCTTTCCAATGAGGGATGGCGACCCGGCACCTCGCCGTGACCGCCCTCGTCCTCAAAACAGCATGCGCTATCGGGGGTGACAGCCGGGTGACCCGGTCACCCGTGCGGCGCAATGGCGCTGGACACAACCCTGGCCCCGCTGACTCGTCTCGTCATGCGGGGGCGTCGGCGTTCGTGTACGGGGCAGCCGTTCCGTGGCCGGGTCTTCCCGCGGTCCCGCGCGGGAGCCCACCCCATTCGTGCGGCCCGGAACGGCTGCCCACCCCCCCATCCCCCTTGAAAGTGGATCAGGAAGTTTCGTGCTCCAAATGTGAAGCTCTGGTGGAGGAGTGTCGAGCATAAGCCTGTCACCGGCCTGAATTCCCCGGATGTTTCCATTCCGATTGTGCAGATTCCGCTTACGGCGGCTTCAGCCGCGCCCGATGAACGGCATCGTCGTCGCAAGCACCGTCGCGAACTGCACGTTCGCCTCCAGCGGCAACTCCGCCATGTGCCGCACCGTCCGGGCCACATCCGCGACATCCATCACGGGCTCCGGAACCATCTCGCCGTTTGCCTGCAATGCTCCCGTCCGCATGCGCTCGGTCATGTCGGTCGCCGCATTGCCGATGTCGATCTGGCCGCAGGCGATCCGGTACGGACGGCCGTCCAGGGACAGGGACTTGGTGAGGCCCGTCAGCGCGTGCTTGGTCGCGGTGTACGCCGCCGAGTGCGGCCGGGGCGTATGCGCCGAGATCGAACCGTTGTTGATGATCCGGCCGCCCTGCGGGGTCTGCTCCTTCATCTGCCGGTACGCCGCCTGCGCGCACAGGAACGCGCCGTCGAGGTTGGTGGCGACCACGTGGCGCCAGGCGTCGTAGGGCAGTTCCTCGAACGGGACGCCGCCAGGCCCGAACGTACCCGCGTTGTTGAAGAGCAGATCGAGCCGCCCAAACCGGTCCCGTACGGCGGCGAACAGTCCGGCCACGTCGTCGGGTCGTGAGACGTCGGCGCGTACGCAAAGGAAGTTGCCCTTCTCTGCCAGGGCTGCCGTCTCCTCCAGGGTCTGTGCGCGGCGGCCCGCGAGCGCCACGGACCAACCGGTGCGCAGAAGTTCCACGGTCACGGCCCGGCCGATGCCGGAACCTGCTCCGGTGACCAGCGCGATCTTCGTTTCCATGTCGTCCATGTCGTCCATGTCGTCCATGGGCCCGCAGCGTACGGGAGGGCCCGCCATCCGGAACTCATCCTTCGGCCATCTACCTGTTGTGTACGCGACAGGCTGCCGTCGACCCTGGCCACTCCAATGCGCTGTACAACAACCGTCAGGGGAGGGCCAGATGACACCCGCAGCCCGTCAACTACCGCCGCAGGAAAGCGTTTCACGGCACGCCCCCGAGCTTCGCGCCGCCGCCCGTCACCTCGGCCGGCGCCGCTTCCTCACCGTCACCGGCGCTGCCGCCGCGCTCGCCTTCGCCACCAACCTGCCGACCGCGGGCGTGGCCGGAGCCGCCGAACTCGACGCGGCGAAGATCACCGACGACCCCTTCACCCTGGGCGTCGGCTCCGGCGACCCGCAGCCCGGCTCCGTACTGCTGTGGACCCGCCTCGCTCCGGCCCCGTTCGAAGCCGGCTCCGGACTGCCCCCGCAGCGCGTCTCCGTGCAGTGGGAGTTGGCCCACGACGCGAAGTTCCGCCGGATCGCCAGACGCGGGACGACCGCCGCGCACCCCGAGTTCCACCACGCCGTACATGTCGAGGTGACCGGCCTCGACCCCGACCGCACCTTCTACTACCGCTTCCGTACGGGCCGTTGGGTCAGCGAGACCGGCCGTACGCGCACCGCGCCCGCGTCCGGCGCCCGCGTAGCCGAACTGACGCTGGCCGCCGTGTCCTGCCAGGCGTACCACGACGGCTACTTCACCGCGTACCAGCACCTCGCCGAGGACGACGTCGACATCGTTTTCCACGTCGGCGACTACCTCTACGAGTACGCCGTCAACTCCGTCGGCGGCGCCCGCAATTACACGGACCGCACGCTGCCCGACATCTTCAACCGCGAGACGATCACGCTGGAGGACTACCGGCTGCGGTACTCCCTCTACAAGTCCGACCCGGACCTGCGCGCCGCACACGCCGCGCACCCCTTCGTGGTCACCTGGGACGACCACGAGACCGAGAACAACTACGCCGACGACATCCCCGAGAACAACGTCCCGCCGGAGGAGTTCCTGCTGCGCCGCGCCGCCGCGTACCGGGCGTACTGGGAGAACCAGCCGCTGCGCCGTCCGCAGCAGCCGCAGGGTCCCGATATGCGGCTCTACCGGCGGCTGCGCTGGGGGCGGCTCGCACAGTTCGACATCCTCGACACCCGGCAGTACCGCACCAACCAGGCCAACGGCGACGGCTGGAAGACGCCCACGCCCGAGTCCGAGGCCGAGTCGCAGACGCTGCCCGGCCTTGAGCAGGAGCGCTGGCTGACCGACGGCTGGCAGCAGTCGAACGCGCTGTGGAACGTCCTTCCGCAGCAGGTCGTCTTCGCCCGCCGCAACCATGCCACTCCTGGCAACACCACGCGCAGCATGGACGCCTGGGACGGTTACCCGGCCTCCCGCGAGCGGCTCCTCAAGGGGGCCGAGGCGGCCGGTGTGGAGAACCTGATGGTGCTCACCGGTGACGTCCATGTGTCGTACGGCTTCGACATCAAGCGGGACTTCGACAACCAGGAGTCGCGCACGATGGGGACGGAGATCGTTACTACGTCGATCTCCAGTGGGCAGAACGGGGCTGCGCAGCCGCCGAACTGGGCGGGGTACTTGGCCGCCAATCCGCACATGAAGCACTACAACGGGCAGCGGGGGTATGTGACCGTTGCGCTTGGTCAGGGGGCGGCGAATGTGGACTTCAAGACGGTGTCGGCCGTTACGACGCCGGGGGCGCCGATCACGACCGCCGCGTCGTTTGTCACCGAGGTGGGGGATCAGGGCTTGAAGCCCGCGTAGGCGCTCCGCTGGGTTGGGCGGGGAACTGCGGTTGTTCGTTGGCTGCGGGCCGTCTGTGGCTGGTCGCGCAGTTCCCCGCGCCCCTTAGTAGGGGCGCTTGCCTGGGCGTCCGCTGTCCGGGCTGGACCCGCCTGAAAGGGGCGCTCCTTCAGCTGGCCTCTCCCGGACAGGTCACGCCTCCCCCGGATAAGTCATGCCTCCCCGGGAAAGGCCATGCCTCCCCGGAAGGTCACGCCTCCCCGGAAGGTCACGCCTCCCCGGAAGGTCACGCCTCCCCCGGATAAGTGACGCCGATGTGCTTCCGTACAGAGTCGAGCGTTCGCATCACGGCCAGCGTGCCGTTCAGCGGGACCAACGGAGACTCCGTCTCGCCCGCGCGCAAGCAGCGCATGACCTCTATGGCCTCGTGTTTGAGGCTGGCCCTTGTTGCGTCGGCCGCGGTGAATTCCTGCGGGTCGCGGCCGTCGCGGTGCAGGACGAAGCGGTCGGCGTGGAAGAAGCCGTACGGGATGTCGATGCGGCCCTGTGATCCGGTGACCGAGGCGGAGGTGGATGTGCCGCCGACTAGAGAGCAGTGCAGCGAAGCGAGAGCGCCGCTCTCCCAGGAGAGCAGCATTCCCGTCTGGAGATCGACGCTCTCGTCGGAGAGCACTGCTCTCGCCACTACCTCCGAGGGCTCTCCGAGCAGCAGGTGCGCGAACGACACCGGATAGACGCCCAGATCGAGCAGTGCGCCACCGCCCTGCGCCGGGTCGCGCAGCCGGTGAGTGGGCGGGAAGGGGCCGGAGAGGCCGAAGTCGGCCTGTATCGTGCGGACTTCACCGATGGCCCCGTCGTCGACGAGTTCCTTGAGGCGCCGGATCAGTGGATTGCAGTACATCCACATGGCCTCCATCAGGAAGCTGCCGCGCTCCTGCGCGAGGGCGACCAGTTCCTCGGCCTCACGCGCGTTCAGCGTGAACGCCTTCTCGCACAGCACATTGCGCCCCGCCTCCAGGCACAACCCCGCCGCGGCCCGGTGCGCCGAGTGCGGCGTGGCGACGTACACCACATCCACGTCCTCGTCCTGCGCGAGGGCGCTCCAATCGCCGTACGCCCTGGGTATCCCGAACCGGTCCGCGAACGCCTTCGCCGATTCCTCGGTCCGCGACGCCACCGCCACGACCTCCGCGTCCGGCAGATCCACCAGATCCGCCGTGAACGCCGCCGCGATCCCGCCGGTCGCCAGCACGCCCCAGCGCACGCGTTCCGCCGCCACTTCCGCCATCCCCGACCCCTCGCTCCACGGATCTGTGATTCGCCACCCTGTACGAGCTGAGAGCATAGGTCCAACGTTCAACCGGCAGGGAGGGGCATATGCCCGAGCAGGGCGGTACGAGACGGGACGAGGACGGGCAGGGCGGCCAGGAGGACGGAAAGGGCCACATGCCGGGCGCGGCGATCGCTTCGGCTACGGGAGCGGCCGCCGCGGACGCGATCCCTTCGCCCCGGGCGAGTGTGGAACCGGGCGTACGGCCGCCGGGCGCCCGCCGCTCCGTAGGCCTGCTCGTCACGCTCATCCTCGGTGGCCTCACCGCCGTACCGCCGCTGTCCATGGACATGTACCTCCCGGCGCTCCCGGAGGTCACCGACTCGCTGCACGCGCCCGCGGCCACCGTGCAGTTGACGCTCACCGCGTGCCTCGCGGGGATGGCGCTCGGGCAGCTGGTCGTCGGGCCGATGAGCGACAAATGGGGGCGCAGGCGGCCGTTGATGGTGGGGCTGCTGATCTACATCGTCGCCACCGCCGTCTGCGCGTTCGCACCCACCATCGAACTGCTCGTCGCCTTCCGGCTGCTCCAGGGGCTCGCGGGCGCGGCCGGGATCGTGATCGCGCGGGCCGTCGTACGCGATCTGTACGACGGCGTGGACATGGCGCGGTTCTTCTCCACGCTCATGCTGATCTCCGGAGTCGCGCCGATCATCGCGCCGCTCATCGGCGGACAGGTGCTGCGGATCACCGACTGGCGGGGCGTCTTCTACATCCTGGCGGCTGTCGGCGTCGTACTGACCGTCGTCGTCTGGCGTCTGCTGCCCGAGACGCTCGCGCCGGAACAACGGCACAGCGGAGGCGTCGCGGAAGCCCTGCGCACCATGCGCGGACTGCTCGCCGACCGCGTCTTCACCGGCTACATGCTCACCGGTGGCTTCGCCTTCGCCGCGCTCTTCGCGTACGTCTCGGCCTCGCCGTTCGTGATCCAGGAGATCTACGGCGCCTCTCCGCAGACGTTCAGCATCCTCTTCGGCGTCAACTCGGTCGGCCTCGTGCTGTTCGGCCAGATCAACGGCAAGATCCTCGTCGGCCGGGTCAGCCTCGACAAGGTGCTCTCGGCCGGACTCGCGATCGTCACCGCCGCGTCGGCCGCGCTGCTGCTGATGGCGGCGGGAGCCTTCGGCGAGGTGGGCCTCGTACCGATCTCCGTAGGCCTGTTCGTGCTGATGTCCGCGATGGGCCTGTGCCTGCCCAACACCAACGCACTCGCCCTGATGCGCACCCTGCACGCCGCGGGCTCCGCGTCCGCGCTGCTCGGCACCTCCTCCTTCCTCGTCGGCGCGATCGCCACACCCCTGGTGGGCATCGCCGGCGAACACACGGCCGTCCCGATGGCCGTCGTCCAACTGGCCTGCGCACTGGTGGCCGTGGGCTGCTTCATGGGACTGTGCCGTCCCTGGCAGCGACGCGCGGAGCTGAAAGGAGAGGACAGCTGAGCGCACCGAGACTGCGCCCCGGCACACCGGAACGTGCCGGGCTCGATCCCGATGAACTGGCTCAACTCGTACGGGAGGTCCGCGAACTCACCAGCGGGGACCCGCCCTGGGCCGCCGGCGCCGTGGTCATCGCCGGACGCGGCCCATTGATCGCCGTCGAGGAGGCCGCCGGCTGGGCGGTGCGATACGCCGCCTACGACGAGGACACCGGCCGCGGCCTCGAACTGCCGCGCAGCGCATGGGTTCCGGTGAGCGTGCACACGCCCTTCGACCTCGCGTCCCTGACCAAGCTCTTCACGAGCGTCGCCGCCGTCCAGCAACTGGAACGCGGCACGCTCGGCATCGACGCGCGCGTGGCGGCGTACCTCCCGGACTTCACGGCCGCGGCCGAACACGGCATCACCGTACGGCAGTTACTCACCCACACCTCCGGGCTGCGCCCCGAACTCCCGCTGTACGACTGCCGGAGCAACGCGGCACGGCTGGACCTGTTGCGGGCGGAGGCGCCGGTGTCGGAGCCGGGCGAGGAGCAGACGTACTCCGACCTCAACATGCTCCTCCTCCAGCACGTCCTGGAACGGACCACCGGCCGCCCGCTCGACGTCCTCGTACGGGAGGGGATCACCCGGCCGCTCGGGATGACGGCGACCCGTTTCGGGCCGTGCCCGGCTGCGGCGGCCACCGAGGACCAGCGAAGACCCTGGGCCAAGGCGGACCGCGGCATGCTGCGCGGCGTCGTCCACGACGAGAACGCCTGGGCTGTCGGCGGCGTCGCCGGCCACGCCGGCCTCTTCTCAACCGCCCGCGACCTGGCGGTCTTCTGCCGCACGCTACTCGTGGGCGGCTCGTACGGCACTGCCCGCGTCCTCAGCCCCGACTACGTCGAGCTGCTGTTCACCCCACCCGGGCTGGGCTTCGCACTCGACCAGCCATGGTTCATGGGGGAGTTGGCGGGCCGGGGAGCAGCCGGGCACACGGGCTTCACCGGTACGTCGCTGGTGCTGGACCCGGCAACGGACACGTTCCTGGTACTGCTGACGAACGCGGTCCATCCGCGACGGCGCCCCGCCCCGGACAACGGCCCGCGAGCCGCGGCGGGGACGCGGCTGGCGGGGGCGGTGCGGGGGATGTGAGAGGTGGGGGGTGGCATGGCTGTTGCGGGAACTTGTGACACTTACACGTGAAGGTGTCACAAGTTCCCGCAACAGCCTCGGGGGTGAGGGGCGCTCTGTGGGAGAGCAGTGCTCTCGAGGGTGATCGGCGCTCTTGGGTGTGAGCGGTGCTCGCGATTGGGGTGGGGCCTTGACCGCGAGCGGTGCTCTTGGCTGCGAGCAGTGCTCTCGAGTGCGAGCTGCGCTCTGACCAGTGAGCGGTGCTCTCGAGTGTGAGCGCAACTCTGGTCAGTGAGCAGCGCTCTATCCAGTGAGCGGTGCTCTCGTGCGCGGACGTTGGCCCGTCCTCTGCGGCGGCGAACGCCGTCACACCGCCTCGACGGGGACTGCCTTGCCACGGACGACATCCCACGAGAGCACCGTCGACCCTTCGCCCAACTCGTCTCACCGAACCTGCATCGCCCTGGTCACAGGGCCATCGCGTCCGGGACGTACCGAGACGGCGAACGGGCGCGGCTGTCATGGTGGAGCGCCCCCGCCGACCCGCCGCTGCCTCGAGCAGTCCGGGCGAGCGCGATGAGCGACGTGGTTCGAGAGGGCTGGGGCTCCGCCCGAATAATCGGTGTCTCCTGCGGCGTCCGCCCCGGTAGCGTCGCCGCCGTGACTCCAGCAGATCTCGCGGCCGCCATCTCCTACGGCGTACACACGGCCATCCAGTCCGGACGCATCTCAGCAGCGGTGCCCAAGGAGATCCGCGTGGAACGCCCCCGCCACCGCAGCCACGGCGACTACTCGACCAACGTCGCCATGCAACTCGCCAAGTCCGCGGGTCTGCCAGCCCGTGCCGTCGCCGAAGTGCTGGCCCCGCTGGTGAGCGCGGCCGCCGGAGTAGCGAAGGCCGAGGTCGCGGGCCCCGGATTCCTCAACATCACGCTGGAGAGCGCGGCGATCGGCGCCCTCGCGCGCGACATCGTCCTGGCCGGTGACGCCTATGGCCGCACGGACCGGCTCGAAGGCCTTCGGCTCAATGTGGAGTTCGTCTCGGCGAACCCCACCGGGCCGGTGCACATCGGCGGGGCCCGGTGGGCGGTCGTGGGCGATGTGCTCGCCCGGCTGCTCGAGGCAGCGGGCGCAGACGTGTCGCGGGAGTACTACTTCAACGATGCCGGCGTGCAGATCGACCGTTTCGCCCGCTCGCTGCTCGCCGCGGCGCAGGGCTCGCCGGTGCCCGAGGACGGCTACAGCGGGGCGTACATCGAGGAGATTGCCGCAGCGGTACTGCGTCGGCGGCCCGCGGCCCTGGAACTGCCGGAGTCCGAGGCTCTTGCCGCCTTCCGGACGGAGGGCACGACGCTGATGTTCGACGAGATCAAGACGTCGCTCGCCGCGTTCGGTACCCGCTTCGACGTCTACTTCAACGAGAAGGACCTGCACGACCAGGGGGACCTGGACGCTGCTGTCGCCCGCCTGCGGGAGGGCGGTCACGTCTTCGAGGACAAGGGCGCGGTCTGGCTGCGCACCACGGACTTCGGTGACGACAAGGACCGGGTCCTGGTGAAGAGCGACGGGTCCTGGACGTACTTCACCGCGGACTGCGCGTACTACCTGAACAAGCGGTCCCGGGGCTTCGAGCGGGTCGTCATCATGCTCGGCGCCGACCACTCGGGCTATGTGGGCCGGATGCGGGCCATGGCGGCCTGCTTCGGTGACGACCCTGACACGCACCTGGAGATCCTGATCGGCCAGCTGGTCAACCTGGTCAAGGACGGGGAGCCGGTCCGGATGAGCAAGCGGGCGGGCACCGTCCTCACCCTCGACGACCTGGTCGAGGCGGTCGGCGTGGACGCCGCGCGGTATGCGCTCGCGCGGGCCAGCGTGGACGCGATGATCGACCTCGACATCGACCTGCTCACCCGGCGGTCGAACGACAACCCCGTCTACTACGTCCAATACGCGCACACGCGGCCGTGCGCCGTACAGCGCAGGGCGGAGGAAGCCGGGATCGAGAAGGGCACACCGCAGGACTTCGACCCCTCCCTGCTCACCCACGAGCGGGAGGCCGACCTGCTGGGCATGCTGGCCGAGTTCCCGCAGGTCGTGGCCACCGCCGCCACGCTGCGCGAGCCGCACCGGGTCGCGCACTACCTGGAGCAGCTGGCCGGCACGTACCACCGCTTCTACGACGCCTGCCGGGTCCTGCCGCGGGCCGGCGAGGACCCGGACGACCGCACCCGGGCCAGGCTGTGGCTGACGGACGCCAGCAGGCTGGTGCTGAGCAACGGGCTCCAGTTGCTCGGGGTCTCGGCACCGGAACGAATGTGAGCGCGCAACCGCTGACCACCCAATAGCACGCTCAACGCGTCGGAGCGGGCGCGGGGATATGCGGACCTGCTGAAGGGCGGGGAGGGCTGAGCGGTCTGTCCGCGTCCGCTCGGCTCCTTCGGCTCCTTCGGCTCCTTCGGCTCCTCAGGACTGGTACGGCTGCTGTTGATGCGGCTGTCCCTGTCCGTACGCCTGGCCGCCGGGTCCGTTCGTGCCCTGTGCCTGCAGCTGCTCCGCCTGCTCCTTGCTGATCTTCGTCTCCGCGCCGCAGAAGGTGCACTGCGTCATGTACTTCGTCGAGAACGGGAAGAGCGGCACAAAGAACAGCGTGAACTTCGTGACGCGTTTCTTGAGGGTGTGCGCGGCGGGGTTGCCGCAGCGGCCGCACATCACCGTCAGTATCGCGAGTTGGTAGAGGTATCCCTTGGTGCCAAAGATGATCATGTCGGCCTGTCCTTCCCGGACTGCTCTCGGTCGTCGTCGCGGCCTCAACCGTCGTGGCCCCAACCCTAGAATCACCATGTGAACGTCCCACTATCCCCTGATGACTCCCTGCGCACCGCCCTGGCCGGGCTCGTCGACGGACTGCCGCCGCGGGTGGCCGCTCAGGCGGTCGAGCGGTTGATCGCGAACTATCGGGGGCGTACGCCGACGGATGCGCCGGTGTTGCGGGATCGTTCCGATGTGGTCGCGTATGCGGCGTACCGGATGCCGGCGACGTACGAGGCGGTGTGCTCGGCGTTGGAGGCCTTCGCGGAGGCGGTGCCCGGGTGGGTGCCCGCCGGTCATGTGGATGTCGGGGGCGGGACCGGGGCGGCGACCTGGGCCGTGAGCGCCACCTGGGCGGGGGAGCGGGCGGTTACCGTGCTCGACTGGGCCGAGCCCGCGCTGGCGGTCGGGCGTGAAATCGCCGCCGCCAACCCGGAGTTGAAGGCGGCCGAGTGGCAGCGCTCTCGTATTGGAGCGGCGCTCACGATCGAGAGCACTGATCTCGTGACGATCTCGTACGTCCTCGGCGAGCTGACCGAGACCGACCGTGCCGCCGTCGTCGACGCCGCCGCGGCCTCCGGCCAGGCCGTCGTGGTCGTCGAGCCCGGCACCCCCGACGGCTACGCCCGCGTCATCGCGGCCCGCGACCGCCTCATCGACGCCGGCTTCCACATCGCGGCCCCCTGCCCCCACAGCGCGACCTGTCCCATCGTCCCCGGCCAGGACTGGTGCCACTTCTCGGCCCGGGTCAGCCGTTCCTCCCTGCACCGGCAGGTCAAGGGCGGCTCCCTGCCCTACGAGGACGAGAAGTTCAGCTACGTAGCCGCCGCCCGCTTCCCGACGACTCCGGCTCCGGCCCGCGTGGTCCGTCGCCCGCAGATCCGCAAGGGCCAGGTGCTCCTAGACCTCTGCGACACCGAGGAGCGCCTGCGACGCGAGACGGTGACGAAGCGCCATGGCCCGCTGTACCGGGCGGCTCGCGACGTGGATTGGGGCGACGGGTGGCCTCCCTCGGGGGCGTAGCGCCGACTCGCGGCGGGGTTTGTTTCGCCCCCGCCGCCCCTACCCGTCCCATCCTCGGGGCTTCGCCCCGAACCCCACTTGGGGCTGCGCCCCTGGACCCCGGCTGGGGCTGCGCCCCGAACCCCACCTGGGGCTGCGCCCCTGGACCCGGCTGGGGCTGCGCCCCGAACCCCACCTGGGGCTCCGCCCCTGGACCGCGCTGGGGCTCCGCCCCAGACCCCACCTGGGGCTCCGTCCCTGGACCCGGCTGGGGCTGCGCCCCGAACCCCACCTGGGGCTCCGCCCCTGGACCGCGCTGGGGCTCCGCCCCAGACCCCGCATCGGCCTGAACGGCCTCGTCCTCAAACGCCGGACGGGCTGGTTGATGCGGGCCTGCGCTGAAAAAGTTCGGCCGCGAAAACTCTGCCCCGCTGGAAATTCGGCCCGGCCGCAAAAATTCAGCCCCTCCGGCGTTTGAGGAGCGGGGGTTCGGGGGCTGGCCCCCGAAACGGGGTCCGGGGCGGAGCCCCGAGGGGGTCTGGGGGCGGAGCCCCGAGCAGGGTCCAGGGGCGGAGCCCCTTGGTATGGGACGGGTAAGGGCGGCGGGGGCGAACCCCCCCGCGCCGGAGGCGGCCCGTGGCGAGACGGCACGTCTTGTCGCCCTGGTAAATTCGGCGCATGGCCCAGAAGTCCGCCCAGCCCTCGCAGAAGCCCGCCCCCAACTCCACCCGCCGCAGCGAGCGATCCCGGCGTGCCATCTACGCCGCCGCCCTCACCCTCGTCGGCGAGGTCGGTTACGCCAAGACCACCATCGAGGGCATCGCCGCCCGCGCCGGAGTCGGCAAGCAGACGATCTACCGCTGGTGGCCGTCCAAGGCCGACGTACTCCTCGAGGCCTTTCTCGATCTGAGCGAGCAGGCCTCGGAACTGGCCGTGAAGGAAGGACAGGAGCCCTACGAATTCCCGGACACCGGCGACCTCGCGGCAGACCTCAAGTTCGTGCTGCGCGCCACCGTCGACGAACTGCTCAACCCCCGGTTCGAGGCGCCGAGCCGCGCACTGGCCGCCGAGGGAGTCGTCAACGAACAACTCGGCGCAGTCTTCGTGGCCAAGCTCCTCGAACCCTCGCTCCAGCTCTACGTTCAACGCCTGCGCGCCGCTCAGGACCAGGGCGCCGTACGCCCCGAAATCGACCCGCGCATCGCCCTGGAGCTCTTCGTCTCACCCCTCGCCCAGCGCTGGCTCCAGCGCACGGGGCCGATCTCGTACGAGTACGTCGACACCCTCGTCGACTACGCGCTCCACGGCCTCGCCCCGCGCTGACTCGCAATTGTGACCAGGGCGACACCGGGGGTACGTAGAACCGGCCGCCAAATCCCCTCAAAGTGCGTGATAGCGCCTGATCCCTGTGTCGCGCACGCATCGCCCCACCCACCCCAGGACGGGCGCTTCGGCACCCCGTGCCGCCGAATGGTGAGACCATGAGGCATGCTGTCCGCAACACGCTGTCCGCACAACAGCGAGGCGAGGGGATAGATGAGCGCAGAGTTCGGCCGCCGTTCGAGCGGCGGGCAGGGCAGGATCTCCCAGTGGCTGCGCGGCCGCCGACGTCCCTCGACGAGCGATGCCGCCGACGACACCAGCCGTGAGGAACTGCTCCTCGCCGCCGCAGGCGCCGGGCTGCCGCTCGCGCCCGCCGCCCACCCCTCCGGCTACCGGTGCTCCTGCGACCGCGTCGGCTGTCCCACCCCCGCCCGGCACCCCGTGTCGTTCGCCTGGCAGACCCAGTCCACGACCGACCGCGCGCAGATCGAGCGGTGGGCCCGGCATCAACCGCAGGCCAACTTCATCACCGCGACGGGGATGGTTCACGACGTACTCGATGTGCCCCTCGACGCGGGTCGTGAGGCGCTGGAGCGGCTGCTCGCCTCCGGGATCGAGGTCGGGCCCGTGGCCGAGTCCGGCGGTGACCGGATGCTCTTCTTCACGGCGACGCGTGGTACGCCTGAGGACGAGGACGAGTGGTGGCCCTGTGAGCTGGACTGTCATCCCGAGACGATGGATGAGCATCCGGGGTTGCGGTGGCACTGCCGTGGGTCGTACGTGCTGGTGCCGCCCGCGCAGCTTCCCGGTGACCTTTCGGTCACGTGGGTGCGCGGGCCTGAGCATCCGCTCCCGGATCCGCTGACGCTGCTCGAGATCCTTACGGATGAGTGCGGCCGGTACGCGGGGGCGCAGCCGGAGCACTTGGCTTGGCCCTTGCGGGGCTGACGCCGAGCGCTCTCGCGGGGGCGTGATTCGTCTGCGGGTGCGTTGTGGCTGATCGCGCCCACGCGCGGAGCCGCAAATTCGATACAGCCCCGCGCCCCTAAAAGGGGCGCTGCCCGCATCCTCGCTTCCAAGGGCAGCCGAACTCGCCCTTGGCCCCGTCCCCAAAGGGGCTCTTGCTCGCCCGTCGCCGCCGCTTCCAAAGGCGCCCTTACTCCCCCTTCGCCCCCGTAAGCCCCTGAATCCTCGCCAAGAACTGCACCTTCTGGTCCGCCGAGCCCGGCCCCGGGTCCAGTACCGCCTGGTTCGACACCGACTCCAGGGTGATCGACTGCTTGGCCTCGCCCGTCATCAGGGCTTTTACGTTCGCGTCGGAGACGTTCAGCGGGACGCCCTGCGCCGCCGTCTGCTTCTCGTAGTGGCGGGTGGTGAAGAAGACCAGGGCGCTGCCGTCCGTGGTGCGCAGGCCCAGGGGGGCGTAGTCGCCGGAGGTCAGCGGCTCGTCGAGGTACTGGCGGACCAGGCCCGGCTTCTCCGCGTTCTTCTCGCGGAGGTCCCGCCAAGCCGAGGTGTGCGGGCCCTCCGCGAAGGCGGCGCCGCCGTCCTTCAGATACGTCGCGTACGTCTCGGCGAGGTCCCGCGGCGGTACGGCCAGATCCGCGGCGTTCGCGGTGACCGGCTCGGCCCAGCCGTCCTTGTCCTTCTTGAACTCCGGTACGTCGTCGGCGGCGAGGATCGTCAGATACGCGACCTCCCACACCTCGTCGGCGCCGCCCCGGGTGAAGACGAGCAGCCAACGGGTGTTGCCGGCGCCCTTGTTGGCCTTCGAGTCGGCCACGAACCAGCGCGGCCAGCCCGCCTTCTTGGGGATGGTGAACTCGGTGTCCGTCAGCTTCAGCGGGGCGTAGTCGGGATTGCCGCCCGGCTGGTTCTTCGCGCCCGCCCTGAGCTTGGCGCCGTCGATGTCGGCGAGCGGGCCGGTGACCCGGGCGGCGTCGAGGGCCCGGTCGTTGGCCGCGTTGGCCTCGTTGTAGGCGGCCGTGAAGTCCTTGAGGGCACGCGCGGCCTCGGGCTTCGTGGCCCCCGGGAGGATCTCCCGCTCCCCGTGCACCACCATGCACCCGCTCGCCGTCACCGACAGCACGGTGACCGCTGCCGCCGACGTGCCCAACCGGCCCCACCTGCGAAGTGTCTGCGGCGTCTTCATCGGATCGTCTTCACCTTCCCCTTCCCGGAGGCGAACCCTATCGGGGCGGGGAAACGCGCCGCACACGGGACCACGTACGAGAGCCCACCTCAGGCCCCTCTCAGGCCTCCTCGACCGTTCCTCTGGCCTCCTCGACCTTCTCGCGCACCGGAGCGGGCGTCTTCGCCGTCCCGCCGCCGAGCCGCATCGGTGACAGGAAGAGGGCGAGCGTCGGCACCAAGTACAGCGCCCACGCGATGACTTGTGGCGGCGCGCTGCCAGGAGGCGGTGACGTACCAGCGGCCGCGCGCCACATCGTGGTGGACGCGGTTGGCGCTCAGGATGGCGGCGCCCTCTTCCGCTTCCCCGAGGGAACGGGAACGTACGACGAGAAGGAGCAGACCCTCGACGCGTCCTTCACCGGAGCGGTGCGCTTCACCGGCGAACACGGCCTCGACCTGCGGCTCAGCGCGATCAAGGCGGCAGTAGCCGATGGCCGGGGCACGCTCTACGCCGACGTGACCGGCCCCGAGTTGGAGGAGAAGAAGGTCCCGCTGGTCACCTTCGAGGCCAAGGACTTCAAGCCCAAGGACGGCCTCGCCGCGCTGACGGAGGCACCCGCGAAACTGACCGCCGAGGGCGCGAAGGCCTTCGCCGGGATGTACAAGGCGGGCACGGAAATGGACCGGGTCTCCCTCGCCGTCGCCCTGACCGACAGCGCCCAACTGCCCGCACTGCCCGACCTGGGCAGCACCGAGTCCGCCACACCCACCGCCACACCGAAGGCCGACGCGGCCAAGGAGTCGGGGCCCAAGAGCGGCGACTCCGGCTCACTGACCGCCGACGTGAACAGCCTCGGCGAGAAGTCCGGCGACGTGGTCCTCGCCGACCTTCAGCCGGGGTCGGCGGACCTGGTCGCCGAGGACGACGTCATCACGCTGCAGGATGTCACCGCCAAGCTCACCGCGGCGGGCTCGGACGCCTTCGGCGGCTTCTACAAGGCCGGCGCCGAACTCGACCCGCTGGACCTCGCGGTAGCCCTTTCGGCTGACGCCGAGCTCCCGCCGACTGACGACCCGAGCGCTTCCGCGACCCCGACGGATGCCTCCGGCACGGCTGGCGGCACGGGCGTGGGCACGACCGGCTCCACCACGGGCGGCACCACCGGCGGCGTAACGGGCGGCCTGGCCGCCACCGGCTCCTCCGTCCCGGCCGGCGCCCTCGGCGCGGTGGCCGCCGTGACGGTCGCGGCGGGCGCGGGCGTGGTCTTCGCGGTACGCCGGCGCAGGGCGGGGGAGAAGGGCTGATCGATAGCCGCCCGCGGGGGGATGTTTGAATGCCCGAGTGACTGACTACGACGTGCTGCGCGTGTTCTGCGGCCCCGGCGAGCGCCACGGAAACGCCCTGGCGGTCGTACGCGACGGCTCCCGAATGCCGCAACGCGACGACCGCCAGGCCTTCGCGGCCCAACTCGGCTTCAGTGAGACGGTGTTCGTCGATGACCCCGAGCGCGGGGTCATCGACATCTACACCCCCAGCGCACGCCTCCCCTTCGCCGGCTACCCCTGCGTCGGCGCGGCCTGGCTCCTCGACGTACCAGAACTCGTCACCCCCGCAGGCACGGTGGGCACCCGCCTGGACGGCGAGTTCAGCTGGATCGAGGCCCGCCCCGAGTGGGCCCTGCCGCGCACGCTGCGCCAGTACGGCTCGGCAGCCGAGGTCGACGCACTGGAGGTGCCCCCACCGGGGGAGTGGCTCTACGTCTGGGCCTGGCAGGACGAGGCAGCGGGCCGTGTCCGAGCCCGAGGCTTCCCAGGCCGAGGCGACGGCATAGAGGAGGACGAGGCAACGGGCGCGGCAGCCCTCCAGCTGACAGCCCAACTGGGCCGAGCCCTGAACATCACCCAGGGCGCGGGCTCCCAACTCCTGACGGCACCACAGCCGGAGGGATGGGTAGAGGTAGGCGGCAGGGTGTTCCTGGAGCACTGAGGGCTACGGGGCCTCTTTACGCGGACGCGTCCTGGGAAGGGGCGGAGCCCCTTTTTTAGGGGCGCGGGGAACTGTGCGATCAACCACGACGGACCGGCACTCGAGATACAAACCGTGACCCCCACCCACCCAGGGGCGCGGGGCTGTGTCAATTTGCGGCTCAGCCGCGCGGGCGCGATAAGCCACAACGAACCCGCACGTTCAAACCGCACCCCCAGCGGAGCGCTCACGCGCTGACGCGAAACTCTTCCCCCAACGCAGAAAAGACCGCGCTGTTAAGCGCGAACGCCCGCTTGCACTCAGCAACAATCCGCTGCTTCTCCAAGTCATCGGCGCGAACACCGTCCAGCAGTTCGCGATAACCCCGCTTGAACGCCGCCGGGTTGGCGATCCGCTCAAACACGTAAAACCGCACCCCGTCACCCTTGCGCGCAAACCCCCACGTCTTCTCCGCCTTGTCACGGATGATCTGCCCCCCGGAGAGATCACCGAGATAACGCGTGTAGTGGTGGGCGACATAGCCCCCCGGCCAGGTGACCGCGCACTCCGTCACGCGCCGTGCGTACTCCTCCGTCGCAGGCAACGCCGTAAGCCCGGCCCGCCAGTCGGCGCCACGCAAGTGCGCAAGATCCCGCTCGAGCGCAGCAAGCCGCAGCAACTCGGGCTGGATAAAAGGCCCGGCGACCGAGTCGCCAGACAACCGCTCCGCCCCCTCCTCCAGCGCCCGATACACAAACCACAACTGCTCGGTGTAACGCGCGTAAGCGTCCACACCGAGCCGCCCACCGAGCAGGTCGCTCATGAACGTCGACGTCTCCGCCTCCACATGCTGCTCATGCGACGCCGTGCGGATGAGCGTCGAGAACGGTGTACTCGACGAGTTCATGTGGACCTCCGAGGCCGAAGGGAAGACGAGAGCCGAGCTCATCTTCTATGGTTAGGCTTACCTAAGTCAATGGATTTCCCGACACCCTGTCGGCAAAACCCTACCCCGAATCACCAGCACACCCACATGCCGGACCACATGAAAAAGCCGCCCGCTCCCAGGGGGAGGGAGCGGGCGGCTCTCACACCGTGACGCAGCAGGGCAACGGCCTAGGGCAACGGCCTAGGGCAACGTAAGAACCTCGGCCCCACTCTCGGTGACGACCAGCGTGTGCTCGAACTGAGCCGTCCGCTTACGGTCCTTCGTCACGACCGTCCACCCGTCGTCCCACATGTCGTACTCGTACGAGCCCAGCGTGAGCATCGGCTCGATGGTGAACGTCATCCCGGGCTGCATGACGGTGGTCGCGTTCGGGTTGTCGTAGTGCGGAACGATCAGCCCGGAGTGGAACGACGAGTTGATCCCGTGCCCCGTGAAGTCCCGTACGACCCCGTAGCCGAACCTCTTCGCGTACGACTCGATGACCCGCCCGATGACATTGATCTGCCGGCCGGGCTTGACGGCCTTGATGGCACGGTTCAGGGACTCGCGGGTGCGCTCGACGAGCAGCCGCGACTCCTCGTCCACCTCGCCCACGAGATACGTGGCGTTGTTGTCGCCGTGCACCCCGCCGATGTACGCCGTCACATCGAGGTTGATGATGTCGCCGTCCCTCAGCACCGTGGAGTCCGGAATGCCGTGGCAGATCACCTCGTTGACCGAGGTGCACAAGGACTTGGGGAAACCGCGGTAACCGAGCGTGGACGGGTAGGCCCCGTGGTCGCACATGTACTCATGGGCGACCCGGTCCAGTTCGTCCGTCGTCACCCCCGGCGCGATCTTCTTCGCGGCCTCGGCCAGCGCCCGCGCGGCGATCCGCCCGGCGAACCGCATGGCCTCGATCGTCTCGGGGGTCTGCACCTCCGGACCCTTGTACGGCGTCGGGGCGGGCTTGCCCACGTACTCGGGACGCCGGATGTTTCCCGGGACGGGACGGGTGGGAGAGAGCTCCCCTGGTACGAGCAGCGACTGGCCAGACATGCCAGCGAGTCTAACCAGCGGCGGCTGGGGGACGATGACCCTGGCGAAAGGAGCCGGAGCCATGGCCCTGTTCAAGAAGCGCACGGTCGGCAAACCGGGCGAGTGGTACTACTGCCTGGAGCACAAGAAGGTCGAAGAGGGCCCCGAGTGCCCCGCGAAAGACCGCATCGGCCCGTACGCGTCCCGAGGCGAGGCCGAACACGCGCTGGAGATCGCCCGCGAGCGCAATGTGGAATGGGAGACGGACCCCCGCTGGCACGACGGCACTCCGCGCGAGTGACTCCGTCGGTTGGGCGGTTGGGTTCGTTGTCGGGTGCGGGTTCGTTGTGGTTGCTCGCGTCCCGCGGCGGAGCCGCAAATGTCACAGCCCCGCGCCCCTTGGGTGGGTGGTGGGTGCGGGGCCGTGGGCCGGTGCGTCAGCCCGTCGCAGGGCGGGCATACGGCCCTGGCCTGGTACAAGGCCCTGGTTCTCCGAGACCGAACCTAAGCGACGGGCATACGACGCACCGGCCCACGACCCCTCCCGCCGGTGGGAGGGCGCCGGTTTCATCGGGGTGCGGGCTTTTTCGGTTCGCTTGCTCGGGTGCGGGCAGTCGCAGGCTTTTGCTTCTTAGGGGCGCGGGGCTGTGTCAATATGCGGCTCCGCCGCGTGGGCGCGACCAGCCACAACGCACCCGCAGCCGCGACACGCAGTGTCACCCACCACCCCCTGGCGGGCCTGGGGCGCAGCCCCCCACGCGGCGGAGCCGCCATTGATACAGCCGGGAAGGGGCGGGGCTGGGGAACTGACAGCCCCTGTCGGCGACCTGTCGGCGGTTTGTCAGTGCCCCCTGGCACCGTGGCGGCATGACGCGAATCGACAACAACCCCAGCGCCCGCGCAGGCAGTGCGGTCACCGTGCGGGGACTGGTCAAGCACTACGGCGAGACCAAGGCACTGGACGGCGTGGACCTGGACGTACGCGAGGGCTCAGTGATGGGCGTGCTCGGGCCGAACGGTGCCGGCAAGACCACCCTCGTACGGATCCTGTCCACCCTCATCCAGCCCGACGCCGGCCAGGCGACCGTCGCCGGCTACGACGTCGTACGGCAGCCCCGCCAGCTGCGCCGCGTGATAGGCCTCACCGGCCAGTACGCCTCCGTCGACGAAAAGCTCCCCGGCTGGGAGAACCTCTACATGATCGGCCGCCTGCTCGACCTGCCCCGCAAGGACGCAAGGTCCCGCGCGGACGAGCTGCTGGAGCGCTTCTCGCTCACCGATGCGGCGAAGCGGCCGGTGAACACGTACTCCGGAGGGATGCGGCGGCGCCTGGACCTGGCCGCGTCGATGATGGGGCAGCCGACCGTGCTGTATCTCGACGAACCGACCACCGGCCTCGACCCCCGCACCCGTAACGAGGTGTGGACGGAGATCAAGCGCATGGTCGGCGACGGCGTGACCGTACTGCTCACCACCCAGTACATGGAGGAGGCTGAGCAGCTCGCCTCCGAGCTGACCGTCGTGGACCACGGCAAGGTCATCGCGAACGGCGCCATCGACGAGCTGAAGGCGAAGGTCGGCGGCCGCTCCCTGCGGATCCGCCCGGCCGACCCGCTCGAGCTGCGCCCGCTGGCCGGCGCGCTCGACGAGCTGGGTATCACCGGGCTTGCCAGCACGACGGTGGACAGCGCGAACGGCACCCTCCTCGTGCCGATCCTCAGCGACGAGCAGCTGACCGCCGTGGTCGGCGCGGTCACCGTACGCGGGATCACGATCGCCTCGATCACCACCGAACTGCCCAGCCTGGACGAGGTGTTCCTGTCCCTCACCGGCCACCGCGCGAGCGCCCCGCAGGACGCCGTGCCCACCGACGCCCGCGAAGAGGTCTCCGTATGAGTGCCATCAGTACCGACATCATCAAGGGCGACGCCCGGATCAGTCCGCGCGCCCATCTGCGGCACACCGGCGCCCTGATCCGCCGCAATCTGCTGTGGATCCGGCAGGACCCGGAGTCGATGTTCGACGCCATCCTGATGCCGATCGTGTTCACGCTGTTGTTCGTGTACGTCTTCGGCGGCTCGATCGGGCAGGCGCTCGGCGGCGGCCAGGAAGACTACGTGCAGTACGTCGTGCCCGGAATGATGGCCATGATGGGCATGAGCATGGCCATGTCGGTCGGCACCGGCTTCAACACGGACTTCAACTCCGGTGTCATGGACCGCTTCCGGTCCCTGCCCATCGGACGTGGCTCGGTGCTCTTCGCCAAGATCGCGGTGGAACTGCTGCGGATGCTGCTCGCCACCACGATCATGCTGGTCGTCGGCGTTCTGGTCGGCTTCGACATCACCAACTGGGGTGGGCTGCTCGCGGCCATCGCGCTGGCCTCGCTGTTCGGCTCGGCGCTGATGTGGGTGTTCCTCACCCTGGGCGTGGTGCTGAAGACCGCGCAGTCCGTGCAGGGGCTGGGCTTCCTGGTGCTGATGCCGCTCCAGTTCGGCTCGTCGATCTTCGCGCCGACCGACTCGATGCCGGGCTGGCTGCAGTCCTTCACCGACGTCAACCCGCTGTCCTCGCTCGCGGACGCCGCGCGCGGGCTGATGGTGGGCGGTCCCGTCACGCACGACCTGTGGGTGACCGTCGCCTGGTCGGTGGGGCTCACGGCGGTCATGGCACCGATCGCGATCCACAAGTTCCGTACGAAGACCTGAGGTTGAAGACCTGAGGTTGACGTACCCGGCCCCGCGCCGGTGCGTCTCAGACCAGAGCGGCGGCCTCTGCGGAGGATCAGACCAGGCCGGCGGCCTCTACGGAGGAGAGGCCGCCGCCCTCCGCGTACGCCGCCTCGTACGCCTCGTCGCCGAGCACGGCGCGCGTGCGCTCAACCGCCCGCTGGTACACGTCACGCTCCAGGGGCGACCAGCGGTGCCGGGGCGGCAGCCGCGCTTCGGCGGCGCCGAGGCAGCGGGCTGCGTCGCCGGCACGGCTGCCGCCGTCGACGCGGGCGAGGGCGTACGCGGCGGTGGTCAGGTACGTGGAGCGCATCTGCGGGGCGATGGCCTCGGACAGCGGGTTCTCGGCAAGTTCGAGCGCCCGCCTGATCGTCTCCAGGGACTCCGCGTGGCAGCCGTCGACCGCGTCCACGAAGGCCTCGGCGCCGAGGATGTACGCGTCGAAGATGATGAAGTAGGCGATCGTGAACTCCTCACGCAACAGCCGGAGTTGCTCACGCGCCTCGGTGGTCCGGTCGGTCATGGTGAGCCAACTGGCCAGGAACAGCCGGGCGAAGGGCATCGACTGGTCGTTCGTGGCGCGCCCCTGCTCGATGACCTCGCGCAGCAGGCGCTCTCCCCGCTCGGCCTCACCCCCCTGGATCAACGAGCCGCCGAGCCGGGCGGTGAGCACGGCCATCTGGGCGCGGGCACCGAGACGTTCGGCACTTTCGATGGCCGCCTCGAAGTCGGCGACGGCCCTGCCGTACTCGCCCTTGCGCTCATACGCCTCTCCGCGCGCCGCGAGCGCATCGGCGATGCCCCAGAGATCGCCGAAGCGGCGGTAGATCTCCAGCGCCTCGTCGGCGTCCCGGGTGGCGTCGCCCTCCCATTCGCTGCGGTTGGCGAGAAGGTTGGCGCGCATCTGCAGATTGGAGCCCAGATCCCACTCGTATCCGGGCACACCACGGCAGGTGTCGATGGCCGCGTCGACGATCGTCCGCACCCGCTCCATGTCACCGGTGAGCATGACGGCGAAGAACCACACCGCGCCGGGGAAACGGCTCACCTGCGGAAGTCCCGGCTCGTACGTCTCGGAGATGACTCGGAGCTTCGTCTGAGCCTCGGTTGTCTGCCAGGCAGGCAACTCGGTGTCTATGCAGGCGAGATGGATCAGTTGCAGCTGGCGCCGGGCCTCGTCGAGGACCTCGCCGCTCCACGGAGGCGGCGTGTCCGTGCAGCGCTCCCACAGCGGGGCGGCGGGCCGCACGGGCTCGGTGAAGGGGTCGGGGCCGAGGGCCTCGACCTCGCGGCACCAGTTGCGGGCGACGATCCGCAGGTCACGCATCTGCCAGTACCAGGCCATCGACAGGATGAGGCACAGCGCCTCCTGCTCCTCGCGCGCGGCGACGGCATGGTGCAGGGCGGCGCGGATGTTCTCGTTCTCGCGCTCCAGGCGTTCGATGGCGGCGAGTTGACCATGGCGGCGCAGTAACGGCTCGGTGGTGCGGGCGAGTTCACGGAAGTACGTCAGATGCGCGCGCTCGGCCTCCGCCCGCCGCCCGGACTCGTCGAGCCGCTCGCCCGCGTACTCGGCGACGGTCTCCAGAAGCCGGTACCGCATCTCGCCGTCGCCCGAAGGAGCCGCCACGACAAGGGACTTGTCGACGAGCGAGCCGAGCGCTTCGAGGGCTTTCGGGCCGCAGACCGCCTCCGCGGCGGCGAGGTCGCAGCCGCCGGCGAAGACGGACAACCGCCGCAGCACGTCCCGTTCGCCCTCGTCCAGCAGCTCCCAGGACCAGTCGACGACGGCCCTCAGCGTCTGCTGGCGCGGCAGGACCGTACGGCTGCCCGAGGTGAGGAGCAGAAAACGGTCGTCCAGCCGGTCGGCGATCTGCCGGGGCGTGAGCATCCGCAGCCGGGCGGCGGCGAGTTCGATGGCGAGGGGGAGACCGTCGAGGCGCCGGCAGATCTCGGCCGCCGCCTCCGGATCGTCCTCGATCCGGAACCCCGGCCGGGCGGCGGCCCCCCGGTCGGCGAGCAGCCGCAGCGCGTACGGCTCCGGCAGCGGCTCCACGGGCCGCAGCAATTCCCCCGGTACGCCGAGGGGTTCGCGGCTGGTGGCCAGCACCGTCAGCTCCGGGCAGCGTTCCAGCAGCTCCTCGACGAGCCGGGCGGCGGCGTCGACGACGTGCTCGCAGTTGTCGAGGATCAGCAGCATGCGCCGCTTGCCGCAGTGCTCGGCGAGCCGCTCGACGGGGTCGTCGTGCCGTTCGGATCCGGCCCGCATGGCCTCGGCCCCGGCGCCGTACAGCACGGTCTCGCGGGCCCCGACGGCGGTGAGCACGGCCTCCGGCACGGCGTCCGGGTCGTCCACGGGCGCGAGCTCGGCCAGCCACACCCCGTCCCGGACGACATCCCGTACGGTCTCGGCGGCCTCCTGCGAAAGCCGCGTCTTCCCGGCCCCGCCCGGCCCGAGCAGGGTGACGAGCCGCGCGGTCGCGAGGTCACCACGGATGGCCTCGATATCGCCCTCACGCCCGACGAAGGAGGTGAGGCGGGCGCGGAGGTTGCCGGGCGCAGCCGACGCGCGGTCGCGGGGCGGGGCGGCCGGGCTTTCGGCTCCCGTCGTCGCGTGTCCGCCGGCCCCGGGGGCGACGGCGTCCGCGCTACCGCCGGGGCTCGCCGGGAGGGCACCGGGTCCAGGCGATGGACGGTCGGCACCCGTGCCCCGGCCGGAGCCGGGCCACCGACCGTCAGTACCCGCGCGGGAGCCGGGCGGCAAGCCGTCCGCGCCCGTCTCGCCCGCACGATGCCCGGCCCCGTACGGACCCCGGGCCCCGCGCGTCCCGCCGTACGGACCGCCGGGACGGCCGCCGCCCTCGCCCCGGGACGCCTCTTCACCCAACCCTCCCGGCTGGAGCAACTCCGTGTGCAGCGCCCGCAGTTCCGGCCCGGGATCCGATCCCAGCCGGTCCGCCAGGAGCTGTCGTACGTCCTCGTAGGCGGCCAGCGCCTGAGCCGGGCGGCCCGCGTCGCGCAGGGCACGCAGGCGGAGGGCCAGGAGAGGTTCGTCCAGGGGGTGGCTGTCGCACAGGGCGGTCAGCTCGGGCAGGGACTGCTCGGCGTGGCCCAGGGCGAGGGCGGCGGTGTGCCGGGCACGGAGGGCGTCGAGCCGCCGGGCCTCCAGACGGGCCGACTCGGCGGTGCGGTCCGGGAGATCGGCGAGGGCGGGCTCGCGCCACAGAGCGAGGGCGTCGTCGAGAGCGTCGGCCGCCTTGGCGGGGTCACGGTCGCCCAACGCACGCGTACCCTCGCCGACGAGCCGCTCGAACCGGTGCACGTCGATGTCGTCGGCCGAGGCGGCAAGCCGGTACCCGCCCTCCTCGGACACGACCGCCTCCGCCCCGAGCACCCGCCGCAGCCGCCCGACCAAGGCCTGCAACGCCCCCGAGGCATCGGCGGGCGGATCCCCGTCCCACACCTCGTCGACCAGCAGCCCCGCGGGAACGGTACGACCGGCCCGCATCGCAAGCACGGTCAGCAGAGCACGCAACCGCGCCCCACCGACGGGAACGGTGCTGCCGTCGGGACGAAGAGCCTGGGTGGTACCGAGGATGCGATAGCGCACGGGGTCCATTGTCTCTGGTGGGTTGGGGCGAGGTCACAGGGTTGAGCGGCGTGGCCGGCGAGCGGACATCTCCCCACCCTGTACGGAACTCACAGCCGAGCGCGAGACGTTTTCCACCTCGGTTCTTCGCAGTGGGTCCCGGCCTTCAGAACTCTGCTGAGAAAGACGTGATTCGAGCAGGCAGGCGTTGTTGGTCCTACACGGTTGCTGCGATCGTGGGGGCCAAGAAGGCCGCCGCTGGAGCCTCGGGCTGATTCGGGAGTGCCGGAGCTGAGAGTTCGGGTGGTACGGGCGGCGTTCCCCAAAGGGACGCTCGCGGTGCTCTCGACGACGGCCGGTAGGAGTTGGCTCGGCCGAACATCTGCCGCTGGAGCATCTTCAAGTTTCTGTGGAATCAGTGTTCGTCAGGTCTCGCAGGCAGAGGACTTGCCCCTAGCAGAGCCCTTCAGGCCGGGTGTGAATGCGAGCCCCCGCGGAGCAGGGCGGGAACAGCCGTTACGCCCCCTGGGCGGAGCGGGGTTCACCATCCGCGAGAGCGCGTCGTACGAGATACAGCAACTCGGCATTGACGGAGCGGTCGTCGGCGGTAGCGAGGGCCTTCAGCTGGGCGTACAGGTCCTCGGGGATACGGAACGTGAAGTTGACCATGGCCTCAGAGGCTAGATTGAGGCCATGTCACGTTTCCGGATGTACCCGACGCGCGCGCAGGAGGAGCAGATGCTCTCGCACTGCGCGCACGCCAGGTACGTGTGGAACCTGGCCGTCGAGCAGCACGCGCACTGGCACAAGGGCCGCAAGGCCGCGCCCGGTTTCGCCGAGCAGTGCCGCCAGCTCACCGAGGCCCGGCGCGAGAACGAATGGCTGCGCGAGGGCAACGCCGACGTGCAGCAGCAGGCGCTGAAGGACTTCGCCCAGGCCAAGAACGCCCGGTTCACCTGCGGGTTCGGCGAGCCGACCTGGCGCAGGAAGTTTGTGCACGAGGGCTTTCGTGTCATCGGCACCGACCGCGTGCCGGAGTCCGAAGCGGACGGATCGCTGAAACTGAACGCCAAGACCGGCAAGCAGGTCATGGGCCGCTCCGTGGTGGTGCAGAAGCTGAACCGCCGGTGGGCGCAGGTCAAGGTGCCCGGATGCGGCTGGCTGCGCTTTCGCCTCACCCGGGCCGAGGTGCCCGCCGCGAAGACGTACCGCGTCACCTACCGCAACGGCCAGTGGCACATCGCGTTCGCGGTCCTCCCCGAGGCCACCTCCGCGCCCGGCACGGGCAAGGTCATCGGCATCGACCGGGGCGTCACCATCACCGCCGCCCTCTCCGACGGCCGCACCCTCAACTGCCCCCAGCTCACCGTCAAGGAGCGGGCCCAGATCCGCAAACACCAGCGGCGTGCAGCGCGGGCGGAAAAGGGCAGCCCGGAGAAGTCCGCCGCCTATGCGAAGGTCGCCCGGCTCAAGGCGCGCGAAGCGGACCGGCGCAAGGACTGGTGCGAGAAGACCAGCACCATGCTCGCCCGCACCTGTGACCTGATCCGGTTCGAGAAGCTCAACATCAAGAACATGACCCGCTCGGCCAGGGGCACCGTCGCCGAACCGGGCACGAACGTCCGGCAGAAAGCCGGACTCAACCGGGCCATCCTCGCCCAGGGCTGGGGCCTCCTGCGCCAGCGCACCGAACACAAGGCCCCCGGCCGCGTCGAGGACGTACCCGCCCCGTACACCAGCCTGCGATGCAGCGCCTGCGGATGGATCGAGAAGAACTCGCGCAAGAGCCAAGCCGAGTTCGTCTGCGTATCCTGCGGCTTCACCTGCAACGCGGACACCAACGCAGCAACCAACGTCGCGGCAGGACAGGGCGGGATCCCCCGCCCCCGGCGCTCAGCCGGTGCCGGAGGGGTGACAGCGGCCACCAGCCGTTCGAGCGCCCGTGAACCTCACCCCGCACGGGTAGGAATCCCCCTCTTCCAAGAGGGGGAGGATGTCAATTACGCCCGGTACGGTCGGGCACGCCCGTTTGTACGAACCCCAGGGAGCCCGACCCCATGACCACCGCCACCACCCGGCACAGCGACCGGCGGATCAGTCCCGTCTTTCTCGGGATCGTCGCCGTCATGGCGGTCACGGGCTGGGCCACCTGGACCGGTTTCGCGGAACAGCCCGGCGTCGCCGTGTTCCTGTTCGTGACGGCCGCGTGGATCGTCTCGCTCTGTCTGCACGAGTACGCACACGCG
This sequence comes from Streptomyces sp. NBC_00286, assembly GCF_036173125.1. Taxonomy (NCBI): domain Bacteria; kingdom Bacillati; phylum Actinomycetota; class Actinomycetes; order Kitasatosporales; family Streptomycetaceae; genus Streptomyces; species Streptomyces sp. NBC_00286. The sequence continues at coordinate 7,560,178 of NZ_CP108054.1, forward strand.
CGTACGGCCCTGCACAGCGGCGACATCTCCATAGGCGCGAAGGGCTACTTGACCCTCAACCCGCTCAAGTACACGCACGCCCTGCTGAGCATCGTGCTGCCCGTCCTCTTCGTGATCATGGGTGGTATCGGTCTGCCCGGCGGCGCGGTCTGGATCGAGCGGAACCGCATCCAGGGCCGCTGGAAGCACAGCCTGATCTCGGCGGCGGGCCCGCTGACGAACGTGCTGTTCGCGGTGGTCTGCACGGCCCCGTTCTGGCTGGACGCGCTCGACGGTGTGCCGGCCGACTTCCGGTTCGCCCTGGCGTTCCTGGCGCTGCTCCAGGTCACGGCCGCGCTGCTGAACTTCCTGCCGGTGCCGGGCCTGGACGGCTACGGCATGATCGAGCCCTGGCTGTCGTACAAGATCCGCCGCCAGGTGGAGCCGCTCGCGCCCTTCGGGCTGCTCCTCGTGATCGCCATCCTGTGGATACCGGCCGTGAACAGCGTGTTCTTCGACGTGATCGACACGCTGCTGCGCGGCCTGGGGATCGACGAGATCAGTACGTACTGCGGTCAGAACCTCTACCGCTTCTGGACGGAGACCGACCAGTTCTGCGGCGTCGGTTCCTGACCGCCAGTGCATGACTGTCTGCGCATGACCGTCAGTCCGTGACCGTCAGTTCGTGACGGAGCCGTTCCGCGCCTTGCCGCGCCGCAGGTAGTACCAGGTCATGTTGGACGACAGACCCGCGAGCAGTACCCACACGATGCCCAGCCAGTAGCCCTTGGCGAAGGAGACGACGGCCGCGGCGACGGAGAGGACGCAGACGGCGAGGGCGTAGAGGGCAAGGCGGGGCATCGGACGGACTCCTGTCAGGGGGACACTGCTTTCCTGCCCACCAGTGTCCCCCAACCGCTCACACGTCGGTGACGCGCAGGCCCGCATGGGCCTTGTAGCGGCGGTTCACCGAGATCAGGTTCGCGACCAGTGACTCGACCTGGTGGGCGTTGCGCAGCCGACCGGAGAAGATGCCGCGCATGCCGGGGATACGGCCGGCCAGCGCCTGCACCATCTCGACGTCCGCCCGTACCTCGCCGAGCACCATCACATCAGTGTCGATCTCCTCGACCTCCGGGTCCTGGAGCAGTACGGCGGACAGATGGTGGAAGGCGGCGGTGACGCGCGAGTCCGGAAGCAGCGCGGCGGCCTGCTCGGCGGCGCTGCCCTCCTCCGGCTTCAACGCGTACGCACCCTTCTTGTCGAAACCGAGCGGGTTGACGCAGTCGACGACGAGCTTCCCGCTCAGCTCCTCCCTGAGCGACTCCAGCGTCTTGCCGTGGCCCTCCCACGGCACCGCCACGATCACGATGTCGCTGCGCCGCGCGCACTCGGCGTTGTCGGCGCCTTCGACGCCGTGCCCGAGTTCGTCCGCGGCGGATTGCGCGCGCTCCGCGGCCCGCGAGCCGATGATCACCTTCTGGCCGGCGCGGGCCAGCCGGTAGGCGAGACCCTTGCCCTGCGGTCCGGTGCCACCGAGCACGCCCACGACGAGCCCCGACACGTCGGGCAGGTCCCAGGGGTCCTTGGCCGGGGCCTTGGCGGCTTGCTGTGCACTGTTGTCGGTAGAGGTCATGGCCCGACTTTACGTCCGCGCCGCCCCGCCCCGGCGCTCAGGTGAGGTCCGTCACGGGCACTCTGCGGAAGGTGATCGTCTGGTACGCGCTGAAGTCGCCCGTCTCGTAGAGGAGGCCGACGGTGGAGGCGTCGAGGCGTACGAGATCGGAGTACGCGGCGGGCAGTCCGTCCACCGTGTGTACGGGCCGCCAGGTGAGGCCGGCGTCGGTGCTGGCGCGGATCGTCATGAGGGCGCGGTAGCCGGGGACGGCGGGGCCGGAGAAGAGCAGCACATCGGGGTCGCGGAGCTGGAGAACGCTGCCCTCGCAGACGGGCGCGACCAGCCCCGCCTGCGGCCGGAAGGGCTTCACGAGCGTCTGGCCGCCGTCCGTGGAGTAGGCGTCGGCGCGGGTGCCGGGTGCTGTGGCGTCGTTACGGGTGTTGAAGTAGACGCGGCCGTCGGGGAGTTCGGCGGCGGTCGTCTCGTTCACGTTGATGTAGCCGTCGGTGTTGTCGTCGAGGTAGCCGATGCGCCAGGTTTCGCCGCGGTCGTCGCTGAGGAGGCAGTGGCCGCCGTTGTACTTGCCCTCGGTGCCGTTGTCCCTGCCGGTCGGGGGGAGTGAGTGGTTGGCGGGTACGACGACCCGGCCGCCGGCGAGTTGGACGGCGTGTCCGGGGGTGGTGGCGTACCAGCGCCAACTCGCCTTCTTCGTCTGGGCGGTGATGTCGCGTGGCGTGGACCAGGTGACTCCGTCGTCGTCGCTGTGCTGGACCCAGACGCGGCGGCCGTCGGCGGCGCTCACCTTGCCGCGCCGGATGGCGTCTTCGGTGGCGAGGGCGGCGTTGCGTACGTGGACGAGGAGGAGGCGCCCGGTGTCCAGGACGACCGGGGCGGGGTTGCCGGCCAGGTTGTCGCCGTGTTTGGCGGCGACTTCCAGGGGGCCCCAGGTTCGGCCGCCGTCCGTGGAGCGCTTCAGCACGATGTCGATGTTGCCGAAGTCGTCGTGGGAGCCGACGCGGCCTTCGCACATGGCGAGCAGGGTTCCGGCCGACGTGGTGACGACGGCCGGGATCCGGAAGCTTGCGTAGCCGTGCTGGCCTGCGCGGAAGGGTACGGATGCTTCTGCCATCGGGGCCTCCGCCGCGTTGTGGGGTGGTTGGGCCCCTTGCCCGCGGGGGGCCAATTCGGGGTGAACGCCACGTTACGAGTGGGCGGTTGGGTTTTTCTTTCCCCAGTCCCGCCCCTTCCCGGCTGTATCAATTTGCGGCTCCGCCGCGTGGGGGGCTGCGCCCCAGGCCCCGCAGCCTCCGGCTGGGTGGGGCGCCTACGGCAGGTGGGTGGGGTGCCTGCCGGGGTGGTGGGTGACATGTCGTGTCGCGGCTGCGGGTGCGTTGTGGCTGGTCGCGCAGTTCCCCGCGCCCCTAAAAACCTGCGACTGCCCGCACCCCGAAGAGCAAGCGAACCGAAAAGGCCCCCGCCCCGGAAGGCGCCCGCGGCCCGGAAGGGCCCGCGCCCGGTACCAGCCTGCGACCCGGAAGGGGTCCGCGCCCCGAACCAGCCCGCGGCCCGAATGGGCCCGCGCCCGGTACCGGCCCGCGACCCGGAAGGGGCCCGAGCCCCCGTACCCGCCCGCGCGGAAAAGCCCGGACCCCCGACTACCCGCGGCTTCCCGCCGGCGGGAGGGGACGTGGGCCGGTGCGTCGTATGCCCGTCGCTTAGCTTCGGTCTGGGCACACCAGAACCCTGTGGAAGCACGGGGTCGTATGCCCTGTTGGCGACGGGCTGACGCACCGGCCCGCGGCCCCGCACCCACCACGCACCTCAGGGGCGCGGGGAACTGCGCGAGCAACCACACTCAACCCGCAGCCGCGACACGCAGTGTCACCCACCACCCCCTGGCGGGGGCCTGGGGGCGGAGCCCCCAGTTTCGGGAAGGGGCGGGGCTGGGGAAAGAAACCCCCCAACCGCCGGAGGCAAACGGCAGCCCGCCGACGGGGGAAGATCGGCGGGCTGCCTCGGTGCCGCAATGGCTCAGTGGACGGAGTGCTCCTCCTGCGGGAACGTCCCGCCGACCACGTCCTCCGCAAACGCCTGCGCCGCCTGCGTCATCACCGACCGAAGGTCCGCGTACTGCTTCACAAAGCGCGGCACCTTCCCGGACGTCAGTCCCAGCATGTCCGTCCAAACCAGGACCTGCGCATCGGTGTCAGGCCCCGCCCCGATCCCGATCGTCGGAATGTGGAGGACACGCGTGACCTCCGCGGCCAACTCGGCCGGCACGAGTTCGAGCACGACCGCGAACGCGCCCGCGTCCTGCACGGCCTTGGCGTCACGCAGCAGCTGCGCTGCCGCCTCCTCGCCACGACCCTGCACGCGGTAGCCCATGGTGTTCACGGACTGGGGGGTCAGACCGATGTGCGCCATGACCGGGATGCCGGACTCGACCAGCAACTCGATCTGGCGGTGCGACCGTTCACCGCCCTCCAGCTTGACGGCACCGACGCCCGCCTCCTTCACCAGGCGGGTGGCGGATCGAAGGGCCTGTACGGGGCCCTCCTGGTACGACCCGAAAGGCAGGTCGCCGACGATCAGGGCGCGCGAGGTGCCCCGTACGACCGCGGCGGAGAGCATGGTCATCTCGTCGAGCGTGACGGGCACGGTCGTCTCGTACCCGAGGTGGCAGTTGCCCGCCGAGTCGCCGACGAGCATGACCGGGATGCCGGCCTCGTCGAAGACGGACGCGGTCATCGCGTCGTACGCGGTGAGCATGGGCCACTTCTCGCCGCGTTCCTTGGCGGCGTTGAGGTCGCGGACAGTGATGCGGCGGGTGCCCTTCCCTCCGTACAGCGCCTTGCTGCTGTCGGGGGCCTTCTGGGCAGCCGAGAGCTGCGTCATCGCAACGGCTCCTTCTGTCATCTCGAGGCGCCCTGACGGCGTCCCCGGATCCCTTCCATGGTGGCACCTCGTGCCATGGAACGGCTAGGGGTCCGCCCTCACCCGCCGCCCGTTGTGATCCCCCTAACCCCACGGGCTCCTCCCGCCCCGCCCGCACCTCGCGCGCTCCTCCCGCCCCCTCCCGCGTAAGGACTCGGTAAAAGAGTTCCGATACGAGACCGTCTCGTATCGTTATTCGCTAGCCTCGACGGCATGACTACTCCCGCCGCCACCGAGCCCCGTGTACCGGAGGCCGTGCATCGGCGTCGCTGGCTGATCCTCGGCGTGCTGATGCTGAGCCTGCTGATCGTCGTACTCGACAACTCGATCCTGAACGTCGCGATCAAGACCATCTCTACGCCCGCCCCGACCGGTCTTGGCGCCACCCAGAGCGAGCTCGAGTGGGCCATCAACGCGTACACGCTCGTCTTCGCGGGACTGCTGTTCACCGCCGGCCTCCTCGGCGACCGGCTCGGTCGCAAGAAGGTGCTGCTCGGCGGGCTCGTCGTCTTCGGCGGTGCCTCGGCGCTCGCCGCCTTCTCCGGCTCACCGGAGCAGCTCATCGGCTTTCGCGCCCTGATGGGGTTCGGTGCCGCCTTCGTGATGCCCGCGACCCTCGCCGTCCTCATGAACGTCTTCGAGCGGGACGAGCAGCCGAAGGCCATCGGCATCTGGGCGGGCGGCGTCGGACTCGCCATCGCGATCGGGCCCATCACCGGAGGGGTGCTGCTCGATCATTTCTGGTGGGGGTCCGTGTTCCTCATCAACGTCCCGATCGTGATCCTCGCGCTCGGGCTCATGCTGTGGCTGGTCCCCGACTCCCGCGACCCGAAGCCCGGCCGGATCGACCCGGTGGGCGTACTGCTGTCCGTCGTCGGGCTCGTCCTGCTCGTGTACGGCATCATCAAGGGCGGCCAGCTCGCCGACTTCACCGACGTCGAGGTGCTGGCGACCATGGGCGCCGGACTCGCCGTACTCGTCGGATTCGTCTGGTACGAGAAGCGCATCGACCACCCGTCCATCGACGTCACATACTTCAAGAACCGGGTCTTCTCGGCGGCGATCGGCGCCATAGGGCTGGTCTTCTTCGCTCTGATGGGCGTGACGTTCTTCGCGGTCTTCTACACGCAGACCGTGCGCGGCTACTCGCCTTTCCAGACCGGCCTGCTGATGCTGCCGCTGGCCGCGGCGCAGCTCACCTTCGCGCCGCGCGCCCGACTGGTCGTCGACCGCTTCGGCTACCGGGTCACGACCGCCGGCGGCATGCTGCTCATCGCCGCGACGCTGGCCGCGTTCACCTTCCTGGACGCCGATACGCCGATCTGGATCCTGGAGGTCATCTTCTTCCTGATGGGCACCGGGATGGCCCACGTCATGACACCCACCAGCGTCGTGATCATGCAGACGATGCCCCGCGAGAAGGCCGGTTCCGCCTCCGCGCTCAGCAACACCTTCCGCCAGGTCGGCGGCGCCCTGGGGATCGCCGTACTCGGCTCGGTCCTGTCCGCGTCGTACCGCTCGGGCATCGAGGACAAGCTCACCCTGCTGCCCGCGGACCTGCGGCACCACGCGGGCGAGTCCATCGAGGCCACCCTCGGCGCCGCCGCGAAGCTCGGGCCCCAGGGCGAGGCCCTGGTCACCCCGGCGCACGACGCCTTCCTGCACGCCATGCATCTCACCGCCCTCGGCGGAGCCGGAGTCGCCCTCGTCGGAACCCTCGTCGTGGCGCTGTTCCTGCCCGGCCGGGAACCGGCCTCGAAGGAGCCCGGGGGAGAGGAAACCGAACTGGTGGCTGCCGAGCACTGAGACAATCGGGCCCGAACAGGGCGGCGGACGAACGGAGTTGGCGTGGACCTCGCGGAGCAGGGGGCCGGACGGGGTGGGGCAGTGAGAGGGCGCCCGCGCAGTGAGAGCGTGGAGCGCTCCATCATCGAGGGCGTCATCGGGCTGCTGGAGGACGGCGTCCCGCTCGCGGAGATCTCCATCGAGCGCGTCGCCCGCACCGCGGGCGTGGGCAAGGCCACCATCTACCGCCGCTGGAGCGACCGCGAGGAGCTCTTCTGCGACGTCATGCGCGCCGCCGAGCAGGCCGACCCGGAGCTGCCCGGCACCTCGATGCGCGACGACCTGATCGCCCTCCTGGAGTCGATACGCAGGCGCGGCCTGGCCAGCCGCACCTCGGCACTCGTGCACAACGTCTTCGCCCAGATGAAGAGCAGCCCCAAGCTGTGGAGCTCGTACCACGCGAACGTGATCGAGCCACGGCGCCGGCTCACCTACGAAGTGCTGCGCCGCGGCCAGGAGGACGGCGAACTCCGTTCCGACGTGGATGTCGAGCTGATCGGCGACCTGTTCAGCGGCCCCATGCTCGTACGCACCGTCATGCGCCCCGACGCCGAACTCCCCGAGAACCTCGCCGAGAACATCGTCGACGCCGTCCTGGAGGGACTGCGCCCCACCAAGTCGTAGAGGCACGTCGTAAAGGCGACACTTCGTACAGGCGCCAGTCGTGAAGGTGCCGTGCCGTAGAGGCCCCAAGTCATGAAGTCCGGCTGACCCCTGAATGAATGTGAGTGTTTTGTCACAGACCACAACCGCCGGGTGGACCATCGGAACTGGGCATGCAGGCAGGCACGTCATCGTGCCCGTATCGCCGTCCCCGAGGCGGCCGAACTGAACGCGATCATCCCCTAGGGTTCTTGGGTGCGGGGGATGGGTGAACGGCACGTTGTGAGGTCGAGAGCATGGCGCAGGCGTACAAGACGGAGACGGGCAGCGGCGGGCAGGAGCCCGACCGCAGAGAGCCCCGGCTTCAGCGCCTGATCGACGCCCTGCGCAACGACCGCCGTATCTGGCGTCGAGGCATCATCCTCGCCGTGTTCGCGGTCCTCATCGCCCTCGTGATGCTGCTGCACTCACAGATCCCGAACGCGGTCGGCAACTTCGGCTCCCTCAACGAGACCTTCCTGCCCTGGCTGGGCGTCTTCATCCCGCTGCTGCTCGGCCTCGCCCTGCTGAGGCGGTCCGCGACCGCGCTGATCGCAGTGCTCGTGCCCGCGATCGTCTGGCTCAACCTCTTCGGCGGACTGGTCTTCGACAAGACCGGCAGCGGCGGCGACCTCACCGTCGCCACCCACAACGTCAACGCGGACAACGCGAACCCGGCCGGCACCGCCCGCGCCGTGGCCGCCTCCGGAGCCGACGTGGTGGCCCTGGAGGAGCTGACGGAGACCGCGGTCCCCGTGTACGAGAAGGCCCTCGCCTCGACGTACAAGTACCACTCCGTGCAGGGCACCGTCGGCCTGTGGAGCAAGTACCCGCTGAGCGAGGTCAAGGCCGTCGACATCAAGCTGGGCTGGACCCGTGCCATGCGGGCGACCGTCACCGCGCCGGACGGGCAGCTCGCGGTGTACGTGGCACATCTGCCCTCCGTACGGGTGAAGATCGAGGCCGGGTTCACCGCGCGGCAGCGCGACAAGAGCGCCGACGCCCTGGGTGACGCCATCTCCGACGAGAAGCTGCCGCAGGCCGCCCTGCTCGGCGATCTGAACGGCACGATGAACGACCGTGCGCTCAACGGCATCACCTCGCAGATGCGCTCCACGCAGGGCGCGGCGGGCAGCGGCTTCGGGTTCAGCTGGCCGGCGTCGTTCCCGATGGCGCGGATCGACCAGATCTTGGTGAAGGGCGTCGAGCCGGTCACCTCCTGGTCGCTGCCTGAGACGGGCAGCGACCATCTCCCGATCGCCGCCCGCGTGAAGCTTGCGGACACCGGCTCGTAACCCCTGGGAATAGTGGGCCTGAGAGAGTTTGTTCCGTACTTGAACATACGATGTACGGAACTCCGCTCGCTCCACTTGAAAGGCCCTCCATGCCCCTGGCACCCCTGCTCTCGCTCGCCGTGGGCGCCTTTGGCCTCGGCACCACCGAATTCGTAATGATGGGCTTGCTGCCCAACGTCGCCGACGACCTGCACATATCCATCCCCACCGCCGGGCACCTCGTCTCGGCGTACGCGATCGGTGTCGTCGTCGGCGCGCCGCTGCTCGCCGCGGTGACGGCGAAGATGTCGCGCCGCAAGGTGCTGATCGGTCTGATGGCGCTGTTCGTCGCGGGCAACGCGCTTTCGGCGTTCGCGCCCGATCACCACTGGCTGCTGGCCGCCCGGCTGCTGAGCGGTCTGCCGCACGGCGCGTTCTTCGGCGTGGGCGCCGTCGTCGCCACCGGCCTGGTCGCTCCCGAGCGCAAGGCGCGCTCGGTCTCGCTGATGTTCCTCGGTCTGACCGTCGCGAACATCGCGGGGGTTCCCGTGGCGACCCTCATGGGCCAGCACCTGGGCTGGCGTGCCACGTTCCTCGGCGTCAGCGCGATCGGGCTCGCGGCCATCGCCTCGCTGGCGCTGCTTCTGCCGCACGACCACACGCAGTCTCCGGCCGCCGGGCTGCGCGGTGAACTGGCCGCGCTGCGCCCGCTTCCCGTCTGGCTCGCTCTCGCGACGACCGTCGCGGGCTTCGGTGCGCTGTTCTCCGCGTACAGCTACATCACGCCGATGCTGACGGACTCCGCCGGGTACGCCGACTCCCGGGTGACCGTGCTGCTGGCGCTGTTCGGCGTCGGTGCCACCGTCGGGAACCTGCTCGGCGGGCGGCTGGCCGACCACTCCCTGCGGGGCACGCTCTTCGGCGGCCTCACGGCGCTGGCCGCGGTGCTTGCACTGTTCCCCCTGCTGATGACCACGCAGTGGAGCGCCGCGCTGGCGGTGCTCCTGCTCGGCATGGCGGCCTTCGTCACCGGCTCGCCGCTCCAGCTGATGGTCATGGAGAAGGCCTCTGCGGCGCCTTCGCTCGCCTCCTCGGCGAACCAGGCCGCGTTCAATCTTGCCAACGCGGGTGGTGCGCTTGTCGGCGGGCTCGCTCTGGCGGCGGGCTTCGGGGCGACGTCGCCGGCGGTGGCGGGTGCGGGGCTCGCGGTGCTGGGGCTTGGGGTCGCGGCGGTCGCGTACGCGGTGGACCGGCGGCGGGTGTCGACGCACACCGGTCGTGTGGTGGCCGCACATGTACCGCAGCGACGGGAGGCGGCTCGCCGCTGAAGGGTTTCGCCCCCGCCGCCCCTACCCGTCCCATTCCAAGGGGCTCCGCCGCTGGACCCCGCTGGGGGCTGCGCCCCCAGACCCCGCTATCGGCCTGGCGGCCTCGTCCTCAAGCGCCGGACGGGCTGAAATTCAGCCCGTCTGGGGGCACCTCTGGGGGCACCCCCAGCGGTAGCTGGGGGAGGTAGCTGGGGGAGCTTGAGGACCGGGGGTTCGAGGGCTGGCCCCCGAAACGGGTCCCGGGCGGAGCCCCGAGGGGGGCAGGGACGGCAGCCGCCCCAGGGACGGGAAGGGGGCGCCGGAACCCGGCGCCCCGACCGTCTACGCCTGAGACACCTACAGAACCGGCAGGTTCTTCCGCAGCTCGAAGGCCGTGACCTCGCTGCGGTACTCCTCCCACTCCTGCCGCTTGTTGCGCAGGAAGAAGTCGAAGACGTGCTCGCCCAGGGTCTCGGCGACCAGGTCGCTGCGTTCCATCAGAGACAAGGCCTCGCCGAGGTTCTGCGGCAGCGGCTCGATGCCCATCGCGCGGCGTTCGGCGTCCGTGAGGGCCCAGACGTCGTCCTCGGCGCCCGGCGGGAGCTCGTAACCCTCCTCGATGCCCTTGAGGCCGGCGGCCAGCAGGGCCGCGTAGGCCAGGTACGGGTTCGCGCCCGAGTCCAGGGAGCGGACCTCGACCCGCGCGGAGCCGGTCTTGCCGGGCTTGTACATCGGCACGCGGACCAGGGCCGAGCGGTTGTTGTGGCCCCAGCAGATGTACGAGGGAGCCTCACCGCCGGCGCCGGCGGTGCGGGCTGCGCCGCCCCAGATGCGCTTGTACGAGTTGACCCACTGGTTCGTGACCGCCGCGATCTCGGCGGCGTGCTTCAGCAGGCCCGCGATGAAGGAGCGGCCCACCTTGGAGAGCTGGTACTCCGAACCCGACTCGTAGAACGCGTTCCGGTCGCCCTCGAAGAGCGAGAGGTGGGTGTGCATGCCGCTGCCCGGGTGCTCGGAGAACGGCTTCGGCATGAACGTCGCCTGGACGCCCTGCTCCAGCGCCACCTGCTTCATGACCAGGCGGAACGTCATGATGTTGTCGGCGGTGGACAGCGCGTCCGCGTAGCGGAGGTCGATCTCCTGCTGGCCCGGCGCGCCCTCGTGGTGCGAGAACTCGACCGAGATGCCCATCGACTCCAGCATCGTGATCGCCTGGCGGCGGAAGTCCATGCCGACGTTCTGCGGGGTGTGGTCGAAGTAGCCGGAGTTGTCGGCGGGCGTCGGGCGCGAGCCGTCCAGCGGGCGGTCCTTCAGCAGGAAGAACTCGATCTCCGGGTGGGTGTAGAAGGTGAAGCCCAGGTCGGAGGTCTTGGCGAGGGCGCGCTTCAGTACGTACCGCGGGTCCGCGAAGGACGGGGAGCCGTCCGGCATGAGGATGTCGCAGAACATACGGGCCGTACCGGGGGCCTCCGCGCGCCACGGCAGGACCTGGAAGCTCGACGGGTCCGGCTTGGCGATCATGTCGGACTCGTAGACCCGGGCGAAGCCCTCGATCGCGGAACCGTCGAAGCCGATGCCCTCGTCGAAGGCCTGCTCCAGCTCGGCCGGGGCCACGGCCACGGACTTGAGGAAGCCCAGCACGTCCGTGAACCACAGCCGTACGAACCGGATGTCGCGCTCCTCCAGGGTCCGGAGTACGAACTCCTGCTGCTTGTCCATCTTCCGCTTCCACCCATCCTTGCTGGTCAGGCCGCCTGCTCCCGCGCCAGGAAGGCGGTCGGGCACATGAGCATCCCACCACAACACCATTTCGTGCGCGTTGCGGACCTTGATCGGGCGGCCGACCTCGGTCTGAACGCCTCGCGTACAGCAGGTGTCCTGCTCTTCTGCCCATAGTGCCTGCTCACTCGCGCCCCTGTAATGCCGGGGCGGGAAATGTGCGGCCGACCACCAGGGCCACTACGTACGCCGCTGCCGGCCGGACTACGATCAACCTCACCCGACCGTCTCTCCCCCAAGGCCACGAAGGACTCACCATGGGTTCCGCGAAGAACAAAGCGTCCGCGTCACGCAAGGCGCGCATAGAGGAGATGCGCCGCGCTGAAAAGGCCCGCGAGCGCCGCAACCGGATCCTCACGATCACCGCCAGCGTGGTCATAGTCGGCGGCCTCGTGGCCGGCGGTGCGTACCTGATAAGCACGCAGTCCGAGGACGACAGCAGCACCTCGTCGGCCGCCCAGAAGGGGAAGTTCGTCACGGGCGAGGACGGCGTCAGGACCTGGAACACGAAGCTGACCCAGGGCCACGTCGCCGGCGACGTCAAGTACGCGATGAATCCCCCGGTGGGCGGCGACCACAACCAGGTGTGGATGAACTGCGACGGCGACGTCTACACCGATGAGATCAAGAAGGTGAACGCCGTGCACTCCCTGGAGCACGGCGCGGTCTGGGTGACGTACAACAGCAAGGCCTCGGACGCGGACGTGAAGGCGCTCGCGGAGAAGGTCGAGAAGACCCCGTACTCGCTGATGAGCCCGGTCGAGGACCAGAAGGACCCGATCATGCTCTCCGCCTGGGGCGCGCAGCGCACGGTGACGAGCGCGAAGGACCCGAACGTGAACAAGTTCTTCGAGAAGTACGTACAGGGCGAGCAGACGCCGGAGAAGGGCGCCGCCTGCACCGGCGGCCTCGCCAAGTAGCAGCCGAGCTGCAAATACGTACGCACGAAGGCAAGTAGGAAGCTGTGGCAACGATGAAGCACGTCGGCTGGATCGCCGGAGCCGCCGCGGCCGTCCTCGTGGCGGCCGGCGGGATCACCTACGCGATCGCCGACGGCGACTCGGGCACGCCGGTCCCCGCGGCCGATTCCGCGGACGCGGGGTTCGCGCGTGACATGGCGGTCCACCACCAGCAGGCCGTCGAGATGTCGTACATCGTGCGGGACCGCACCGAGGACGAAGAGGTACGCCGTCTCGCGTACGACATCGCGCAGACGCAGGCCAACCAGCGCGGCATGCTGATCGGCTGGCTGGACCTGTGGCAGCTGCCGAAGGTGTCCTCGGACCCGCCGATGACGTGGATGGGCATGGGCAACGCGCCGTCCGGGGAGGACGGCGCCCTGATGCCCGGGATGGCGACCGACACCGAGCTGAAGTCGCTCGAGAAGGCAAGCGGCAAGGCCGCCGAGATCCGCTTCCTCCAGCTGATGTACACCCATCACGTGGGCGGAGTGCACATGGCCGAGGGCTGCGTGAAGCGCTGCGAGGTCGACGTGGAACGCGACCTCGCGAGGGGCATGGTCGAGGCCCAGGAGTCGGAGATGAGGCTGATGACGGACTTGCTGAAGAAGCGGGGGGCTAAGCCGCCCGAGTAGGCGAGGCCAGCTGCGGCACCGCGCCCTAAGGAGGTCGCAGGCCTCTTAGGGGCGCGGGGCTGTATCAATTTGCGGCTCTGCCGCGTGGGCGCGACCAGCCACAACGGACCCGCACCTTGAATCCGCGCAACCCAGCGGAGCGCCCACGTGGGCTGGCCCACACCCCATTGTGTCGGTTTGACGATTACACTGGGCCCCGTGCCTCAACTACGCCTCGCCCTGAACCAGATCGACTCGACCGTCGGCGATCTCGCCGGGAACGCCGAGTCGATCGTCCGCTGGACCCGGCACTCCGCCGAGCAGGGAGCGCATCTGGTGGCGTTCCCGGAGATGGTGCTGACCGGGTATCCCGTCGAGGACCTGGCCCTGCGGCCGTCCTTCGTCGAGGCCTCCCGCGCGGCCCTGCGGGACCTCGCCGCGCGCCTCGCCGACGAGGGCTTCGGCGGACTGCCGGTGATCGTCGGCTACCTCGACCGGTCCGAGGCCGCCCAGCCGAAGTTCGGCCAACCGGCCGGAGCGCCGCAGAACGCCGCCGCCGTGCTGCACGGCGGCGAGGTCGCGCTCACCTTCGCCAAGCACCACCTGCCGAACTACGGCGTCTTCGACGAGTTCCGCTACTTCGTACCCGGCGACACCCTTCCCGTCGTACGGGTCCACGGCATCGACGTCGCCCTCGCCATCTGCGAGGACCTCTGGCAGGACGGCGGGCGCGTACCGGCCACCCGCACCGCCGGGGCCGGGCTGCTGCTCTCCGTCAACGCCTCCCCGTACGAGCGCGACAAGGACGACACCCGTCTCGAGCTGGTGCGCAAGCGGGCGCAGGAGGCCGGCTGCACGACCGCGTATCTCGCCATGATGGGCGGGCAGGACGAGCTGGTCTTCGACGGCGACTCGATCGTGGTCGACCGGAACGGTGAAGTCGTCGCGCGGGCCCCGCAGTTCGCCGAGGGCTGCGTCGTACTCGACCTGGATCTGCCGGCCGCTGCCGCCGAGCCGCTGTCGGGCATCGTCGATGACGGGATGCGCATCGAGCACCTCGTCATCTCCCAGGACCCGCTGCCCGCGTACGAGCCGGAGCTGGCCGGTGGCTACGCGGAGCGGCTGGACGACGACGAAGAGGTGTACTCGGCGCTGGTGGTGGGCCTTCGGGCGTACGTCGCGAAGAACGGTTTCCGTTCCGTGCTGATCGGGCTCTCCGGCGGCATCGACTCCGCGCTCGTGGCCGCGATCGCCTGCGACGCGCTCGGGCCGGAGAACGTGTACGGAGTCTCGATGCCGTCCAAGTACTCCTCGGACCACTCCAAGGGGGACGCGGCCGAGCTGGCGCGGCGGACCGGACTCAACTTCCGGACCGTACCGATCGAGCCGATGTTCGACGCGTATATGGGGTCGCTGGGGCTCACGGGTCTCGCCGAGGAGAACCTCCAGTCGCGGCTGCGCGGCACGATGCTGATGGCGATCTCCAACCAGGAGGGGCACATCGTGCTGGCGCCGGGCAACAAGTCCGAACTGGCGGTGGGCTATTCGACGCTGTACGGAGACTCGGTGGGGGCGTACGGGCCGATCAAGGACGTCTACAAGTCATCGGTCTTCCGGCTGGCCGCGTGGCGCAACCGTGCGGCGGCCGAGCGGGGCCAGACCCCGCCGATCCCCGAGAACTCCCTCACCAAGCCGCCGAGCGCGGAGCTGCGCCCCGGCCAGGTCGACACGGACTCGCTTCCCGACTATCCGGTCCTGGACGCGATCCTGGAGCTCTACGTCGACCGAGACACGGGCGCCGACGCGATCGTCGCGGCCGGCTTCGACCGCGACCTGGTCGTGAAGACCCTGCGCATGGTCGACGCGGCCGAGTACAAGCGGCGCCAGTACCCGCCGGGCACGAAGATCTCAGCGAAGGGCTTCGGCAAGGATCGGCGCTTGCCGATAACGAACCGCTGGCGGGAGCAGGCGTAAGCGCTCCGCTGGAAGGGCGGCGGCAGGGGTGCTCTCGGAGATCCTTCAGAAGGATCTCCGAGAGCACCCCCGCCCTACCCCGTACCTGCTCAGCTCTCCCGCTGCCGCCTCTGCTCGGCCAGCAGTTCGTGCAAGGGCTCCGTGGCCCGGCGGCGGTACTCCTGGATGGACCAGCCGTTGCCGTCCGGGTCCTTGAAGTGCATGAAGGTGGCTCCGTCCTCCGGGGTGTACTGCACCGGGTCGGAGACCTCCAGGCCGCGGTCGGTCAGTTCGGCGTGGGCCGCCTTGATGTCCGTGACGCACAGCTGAAGGCCCTGGTACGAGCCGGGGGCCGGCGTCGGGCCGTCCATCGTCTCCCAGAGGGTGTCGCCGAGGGCGATCGAGCAGCCGGAGCCCGGAGGCGTCAGCTGGACGATGCGCATGCCGGGCATGACCTCC
This sequence comes from Streptomyces sp. NBC_00286, assembly GCF_036173125.1. Taxonomy (NCBI): domain Bacteria; kingdom Bacillati; phylum Actinomycetota; class Actinomycetes; order Kitasatosporales; family Streptomycetaceae; genus Streptomyces; species Streptomyces sp. NBC_00286. The sequence goes on from NZ_CP108054.1 coordinate 7,575,541, forward strand.
TGGTCGATGTCGACGTGGAAGCCCACCTTGTCCCGGTAGAAGTCGCGGGCCCGGTCGATGTCGCTCACGGGCAGCGGGATCACTTCGAGCGTGTACTCCATCACTGGTGTCCTCCAGTTCGCCCCGACGAAAGAGTCACTCGAACCGCCAGCGGGTCTGACTGAACGGCTCCCCCTTACCGAAGCCCAAAACGACCCGGGGCGCCACCGAAAAGACGACGGCGTGTCCGGCACCGTGGTGGAAATACCCCTCCCGTACCTCGAAGTGCCAGAAACTGCCGTACTTCTCCTCCCACGCGGCGGCCAGTTCCCGCAGCCGGCCGTCGTCGGTGACCCGGACCGCCTCGCCCTCCACCACCAGGTCGTAACCCTTGTTCCAGGTGTTGGTGCCGGTGGTCAGCACGACGTTCGCGTTCCGCTCCAGGTTCCGCGCCTTGCGCTCCTCCGGCCCGGTGCAGAAGTGCAGCGCGCCCTCGGACCACACCGCGGGCAGCGGTGTGACATGCGGCCGCCCGTCGGGCCGTACCGTCGAGATCCAGAACAGCTCGGCCGCTGCGAGCATCGCCTCCGCCTCCGGCCAGGGGGGTGCGGTCGCGTCTTCGCTGCTGTAGCGGGCGTCGAGTTCGGCCAGTGGTTCCATACGACTTCTCCCTTTCTCTTCATCCTCATCAGGGCAGACTTCTCCTCACCAGGGCAGACTCCGCCGCCCGACCGAACTCATCGCTCGCACCGCATGCACTCCCGTCCGGGCGCTTCCCGCAAGCACTCCGGTTAGGCTCATGGCCGTACGACCTTGATCCGAGGGGAGGCCGGGGATGGCGACGCCGGGGCGCAGGAGCAGTACTTTCTCGCGGCTGCTGCGGCACGGTTTCACCGATCCGTCGGCTGCCGAGCGGTTGCTGGAGAGCGGTGAGCTGGCGCCGATACGGAACGACCCGGTGCTGCTCGACGCACTCGGGGAGACCGCCGATCCGGACCTGGCGCTGCTGGGACTCGTACGGCTCGTCGAGGCGCAGAAGGATCACGCGGGACAGCGCGAGCTGCTGGACACGCTGATCGCGTCGAAGCCGCTGCGCGACCGGCTGCTCGGAGTGCTCGGCGCCTCCGCCGCGCTCGGCGACCATCTCGCCCGGCACCCGCTCGACTGGCAGGCGCTCGTGATGTACGAGCCGCAGGACCTGCACCCCGGGATCGCCGAGTTCGAGCGCGGCCTCGCCGAAGCCTCCGACCCGGTGTCCCTGCGCGTCGCCTACCGCCGCTGTCTGCTGTCCATCGCCGCCCGTGACGTGTGCGGAACGACCGACCTCGCCGAGACCGCCGCCGAACTCGCGGACCTCGCGACCGCCACCCTGCGCGCCGCGCTCGCCATCGCCCGGGCCGCCGCCCCCGAGGACGCCGCGATGTGCCGCCTCGCGGTCATCGCCATGGGCAAGTGCGGGGGACAGGAGCTGAACTACGTCTCCGACGTCGACGTCATCTTCGTCGCGGAGGCCGCGAACGGAGCCGACGAGGGCAAGGCCCTGCGCGCCGCGACCCGGCTCGCCTCCCATCTGATGCGGATCTGCTCCGAGACCACCGTCGAGGGCTCCATCTGGCCCGTCGACGCCAACCTGCGGCCGGAGGGCCGCAACGGCCCACTGGTCCGCACGCTCTCCAGCCACCTCGCCTACTACCAGCGCTGGGCCAAGACCTGGGAGTTCCAGGCCCTGCTCAAGGCCCGGCCGGTCGCCGGGGACATCGAACTCGGCGAGGAGTACGTCGCTACGCTCGCCCCCCTCGTCTGGCAGGCCGCCGAACGCGAGAACTTCGTCCCCGACGTCCAGAAGATGCGCCGCCGCGTCGTCGAGAACATCCCCGTCGCCGAGATCGAGCGCGAGCTGAAGCTCGGTCCCGGTGGACTCCGGGATGTCGAATTCGCCGTACAGCTCCTGCAGTTGGTGCACGGCCGGGCCGATACGACGCTACGGAGCCGGACCACGCTGGAAGCCCTGAAGGCGCTGGCCGCGGGCGGCTACGTGGGGCGCTCCGACGCCGTGCAGCTGGACGAGGCGTACAAGTTCCTGCGCCTGATGGAGCACCGCATCCAGCTCTACCGGCTGCGGCGTACGCATCTCGTGCCGGAGAACGACGACGATCTGCGCCGTATCGGCCGCTCGCTCGGCCTGCGCACCGACCCCGTCACCGAGCTGAACCGTCAGTGGCGGCGGCACACCTCCGTCGTACGACGCCTGCACGAGAAGCTCTTCTACCGGCCACTGCTCGACGCCGTGGCCCAACTCGCCCCCGGCGAGGCCCGGTTGAGCGCGGACGCGGCCCGCGAGCGGCTGGTCGCCCTCGGCTACGCGGACCCGGCTTCCGCGCTGCGCCACCTGGAGGCGCTGGCATCCGGGGTCAGCCGCAAGGCGGCGATCCAGCGGACGCTGCTGCCCGTGCTCCTCGGCTGGTTCGCGGACTCCGCCGACCCCGACGCGGGACTGCTCAACTTCCGCAAGGTGTCCGACGCGCTCGGCAAGACCCCCTGGTACCTACGGCTGCTCCGCGACGAGGGCGCCGCCGCCGAGAACCTGGCCCGCGTCCTGTCCGCCGGGCGGCTCGCTCCCGACCTGCTGATGCGGGCCCCGGAGGCGGTGGCGCTGCTCGGCGACGGCAACGGCGACGGGGGCGGTCTCGGCCCCCGCGACCGCGCCCACCTGGAGCAGGAGATCCTCTCCGCCGTCGGGCGCGCCGACGGGGGAGAGGCCGCGGTCACCGCCGCGCGCGGGGTGCGTCGGCGCGAGCTGTTCCGTACGGCCGCCGCGGACATCGTCCGCTCGTACGGTACGGAGGAGTCGCCAGCCGACCAGGTAGACCAGGGCGCGCTCGTCGACATGGTCGGCGGCGCGGTGTCCGACCTGACGGCCGCCACGCTCGCCGGGACGCTGCGGGCTGTCGTACGGCAGGGCTGGGGGGACACGCTGCCGACCCGCTTCGCGGTGATAGGGGTGGGCCGGTTCGGCGGGCACGAGCTGGGTTACGGCTCCGACGCGGACGTCCTGTTCGTACACGAACCGCGTGAGGGCGTGCCCGAGCAGGAGGCCTCGAAGGCCGCCCATGCCGTGGTCTCGGAGATGCGGCGGCTGCTGCAGATCCCGAGCTCCGATCCGCCGCTGATGATCGACGCCGATCTGCGGCCGGAGGGGAAGTCGGGGCCGCTGGTGCGGACGCTGAACTCGTACGAGGCGTACTACCGCCGGTGGTCCCTGGTCTGGGAATCCCAGGCCCTGCTACGGGCCGAACCCGTCGCCGGCGACGCGGACCTGGGCCGCCGCTTCATGGAACTCATCGACCCTCTCCGCTATCCCGCGGAAGGACTCGGCGACGACGCCATACGCGAGATCCGCCGACTGAAGGCCCGGATGGAATCCGAGCGTCTGCCCCGGGCCGCCGACCCCACCCTCCACACCAAGCTGGGGCGCGGCGGCCTGTCCGACGTGGAGTGGACTGTGCAGCTTCTCCAGCTCCAGCACGCCTGGGCGGAGCCGGGCCTGCGCACGACCCGCACCCGGGAGGCCCTGGCCGCCGCGTGCGCGGCCGGGCTGATCTCCGCCGAGGACGCCTCGATACTGGATGAGGCGTGGGTGCTGGCTACGCGGGTGCGGAACGCGGTGATGCTGGTGCGGGGGCGGGCGGGCGACACGTTCCCGTCGGCGGGGCGTGAGCTGGCGGCCGTGGGCCGTTATCTGGGGTTCGGCCCTGGGCATGTGGGCGACATGCTGGACGCGTATCGGCGTACGACGCGGCGGGCGCGGGGCGTGGTGGAGGAGTTGTTCTACGGGGGGTAGGGCTGGCTCGGGGGTTGTTTCGCCCCAGCCGCCCTTACCCGTCCCATACCAAGGGGCTGCGCCCCTGGACCCCGCCGGGGCTGCGCCCCAGACCTGGCTCGGGGCTGCGCTCCTGGACCCCGCTGGGGCTGCGTCCCAGACCTGGCTCGGGGCTGCGCTCCTGGACCCCGCCGGGCTGCGCCCCAGACCTGGCTCGGGGCTGCGCTCCTGGACCCCGCCGGGGCTGCGCCCCAGACCTGGCTCGGGGCTGCGCCCCTGGACCCCGCCGGGCTGCGCCCCAGACCCTGGCTCGGGGCTGCGCCCCTGGACCCCGCCGGGCTGCGCCCCAGACCCTGGCTCGGGGCTCCGCCCCTGGACCCCGCCGGGGATCCGCCCCCAGACCCCTCGGGGCTCCGCCCCGGACCCCGTTTCGGGGGCCAGCCCCCGAACCCCCGGTCCTCAAACGCCGGACGGGCTGATTTTTGCGCGCCATCACCGAAGGGCTGACTGCGGCCATCGCCCCACGGCTGATTTGGCGCGACCGAGCCTTCTCAGCGCAGGCCCGCACCAACCAGCCCGTCTGGGGGCACCTCTGGGGGCACCCCCAGCGGTAGCTGGGGGAGGTAGCTGGGGGAGTTTGAGGACGAGGCCGTTCAGGCCGATGGGGTCCGGGGCGCAGCCCCTGGTGGGGTCTGGGGCGAACACCGGCGGGGTCCAGGGGCGGAGCCCCTTGGTATGGGACGGGTAGGGGCGGCGGGGGCGAAAACCCCCCGGCCCCGCCCCCTCACGCTCGGCTCGGCAAGAGCCGCCGCTCACGCCCTCCCACCGGCGTCGGAACCAGCCGCGGCAACCCGTACGGCAGTACCCCGTACCAGACCCACGCCACCCCGAACCCGAACCCCAGGCACAGCACACCCCCCACCGCGTCCAGCCAGAAGTGGTTGGCCGTGGCGACGATGACCACCAGCGTGGCCGTGGGGTAGAGGAGACCGAGGACCCGGACCCAGGGGACGGACGCGAGGGCGAAGATCGTCAGGCCGGACCAGACGGACCAGCCGATGTGCATGGAGGGCATCGCGGCGAACTGGTTCGACATGTTCTTCAGGTCGCCGGATGCCATGGAGCCCCAGGTCTGGTGGACGACGACCGTGTCGATGAAGTCGCTGCCGTTCATCAGGCGCGGCGGCGCGAGCGGATACAGGTAGTAGCCGACGAGGGCGACACCGGTGGTCGCGAACAGCACCATGCGGGTCGCCGCGTAACGGCCGGGATGGCTACGGAAAAGCCAGACCAGGACACCGAGCGTGACGATGAAGTGCAGTGTCGCGTAGTAGTAGTTCATGCCGACGATGAGCCAAGTCACCGAATTCACGGCATGGTTGACGGTCTCCTCGACGGCGATCCCGAGGTGGTGCTCCACCTTCCAGATCCAGTCGGCGTTGCGCAGCGCCTCGGCCTTCTGCTCGGGAACGGCGTTGCGGATGAGCGAGTACGTCCAGTAACTCATCGCGATCAGCAGGATTTCGAACCAGAGGCGGGGACGGCGGGGCGCACGCAGCCGGCGCAGGAAGGCCTGGCCCGCGCGGCGGCGGCCGTCCACCTCGTCCGCGACGGGCGTCGGACCGGCCTGCCGGCCTTCCAGAGTCGTCACCGTCGTCTCGCCCATGGGTGAAGAGTTTGCCAGAGAATCCGTCCCCCACCGATCATCCGTCGGTCGGGTCCTGGCCGCACGTTCTCCGCCTGAGGGACGTATGAAACGCGGCGTTTTCTACTGCCTAGGGACGATTTCGTTCCCCAGGGGACGAAGCGGTCGATCCCCGTACCACCAGCTCCGGCATGAACACGAACTCGCTGTGGGGAGCCGGTGTTCCGCCGATCTCCTCCAGCAACGTCCGTACGGCGGCCTGGCCCATGGCCGGGACCGGCTTACGGATGGTGGTGAGCGGCGGGTCGGTGAAGGCGATGAGCGGGGAGTCGTCGAAGCCGACGACCGAGACGTCCCGCGGAACCTCCAGGCCGCGCTGCCGCGCCGCACGGATCGCACCGAGCGCCATCATGTCGCTGGCGCAGACGACGGCCGTGCACCCGCGGTCGATGAGCGCGGTGGCGGCGGCCTGGCCGCCCTCCAGGGTGTAGAGGGAGTGCTGTACGAGGCGCTTCTCGACGTCGTCCGTAGTCAGGCCCAGCAGGTCCTGCATCGTCCGCACGAAGCCCTCGATCTTCCGCTGTACGGGCACGAACCGCTTCGGGCCCAGGGCGAGCCCGATGTTCGTATGACCGAGGGAGACGAGGTGGGTGACGGCGAGGGCCATCGCCGCGCGGTCGTCCGGCGAGATGAACGGGGCCTGGACCTTCGGCGAGAAGCCGTCGACGAGGACGTACGGGACGCCCTGGCCGCGCAGCCGCTCGTAGCGCTGCATGTCCGCGGAGGTGTCGGCGTGCAGGCCCGAGACGAAGATGATGCCGGCGACACCACGGTCGACGAGCATCTCCGTCAGCTCGTCCTCGGTGGAGCCGCCCGGAGTCTGGGTCGCGAGGACGGGGGTGTAGCCCTGCCGGGTCAGGGCCTGGCCGATGACCTGGGCAAGCGCCGGGAATATCGGGTTCTCCAGCTCCGGCGTGATCAGGCCGACCAGGCCTTCGCTGCGCTGCCGCAGGCGTACGGGGCGTTCGTAGCCGAGGACGTCCAGTGCGGCCAGTACGGACTGGCGGGTGGTGGCGGCGACGCCCGGCTTCCCGTTCAGGACGCGGCTGACGGTCGCTTCGCTCACCCCCGCCTGGGCTGCGATGTCGGCAAGCCGTGTGGTCACAGGGCTGGACTGTACCGGCCGGTGATCGCCTTGCACACCGGTTCGGCGTGGTGGGCGACCTGGTGACCGGCCCGGTCCGGGCTGCTGGGTCATCGCGCTCCCTGGTGAGAGTGACGGCAAGGGCTTGCAGAGTCTTGCATAGGCGGTACTGGCTGGCCTACGTCCGTAAACAAGCGTCTCACGACGGCCGCTCCAGGGTCGCGCCCGGATAACTTCGTAGATCACTTGCACTTTTTTGCTGCAAGCTCTTTCGCAACGCTTGCAGCGCTGTTACGTTCAGCGTCGCCCGGCGGCGGCAGCGACGCGGTCCGCGAGTCGGCGGCGAGCGGCGGACGGGGCCGCTCTCAACACCACACGGGCTTTCACCCTCAAGGAGAACTCATGCGGCGTGGCATAGCGGCCACCGCGCTGGTGGCGTCCCTCGCCCTCACGGCGACGGCCTGCGGCGGAAGCGACAGCGGCGACAACGCCGGCGGTCCGGTCACCATCACCTGGTGGGACACCTCCAACGCCACCAATGAGGCACCCACGTACAAGGCCCTGGTCAAGGAATTCGAGAAGGCCAACCCTGACATCAAGGTCGACTACGTCAACGTGCCCTTCGACCAGGCGCAGAACAAGTTCGACACCGCCGCCGGCGCCAAGGGCGCCCCGGACGTCCTGCGCTCCGAGGTCGGCTGGACCCCCGCCTTCGCCAAGAAGGGCTTCTTCCTGCCGCTGGACGGCACCGAGGCCCTCGCGGACCAGGCCACGTTCCAGTCCAGCCTGATCGAGCAGGCCAAGTACGACGGCAAGACGTACGGCGTCCCCCTGGTCACCGACACGCTCGCGCTGGTCTACAACAAGGGCCTCTTCAAGCAGGCCGGCATCAGCAAGCCGCCCGCCACCTGGGACGACCTGAAGACGGCCGCCGCCACCATCAAGGACAAGACCGGCGTCGACGGCTACTGGGGCTCCACCCAGGCCTACTACGCGCAGTCCTTCCTCTACGGCGAGGGCGCCGACACGGTCGACGCCGACGCCAAGAAGATCACCGTCAAGTCGCCCGCCGCCGTCAAGGGTTACGAGACCTGGGAGAGCCTCTTCGACGGCAAGGGCCTGCACAAGGCCGACACCACCGCCGACGCGTACGCCCATATCCAGGAGGCGTTCGTCAGCGGCAAGGTCGCCTCGATCATCCAGGGCCCCTGGGAGATCACGAACTTCTACAAGGGCTCGGCCTTCAAGGACAAGGCCAACCTCGGCATCGCCACCGTCCCGGCCGGCTCCACCGGCAAGGCGGGCGCCCCGACCGGCGGCCACAACCTCTCCGTGTACGCCGGCTCGGACCAGGCGCACCAGGAGGCCTCGCTGAAGTTCCTGAAGTTCATGACCTCGGCGAAGTCCCAGGAGACGATCGCCCTCAAGAACTCCACGCTCCCGACCCGCGACGACGCCTACACCGCCGAGGTCAAGGCCGACCCGGGCATCGCCGGCTACCAGGACGTGCTCCCCGTCGCCCAGCCGCGCCCGGCGCTGCCCGAGTACAGCTCCCTGTGGACCCCGCTCGACACCGAACTCAACGAGGTCGCCGGCGGCAAGAAGTCCCTCGACGAGGGCCTGAGCAGCGCTGAGACCGCGATCGCCAAGCTGGTCCCGGACTTCAGCAAGTGACACCGCGTGGCCGTCGGGTCCCCCTCAACTCGGGGGAGGGACCCGACGGCCACCGGCCTGCGTGCCCTGCCCCTGATCTCCCGAAGGTGTCGAAACATGACAGTCGCCATCGACCGCGCGACCGGCAAGCGCCGCGGTGAGCGTGCGCCGCGCCCCGGGCCACTGAGGCGCTTCAGGCACAGCTACCAGAAGTACTGGTACGCGTACGCCATGATCATGCCCGTGGTCGTCGTGCTCGGCGTCCTCGTGCTCTACCCCCTGGGGTACGGCCTCTACCTCTCGCTCACCGACGCCAACAGCCTCAACACGGCCCGCACGATCGGCGTCAACGAGATCGCGGCCACGTACAAGTTCATCGGCCTCGACAACTACGCCGACCTCCTGTGGGGCGAGACCGCGTACGACCGCTTCTGGTCGCACTTCATCTGGACGGTCTCCTGGACGGCCGCCTGCGTCGCCCTGCACTACTCCATCGGCCTCGGCCTCGCGCTCCTCCTCAACCAGAAGCTGCGCGGGCGCACCTTCTACCGGCTCATCCTGGTCCTGCCGTGGGCCGTGCCCACCTTCGTCACCGTCTTCGGCTGGCGCTTCATGCTCGCCGACAGCGGCGTCATCAACTCGGCCCTAGACGCGCTCCACCTGCCGACGCCGCTGTGGCTGGAGGACACCTTCTGGCAGCGGTTCGCCGCGATCATGGTCAACACCTGGTGCGGGGTGCCGTTCATGATGGTCTCGCTGCTCGGCGGACTGCAGTCGATCGACTCGACGTTGTACGAGGCCGCCGAGATGGACGGCGCGACCGCCTGGCAGCGGTTCCGGTACGTCACGCTGCCGGGCCTGCGGTCCGTCAGCTCCACCGTCGTACTCCTCGGCGTCATCTGGACCTTCAACCAGTTCGCCATCATCTTCCTGCTGTTCGGCAACACCGCCCCCGACGTCGACATCCTCGTGACCTGGGCGTACTACCTGGGCTTCGGCCAGCAGCCACGCGACTACGCGCAGTCGGCGGCGTACGGCATCCTGCTCCTCTCCATCCTGATTGTCTTCACCTCCGTCTACCGCCGCTGGCTGAACCGCAATGATCCGCAGCTCGCGATCTGAGGCAGGAGTCCCCATGAGCACTACGACGCTTCCGACCACGTCCGCCGCGGATCAGGACCCGGACGCGGTCCGGCCGCGCAAGGTCCGCCGGCGCGGCGAGCAGGGCCTCGGCGCCACCCTCGCCTCCCACGGCATCCTGATCGTCACGAGCCTGATCGCGCTGTTCCCGATTGCCTGGCTGGTCTTCCTGTCCCTCGGCCCGGACAAGGACGACTACCTCCACCCCGAGCGCATCTTCGGGAAGATGACCTTCGACAACTACGTCTTCGTGCTCCAGGAGACGAAGTTCTTCGACTGGCTGACGAGCACGCTGATCGTCTCGCTCGGCGCGACACTCATCGGCGTACTGGTCGCCTCGACGACCGGTTACGCGGTCTCGCGGATGCGCTTCCCGGGCTACAAGAAGTTCATGTGGGTGCTGCTGGTGACCCAGATGTTCCCGATCGCCGTACTGATCGTGCCCATGTACCAGATTCTGTCGGAACTCCAGCTCATCGACAGTTACCTTGGCCTGGTCCTCGTCTATTGCTCGACGGCCGTGCCGTACTGCGCCTGGCTGCTCAAGGGGTACTTCGACACGATCCCGTTCGAGATCGACGAGGCCGGGCGCGTCGACGGGCTGACCCCCTTCGGCACGTTCGCGCGGCTGATCCTGCCACTGGCCAAACCGGGCCTGGCGGTCGCCGCGTTCTACAGCTTCATCACCGCGTTCGGCGAGGTCGCGTTCGCCTCGACGTTCATGCTGTCCGACACGAAGTACACGTTCGCGGTCGGGTTGCAGAGCTTCATCAGCGAGCATGACGCTCAGCGGCATTACATGGCCGCGACGGCTGTGCTGATCGCGGTGCCGGTCTCCGCGTTCTTCTACCTTGTGCAGAAGAACTTGGTGACTGGGCTCACCGCGGGCGGCACGAAGGGGTGACACTCCGCGCCTCCGCTGCCGCTGGGGGTGCCGCGACAAGCCGTCGTTTGGCTGCGGCGCCGTCGTGGCTGGTCGCGCCCGCGCGGCGGAGCCGCAAATTGAACACAGCCCCGCGCCCCTAAAAGGGGCGCTGCCCCTAAGGGGGCGCTGCCACGGAAGCCCGAGGCGGTCGCCTCCTCACCTACTGCCCACACACCCCATGATCTCAACCCCGTTACGTACCAAGGACGCCATGAGCCAGCACTCCACCGACCCGGTCCCGGCCCCCGCTTCGACGTCGGTTCTCGCCACCGTCGCCAGACACCGTGACTGGTGGCGGGACGCGGTGATCTACCAGGTCTATCCGCGCAGCTTCGCCGACAGCAACGGCGACGGCATGGGCGACCTGGAGGGCGTACGTTCCCGACTGCCGTATCTGCGAGACCTCGGCGTGGACGCCGTGTGGCTCAGCCCCTTCTACGCCTCGCCGCAGGCCGACGCCGGCTACGACGTCGCGGACTACCGGGCCGTCGACCCCATGTTCGGCAACCTGCTCGACGCGGACGCGCTGATCCGCGACGCCCATGAGCTGGGCCTGCGGATCATCGTCGACCTGGTGCCCAATCACTCCTCCGACCAGCACGAGTGGTTCAAGCGGGCGCTCGCCGAGGGGCCGGGTTCCGCGCTGCGGGACCGCTACCACTTCCGTCCCGGCAAGGGCGCGAACGGTGAACTCCCGCCGAACGACTGGGAGTCCATCTTCGGCGGGCCCGCCTGGACGCGGGTGACCGAGCCGGACGGTACGCCCGGCGAGTGGTACCTGCACCTCTTCGCGCCCGAGCAGCCCGACTTCAACTGGGACCACCCGGCCGTCGGCGACGAGTTCCGCTCGATCCTGCGGTTCTGGCTGGACATGGGCGTCGACGGCTTCCGTATCGACGTCGCCCATGGACTGGTGAAGGCCGAGGGGCTGCCGGACCTGGGCACGCGCGAGCAGGTGAAGCTGCTGGGCAACGATGTCATGCCGTTCTTCGACCAGGACGGCGTGCACGCCATCTACCGGCAGTGGCGCACGGTGCTCGACGAATACGCGGGCGCCCGTATCTTCGTCGCCGAGGCGTGGACCCCGACCATCGAGCGCACCGCCAACTACGTACGCTCCGACGAACTGCACCAGGCCTTCAACTTCCAGTACCTGAGCACCTATTGGGACGCGGCCGAGCTGCGGGCGTGCATCGACCGCACCCTCGACGCGATGCGCCCGGTGGGCGCCCCGGCCACCTGGGTGCTGTCCAACCACGACGTGACCCGGCACGCGACCCGGTTCGCCAACCCGGCCGGCCTCGGCACTCAGATCCGTACCGCAGGAGACCGCGAACTCGGCCTGCGCCGGGCGCGGGCGGCGACGCTGCTGATGCTGGCGCTGCCCGGATCGGCGTACATCTACCAGGGCGAGGAGCTGGGCCTGCCCGACGTCGTCGACCTGTCGGACGAGGTGCGGCAGGACCCCGCGTACTTCCGGGGCGCCGGCCAGGACGGCTTCCGCGACGGCTGCCGGGTGCCGATTCCGTGGACCCGTACAGGATCGTCGTACGGCTTCGGCGCCGGCGGCAGCTGGCTGCCGCAGCCCGCCGAGTGGGCCGAGCTGAGCATCGAGGCGCAGACCGGGGCCGAGGGCTCCACCCTGGAGCTGTACCGCTCGGCGATCGCCGTACGGCGTGAGCAGCCCGACCTCGGCGCCGGCGACCGCGTCGAATGGCTGAAGGCCCCCGAGGGCGTACTCGCCTTCCGCCGCGGGGAGTTCACCTGCACGGCGAACACGGGTGGTGATGCGGTGACGGTACCGGCGTACGGCCGAGTCCTCCTCACCAGCGACGAGGTGACGGTCACGGACGAGGGGGAGGCGAAGGTGCCGGGGGATACGACGGTTTGGTGGACGACGGGCTGACGGTCCGCTCGTCGAGGGCCGTTAGCGCAGCCTGCGGTCGGTCTTCAGGGCCCGCTGCCCGGTCCCGGGCGGCGGGCCCTGCTGACGTTGGGGTCGCGGGCTACTGCTCGAGATATATGTATAGTTGCATCTATAATAAGCTGGCCTATACGTAGTGAGGGGCACTCCGATGAGGCCGGACAAGCCTGCGGAGATGTTCGACCGGGACTTTGAGTGGACCGAGCTGACCCGGTTCGCCACCTACCCCGGTCGCGAGGCCGCGCTGGGTGTCGTCTCGGGGCGGCGTCGTCAGGGCAAGACGTTCCTTCTCGACGCGATCACCCGTGCCTCCGGCGGCTTCATGTTCACGGCCACGGAGACCACCGAGGCCGACGCGCTCCGACAGTTCGGCGAAGCCCTGGGTGTCTACTGCGGCGAGCCTGGCCCCTTTCGCTTCGCCCACTGGGACGAGGCCATCACTCGACTCCTGCGCATTGCCACCGACGGCCCCACGATCGCCGTGATCGACGAGTTCCCCTTCCTGGCCAAGGCCTCTCCGGCCTTGCCGTCGATCATCCAGCGGGCCCTGGACCCCGCCGCCCGCCATGACAACACCCCGGTCCGTCTCCTTCTGTGTGGCTCCGCCCTGTCCTTCATGAGCAGGCTGCTGTCCGGCAACGCACCCTTGCGCGGTCGTGCCGGTCTCGAACTCGTCGTTCCCACCCTCGACTACCGCATGGCCGCCCAGTTCTGGGACATCACCGATCCCCGAACCGCCGCCCTCACGCACGCCATTGTCGGCGGCACCCCCGCCTACCGCCGTGAATTCACCCAGGGCGACACCCCCGTCGGCCCCGATGACTTCGACGACTGGGTCATCCGCGCCGTCCTCAACCCCGGCCGCCCACTTTTCCGCGAAGCCCGCTACCTCCTCGCCGAAGAGCCCGAACTTCACGACACCGCGCTCTACCACTCCGTACTGGCAGCCATCGCCTCAGGAAACGCCGCACGCGGCGGCATCGCCGACTACCTCGGCCGCAAAGCCACCGACCTCGCCCACCCGCTGACCGTGCTCGAGGACGTCGGCCTCATCCGCCACGAACCCGACGCCTTCCGCCGCAACCGCTCCGCCTACCGCATCGCCGAACCGCTCGTGACCTTCTACCACGCCGTCATGCGCCCCAACTGGGGCGACCTCGAACGTCCTGGCCGCGCCCCCACCGTCTGGCGGCGCGCCCAGGCCACCTTCCGCAGCAAGGTCCTCGGCCCTCACTTCGAGACCCTCTGCCGTGAATGGGCCCGCTGGCACGCAGCCCCCGAAACGTACGGCGGCCACCCCACGCGCGTGGCGGCCGGCACCGTCAACGACCCCTCCGCCAGAACCAGCCACGAAGTCGATGTCGCCGTCTTCGGCCACGGGGACGACGACGCCTCCGACCGCGAAGCCCTGCTCGCCATCGGCGAAGCCAAATGGAACGACACCATGGGCATCGGCCACCTGGAACGCCTCCAGCACATCCGCGAACTCCTCCACGCCCGCGGCGCCACATCGGCGGAGCAGACCCGCCTCATCTGCTTCAGCGGCGCAGGCTTTACCGGGGACCTCCATCAAGCCGCCGAACAAGACCCCACCATCCAACTCGTGGGTCTGGACAGGCTCTACAACGGCGAATGAACCGTCATGAGGTGGGGGCACGGCCTGTCAGCCGGGTTGGCGGAAGCTCTCGAAGATCCGGGCGAAGCCTTCCTCTCCGTGGCCCGCGTCGATCTGGCGTTGGATGAGGCGCTGGACCGTGGCCACCACCTCGGTGCTGATGCCCTGTTCGGAACTGGCGGTCAGGATGTCGCCGAGGTCGGAGAACCTGAGGCTCTGTTGCCCGTCGACGGTGTAGTCCCCGCCGTCGATGACCTCGGCGAATTCCTGGAAGCCGCCGGTCATGGCGGTCAGCCAGGGCGCCGCCATGGTGGCGAACTCGCCCACCGTCACACCGGCCGGTGCGACCATCGCCGCGCCGTGCATGAATCCGGCGAACATGACGTACATGCCCGAGAGCAGGGCGAGGTCGTACAGGGACGCCAGCCCGGCATCCTCACCGAAGTAGGTACTGGTTCCCCAGAGTTCGAGCAGCGGCTTGTGCTGATGGAACACCTCGGCCGACCCGCTGTAGAGGACGGATGCCCCCGGCCGGCCGATCATCTGCGGTACGGCCATGATGCCGCCGTCCAAATACGCGACTCCGGTACGGGCTGCCCAGGCGGCCAACTCCCGGGACTGGGCCGGGGATGTCGTGGTGACGTTGATCAGGGTTCGCCCGGCCAGATCGTCGGAGAGCGGATCGAGTACTTCATGGACCGAGACGTGGTCCAGCAGACATACGATCACCAGCCCGCCGGCACGGACCGCGTCGCCGGACGTGGCGGCGGCCCTGGCTCCCAGCGCGACGAGGCCTTCCGTTTTGCCGGGTGAGCGGTTCCAGACCGTTGTCGTGTACCCGGCCTTCACCAGCGCCTCTGCGAGGGTGGTCCCCATCGCGCCCAGCCCGAGAACGCTCACCTGAACGTCGTTGTTGTTCGCTGTCACTTCGCGGTTCCCCTCGTGGTCTGCGGCTCTTCGGCTCTCGACTCTTCGGCTCGATCCTCTCCGCCGCCGCTAGAGTTGACCAGTACGGACTAATTAGTCAGGTACTCACCATTTGGTAAGTGCCTCTGGGGAGGAGCGGGATGGCAGCGCCGGCACGACGAGGTCCCTACTTCTGCGGTATCGACGCGGCGATGGACGTGGTCGCCGGCAAGTGGAAGTCACTGATCCTCTGGGAGCTGCACCACCACGGAACCCGCCGGTTCGCCGAACTGCGCCGCGGACTGCCGGGCGTCAGCGAGAAGATGCTGGTTCAGCATCTGCGGGAGATGGAAGAAGACGGGCTCGTCCATCGTGAGGTGTACCGAGAGGTGCCACCGAAGGTCGAGTACTCCCTGACCGAGCACGGCATCTCCCTCAACGCCGCCCTGGCCCCACTGGGGAGTTGGGGCACCGAACGCATACAGCGGATCGGGGCGGACAAGGTCGCGGTCGATGACGACGCGACAGTTCGGCGATAGGAACGACGGCGTGCTTGGGCGGCGTGCCTCGGGGGGCATGACTGTCGGGGGAAATTGTGACACTTGCCCGTGCAAGTGTCACAATTTCCCGCACCAGCCCCAGCCCCTCGCCGCGTCGCCTGAGCCTCGGCGCTGTCCGCCGTGGGCCCGCGACGTCAGTCCCCGCCGCCTCCGCCGCCACCACCGTCGCCGCCCCCACCGCCACCGTCGCCGCCTCCGCTGCCCGCGTCCCAGCCGTCTCCGGCCCCGCCGCCGGAGCCGTTGTCGTCGCTGCCGGAGCCCAGGTTGGTGAACCAGGGCTGGTCCCAGACGGGCTCATCCGCGGACGCGGTCCGGCGGGCGCGGAAGCGGACCGTGCCCGTCGCGTCGCCGAGGCCGAAGGCGACCGCGAAGGTGTGGGCCATGACGGCATCCAGCGGTTCGGGGCTGTCGTGCCGTACGTCCGCGAGGGGGAGAAGCGCCGTGCCCGGCATGGCCGCGCCCGGCATGGCCGCGCCCGGCAGGGGGCGGGTGAGGAGGGCTACGAGACGGCCGTTGCAGGTCAGGCGGGAGGTCCGCGCGTTCTCGCGCGTCAACTCCCAGCGGCGCTGCGGGAGTTCGACGACCACGGAACGCTTCGACTTCCGCACGGCGGAGGTCGCGGCCAGCATGGCGGGCGCCTCGCCCACCGTCAGCAGCAGCCCCCGGCTGGTGTCCCTGCGGTCGGCCGACACTCCGTGCGGGGCCCGGATCCGTACGACGGGGGCCGACGGCGACCAGACGTCGACGCGCACGGACCGCCGGTCCACGGCCACCGTGACCGGCCCGCCCGGACCGTCGGCGAAACGCCGTGCCATCCACAGGGGCACACCCTCCGCCCGCGCCCGGTCGGCGAGCGCGCTGACCGCCGCCGGGCCACCGGCATGACGTACCGCCATATCCCCAAGAAACTGGGCGAATTCGGCCGCCCGGCGCGCCTTCACCGGCTTCGTGGACCCGGTGATACGCGTGACCGGCACGATCCCGGTGCCGGAGGGGAAATGCGCGAACGGCCGCTCGGAGCCACCGCCGCCGAGCCACTGCCCCCGCAGATACGCATCCGCCATGGCCACCATGTGCAACTCGGCCGGCGGAGTCGTCCTGCTCCCCACCTTCAGCCCGCCCTCGGTCAGCTCGACCGTCCTGGCCAGCGGATTCCAGGACTGCTCCGCGTACACGGTCTCACTCACCTGCGCGCCCCCATGTTTCAGTCCGTCCGATGCACCGTTGAAGTGCACTCTCGAAGTACACAGTTGAAGGTCACTCTTGAAGTCGCTCAGGTGCCGTGCGCGGTTCCGGTTCGAGGCGCTGGTCCGGGTGAGCCACCGGGCCGAAGGTGCACGGGCAGCCCTGAGTGGCTGTGGCGCAGGTCACCGGAACCACCCGCACCCGGCGGAGAGTCACGGGTGTGAGGTGTATGAGGTGCATAGGACATGAGTGACCGCTTGCGCGCGCGGATACGGGCGGGTGACCGCGAGGCCTTCGCGGAGATCTACGAGGAGTACGCGCGCACCGTCTACAACCATGCCTTCCGGTTGACCGGCGACTGGTCGACCGCCGAGGAGGTGATGGCCGACACCTTCCTCGACGCCTGGCGCACCCGGGAGCAACTGGAGCCGGAAGGCGGCACGGTGAAGCCCTGGCTGCTGGGCATGGCGACGAACAAGTCCCGCAACGCCAACCGCGGCCTCGGCCGCCGTCTGGCCTTCCTGGCCCGCCGCCCCGCACCGGACTTGGTGGCGGACTTCGCCGACGAGACCGCCGGCCGCCTCGACGACGCCCGCCGGCTGGCCGCCGTACGGGAGGTTTACGACCGTTTGCGGCGCGGGGAGCGGGAGGTGCTGGCGCTATGCGTATGGACAGGCCTGGACTACGCGCAGGCGGCCGAGGCCCTGGGCGTCCCCGTGGGAACCGTGCGGTCACGGCTGTCCAGAGCGCGGGCGAGGCTGTGGAAACTGACCGATCATCAGCTACGGGAAGAAAAGCCGGAAACTCGAGCAAACAAGGAAATTCTCGCAAACAATACGGAACCGCTGCGCCGTCGCGGAGAGCTACCAAGTGAGGCCGCGTTGGCGGCCATTCCGTTCCAGGAGATTCAGGAGGGACCCCGATGAACGCCGCCGGTTCCGGGCCGAGCCCCATCCGGGCCGAGCGTGAGGGCGAGGAGCGCGAGGAGCTGACCCGGCTGCTCCCGCCCCCACCCGAACGGGACGTACCTCCTGGTCGCCACTCCCACCACAAGGACCGCTTGATGCAGCTCATCGATGACGACCAGAGCCGTACGACCTCCGGCCAGGCCTCCGGAGAAGACCCGCAGACGAAGCAGCCTCGTCTCCGGCTGTCGCGCCCGGCACTGTGGATGCCCGCCGCGGCCCTGGCGCTGGCCGGGGCGTTGACCGTAGGCCTCGTCACCAGGGCGGATTCCGGCAACGGCGTCGAAAAGCCCGGCGGCGACAGCGCCGTGGTCCTGCTCGACCGCATCGCCGAGGTCGCCGCGAAGTCGGAAGTCACGCCCGTACGCGACGACCAGCTGGTCTACGTCAGGAGTCTGGAAGCCGGAGCGGAGTGCCAGGAGGACGGCCCGTGCGAGCCGGGGCGACTGAGCGAGCGGGAGGCGTGGCTGTCACAGGAGCCGGGCCCGGTGAAGAAACTGGCCGAGTTCTACGAGAACGGTGACTACGTCCCGCTCAGGGAGTTGCTGCCGCCGGGTTCGCCCGGCACCCCGGCGGGTGTCGGCCGCCCCACGTACAAGTGGCTGGCGTCCCTGCCCACCGATCCGGACGAACTGCTCGAGGAGCTCTACCGCCTGGCGAAGCCGGTGAAGGGCGAGGAGAAGGCACAGGCCGTCTTCGACGAGATCGGCGAACTGCTGAACGCGTCGGTCATGCCTCCGCGGACCGCCGCCGCGCTGTACGGTGCCGCGGCGAAGATCCCCGGGGTCGAGCGGGTCGAGGACGCGGTGGATCCGGCGGGCCGGCACGGGGTCGGCATCATCCGCGTCGACAAGCGGGTGTCGTGGGCCACCGAGTGGATCTTCGACCGTGACACCCTCACCTACCTCGGCGAACGCAGCTACCTGACGAAGGACACCCGGACGGGCAAGAAGGGCACGGTCCTGCAGGAGACCGCCATCCTGAAGCGAGCCGTCGTCGACGAATACCGCCAACGCCCCGGCTCCACCACGAAGTAATGCCTGCGGCCCGGCCGGACGCGGTCGCAACGCGACCGCGTCCCCGGCGCCCGGAAACCGGATGCCATGCACGGCTCCGAGGTCCCGGTCCGGACCGCGTGACGGTCCCGCACCTAGCATCGCAGGCCAGGCTTGCTCGAGGCAGAGCAAGCCTGGCCGAGCAAGTCGGGCCGGTGACCGCAGTCGGGCGAGTGCGGACGAATGCGCGCGATCAGTCGCGGCGGATCAGTTCCGGGTCGATGCGTCGGCCAACGAGCGGCAGGGTTCCGAGGGCGGACACGGCCGCCACTCCCGCTGCCGCGAGCGCGAGTACCGGGAGTCCGGCGAAGTCCCAGTAGATCTCGCTGCCTCCGGTGATCAGATAGCACGCCTCGGCGAGCTTGCCCGTCACAAGCGCCAGGGCGAGGCCGATGCTCAGCGGCAGTACGACCTGCACGCACTGCGCGGCCCGCATCGTCCGCGCCCGCGCGCCGATCAGCGTGACGGCGGTGACCTGCGGGCGCCGCTCCACCGCCCGGTCGGTCGCCGAGACGACGAAGGCCGCCGTACCGATGACCAGGCCCATGATCATGCCGACGGCGAGCAGGGTTTCGAGGACGGCGATCTGCTCGAGGCCGTCGACGTTCACGCCGACGGGGTTGACTTCGGCGGTCGGGATGACGGCGGCGATACCGTCGAGGACCTTGCGGACCTCGTCGTGGTCAGAGCTGCCGGTGAGGACGTACTGCGCCCTCTCCGGGCGGGCCGTGGCAGGCAGCGCCGACGGCGGGATCAGCACCTCCGCTCCACCGACTCCCGACGGGTCGTACCCGCTGTAGGCGATCTTGTCTTGCGGAAGCGTGATGCTCAGGGTCTTGCCCTGGCCGCCTTCCGGTATGCGGAACATGAGGGAGTCACCGGGGCGCGCGCCCTGACCGGTGCCCGCGTCCGGGTCGCTGAGCCGCATCACCTTGCCGTCCACGCAGCCGTCGGAGTGCTGTACCAGTTTGGCCAGTTGACCACAGGTGGCGACGACGGCGCTGGCCCAAGGCTGGTCAGCGGAGCCTTCGGGGTCGGTCCAGGAGTCCATCGTCACTGCGTGCGCGCGTACCCCTGGTACCTCGGCGAGTTCCTGCTGCTCTCGCACGGTGAGCGAGGACAGTTGGAAGGAGTAGTCCTGGACGGGAGCGGACGGCCGGGTGACCTGGTCCAGTTGGATGAGCACGCCCTGGGCGAGGGAGGCGGAGAAGACGAGCAGCACGAGGCCGGTGACGACGCGCATGGTGCTGCCGGGCTCGACCTCGTTGCGCCGCATCGCCAGATTCAGGGTGAGGGATTGTGTGGTTCGCGCCAGTCGGCGGGCGAGGGCGTACGAGATCAGGGGCAGCGTCAGCACGAGCCCCAGCCCCGTCAGCAGAATGCCTGCCGGCATCACGAGTGCGTTCAGGCCAATGCTGTTTGCGGGGCGATCGGTGAAGCCGGTGGCGCAGTAGCCGACGACGATTCCGAGGCCGGTCACCAGCAACAGGCCACCCCACTTGGTGGGGCGCTTGGGTGCGGCGGTGCGGCGTACCGCCAGTGGATTGGCGGCGGCATCGCGTGCGCTGGCCCGGCCGACGAACCAGGCGAGAAGCGGGCAGCCGATCAGGCAGATGGCGATGGTGATAGCGGACGGCGCGCCATCGTCCGGGTACCACCTCAGGCTGGGCAGTCCGGTCCGGGTCATCACCTGGTTGAGAACCCAGTACTCACCGAGGCCGATGATCGCGCCAAGCAGCGCGGCTACGACGGTCTCGGCGGCGTTGACCCGCTGGGTGCCCTTGGTGCTCAGGCCCAGCAGACGCAGGGAGGCGAGGCGGCGGTTCCGGCTGGCGGCGGAGAGTCGGGCGCAGACGGAGAGGAAGATGCCGAGGGGGAGCAGGACGAGTGATCCCATGGCGAAGCGGACGTAGGTGAGTGTGGAGGGCTCGATGGCCGGGACGGGGGCGTAGCTGTATCCGAAGCTCTCCAGGGCGCGGCCCTCGTCGGCGATCTTGTCGCGAGTGGTGCCGACGTAAGCGAACAGTTCGTCGGGATGGGCGAGCCCTGCGGCGCCGATCAGACCCGCCTCTCGGCCCGGCATGAGTGCCTTGACCGCGGGCTGGTCACGCAGCAGGTCGTGTACCCGAGGGGAGACCAACACCTCGCCAGGGTCCGGGAGTTCCTTCAGCCCCGGCGGGATCTTGTCCGCGTCCTTGGTGTTCTCGGTCCCCTTGGCGATGAACACCCGAGTGAAGCCCTTGGACCCGTACGGGTCGGTGCGCTGGAGGACCAGCGTGGCACCCGCGGGCTGCGCGGATGCGGTCTCCGGCTGTCGTGCGGCGGCCCGGCCGTCGTGTGCGTCGAGGATCTGAGGAATGGTGAGGACGAGGGCGAGGCAGCAGACTCCGAGGGAGCCGCCGACCGCCATGAGGAAGAAACGTATGCGGTTGCCGCGGCCGGCGCCGAACAACAGGCGCAGGCCGAGCAGGAACTCCCTCACGCCGCCCCCCGAGACGTGAGCACGCCGTCGGACATCGTGTAGTGGGTGTCGGCCTGCGCGGCGACGGCGGGATCATGGGTGACCAGGATGACGGCGGTGCCCTGCGAGCGCGCCAGGTCGAGGAACTCCTTCAGTACGGCAGAGGAGTTGGCGCTGTCCAGGGACCCGGTCGGCTCGTCGGCGAAGACGACGGCCGGGCGGTGGACCAGGGCCCGGGCGACGGCGACGCGCTGGCTCTGTCCGCCCGACACCTGCGAGGGGCGGCGCTCGCGCAGTTCACCGATTCCGAGCCGGTCGAGCACCTCACCGGCGGCCGCCAGCGCGGGCCGCTTGCGCTGTCCCGCCAGGCGCAGCGGCAGAGCGGTGTTCTCCTCGATGGTCAGCTCGGGCAGCAACTCGCCGTACTGGAAGACAAAACCGAACCGTTCCCGGCGCAGCGCACTGATCTCTTCGTCGGTGAGGCCACCGAGCACCTGCCCTTCGAACCGAACCTGCCCGCGCGCCGGAGGCAGCACGCCCGCAAGGCAGTACAGCAGCGAGGACTTGCCCGAACCGCTCTGCCCGGTGATGACGGCGACCTCCCCCCGGGCGATCGAGAGGTGAGCGTCACGGACAGCCGGCTGCTTGCCGTAGGAGAGGTCAACTCCCTTGGCCGAAAGGACTTTTGACGTACTGATGGCTTCCCCCAAAGAAGCGACCGGGCCCAGGTGGTCAACCTGGGCCCGAGACTTGCCGATGTGCTTTCGCTTACCTGTTGTAGTGCTTGGAGACCGAGCAGTTATCAGGGTTGAACGAACCCTTGTCACGGCAGACGCGGATGTCCGCGTCGTCGGTGTAACGCTGCGGGGCCGCCCAGTTGCGCGCTCCGATGGAAACGGTCTTCTTCTGCTTCCCGTTGTAGCGGCTCCAGCCGTACCCCTCGACCTTCACCTGCACGTACACGTTGTGCCCGTCATCGTGGTCGGTGTCCTGGAGCTTTCCCTTCCACTCGAAGGCGCCGTGGTGCGTGCCCGCCGGGTGCCACGCGTACTCGCCGTGGTGGAGCTTCGCACCGCCGGTCGAGAACGTCGGCATGTCGTGCCACGACGCCGCGACTGCCGTGCCCGCGCCCATGGCGAAGAGGCCCACCACAAGGGCGCCCGCTGCCAACTTACGCACATTTCCTCCCGTTTATCTTCTGTTGTCAGGCCCTGGTGGTCATGTCGCTTTCAGAGCCGCGGTGACGTTAACAGCAGATAAAGCGGCAGGATGGGATGGTTAGTTCGATCTTGGCGTATCTGCCCGACCTCGCGGTGGGTGTTCTTTGCCATGATCTAGCCGTGACTTTGCCTTGGTATTACCTTTATTGAGTCGTGACCTCGTAAGGGCGGTCGAAACGCGGGAGCGGCAGTCCACATAGCGCCCCGCTCTCCGGCGTAACGGGATGCCGTTGGGGGCTTCCCCGGTCGGGTGGTCGCGGGACCCTGGTAAGCCGCCAACTGGCAGTCGCTGCAAGAACTTTCCGGCATTTTCAGAGGCTCGGCTTCCGCTTCGGGAGGTGTGCCTCTACTATCTGCCGCACCGCAGGCTTGCAAGCTTTCAGCAAGAAAGTTCACCGGCTGTTCCATGGCACCCGCACCCGCACCCGCACCCGCACCCGCACCCGCAATGCGCCACCTTCGATGGAGAAGGACCCCACATGGCCAGTAAATCTCTCTCCGGCACCCTCGCCCTCGTAGCGGCCGCCTCGGCCGTGCTCGCCGTCCCCGCGAGCACCGCGTCCGCGTCGCCGCCCGGTGGCAAGGACGTCACCGCCGTCCTCTTCGAGTGGAACTTCGACTCGGTCGCCAAGGAGTGCGCCAGCACGCTCGGCCCGGCCGGGTACGGCTACGTGCAGGTCTCCCCGCCCGCCGAGCACATCCAGGGCGCGCAGTGGTGGACCTCGTACCAGCCCGTCAGCTACGCGATCGCCGGACGGCTCGGCAGCACCGGTGACTTCACCGACATGGTCGCCGCTTGCCACAGCGCGGGCGTGAAGGTCGTCGTCGACACCGTCATCAATCACATGGCGGCGGGCAACGGCACCGGCACCGGCGGCTCCTCGTACAGCAAGTACGACTACCCGGGCCTGTACTCGTCGAACGACCTCAACGACTGCACCTCGCGCATCAGCGACTACACCAACCGCGCCGACGTCCAGAACTGCGAACTGCTCGGGCTCGCCGACCTGGACACAGGCGAGGAGTACGTCCGCTCCGCCGTCGCCGGCTACATGAACAAGCTGCTCGGTTACGGCGTCGACGGCTTCCGTATCGACGCGGCCAAGCACATCCCGGCGGGCGACCTCTCCGCCATCAAGTCGCGGCTGAGCAATCCGGACGCGTACTGGAAGCAGGAGGTCATCTACGGCAGTGGAGAGGCCGTCCAGCCCACCGAGTACACCGGCAACGGGGACGTCCAGGAGTTCCGGTACGCCTACGACCTCAAGCGCGTGTTCAACAGCGAGAACCTCGCCTACCTCAAGAACTACGGCGAGGGCTGGGGCTACATGAGCAGCGGTGTCTCCGGCGTCTTCGTCGACAACCACGACACCGAGCGCAACGGATCGACCCTCAGCTACAAGGACAACGCCAACTACACCCTCGCCAACGTCTTCATGCTGGCCTACCCCTACGGCGCGCCCGACATCAACTCCGGCTTCGAGTTCTCGTCCACGGACGCCGGCCCGCCCAACGGCGGTGCGGTCAGCGCCTGTTGGCAGGACGGCTGGAAGTGCCAGCACGCCTGGCCGGAGATCAAGTCGATGGTCGCCTTCCGCAACGCCACCCGCGGTGAGCCCGTCACCAACTGGTGGGACAACGGGGGCGACGCGATCGCCTTCGGGCGGGGCGACAAGGGGTACGTCGCCATCAATCACGAGTCGAGCGCTCTGACCCGTACGTATCAGACGTCGCTTCCGGGCGGCACGTACTGCGACGTGCAGAGCAACACGACCGTCACCGTGGACAGTTCGGGGCAGTTCACAGCGACCCTCGGTTCCAATACGGCCCTGGCGATTCACGCCGGAAAGCCGAGCTGCTGAGCCACCGCAGCCAGCGGCGACTGCAACTGCTGAAAGTTGTTTCTGGATGTTTCAGAAGTCTTGCAGCAAGGCTTTCGGCGGCGATACGGTCGCTCGGGGTCGGACCCACGAGAGCCGTCATCGCAAGGAGTCCACATCCGTGATATCGAGATGGCAACCGGCGTCGCCGAAGCGCCGTACCGCCCGTACCAGGCGAGTCGCTGCGGTCACCGTAACCGCGCTGGCCGCAGTGCTCGTCCAGGCAGCCCTCGCGGCGCACGCGAACACCGCGCCTTCGCCTGCGCCGCCGTCCGGCGCCAGGCCCGCCGCCGAGCCCGCCCGGCACGACCTCACCCGCGACACCGAAGCAGACCCCAAAGCCGCCCCCAAGGCTGCCCACAAGGCCGAGGCCGTCTGGCTCGACGCGAACACGGTCGTCTGGAACGGCGCCAAGTCGGCCGCTTCCACCCAGCTGCTGTACGCCCATGACGGCGACCTCTCCGACGCGCGCCGCCTGCGGCTGCGGGGAAGCGAGCTCACCCAGGCGCAGAAGGAGAAGTTCCCACACCTGGCGAAGCACACCGCCTGGTCGGTCGATCCACGCGACCGTGACCGCGCCCACGACCGGGTCCGTGAGGCGCTGCGAGGCCGCGTCGTCGCCACCCAACTGGCCGCCAACGGCGCCGTGGTGGCCGAGACGGCGGTGCAAATCGCAGGCGTACTCGACGATCTGTACGACGCTAGGGACGCGGACCTCGGCCCCGTGCTCCGCAAGGGCAGGCCCACGCTCTCCCTCTGGGCGCCCACGGCCCAGAACGTGTCACTGGAGATCGGTGAGAAGGCCGCCGCCGTGCCGATGAAGCGGGACGGGAACACCGGCGTCTGGTCGGTCACCGGCCCCAAGTCCTGGAAGAACAAGCCCTATCGGTACGTCGTGAAGGTCTGGGCGCCGACGGTCCAGAAGGTCGTCACCAACAAGGTCACCGACCCCTACTCCCTCGCTCTGACCACCGACTCCAAGCGCAGCCTTGTCATCGACCTCGCCGACAAGTCCCTTGCCCCGCACGGTTGGTCGCGCCTGAGAAAGCCGAAGGCCGTCCCGTTGAAGGACGCCCAGATCCAGGAGCTGCACATCCGGGACTTCTCCATCGAGGACAGGACGGCGAAGCACCCCGGCACCTATCTGGCCTTCACCGACAAGAACAGCGACGGCTCCCGGCACCTCAAGAAGCTTGCGGAGGCCGGGACTTCGTACGTCCATCTCCTGCCCGCCTTCGACATCGCCACCATCCCGGAGACGAAGGCCGACCAGGCGGCCCCCGGCTGCGACCTCGTCTCCTACCCCGCCGACTCCGACCAGCAGCAGGAGTGCGTGGCGAAGACCGCCGCGAAGGACGCGTACAACTGGGGCTACGACCCGTACCACTTCACGGTGCCGGAAGGCTCGTACGCCACTGATCCCGAAGGTACGGACCGTACGGTCGAGTTCCGGAAGATGGTCAAGTCCCTCAACGATGACGGGCTGCGGGTCGTCATGGACGTGGTCTACAACCACACCACCTCCAGCGGTCAGGCAGGCACCTCCGTGCTCGACAAGATCGTGCCCGGCTACTACCAGCGGCTGCTCGCCGACGGCTCCGTGGCCACCTCAACCTGCTGCGCCAACACCGCACCCGAGAACGCCATGATGGGCAAGCTGGTGGTGGACTCGATCATCACCTGGGCGAAGCAGTACAAGGTCGACGGCTTCCGCTTCGACCTCATGGGTCACCACCCGAAGGCGAACATCCTCGCCGTACGCAAGGCCCTCGACGCGCTCACGCTCGAGAAGGACGGCGTCGACGGCAAGGCGATCATCCTGTACGGCGAGGGCTGGAACTTCGGCGAGGTCGCCGACGACGCCCGCTTTGTCCAGGCCACGCAGAAGAACATGGCCGGCACCGGCATCGCGACCTTCTCCGACCGGGCGCGTGACGCGGTGCGTGGTGGCGGCCCGTTCGACGAGGACCCGGGCGTCCAGGGCTTCGCCTCCGGGCTCTTCACCGACCCCAACTCCTCTGCCAACAACGGCACTTCGGAGGAGCAGAAGGCCCGCCTGCTGCACTACCAGGACCTCATCAAGGTGGGGCTCTCCGGCAACCTCGCCGACTACCGCTTCACCGACTCCAGCGGCCGGCAGGTCAAGGGCTCCGAGGTCGACTACAACGGGGCGCCCGCCGGATACGCGGACGCGCCCGGCGATGCTCTCGCCTATGTGGACGCGCACGACAACGAGTCGCTGTTCGACGCGCTCGCCTTCAAGCTGCCGTCCTCGACGAGTGCGGCCGACCGTGCTCGTATGCAGGTCCTCGCCATGGCCACCGCCACGCTCTCGCAGGGACCGGCGCTCTCCCAGGCGGGCACCGACCTGCTGCGTTCCAAGTCCCTGGACCGCAACTCGTACGACAGCGGCGACTGGTTCAACGCGATCCACTGGGACTGCCGGGACGGCAACGGCTTCGGGCGCGGGCTGCCGATGGCCGCCGACAATCAGTCCAAGTGGCCATACGCCAAGCCCCTGTTGGGCTCCATCGAGGTGGGCTGCCCGCAGATCGAGGGCACCTCGGCCGCGTACCGGGACCTGCTGAAGATCCGTACGAGCGAGAGCGTCTTCGGGCTCTCCACCGCCGAGCAGGTGCAGTCCCAGCTGTCCTTCCCGCTGTCCGGCGGCAGAGAGGAGACGCCCGGTGTGATCACGATGAACCTCGGCGACCTGGTCGTCGTCTTCAACGCGACGCCCGAGCGGCAGACACAGGGGATCGCGGCGCTCGCGGGGAAGCCGTACGCGCTGCATCCGGTGCAGGCCGCGGGCTCGGACCCGGTCGTCAAGGGCTCGTCGTACGAGACGGAGTCGGGCACCTTCGCTGTCCCGGCCCGCAGTGTCGCGGTCTTCTCGCAGGCCACCGGCTAGGCTGCTGGCAAGAGCCGTAGAACAGGAGTGCCCATGCCGCAGATCACCGTCGACTACTCGGCGCCGCTTGCCGACGCCTTCGACCGGAAGGGGTTCGCGCTCGCGCTGCACACGATGGTGGTGGAGACGGCCGCCGCGAAGCTCCCGGCGTGCAAGACGCGGTTCCGGCCGACAGAGGACCTGGTGATCGGCGGGGAGGCGGACGGGCATGCGCTGGTGCATGTCATGATCGCGCTGCTGCCCGGCCGTACCGAGGAGACGAAGGCGGCGCTGACCGAGCGGACGCTGGAGCTGCTACGGGCCCATGTAAAGCCCGCCGGGGTCACGCTGCACGCTTCCGCGGAGGTGCGGGACCTGGACGCCTCGTACAGCAAGTTCGAGGAGTAGGGGCGTAGGGGCGTAGGGGCAGAGCTACGACGCGAGCGCTACGAGCCGGCCGACGAGGTCCATGAACGGGCCCTCGGCCGGCTCGTCCTTGAGCATGCGGCGCAGCAGATTCGCCATCTCGTCGTCGTACGCCGCGCTCACCGCCGCCAGCGCCGCGAAGTCGTGGACGAGCTGTGCTTCCAGCTCGGCTCGGGGGATGCGGCGGCCGTCCAGCCAGATCAGGGCCGTCGACTCGGCGAGCGAGATCCAGGAGCGGATGACCAGTTCCAGGCGGGCGGGCGGCCGGTCGATGTCCAGATGCGCCAGTATCTGCAGGTACGCGGCCTGCCGTACGCCGTCGACGAGGGCGTTGGTGGCGGAGGAGCCGACCGCCGGGCCGCCCCGCATCAGCGCCGAGAAGCCGGGCCCGTGCTCGTCGACGAAGTCGAAGTACCGTCGCATCACTCGCAGCAGCCGCGTGCCCAGCGGGCCTTCCCGCGGCTCCACGAACCGGGTCGCCAGATCGTCGGCGGCACGCTTCAACGCCGCCTCGTACAGGCTGAGTTTGCCGGGAAAGTAGTGGTAAACCAGGGGCCGGGAGATGCCGGCGGCCGAGGCTATCTCGTCGATGGAGACCTCGTCGGGCGAGCGTCGGCTGAACAGCTCGAGGGCGACGCCGATCAACTGCTGCCGTCGTTCCTCGACACCCATCCTGCGGCGTACCTGTACCCCGGTTGTCATGCGAACACCTTACCGATCGAATCCGGCCTCCAACGGGACGGTGCCGTAAGGGTGTTCACATGTCCAGCGCCCAGCTGCGCGTGTCTGTGGGCGTCCGGCGGGCGTCGGATGGGTGTCCGCGGGCGTTGGCCGCCGGGGCCGGGTGTGTGGTTCGGTGGGGGGCCGATTGAGCGTGAGGCGCCCGGGAGCCGTATCGAGTACAGGGCCCTTGCCGGGGCTCTCTGCGGCGTGGAGTACATGTCGCCGGACGTGACCGGAGGAAAAGATGAGGTTGACGCGACACAGTCTGGCCGCGGCCGGAGCAGCCGCCGCGCTGGTGGTGCTGACCGGCTGCGGCTCGGACGACGGCGGGGAGAAGGTCCCCGCGACCGCGACCGGGAGTCTGGAGAAGATCGCGGGCCAGGCCGGCTGCAAGCCGAACATGCAGATGGACGAGGACACGATCCGGCAGGCCATCTGCAAGAACTCCGGGGGCAGGTTCGTCCTCGCGACGTTCGCCACCGACCGCGGTCAGCGCGAGTGGCTGAACTCGGCGAAGGACTACGGCGGCTACTACCTCGTCGGCCGCAAGTGGGTCGCCATCGGCAAGGAGAAGACGGTCACGGCGCTGCGCGGCCAAATCGGCGGGACCATGGAGGAAGGGTCCGAACACATGAACCCCGGTGGCAGTCACAACAAGGGTGGTCACCACGGCTGACCACGAGGGCGGTCACCACGGCTGGCCGCCCGGGTCCGGCGCACTTCGAGGGCAAGCGAAAGCCGGCGGTGGGAATCCCACCGCCGGCTTTCTACTGCCTACTGCCTACCTACTGTGCTACTGGCAGTCCTGGCCGCTGTTGATGCACTCGACCACCTGGTTCATCGTCTCCTCGTCGAAGAAGTTGAGGAAGTCGTTGTGGTCGGTGATCGGCTTGTGCAGCTCCGTCGGGAAGCCGTCCACCGCGAACGGGTTCTGGACCTGTCCGTTCTCGATCTGCGGCGCCGGAACGTCGTAGACCAGACGGGCCTGGAGCTGGGGGATGGCCTGGAAGCCGTTGTCGCAGGTACCGTCCTCGTTCACGAAGGCCACGTGGTCACGGTGGTTGGCGCTGTCGATGTTCTGACCGTCCCAGCAGCTCTGGAAGAAGGACGTCCGCACCACGGAGCTGCCCTCGGGGCAGATCGGGTACTTGTCCGTCAGCTGCCGGTCCTCGAAGCCGGTGCAGCTCCAGTTCGTGTTGGCGTTGGCGAGGCCGTTGCTGAAGGCCTTGGCGTCACCGGTGATGATGCGCAGGGCCTGCGGCATCGCGACGACGTCGCCCGCCTTGTTGCCGACGAACTTCAGCTCCGCCTGGGCGGCTTCCTGGATCGGGCCGATGTTGCCTTCCGCACCGCCACCGAGGTCGTTCGCGTCGAACTCGTCCTCACCGTTCTGCAGGCGCAGCACCGGCCAGTAGTACGACGACTTGTCGCCCTGGTTCTCGCAGCTGGTGTCAGCCTGGAGGAACTCCTCGTCGCTGGTGAACGCGTCGTTGTCCTGGTTGCCGACGTAGTCGTGCGTGTGCTGGGCGCCGTTGTCGACACCCGGAGCAACGATGATGTTGTCCGAGTTGTGGTTGTCGTTCCCGTTGGTGCCACAGCTCGTGGTGAAGCTGCCTGTGGAACCGGAGTCACCGTTGGCGGGGAGCCCGTTTCCGTTCACACCCTGCGGGCCGCCGTTCGGCTGAACCTGGGTGATGTCCTGGAAGTCGGCTGCGACCGGGCCGCCCTGCTGGCCCTGGTCCTGACCGTCACCCTGGCCCTGGTCCTGACCGTCGCCCTGGCCCTGGTCCTGGCCATCGCCTTGACCCTGGTCCTGGCCATCGCCCTGGCCCTGGTCCTGGCCGTCGCCTTGACCCTGGTCTCCACCGTTGTTGATCTGGTCGGCCGGCACACCCTCGCACTGGGCCATCTGCTCGGCACCCTGCAGAGGCTGGCCGCCCGCGTTCCGGATGTTGATGTTCATCCGGTCGATGGTGGCCACCCGCTTGGACTTCAGCGGGCCGAGGATGGCGTTGTCGACGTAGGCGGCGTCACCGGCCTGGGCCTGGCGCGTGTCCGCGAGACGCGTGTAGGCCTCCGAGATCTGCTGGTCGAGCTTCGCCAGCTCCTGGTCGACACCCTGGCGGGCGCCGTCCGGCACATCTTTCAGTGACTGCCCGACGTCCGGGCATTTGATCGTTGCCACCCCTGCGGCGGTCGGCTGCGCGTTCTGCTGCGAGTTCCCCTCACCCGCCGATGCGTAGATATTGGCCGCGAGCAAGCCGCCGCCGCCCAGCGCGAGAGCCGCCGATGCGGCTATCGCCCGGTTGGCGAGCGTTGAGCGGCGTTTTCGGTTCGTGCGTCCCATGGAACTCCTCTGGCTTCCTTGCGGGGCATTGAGGCGCCCGACAGGAGGTGAAGCGGCGTCCTTCAATACGCAAGGGGCTCATGGGGTGTTCAGCGGCATCAGAAATTAGTGAGAGATTGGTGGAGCAATTCCGGCGCAAAGGGCCCAGAACCCCCTGTTTCAACGGCAGTTGAGGGGGTAACGCTGACTCTTGTTCAGTGAATGCCGGTGTTGTTTCAACGTCCCTGATCCAAATAGGCGAGAACGGCCAGGACGCGGCGATTATCATCGTCCGACACCTCAAGGTCCAGCTTCGCGAAGATGTTGGAGGTGTGCTTCGCAATGGCCCGTTCTGTCACCACGAGGCGCTCCGCGATCGCCGCGTTCGAGCGGCCCTGAGCCATCAGCTCCAGCACCTCCCGCTCACGCGGCGTCAGCCGCCCCAGCGGCCGGCTCTCCGCCTGACGCCGCGACAACAGCTGCTGGATCACCTGCGGATCCATCGCGGTGCCACCCGCCGCGACCCGGCGTACGGCATCGATGAACTGCTCGGCGTCGAAGACCCGGTCCTTCAGCAGATAGCCGACCCCGCCGGTCCCGTCCGCCAGCAACTCCCGCGCGTACAACTGCTCCACGTGCTGCGACAGCACCAGCACCGGCAGCCCGGGTCTCGCCCGGCGCGCCTTGAGCGCGCACTGCAGGCCCTCGTCCGTGTGCGAAGGCGGCAGCCGTACGTCGACGACGGCGACGTCCGGCTCCAACTCGGCGAGCGCCCGCTCGAGTTCGGGACCGCTCTCCACCGCCGCCGCGATCTCGAAGTCGTACGCCTCGAGCATCCGGACCAGTCCGTCGCGCAGTAGGAAGAGGTCTTCGGCTAGGACAACTCGCAAGGGATCTCCATGGTCACCATGGTGGGACCGCCCGCGGGGCTGCTGACGGCCAGGATGCCGTCGAATGTACTCAGTCGCCGCTCGACTCCGGAGAGTCCCGAACCGGCCCCGATCCCGGCCCCGCCCTTGCCGTTGTCGGTGACGGCGATCCGCAGCATGCCGTCGGTGTGGTGCACATCGACCCAGATCCGGTCGGCCTCCGCATGCTTCACGGCGTTGGTGAGGACCTCGCTGACGGCGAAGTACGTGGCCGACTCGACGGGGGCGTCCGCGCGCCCCGGGAGGTCCACGTCCACCTCGGTGCCGACGGGCAGCCGTAGCGCCAACGCCCGTACGGCGTCGCCGAGTCCGCGTTCGGCGAGCACGGGCGGGTGGATGCCGCGGACGAGGTCGCGCAGCTCGGTGAGCGCGTCGGCGGACTTCTGGCGGGCCTCGGCGAGCAACTGCCTGGCCTTCTCGGGGTCCTTGTCGAGGAGCGCCTCGACGGTGCCGAGGTCCATGCCCATCGCGACCAGCCGGGCCTGCGCCCCGTCGTGCAGGTCCCGCTCGATGCGCCGCAGTTCGGCGGCCGAGGTGTCCACCGCGTCCCGGCGGGTCTCGGTCAGGACGCGGACGCGCTCGGCCAGCTCGCCCTGCCCCGGGGCGAGGAGGGCGCGGGTGAGCTGGAAGTGGGCCTTCAGCAGCCGCGGGCCGGCGAAGTGGGCCAGGAAGAGGAGCGCGAGCGCCAGCGCGGCGGCGCCGAACGCGGAGGCCTGGCCCGTGACCGGCACGAAGCCGTACCAGTACGCGACGTATCCGGCGTCCGCGAAGACCCGCCACAGCCCGGCCGCCAGCGCGAACCCCTCCAGGGGGTAGAGGAACAGCACCGCCGGCAGCAGCACGGTGACGAACCCCGCCGTCATGTCGACCGGCAGCCACCGCAGGTCTCGCCAGGTCGCCGGGTCGCGCAGCAACGCGAACGTACGCGTCCACGGCTTGGCGCCCTTCGGGACCGGCCGGTACGCCGACGGGATCTTCACCCCGCACCACTGCGCGGCCAGCACCCGCCGCCAGTCCGCGAACGCCCGCACGCCCGTAAGCACCCAGGGCGTGGTGACGAGCCCGATCCCGATCGGTATCAACGCGATGGACACCACGGAGAGCGTGAAGCAGAGCACGGCCCCCGGCAGCAGCACCGGCGCCAGCCCGAGCCCCCGCACCGCCGCGATCCCGCTCCCCCGCACCCGCGCGGAACCGCCACTCTTGGTCTCGGCGGAACCGCCACTTTTCGTCTCGATGGTCGTCATGGCGTCAGTTTGGCGGAGGGGGCGGGACGGGGCACGGGGGCTGGGCTCCGATCAAGGGGTGTTGCCAGCTACACCATGGCGCTCCGCTCGGGTGGGCGGTTTGGACGCTGCGGTCCGTTGGCCGCTCCCACGCGGATGGGCCGTTCATCGGCTGCGGGCCCGTTTGGGCTGGTCGCGCCCACGCGGCGGAGCCGCAAATTGATACAGCCCCGCGCCCCTGAGGGGCGCCTTTCGACACCGGCGCTATGAAGCGAGCCCCTGCCTCAGCTCATAGGCCCAGCACCTTCGCCTCCACCTCCGGGTCGAGGCCCTTCGCCGGTCGGTCCGGGCGCTGAGGTGCCGTCCCGCCCAGGGTCTGCAGCCACGCCCACGTGTCCGTCACCGTCTCCTCAACGGGGCGGCACTGAAGGCCAGTTGCCACGGCGCGTGACACGTTCGCGCTGTGGAGGGCGCCGTGCAGTTCGCTCGCCGGTGGTACCCAGACCGGTAGTTGGGTCCAGGGCTCGATGCCGGCGTCGAGGATCAACTCGGGGGCGGTCCAGCGGAGTTCGGCGTTGCTGCCCGTTGCCTGCACGCAGGCGTCGAGGAGTGCCCCCATCGTCGTATGCCCCTGCGGGCTGATGAGGTTGTACGGGCCGCTCAACTCCCGTTCCGCCGCCCCGAGTACCCACTCGGCGAGGTCGCGGGCGTCGACGTACTGGAGCGGCAGCTCACGGGGGCCGGGTGCGAGGACGGGGCCGCCGCGGGCGATGCGGGTCAGCCACCATGGCAGGCGGCCGACGTTCTCGTACGGGCCGAGGATCAGACCGGCCCGTACGAGCACGGAGCGCTCTTCGTCGAAGGCGTCGACGGCGGCGAGCTCACCGCCGCGCTTGTCCCGCGCGTAGTCGGTCTGCTCCGCGTCCGCCGAGGCGCCCTCCACCGGGGGAGCTTCCTCGGTGTAACCGGCGGCCGGCGGCCACGCGTACACGGAGCAGCTGGACACGTAGACGTACCGGCCGGCGCGGTCCTTCAGGAGCCGCGCCGCGTCCCGTACGGCACGTGGCGCCCACGACCAGGTGTCGACGACGACGTCCCAGTCGCCCTCGGCCGCCGCGAGCGCCGCGAGCCCGTCGGGCGCGGTGCGGTCGCCGAGCAGCGACCGCACCCCGGCCGGAGGCTCGTGGGTTCCCCGGTTCAGGACCGTCACGTCCCAGCCGCGGGCGAGCGCGGCCTCGACGACGGCCCGCCCCACGAAATCCGTACCGCCCAGCATCAGAAGTCTCATGCCTTCGACTCTGCCCGGCCGGCCCGCGGGACGGAACGGGAATCTGCCTTCAGCAGAGAGTCAACGCCCGCTCGGCGGAACGTACTTGTACCCCACGCGCCGTACTGTCCGGATCGCCCCCCGGTGCTCCGCACCGAGCTTGCGGCGCAGCCGGGCGATGTGGACGTCCACGGTGCGGCCGTCGCCCACATGCCCGTAGCCCCAGACCGTGGACACCAGGTGGTCGCGGGTGTGTACCCGGTGCGGATGCGCCACGAGGTGCGCGAGCAACTCGAACTCCAGGTAGGTGAGTTCGAGCGGCCGTCCGTCGACCTCGGCGGTACGCCGCACGGGGTCGACGTGTACGAGGGAGTCGCCGCCCTCGGGTTCTTCGCGGTCCGGGGCGTCTTCCGGAGCCGTGATGGGCGGCAGGGCGGGCTGCTGGTCGGCCGGTACGAGTACCAGGTAGCCGACCATGGGCGGTCGGCCCGGCAGCTTGGGCAGGGTGTGCGGGGGAGCGGGCAGCAGGGTGGTGCCCGGCGGCAGGAGATCCGCGACATCCGCGGACGGGAAGTAACGGGTGTTCGCCATGAGAGGTCAGCTCTTTCGCGCGAGAAGTTCGACGAGGACGTACGTCGTGTCGCGCGGGCCCAGGGCCTGTTGGTACGGCGTCAGCGGGCCGGCGCGGTCAGCGCGCGCGGCAACACTCACGGTCGTAGTCGTGGTGCTGACGGGAAGGCCAGAAGGGCTCGAGGTCATGGCGACCTGTCGCGGGGTGCTTCTCGGGGCCGACCATGAGCCAATTGAAACAGATGAAGCGGACAACGGTGAGGGGGCGCCCACCGTTTGTGATGGACGCCCCCTCACGGAGTCGTACGGAGTTGCCGTCGTACGGAGTTGCCGTCGTACGGGTCAGACCTGGCCGGCCTTGTCCAGCGCCGTGCAGCAGGTGTCGACGATCAGACGCGTCACGACGTACGGGTCGACGTTCGCGTTCGGGCGGCGGTCCTCGATGTAGCCCTTGCCGTCCTTCTCGACCTGCCACGGGATACGGACCGAGGCGCCACGGTTGGAGACGCCGTAGCTGTACTCGTTCCACGGGGCCGTCTCGTGCAGACCGGTCAGGCGGTCGTCGATGCCGGCGCCGTAGTTCTTGACGTGGTCCAGCGGCTTGGAGCCCTCGCCGAGCGACTCGCAGGCGGTGATGATCGCGTCGTAGCCCTCGCGCATCGCCTTCGTGGAGAAGTTGGTGTGCGCGCCCGCGCCGTTCCAGTCGCCCTTCACCGGCTTCGGGTCCAGCGTCGCGGAGACGCCGAAGTCCTCGGCGGTGCGGTACAGCAGCCAGCGGGCCAGCCACAGCTGGTCGGCGACCTCGAGCGGGGCGAGCGGGCCGACCTGGAACTCCCACTGGCCGGGCATGACCTCGGCGTTGATGCCGGAGATGCCCAGGCCCGCCTTGAGGCAGTTGTCCAGGTGCGCCTCGACGACGTCACGGCCGAAGATCTCGTCGGCGCCGACACCGCAGTAGTAACCGCCCTGCGGCGCCGGGAAGCCGCCCTCGGGGAAGCCCAGCGGCTTGATGCCCTCGAAGAAGGTGTACTCCTGCTCGATGCCGAAGATCGGCTCCTGCTCGGCGAACTTCTCCGCGACCTCGACGAGCGCGGCACGCGTGTTGGACTCGTGCGGCGTCATGTCGATGTTGAGTACCTCGCACATCACGAGCAGGTCGTCGCCGCCGCGGATCGGGTCCGGGCAGGAGAAGACCGGCTTGAGCACGCAGTCGGAGGCGTGGCCCTCGGCCTGGTTCGTGGAGGACCCGTCGAAGCCCCAGATCGGCAGGTCGGCACCCTTGGCGTCATCGGCCAGGATCTTCGTCTTGGAACGCAGCTTGGCCGTCGGCTCGGTGCCGTCGATCCAGATGTACTCAGCCTTGAAGGTCACGGGCCACATCCTTCGGGGTGGGTCTTGTCGCGCTCGGTCGTCTCGGGCGCGCGGCGCTGCGGCACTGGGGCGCCGCGGGGATGCCCGCAGCCTGTCAACAGGGGATTTCCCGATCATTGCCCGACTGTGAAGCCCGTGTTACCTGGTGCTTGTGGGCTGGGGGCCCGCCTTGAGAGCGGGTGGGCTCCGCCGTATACAAGGGCTACGAGGGGCTGTTGACCGTACGAGGCAAAGCGAAGGCGGTACGAGGACTCACTCGCCCTCGGCCGCCGCGGCCTCCCGCACCCCCTCCAGGAAGCCCCGGATCGCTTCCCGCTCACGCTCGTCGCAGCCCTGGAGAAACTCCACCGCCTTCCCGATGAGCGGCCCGAAGGAGGACCACCCCAGTTCGACGGCCCGCTCGTTCACCTCGACGACCACCTTGCGGCGATCCTGCCGACCCCGCACCCGCCGCACATGCCCGGCCCGCTCCAGCCGGTCGAGCAGCGAGGTGGTCCCGGCGGAATTGAGCCCGAGCGCGGCACCGAGCCGCCCGGCCGTCATCTCCTCGCCGGCCCGGGAGGCATCCATGAGCTCGATCAGGGCGCGTACGTCCGTCGGGTGCATGCCGTTGTGGTGCGCGAACCGGGCGCTGTGCAGGCCGAGTTCGACCGTCACCGCGCGCAGGAGATGGACGATCTCCATCTCGGGGCCCTGATGCCGCATGTCCGCCTCCGGGGCTATCATCTCGCTCGTCGAATATCTCGCTTGGCGAGATAATACGGGAGGGGGCTCCATGCGTACGTACGACAGCGACGCCTTTAAGTCGGCCTACGACAAGGTCATGGCCAAGTGGCCAGCGGAACGGGAGGCGGTCCGGGTCCCGACGCCGTTCGGTACGACGTACGTCAACGCCTGCGGACCGCGTGACGCGCCCCCGCTTCTCCTCCTGCCGGGCGGCGGCGGAGCGACCTCTGCCTCCTGGTACGCACAGGCCGCCGACCTCGCGCGTAACCGCCGCGTCCTCGCCGTCGACCTGATCGGCGCCCCCGGGCGCAGCGAACCGGCCGGCGACCGTCACCCCCGTACGGTCGCCGACCTGTCCGCCTGGCTGGACGCGCTCCTGGACGGCCTCGGTGTCGAGGCGGTGGACATGGGCGGGCACTCGTACGGCGGCTGGATCGCCCTGCAGTACGCGCTGTTGGCCCCTGCCCGGGTGCGGCGCCTGTTCCTTCTGGACCCGACGCAGTGTTTCGCCGGGTTCAAGGCGGCGTATCTGCTGCACGCCCTGCCGATGCTGCTGCGCCCCGCGCCCCACCGTGTCCGCGCCTTCTTGGAGTGGGAGAGCGGGGGAGTGCCCCTCGATCCCGACTGGCTCCAACTCCAGGAGGCGGCCGCCGGCTTCCCCTCCGTGAAGCCGGTGACCGGGCCTCGTCCGAAGCCGGAGGCGCTGCGGGGCTTGGAGATGTCGGTCCTGCTGTGCCTGGCCGGGAACAGCAGGACTCATGACGCGCGCGACGTGGCGGCGCGGGCAGGGCGGCTGCTGCCGCGCGTGGACACGTACGTACTGCCCGGCATCTCGCACCACGCACTGCCACAGGCCGCACCCGCCGAACTGAGCCGCCGCCTCACCGATTTCCTCGGCGGCTGACCCCTCGGCGGCCGAGCCTCAGCCCACCCCGCCCCCCTCGGTGACCCTCAGCGAGCCGACTCCCCGGGCGTGCAGCCGGAGGCCTCCTGCTTGCGCTCGATCTCCGCGATGACCGCCTCCCGGTTGGCGATCCGGGCCTCGGACTGCGCGTCGGGGTTGGCGCGCTGTCCCTCGATGAACTTCTCGTTGTTCCCGAGCGCCGTGGCCAGCCCCTCGCAGACCGCCGAGGTCTGCGTCTGACCGGCCGGCGCGGCGTTCGAGGTGGCCGCCAGGGCGAGGGCCCCGCCTCCGGCGACCGCCACGGCGCTCACCAGCAACGCGAGCTTCTTCTTGGGGCCGAGCGTTCTCTTGCGCGATGTACGCGGCATGGCGTGCCTCCTGTCTCCGGCGCCCTGGCGGCGACCGGTCGGGAACGGGGAGTACGCCGCTATGTACGAGATACCGAACAGAGTTACTCGACAGTTAGCACGAGTAACTCAAGTGGCTTAGATCACAAAGGAAGTTGAGTAATTCTCTCCTGGTCGAGCACGGTCCGAGCGAGGTCCGCCGCCTCCGTCAGCCGTAGGTCCCGCACCGTGTAGACCCGTTCGCCCGCCGCCGTGGCCAGCCGCAGCGTGGCCAGGCCCAGGCGGCGCTGGACCCGCGACTGCCGCACCGTCGTGCCGCACACGCCGCGCAGTTGAACCACGTCCGTGCGGCGGACGAAGAAGCCGCGACGTGCGAAGAGGTGGCCGTCGACGAGGCGATGCCCGAGGTTGCGGTGATAGCCGTACGCCGCCGGGAGATGGATGAGGGCGAGGAGAGCCGGCAGCAGCATCAGCCACGAGGGCCAGTTCCAGAGTCGTACGGGGAGGACCAGGGCCGCGGCCAGTGCTGCGTCGGCCGCCAGATAACGCGCAAGTGCCAGAAGCCCGGCCGAGCGTGGGTGCGGATGCAGCCAGCCGTGTGCGAGCCGTTGAGGGGTGAGCGGCGGCGGCGCGGTGCCGAGGAGGAGATTGGCCACTCGTAGGGCCGCGTCGGGGGTGGTGGCCGGTAACAGCCGCCCGTTGTCGGAGAGTTCCTGTCCTACGCTCACTCCGGTCAGGATCGGCGTCAGCCGCGTACCGCCGAGTGCCCGTACGGTCAGGGATTCGCGCAGCGTCACCCCGCGCACCCGCGCCCGGTCGACGGAGAAGGGCCGATGCCTCTGTTCGAATTTGACGCCGCCTCATGCGCACCTCGCGGACCTGGTGTGACACCCTGCCAATTTCCTTGCTCACCTGGGCTTTTGGCGGGCTCTGCGAAGTGTCTCGATGTCAGTGGCGGGCAGTAAACTGGTAGCAGTGTTCGAGGGCGCCGACGGACGGCTCCCTGACCGCGACAGGAGGATGCCCGTGCCCGCTGCCGCACTCTTCCCGCTGCCCACCCAGTCCACGGCCAGGAGGCCGGTTCCGCTGGACCTGCCGTACGAGCCGATCGAGAAGCGGCCGCTCCCGCCGGGGCGTCCGCGTGACTGGTACATCACGCACAACCGGCGCCTCAAGGCGATGCGGCTCGCCATCGCGTTGCTGGACTCCGGTGTCTACATGCCCAACCAGGCCCGTAACGAGAAGATCCGCAGCACGGCCGAACTCATCGGCGTCCACCCGCCGTCGGACACGACGTGCCACATGGTGCGGGCCCTGATGCGCTACAGCCGCTGAGGCTGCGCCGTGAGTACGTGAGTACGTGAGTACGTGAGCATCCGGTGCCGTCCGCTCCGCGGGGGTGGGCGGCACCGGTACGTTCGGGGCCACTTCCCGCCGTATATCCGGGGCTTATGGGAGTTGGCCTGGAGGGTGGCGCCATCGCGCCAGAGTTGGCCGGAGATCGCTCTAGCCGTGCCACCCCGCAGTCCATACGATTCGGTCGCTCTCGGTCTTCACAGCTCCTTCACAGGCTGGGGGTCTGTGCATGTCGCTGCTTGGCATGTGCATGACCTTCGATCGTCGATCTTCCCAGCCTTTCCCGTTCCCCGATTGGAGAATCATGGCTCGTGGGCTCCTCCTGGGCGGCGCGATCGCCGCTCTGCTGGCCACCGCGTTCCCCGCGCAGGCTTCGTCGTCCTCGTCGCCGGTTTTCGACGACCCGCCCCCGGACAAGATCGTCATCAAGGTCGCCACGGTGAACGGTTCCGGCTGTCCTCGGGGCACGGCGGCGGTCGCCGTCTCCCCGGACAACACCGCCTTCACGGTGACCTACAGCGACTACCTCGCCCAGGTCGGCGGCGGCGCCCCGTCCACCGCGTTCCGCAAGAACTGCCAGCTCAACCTGATCGTCCACGTACCGCAGGGCTTCACCTACGCCATCGCCAGCGTCGACTACCGGGGTTTCGCCTCCCTCCAGCGCGGAGCGAGCGGCACCCAGAAGGCCTCGTACTACTTCCAGGGCTCCCCGGACACGGCCTCCAGATCGCACCCGTTCAGCGGCCCGTACGAGGACAACTGGCAGGCCACCGACGAAACCGAGTGGGCCCAATTGGTGTGGGCGCCCTGCGGTGTCGAGCGGAACTTCAACATCAACACCGAGCTCCGGGTCAACAAGGGCACGTCCCCCGCCAACAGCACCAGCTTCATGACCATGGACTCCACCGACGGTGACATCAGCACCATCTACCACCTGGCCTGGAAGGAGTGCCCGCAGAACTGAGCCGTGACGCCGGGTGCCCTCGGCTCCCCGGGCATCCGGCGCGCAGGCCGGCGCGTCGAGCAGCGGCCAGTACAAGTGGTCCTGGCCCTCGGCGTCACAGCCCCGGTGCGCCCCAGATCGGGAACCAGCGGCTCAGGTCCGGCTCCAGGCGGAGGTCGTTCGCGAGTACGGCTCTGATCTGCAGCTCCAAGGCGTTGTCGCGCCGTTCCCCGCCGCCGGGGAGCGGCGCGAAGACGTAGAAGCTGCCTCGCTTGTAGAGGTACACGAGCGCGAGGGGGCGCCGCTCGTCGCCCCCGCTCCGGAAGCCGACCACCGAGCACAGCAACTGCGGCCCGAAGCCGCTGCCTTCGAGCGCGCTGTTCACCGCGTGCAGATCGCCCACGAGGGCGGGCAGGTCCTCCGGCGACCGCCGCGAGACCAGCCACGTATACCCGTACGAGTCCCGGCTCACCTCCACCGGCGGCCCCGTCCGCTCGGCATCCGCGTCCAACAGGGCCCGCACTTCCTGGCGTACGTCCTCGAAGGCCGCCCCTTCGACCGTCGCGAAGCACACCGAGCCGTGCCCGGTCGGCTTGAACCCGGCCGCCGCCTCCAGCGTGACCGCGGCCGACGGCAGCGCGAAGAGCTGATCGAGGTCGGGGGCCACCGGCTTGCTGCGGCCCAGCAGGATGTCCAGGAGCCCCATCGCCGCTCAGCCCGCCTTCCCGGAGTACGGCGATTCACCCAACTCGCCGGAGATCCGGCCCAGTTGGTCGAGCCGCTCCTCCAGACTCGGGTGGGTGGAGAAGAGCCGCTGGATGCCCGGGGTCCTGCCGAACGCGGGCGTGAAGTAGAAGGCGTTGAAGGCCTGTGCGGTCCGTAGATCTCGGGTGGGGATCTTGGCGATGTCGCCGGTGACCTTGGTCAGCGCGGAGGCGAGCGCCGAGGGGCGGCCGGTGAGCATGGCCGCGGCGCGGTCGGCGGCCAGCTCCCGGTACCGGGACAGCGCCCGGATGAGGAGGAAACTGAGCGCGTAGACGGCCGCGGACACCGCCATCACCGTCATGAACACGACGGCCGTGTTCTGGTCCTTGCGGCCGTGCCCGCCGAAGACCTGGGAGTAGAAGACGAACCGCACGAGCAGCCCGGCGAGCACCCCGAGGAACGAGGCCACGGTGATCACCGCGACATCGCGGTGTGCCACATGCGACAGCTCGTGCGCGAGTACACCCTCCAGCTCGGCGGGCTCGAGCCGCCGCAGCAGCCCGGTCGTCACGCACACGACGGCGTGATCGGCGTCGCGCCCGGTGGCGAAGGCGTTCGGCATCTCCATGTCGGACACGGCGACGGCCGGCTTCGGCATGTCCGCGGTGGCGCACAGCCGGTCGATCACCCCGTGCAGCTGCGGATACTCCTCACGCTCCACGACCCGACCGCGCATCGCGAACAACGCGATCCGGTCAGAGAACCAGTACTGCGCACCCAGCAGCGCCGCCGCGATCACCACGACCAGCACCCACGACTTCAGCAGCACGATCAGGGCCGCGACGAACGCCACGTACAGCAGCCCCAGCAGGAACAGCGTGACCCCCATCCGCGTGTTCAACCGCCGGTCGGGCTGGAATCGACTCCGCATCACGATCACCCCACACATCGGGCACTCGTCCCGATTCCAGTGTGCAGCGGTATTGCCATAACCGGATCCCGATCTTCCCCGCACCGGGCAAAGGAACGGCGCGGCCCGGGCAAAGAACGACGGAGCCCCGCCGCTGCCGGTGAAGGCGGTGGCGGGGCTCTGAAGCCGGAGGTTTGCAGGCTTACGAGACCTGCGCGTCGATCACACGTCGAAGTAGAGCTCGAACTCGTGCGGGTGCGGACGCAGCTGCAGCGGAGCGATCTCGTTCGTGCGCTTGTAGTCGATCCACGTCTCGATCAGGTCGGACGTGAAGACGTCGCCCTGGAGGAGGAACTCGTGGTCGGCCTCGAGGGAGTCGAGGACGGCCGGGAGCGAGGTCGGGACCTGCGCGACGTTCGCGTGCTCCTCGGGAGCCAGCTCGTAGAGGTCCTTGTCGATCGGCTCGGCCGGCTCGACCTTGTTCTTGATGCCGTCCAGGCCGGCCAGCATCAGGGCCGCGAAGGTGAGGTACGGGTTGCCGGAGGAGTCCGGCGCCCGGAACTCGACGCGCTTGGCCTTCGGGTTCGAGCCCGTGATCGGGATACGCATGGCCGCGGAGCGGTTGCGCTGCGAGTAGACCAGGTTGATCGGGGCCTCGAAGCCGGGCACCAGGCGGTGGTACGAGTTCACCGTCGGGTTGGTGAAGGCCAGCAGCGACGGGGCGTGCTTGAGGATGCCGCCGATGTAGAAGCGGGCGGTGTCCGACAGGCCCGCGTAACCGGCCTCGTCGTAGAACAGCGGGGAGCCGGCCTGCCACAGGGACTGGTGGACGTGCATGCCCGAGCCGTTGTCACCGAAGATCGGCTTCGGCATGAAGGTGGCCGTCTTGCCGTTGCGCCAGGCGACGTTCTTCACGATGTACTTGAAGAGCTGGAGGTCGTCGGCCGCGGCGAGCAGCGTGTTGAACTTGTAGTTGATCTCCGCCTGGCCGGCGGTGCCCACCTCGTGGTGCTGGCGCTCGACCTGGAGACCGGCCTTGTTCAGCTCCAGGGAGATCTCGGCACGCAGGTCGGCGAAGTGGTCGACCGGCGGGGTCGGGAAGTAACCGCCCTTGTAGCGGACCTTGTAGCCGCGGTTGTCCTCCAGCGCACCGGTGTTCCAGGCGCCCGCCTCGGAGTCGATGTGGTAGAAGGCCTCGTTCGACTTGGTCTCGAAGCGGACACTGTCGAAGATGTAGAACTCGGCCTCGGGACCGAAGTACGCGGTGTCGGCGATACCGGTCGAGGCGAGGTACGCCTCCGCCTTCTTCGCCACGTTCCGCGGGTCACGGGAGTACTGCTCGCCCGTGATCGGGTCGTGGATGAAGAAGTTGATGTTGACCGTCTTGTCGCGGCGGAAGGGGTCCACCCGCGCGGTGGACAGGTCGGCGCGAAGCGCCATGTCCGACTCGTGGATGGCCTGGAAGCCGCGGATCGAGGAGCCGTCGAAGGCCAGTTCCTCGCTCGGGTCGAAGGCCTCTGCCGGCACCGTGAAGTGCTGCATCACGCCAGGCAGGTCGCAGAAGCGGACGTCTACGAACTTGACGTCCTCGTCTGCGATGAACTTCTTGGCCTCGTCGGCGTTCTGGAACATCCAGCTCCTCCTACTCCCGACCGTCCGTGCCGGGGTGGTAGTTCGTTCGTGCGGCCAGTGCGGTGGCACACGCTGAGACCCGACAATAGGGACGGGTGGTTTCTCGAGCGTGACCCATTTGTTTCGCCCAAGTTAACCGACCCCGGCCCGGCTGACCCCACCTGTCCGCATACCAAAACCTCCGCAGTACCGTGGACCCGTGGACAACAGGCAAGCAATCGGATCGTGGCTCTCCGGACCGCGCGCGGCCGCGGAGGAAGCCGGTGCCGACTTCGGATACCGCGGCGAACAGCTCGGCCTCCCCGAGTCGGGCCCCGGCTCGATCGCCCGCCCCGGCCGACGCCTCGGTGCCCTGGCGGTCGACTGGGGCCTGTGCCTCCTGATCGCATACGGCCTGCTCACCGACGGCTACAACCAGGCCACGGGCAACTGGGCACTCCTGATCTTCTTCGTGATGAGCATCCTGACGGTCGGCACAATCGGCTTCACCCCGGGCAAGCGCCTGTTCGGCCTGAGGGTCCTGACCCTGGAAACAGGCACGGTCCAGCCCCTGCGCGCCCTCCTCCGCACAGCCCTGCTGTGCATCGCCATCCCGGCCCTGATCTGGGACCGCGACGGCAGGGGGCTGCACGACCGCTTGGCGCGGACGGTAGAGGTACGGATCTGACGACGCGCCGGTGAGCGGGCCGGCCCCTTCAGGGGCGACCCACTCCCGGGCGCGGCTTCGGGGGCTGCCCAATCTGTAGCGCGGCTGCGGATGCGGCCCACGCTGGGCCGCGGCTTTGGGTGCGTCCTACCCAGGGCTGCGGGAAGCCGCAGTCTTTTAGGGGCGCGGGGCTGTATCAATTTGCGGCTCCGCCGCGATGGGGGTCCCCCCGCTCATGGGGGTCCCCCCGCTCGAGCGAAGCCGAGAGTGGGGGAGCAGCCGAGAGTGGGGGAGCGACCAGCCACGACGGACCCGCAGTCGGCAATCCGCAGAACCACCCCCGACAAACGCCGAAGGGCGCCCAGGAACTGACAAGTTCCGGGCGCCCTTCGCTATCCAGCCAAGCTCAGCGGCAGCGCTACCGCATCTTGGGCCCACCGCGCGGCATCCGCATCCCCTTCGGCATCGGCCCCTTCGGCATAGGAAGGTTCGACATGATGTCGCCCAAGGCCCGCAGCCGGTCATTCGTCGCGGTCACCTGAGGCCCACTCAGAACCCGCGGCAACTTCAACATC
Organism: Streptomyces sp. NBC_00286; assembly: GCF_036173125.1. Classification (NCBI taxonomy): domain Bacteria; kingdom Bacillati; phylum Actinomycetota; class Actinomycetes; order Kitasatosporales; family Streptomycetaceae; genus Streptomyces; species Streptomyces sp. NBC_00286. The sequence goes on from NZ_CP108054.1 coordinate 7,620,090, forward strand.
GTCGTACGGAGCTTCTTCAGCTCAACCTGACCCTCGCCGGTCCCCACCAGGATGTCGTGGACGGGCACGTCCGAGACAATCCGAGCCATCCGCTTCTTCTCGGCGGCCAGCAGGCCCTTCACCCGGTTCGGGTTGCCCTCGGCGACCAGTACGATGCCGGCCTTGCCGACGGCCCGGTGCACCACGTCCTGCTGGCGGTTCATCGCCACCGCCGGAGTCGTCGTCCAGCCACGCTTCATGTTGTCCAGCACCGCGGCCGCCGCACCCGGCTGTCCTTCCATCTGCCCGAAGGCGGCCCGCTCGGCCCGCCGGCCGAAGACGATCGCCATCGCGAGGAAGGCGAGGAGGAAGCCGAGAATGCCGAGATAGACCGGGTGGTCGATCAGGAAACCGATCGCGAGGAAGACACCGAGGGTGCCGATTCCGACTGCCGCGAGCACAAGACCGATCTTGGAGTCGGCCCTGCGCGTCATCTTGTAGGTCAGAGCGATCTGCTTGAGTCGCCCGGGGTTCGCAGCGTCCGCTGCGTTGTCCTTCCTCGCCATGCCGAGAAGTCTACGTGGCGCGGGAAGTGCCGACGACGGCGGTGCCGCCTCGGCGGGCGGTCACGGGCGAGGGGCGAACGACGCTTCCAGGACGGACTGCTCGAGGACGCGCTGCGCCTCGACCCTGTCCTTGGCGCGGCGGCGGTCCTCCATGACGGAGGTCCATGCGTTGCGGCGGGCGGTGCGCTGGCCGCTGCTCATGAGGACCGATTCGACGGCACGGAGTGCATCGGTGAAAGACGGAATCGCTGTGGCGCGTACGGGCGCGGCCTGCATGGTGGAGGTCCCCCCTCGGGTGATGGCTCTGGATGAGTCTGTACGTGGCGTGAGAACAGAGTCACTGAATGGTGTTACCAGGGCATGACCAACCGGTCAAACGCCAATGAAGCCTTGACGCGAGGCCCGAAAACGCCGACGCGGCCCTGACTATGGCCCCCATCTGCGGGAACGGTCAGAACCGCGTCGTATCGGACACTACTCGCGGGTAATGTCTTGTGTGCAGATTCACACGATCAGATGGCACTGCGTGCCATCGCGCAGGTCGTAGGAGATCTCAGACGGCCTGCGAGGCGACGTACGCGCCACGCTTCTCGACGGCCATCTGGTACAGCCGTCCGGCGCGGTACGAGGAGCGCACCAGCGGTCCGGACATCACGCCCGAGAAGCCGATCTGCTCGGCCTCGTCCTTCAGCTCGACGAACTCGTGCGGCTTGACCCAGCGCTCCACGGGGTGGTGGCGCACGGTCGGGCGCAGGTACTGCGTGATGGTGACGAGCTCGCAGCCGGCTTCGTGCAGGTGCTTCAGCGCCTCGCTGATCTCCTCGCGGGTCTCGCCCATGCCGAGGATCAGGTTCGACTTGGTGACCAGGCCGACGTCGCGGGCCTCGGTGATGACCTTCAGGGAGCGCTCGTAGCGGAAGCCGGGGCGGATGCGCTTGAAGATGCGCGGGACCGTCTCGATGTTGTGCGCGAAGACCTCCGGGCGGGAGGAGAAGACCTCGGCGAGCTGGGCCGGCTCGGCGTTGAAGTCGGGGGCCAGCAGCTCGACCTTGGTGCGGCCCGCCTCACGGTTCGCGGTCTGGGCGTGGATCTGGCGCACGGTCTCTGCGTACAGCCAGGCGCCGCCGTCCTCCAGGTCGTCGCGGGCGACGCCGGTGATCGTGGCGTAGTTGAGGTCCATCGTGACCACGGACTCGCCTACGCGCCGGGGCTCGTCGCGGTCCAGCGCTTCCGGCTTGCCGGTGTCGATCTGGCAGAAGTCGCAGCGCCTGGTGCACTGGTCGCCGCCGATGAGGAAGGTCGCCTCGCGGTCTTCCCAGCACTCGTAGATGTTGGGGCAGCCCGCCTCCTGGCAGACCGTGTGCAGGCCCTCGCTCTTCACGAGGTTCTGCATCTTGGTGTACTCGGGGCCCATTTTCGCCCGGGTCTTGATCCACTCGGGCTTGCGCTCGATGGGGGTCTGGCTGTTACGGACCTCCAGGCGCAGCATCTTGCGTCCGTCGGGGGTGACTGCGGACACGACCGGCTCCCTGTGCATTCGATTCCTCGGCGCACACCAGCGTACGCCTTGCCTCCGGCGGTTGAACGGGGCGCCCATGGGGTGGGGTGTAGGGGTTCGTGGGCGGCTGCGGGTTCGTTGTGGCTTGTCGCTCCCCCACTCTCGAATCCGCTCGAGCGGGGGGACCCCCATCGCGGCGGAGCCGCAAATTGATACAGCCCCGCGCCCCTGGAAAAGCCTGCGCCTGCCCACGGCCCTTGCCTCCCTCATCCCCCGGCGGTGACCCGAGGTCGCAGGTCCGCGTTCTCCAGTACGGCCCGCAAATGCTTCTCGGCCACCGGCAGGACCTCGGCGATCGTGACCTTGCGCCCCAGCTCGTACGCCAGTGACGTGACGCCCGCGTCCCGGATTCCGCACGGGATGATCTTGTCGAAGCTGGAGGTGTCCGGGTTCACGTTCAGGGCGAAGCCGTGCATCGTGACGCCCTTGGCCACGCGGATGCCCATCGCGCAGATCTTGCGGTCCTCGCGGCGCTGGCCGGCGTTCGAGGGGGCGTACTCGGGGCCGTTGAGGCGCGGGTCGAACTCGTCGTCCGTGAGGCGTGGGTCGAAGTCCAGGGAGAGTCCTCCCGCCCGTCGCCCGCCACCACCCTCAGCCGAAGCGCTGCGCGCTGCCCCTCCATATCGGGAGGGGCGCTGTTCCACCGGGTCGCCGAGGACCCATACACCCGCGCGGCCCTCGACCCGTGAGGTCTCGAGGCCGAAGTCGGCGCACACGCGGATCATCGCGTCCTCGAGGCGGCGCAGATGCGCGACCACGTCGACAGGGCGCGGCAGCTTCTGGATCGGGTAGCCGACGAGCTGGCCGGGGCCGTGCCAGGTGATCTTGCCGCCGCGGTCCACGTCCACGACCGGGGTGCCGTCGAGGGGGCGCTCCTCGGGGGCGGTGCGCCGGCCGGCCGTATAGACCGGCGGGTGCTCCAAGAGCAGACAGGTGTCGGGGACCTCGTCCTGGAAGCGGGCGGCGTGCACGCGGCGCTGCTCGTCCCAGGCCTGCTGGTACTCGACGGCCTCCGCTCCGAAACCCATCCGGACGAACCGCAACTCACCCACGGCAAACGCCTCCCTGGAAGACCCGTAAGGCGCGTACGCGCCACACGCCACTGTACGTCCGGCCATGTTCCAGCCGACTTCGGCCCTGTCGACCCGGTCGGGCCGGTCCGCCCTCCCGGTCTGTCGGTCCGGTCGGCTCTGTCGGTCCGGGGACCGTCACTCTCCGGGCCAATCCTCACACGATCGGATGAATGCGGATCGAAGTCTGCAATCGCGCGCTTACAGACCGCTACATTCACGCCGTTCACAAGGTCATTCCCCCAGAGGCCTGGAAGGCAGGAGTTCGCACCGCAGATGACGGAACGACCCGCGCAGCGCACCCCCAACCGTCAGCTCGCCGCACTGATCGCAGAAGCGGGGTTCTCCAACGCGGGACTAGCCCGTCGCGTGGACCAGCTCGGTCTCGAACACGGGCTGGATCTGAGATACGACAAGACATCGGTGACCCGCTGGCTACGCGGCCAGCAGCCGCGCGGCACGACCCCCGCACTGATCGCCGAGGTGTTCACCCGCCGGCTCGGGCGCCGGCTCACGGCGCAGGACCTGGGCCTCGACGCGTGCGCCCCCGTGTACGCGGGGCTCGAGTTCGCGGCCACGCCCGAGGAGGCCGTCGACATCGTCAGCGGGCTGTGGCGCAAGGACTCCGGGAGCCACGCGGAACTGCGCAAGATCGCGTTCACCCCGGCGGGGCTCGTCGTGCCGAGCCGGGACTGGCTGATCGGGCGGCCCGACGACCGGGTGAGCCGCGCCGGGGACCCCACGGTCGTACGGGTGCCCGCGCAGGGCCGCCCGGGCGCCCTGCCCCGGCAGCGCCCGGCGACCGACCGCGAGCCCGGGCAGCGGGTGACCGCGGGCGACATCGCGGCGCTGCGGAAGGTCGGAGAGCTGTTCCGCGCGCTGGACCACGCCTACGGCGGCGGCCACGCCCGGCAGGCCCTGGTGCGCTACCTGGAGCACGAGGCGGAGCCGATGCTGCGCGGCACGTACGGGGAGCAGACCGGGCGCCAGCTGTTCGCCGCCGCGGCCGATCTCACCCGGCTCGCGGGCTGGACCTCGTACGACATCGCCGCGCACGGACTGGCCCAGCGGTACTTCGTCCAGGCGCTGCGGCTCGCGCAGGCGGCGGGGGACCGGGCGTACGGGTCGTACGTCCTGGTGACGATGAGCCGGCAGGCCGTGTACCTGGGCCACGGCCGGGAGGCGGTGCAGCTGGCGCGGGTCGCCCAGCAGGGCGTGGGCTCGTCCGGGCCGCCCGTCGTGCAGGCGCTGCTGCACGCGGCGGAGGCGCGCGGGCACGGGGTGCTCGGCGAGGTACGGGCCTGTACGGCGTCCCTCGTACGGGCCGAACGGGCACTGGAGGCGGCGCGGCCCACCGACGACGTCCCGTACTGGGCGCGTTTCTTCGACGAGGCGCAGCTCGCGGACGAGTTCGGGCACTGTCACCGGGACCTCCAGCAGTACCGCGCCGCCGCCCAGCACGCCGAACGGTCCCTGCAGCTCCGGGCTCCCGGCTATGCCCGCAGCCGCCTCTTCTGCCGGATCGTCCTCGCCACCGCCCGCCTCGGCCTCGGCGAACTCGACCAGGCCTGCCAGCTGGGCGCGGAGGCGGCGGCTCAGGCGGCCGAGATGCGTTCGGTGCGGGCGGTGGAGTACGTACGGGACTTCGAGCGGCGGCTCGAGCCGTATCGGGACGCCGGGCCCGTGCGGGGGTATCGCGACAAGGTCGCGGCGCTTCGCTGACGGCTCGCTCCGCTGGGAGGGGCAGTTTTGACGCTGCGGGTCCGTTGTGGCTGGGAGCGCTGTAGGAGGAAGGGGGAGGCCCCGCCCCGCGACGAGGCCTCCCCGTCTGGTCATGCGGCCCTGGGTAACGGGGCCGCCGTGTTGGCCGAGCCCACGCCGAGGTCCGTCAGCAGGGCCGTTGCCGCTCGGTGGCCCGAGTGCAGGGCGCCCTGGACGGTGCTGGTGTCTCGGTGGTCGCCGCAGACGTACAGGCCGTCCAGGAGGCGGACGGGGCGGCGGAGGTCGTGTGGGGGTGGCATCGCGGGGACGGCGTCGGGGGTGTGGTGGACGGCGAGGAGTTCCCAGCGGAGCGTGGACGTGCCGTAGAGATCGGCAAGGTGGGCTCGTACGACCCGGTCGGCGTCCGGAGGCGGTGGGCCGAGGATCGTGGACGAGACCAGGGCGCGGCCCGCGGGGGCGCGGGACGGGTCGACCTCGCTGAGGACGGCGGTGTGGGCCACCGGGCCGCGACGGTCCGCGTCGAGGAGCAGCCCCGCTCCGGCCTGGGGCACCTCGTCGGGTGTGTGGTGCACCACCGTCACCGGGTGGAACGGCGGCACCCGCAGGCCGGGCAGCAGCTCGGCGGCGGCGCGGGCGCCGGTCGCCACCAGGACGGCGCGGCAACGGAGTTCGCCGTGTTCCGCGGTGCGTACGGATGTCGTGGACACGGAGGTGACGTGCACGCCGGTGTGGACCGTGCCGGGCGGCAGGGCGGCGGCGAGCAGCTCCGGCAGGGTGTCGGCGCCGCCCTCCGGTATGCACAGCCCTCCGGCGGCGAAGGCGCGCAGGGCCAGGTCCGCGCTCCGGCTGGACGTCGTCAGGTCCGGGTCGCAGAGCAGTGCGGCCAGCAGCGGTCGCAGGAAGCCCTCGACGGTGCGGGCGGGCATGCCGCGCGCCGCCAGCGCGTGACCGGCCGGCCGGTCCGGGCGCGCCAGCAGGCGCTCCACCGGGGCGGCGGCGATCCGGCCGAGCGCGGCGGAGAGCCGTGCCTGGTCGATGGCGCCGCCGAGCGGTGGGAAGGTCCGTGGCAAGGGCTGGGCGCCGGCCGGTGGCGCCGACGCCCGGTGTGCGGCGCCGTCGGGTGACGGCCCTGACCGTCGGGCGGTCCTGTCGGGTGACGGCCCTGACTGCCGGGCGGCTCCGTCGGGCGACTGCCCTGACCGCCGGGTGGCGCGTGGCCTCCGGGGGGCGGTCACAAAGGCGCGTGCCGCGCCGAGTGCGCCCCTTGCGCCCCCGGTGCTCGCCGTGCTCCCGGGTTCGCCCGCCCGGTGCGTCCGGCCGTCGGCGTGGACGAGGACGCCCGGTGCGAACGGGCGCAGGGTGAGTGCGTCGAGGCCCGGGATGAGGCGTAATTCCGGGTACGCGGTGGACAACAGCCGGCCGATCCGGTCGAGCCGGAAACCGTCGACCTTCTCGGTCGACATACGGCCGCCGACGTAAGGGGCGGCCTCCAGGACTACGGTCCTTACTCCTGCGCTGGTCAGCCGGTGAGCAGCCGAGAGTCCCGCGACCCCGGCTCCCACGATGACGACGTCCGCCTGATAAGCGGGCTCAAGCACGTGCCCCTCCTCGAGGTCGCGCGGCTCCTGGGGACGTCATGCCCCCGACACGCTTCCGGAATTCCGGAGTTTTTGGATGAGGTTAGGACGGCGGGTGTTCTGGGGGAGTCGCGCATGGGCGGGGGCATCGGGGCACGGGGGCGCGGGTTGCCGCCGGCGGTTGGGGGTTTTTCTTCCCCAGCCCCGCCCCTTCCCGAAACTGGGGGCTGCGCCCCAGGCCCCGCTGCCTACGGCGGGTGGGCGCCTACCGCGGGTGGGTGGGTGCCTACCGGGGTGGTGGGTGACATGTTGTGTCGCGGCTGCGGGTTCGTTGTGGCTGGTCGCGCAGTTCCCCGCGCCCCTAAAAACCTGCGACTGCCCGCAACCCCGAAGAGCAAGCGAACCGAAAAGCCCGCACCCCGACGAAACCGGCACCCTCCCTCCGGCGGGAGGGGACGTGGGCCGGTGCGTCCTATGCCCGTCGCTTAGCTTCGGTCTGGGCACAGCTACGCCCTGTGTCAGCAAGGGGCCGTATGCCCTGTTGGCGACGGGCTGACGCACCGGACCGCGGCCCCGCACCCACCACGCACCCCAGGGGCGCGGGGAACTGCGCGAGCAACCACCACGCACCCGCACCCGCGACACGCAGTGTCACCCACCACCCCCTGCCGGGGGTCTGGGGCGCAGCCCCCCGTTTCGGGAAGGGGCGGGGCTGGGGAAAGAACCCCCCCGCCTCAGCCCCGCCCCGCCGCCCGAATCGCCTCCTCAACCCCCGGAAAAGCGAACGAGAAGCCCGACTCCAACAGCCGCGCAGGAAGCACCCTTTGGCTCCCCAGCACATCCCCGGCCATCTCGCCGAGCGCCAGCCGCAACGCCGGCGCGGGCACCGCGAAGAGGGTGGGCCGGTGCAGGACCCGGCCCATCGCGGCGGTGATCTCGCGGTTGGTGAGCGGCTGCGGCGCCGTCAGGTTGAAGGGGCCCGACAACGACTCCGTGTCGAGCAGATGCCGCAGCGCGGCCACCTCGTCGTGCAGCGCGATGTACGACCAGTACTGGCGTCCGCCGCCCAGCCGCCCGCCGAGTCCCGCCTTGAAGAGGGGGAACAACCGCCCCCAGGCCCCGCCCTTGGCGGACACCACCAGACCGGTGCGCGCGAAGACGGTCCGTATGCCCGCCTCCTCGGCCGGCGCCGCCGCCTCCTCCCACTCCACGCACAGCGAGGGCAGAAACCCGTCGCCGGGCGGCGAGTTCTCGTCCACGGCCCGTTCGCCGGTGTCTCCGTAGAAGCCGATCGCGCTGCCGTTCACGAAGACGCGCGGCAACGGGGAGAGGGAGGTGGCCGCCTCCGCGAGCGCCGTCGTGCCGAGGACCCGGCTGTCGCGGATCTTCCGCTTGTACGCGGACGTCCAGCGGCGGTCACCGACCCCGGCCCCGGCGAGGTTCACCACGGCGTCGCAGCCGCTGAGCCCGGCCGCGTCGACGTACTGCCGCTCGGGATCCCACTCGACCTCGTCCTTCGCCCGGGGCGTACGGCGCACCAGCCGTACCACCTCGTGCCCGTCCGCGGTCAGCGACCGCACCAGTGCCGCACCGATGAGACCGGACGCCCCGGCCACGGCGATTCGGGAAGCTTCCATGCCCCCATCCTCCGCCCACGGTCTCCGGGCCATCGCGCCGAGGACCCAAGAGGCCCCCGGAGCGCGCCGAAAAACACCGGACGACGGCTCGCGCACCCGCCGTACAGTGACCTCCATGCCCGCCTTGCACATACGCCCCGCCCTGTTCGAAGACGAGGACGCACTGGGGCGGCTGGACCGTGCGACCTGGTCGTATCTGCATGCGGTCAGGCCCCGGGAAGAGCCGCCGTACGAGCCGTTCTTCGGTGACCGCTACGGGCCCCGCGACCATCTCGTCGCGGAGCTGGACGGTCGCCTCGTCGGCTATGTGCGCCTCGGTTTCCCCACCCCGCTCGTCTCCAACGCACACGTACGGCAGATCCAGGGCCTCGCCGTCGCCGAGGAGGCGCGCGGCTTCGGCGTGGGCCGGGCGCTGATCCGCGCGGCGATCGAGGAGGCCCGCCGCCAGGGCGCCCTGCGCATGTCGCTGCGCGTCCTCGGCCACAACACCCCGGCCCGCAAGCTGTACGAGTCGGAGGGATTCGTCGTGGAGGGAATCCAGCCGGGGGAGTTCTACCTCGACGGGAAGTACGTCGACGATGTGATGATGGGCCGCAGCCTTTGAGCGTCGCTCAGGGCGATGTCGGGGCCCCTGCCGGGGCTCAGGACGACGTGACCGGGTCGCCCGTGTCCACCGGTGTCGACGACCTCGCCGCCTGCCGGGCGTCGTCGGCGACCTCGTCGGCGGTCAGGACGTAACCCGTCTCGGCGTCGCTCGTGGAGCGGGCGAAGACGACCCCGTACACCTTGCCGTCCGTGGTCAGCAGGGGGCCGCCGGAGTTGCCGGGCAGGACCGTGGAGCGGATGGAGTAGATCTCGCGGGTGACGATCTCGGAGCCGTAGATGTTCTTGCCCCTGGCCTGGATCTTGTTCGCGACGGTGGCCGCCTGGAGGTCAAGGCCGCCGTCCTGCGGGTAGCCCGCGACCACGGCCGGGTTGCCACGCGTCGCGCTGTTGTCGAAGGGCAGGATGGGGGCTTCGAGGTCCGGTACGACGAGGACGGCGACGTCCTTGTCGGGGTCGAAGAGGACGACCCTCGCCTCGTATGCCCGGCCCGTGCCGCCCACGCGTACGGTCGGCTCGTCGATGCCCGCCACCACGTGGGCGTTCGTCATCACATGCTCGGCCGCGTACACGAAGCCGCTGCCCTCGCGGCCCTGGTCGCCGGCGACGCCTTCGACCTTCACTGTGGAGCGCATCGCGGCCCGGTTGGCCGCCGCGGTGACGCTGTCCCCGGACGGCCTGGCGACGCTCGTGGCCGGCTCGCTCTCGAACGGGTTGAAGACCTGCGGGAACCCCGCCTCCGTGAGCGCCGAGGTGGCGCGGGAGTACCAGGCCGGCGTCGTCTCCGGCATGGTGCTCTGCACCGCGCCGAGCAGCGAGGAGCCGCGGATGGCCTGGCTGAGGACGGGGGAGGCGGACGCGCCGAGCACGCTCGCGGCGACCCAGGCCACCACCAGGACGGCCACGGTGTTGGCCGCGGCACCGCCCACTCCGTCGGCGATGCGCAGGGGGCCCCGGTCCAGCTCGCGGCGCAGTCGCAGGGCCAGCCGTCCCGCCAGTTCGTGCCCGACGGCGGCCGGCACCAGCACGGTGAGCACCGCCGTGATCGTCGCCGTCGTGGTCCCCGCCGTCACCAGGTCCATCATCCAGGGCAGCACCCATACGCCGATGACCGCGCCGCCCACGAACCCGGCCAGCGACACACAGCCCGCCACCAGCCCGCGCCGGTAGCCGGACGCCGCGTACAAGAGGATCACCAGCAACAGCAGGATGTCGAGCAGGTCCACGGAGCACCCTTTCTCTTGGGCCCCTCAGTACGTGCGCCGCGGGCCCAGTGATCACCCACGCGCGCGTGAGGCCCGTAATTCGGCCACGCACGCGTGGAACCTGCTGTGTCTTCCCGGGGGACGACCCCCGGACCCCCAGCCGGGATCTGCACCCGTGCGTGGAACCTAAAAAACGCGCAGAGCACGGGCGTTGGTTCCACCGGGTGGCACAGCACACATCGCGGAAGCCACAGGTCTCCCGGAGAGTGGGCCTCATGCGTGTCTTCCGTGCACCGCTGTCGCGTCTGCCGCGTGCGGTGCGGGTGGCCCTGGTCTGTCTGCCCGGCCTCGCGGCCGTCATCGCGCTGGTCCTCTGGGCCGTGGCCGCCGACCGCACGCCGGCGGGCACCGGACGACCCGCCACGGCACGGACCCCCGCGGGACACCGCGCCGAACGCCCCGCCATCGTCCCCAGGGAGCGCTGGCTAGGCGACGCCGCGTACACGCGCCCGCCCGCCCGGTACGCCGACCGCGTCCTGGCCGTGTTCATCCACCACACCGACTCGCCGAACGACTACGACTGCGCCGACACCCCCCGCATCATCCGGGACATGTACGTCGGCCAAGCCGGCGGCCGGGCCTGGGACGACATCGGCTACAACTTCCTCGTGGACCGCTGTGGAACCATCTACGAGGGCCGCGCGGGCGGAGTCGAGCGCCCCGTCGTCGGCGCGCACACCCAGGGCTTCAACGTCGGTACGACGGGAATCGCGGCGATCGGCACCTTCACCACCGGAGTGCCGGTCCCACATGCCATGACCGACGCCGTCGCAGCCGTCGCGGCCTGGAAACTGGGCCTGAGCGACATCGACCCGCGTTCCCCGGTGCGCCTGGTCTCCACAAACAGCATGAGCAGATATCGAGCAGGCACCCCCGGCACCTTCGCGGCCATCGCCGGCCACGCCGACGGCTACTACACCGCCTGCCCAGGCGAGGCCCTGACAGCCCGCCTCCCCGCGATCAGGGAACGCGCGGCCCACCTCCAGGGAAGGCAACGGCTCACAGGTACACCACAGCCGGCTCACCGCTGACCCAGAACCCTGCCTCCTAGCGTCGAAGCACGCACTGACCGGAGGTGGAACTCATGACCAGTCACCAGAACGAGCAGCAGCGCCGACCCCGGCGGACGACCCTGTGGGCACGAACCGTACGCAGCCCATGGACCGTGGCCTGCGCGATCGCCGCCGTAGTGCTGGGCCCCTCCGCCGCCACAGCGTCGGCCCTGGACCGAGCCAACGCGGCACCTCAGCACAGCGCGCCGAGGACCGGCTCGTACGCGCCGGAGGCGCACCGGCAGCTGCCCGGCAGGTAGCTTCCAGTAGCGCTCAGTCCGCGAACCGCTCCCACAGTCGCGGAAAACGTTCCGCCAGCACCTTCTGGTTCTCGAAGTCGATGGGCGTGCCCGTCGGCTCCGGGGGCGCGGCCGGGATGCCGAGGTCCGGGGCGACGACGCCGGTGAGCTGTTCGTACGCCTCGTCCGCGGCGTAGCCGAGTTCCTCGCCGTCGCCGTCGACCTCGTCGTCGAAGTCGGGCAGGAGTTCGGCGAGTTGGTCGGGATCGTGCACGGCATGCTCGTACACATCCCGACCCTGGCCGATCAGCCAGCAGCGAAAGAAGTCGAAGGCGTCGTCGCTGGCGCCGTCGAGGAGGATCCAGGCGGCGCCCCAAAGGTCCCAGGAGTAGGCGCGGTTGTAGCGGGCCTCGAAGTGACGGGCGAAGTCCAGGACCGAGTCCGGGTCTAGGCCGAGGAGTCGTTCGACGAGCAGGTCGGCCTGCTCGTCGGGGTCGCCCTCGGCGGCCTCGCGGGTTGCGTCCACCAGGTCCCAGAACTCCGTCTCGTCCATCACGTGCACCAGCATCGGGCCTGTACCCGGCCCGCGCACCTGGGCACAGGCAGATCGTTATGCGCGCACATGCCCACGGAAAACCCGATGGAAAGCCGGACAGCGGCTGTCGGCATTCGGCGGGATGCTCGGTCGTATGGAGAACGCACAGCCACTCAAGGGAAAGATCGCCCTGATCGCGGGCGCCACACGCGGCGCCGGGCGGGCCATGGCCGTGGAACTGGGACGCGCCGGAGCCACCGTGTACGTCACGGGACGTACGACCCGTGATCACGTCAGCGAGGTCGGCCGGTCCACCGAGACCATCGAGGAGACCGCCGAACTGGTCGACGCGGCGACCGGAGCCGAAGGCCGGGGCATCGCCGTGCCGACGGACCATCTGGAACCTGAGCAGGTACGGGCCCTCGTCGCCCGTATCGACCGGGAGCAGGGCCGTCTGGACATCCTCGTCAACGACCTCTGGGGCGGCGACGTCCACCTCGACATGGGCTCGCGTGAGCAGCCGAAGCTGTGGGAGATGGACCTCGACAAGGGACTGCGGGTCATGCGCCTCGGCATCGAGTCGCACATCGTCACCAGCCACAGCGCCCTGCCGCTCCTGGTCCGCAACCGCGGCGGCCTGCTGGTCGAGGTCACCGACGGCACCGAGGAGTACAACCGCACCACCTACCGCAAGCCGTTCTTCTACGACCTCGCCAAGACGACCCCGATCCGCATGGCGTACGGCCTCGGCGAGGAGCTGAAGGAGTACGGCTGTACGGCCGTCTGTCTCACCCCGGGCTGGCTGCGCTCCGAGGCGATGCTCGACACCGCCTTCCATGTCACCGAGGAGAACTGGCGGGACGCCTGCGAGCAGGCTCCGCACTTCGCGATCTCCGAGTCGCCCACGTATATCGGGCGGGCGCTGGCCGCGCTCGCCGCCGATCCCGAGGTGGCGCGCTGGAACGGGCAGTCGCTGTCCAGCGGAGGCCTGGCCCGGGAGTACGGCTTCACGGACGCCGACGGCTCGGCGCCCGACGCCTGGCGCTATATCGCGGAGGTCGAGCAGGCGGGCAAGCCCGCGGACGTCACGGGCTATCGGTGACCTGCACGCCGTAGTACGCCGCCGTCCGGGCCACCGCCTGCGCGAAGCGCTGCCGCAGCCCGGGCGGCTCCAGGACCTCCACCTCCGGTCCGAGGGAGAGGAGTTGGGTGTACGCCACGTCGTGCGACTCGACGGGCAGCGTGACCGTCACCCTGCCCTCGCCGTCGGGCGGGCCTGCCTGGGCCAGCGCCTCCTGCGCGGAGAGCGGATCCACGGCGTACCTCAGCTGCCGTCTGCCTGCCTCCGTCAGCCGGATCACCACCGTCGCCCGCAGGATCGAGCGCGCGAACTGCACCGCGCGTTCCGCCCAGAAGCCGGGCAGGTCGAATGCCTCGTCGCGTACGAAGCGTTCGTCGCCGCTCTCCACCGCGGTGAACCGGTCGATGCGGTAGACGCGGAAGGAGCCCGGGTTCGGGACGCGGGCGCACACGTACCAGACGCCTGCCTTCAGCACGAGGCCGTACGGCTCCAACTCCCGCTTCACCTCCGCCTCTTGGCGCCGATAGCGGGCGGTGATCCGGCGGTCGTCCCACACCGCCTCCGCGACGGCGGGCAGCAGCTCGGGCGTCTTCGGCTCGGCGAACCAGGCGGGGGCGTCCAGATGGAAGCGCTGCGCCGCGCTGTGCGGGGCGTCGCGCAGGGACGGCAGCAACGCCGCCGACACCTTCAGCCGGGCGGCCGAGGCGGCGTCCTCGAGCCCCATCTCGCGCAGCGCCCCGGGCACTCCGCTCAGGAAGAGCGCCTCTGCTTCGCTCCGGGCGAGCCCGGTGAGACGAGTGCGGTAGCCCCCGATGAGCCGGTACCCACCCGTCCGTCCCCGGTCCGCGTACACCGGCACCCCCGCTTCCGACAGCGCCTGCGCGTCCCGCGTGATGGTCCGCTCGGACACCTCCAGCTCGCGGGCGAGTTCGGCGGCGGTCATGGAGGGGCGGGATTGGAGGAGCAACACCATCTTGATCAGCCGTGCGGCACGCATGACCGCCATTCTGCCGGGGGCACCACCTGCCTGGGCGCACACATCCTGTGATGGGCCGGTAACGGCTGTTAACGTCGATCCAGAGTTCATTTCAGAGGTTCAGCGGTTTCCATCGGGACGTCCCTGGACGAGGACACGCACATGGCGGATCAGCCCCGCGAACAATGGGCAACACGAACGGGATTCCTGCTGGCGGCCATCGGCTCCGCCATCGGTCTCGGCAACATCTGGCGCTTTCCGGCCGTCGCCTACGAGAACGGTGGTGGCGCCTTCCTCCTGCCGTATCTCATCGCCCTGCTGACGGCCGGTATCCCGCTGCTCATCATGGAATACACGATCGGGCGCAGATACCGGACCTCGCCCCCCGCCGCGCTGCGGCAGATGGCCCGGCCGGCGGAAGTGATCGGCTGGTGGCAGGTGGCGATCTCCTTCGTGATCGCCACCTACTACGCGGTCATCATCGCCTGGGCGATCCGCTACGTCGGATTCTCCGCAGACCAGGCATGGGGCGACGATCCTGAGGGCTTCCTCTTCGGCAGCTTCCTCCAGGCCTCCGAATCGCCCGGTTTCGTCTCCGGATACGTCTCCGGGGTGCTGTGGCCGCTCATCGCGGTCTGGGTGGTCGTGCTGGTCATCCTGGCGTTCGGCATCCGGCGCGGCATCGAAAAGGCCAACAAGGTTTTCATCCCGCTGCTGGTGATCTTCTTCGTCGCGCTGGTGATCCGGGCCGTCACCCTGGACGGGTCCGCGGAGGGCCTGGATGCCTTCTTCTCGCCCGACTGGTCCGAACTCGGCAACGGCAGTGTCTGGGTGGCCGCCTACGGCCAGATCTTCTTCTCGCTGTCGATCGGCTTCGGCATCATGGTCACGTACGCGTCATATCTGCGGCGCCGCGCCGACCTCACCGGCTCCGCCCTGGTCGCCGGGTTCGCCAACAGCTCCTTCGAGATCCTCGCCGGCATCGGGGTGTTCGCCACGCTGGGCTTCATGGCGCAGCAGGCGGGCGTGCCGGTCGGGGAGGTGGCCACCGCGGGCCTCGGACTGGCCTTCGTGGCCTTCCCGACCATCATCTCCGAGATGTGGCTGGGCAGCCTGTTCGGTGTGATCTTCTTCGTGTCGCTGGTGATCGCCGGGCTGTCCTCGCTGATCTCCATCGTGCAGGTGGTCGTCGCCGCCGTGCAGGACCGCACCGGCCTGCACCGCGTCCCCGCCGTCTTCGGCGTCGGCGGTGCCGTGGCACTGGCCTCCATCCTGCTGTTCCCGACCAACGAGGGCGTCTACCTCCTCGACGCCTCCGACCACTTCATCAACCAGTACGGCATCGTGATGGCCGCGCTCGTCGGCGTGGTGGCGGTGGCCTGGCTGATGCGGAAGCTGCCCGAGCTCCAGCGGGACGCCGACGCCACCTCCGCCGTGCGCCTGGGTCACTGGTGGCGGATCTGCCTCGGCGTCATCACCCCGCTGGGGCTGGGCTGGATGATGGTCGACAGCCTGCGCGACGAGTTCGACGAGAACTACGAGGGCTACTCCACCGAGTTCCTGCTGGGAGCGGGCTGGAGCGTGGCGATCGGCGCGCTGCTGGTCGGCGTACTGCTCTCCCTGATCCCGTGGAAGGCGGCCCGGGGCGGGCTGATCGACCTGGACATGGAGACCCCCGAGGAACGCGAGACCCATCGCAAGCACGGAGAGGAGGGCCGCTGATGTCCGCCGGCGCCGTCGTGATGATGATCATCGCGATTCTCGTCGTGTGGGGCGGTCTGGCGCTGGCCATCGTGCAGCTGCGCCGACACCCCGACCCACCGCCGACTCCCGAGGAGGCGCAGATTCCTCCCGCGGAGTAGGCAGTCGGTCCCCATGCCCGGTGCCACCGGGCATGGGGACCGACTGCCACGGCCCTACAGGCCGTACCGCTCCCGCGCCTCCTTCACCGCCGTCGCCTTGACCTCGCCGCGTCGGGCGAGCTGGGCCAGGGCCGCTACGACGATGGAGGCGGCGTCGACGCCGAAGTGCCGGCGGGCCGCCTCACGCGTGTCCGACAGACCGAAGCCGTCCGCGCCCAGCGAGGAGTAGTCCTGCTCGACCCACTGCGCGATCTGGTCCGGAACCTGGCGCATGTAGTCCGAGACCGCGAGCACCGGACCCTCGGCGCCATGCAGCACCTGACGGACGTACGGCACCCGCTCCTCGCCCCTCAGCAGCGCCGCGTCCGCCTCCAGGGCGTCGCGCCGCAGCTCCGTCCAGGACGTGGCGGACCAGACGTCCGCGGCCACGCCCCACTCCTCGGCGAGGAGCTTCTGCGCCTGGAGTGTCCAGTGGATCGCCGTTCCGGAGCCGAGGAGCTGGATGCGCGGCGCATTGGCGGCGTCAACGTCCAGCCCCGCCGACTCGGCCGTGTTGAAGCGGTACAGGCCCTTGACGATGCCCTCGTCCACACCGGGCCCGGCGGGTTTGGCGGGCTGCGGCAGGGGCTCGTTGTAGACGGTGAGGTAGTAGAAGACGTTCGGGTCCTCGCCGGGCGCCGCCTCGCCGTACATACGGCGCAGACCGTCCCGGACGATCGCCGCCACCTCGTACGCGAACGCCGGGTCGTACGTCAGCGCCGCCGGGTTGGTCGCCGCGATGACCGGCGAGTGGCCGTCCGCGTGCTGCAGGCCCTCACCCGTCAGCGTCGTACGACCGGCCGTCGCGCCGATCAGGAAACCGCGGCCGAGCTGGTCGCCGAGCTGCCACATCTGGTCGGCCGTACGCTGCCAGCCGAACATCGAGTAGAAGATGTAGAACGGGATCATCGCCTCGCCGTGCGTGGAGTACGCGGTGGACGCGGCGATGAAGTCCGCCATCGAACCGGCCTCGGTGATCCCCTCGTTGAGGATCTGGCCGTCCTTGGCCTCCTTGTAGTACATCAACTGGTCACGGTCGACCGGCTCGTACGTCTGCCCCTTCGGCGAGTAGATGCCGAGGGAGGGGAAGAGCGACTCCATGCCGAAGGTGCGCGCCTCGTCCGGCACGATCGGCACCCAGCGCTTCCCCGTCTGCTTGTCGCGGACCAGGTCCTTGACGAGACGTACGAAGGCCATGGTCGTCGCCACGTTCTGCGAGCCGGAGCCCTTGTCGAACGCGGCGAAGGTCTTGTCGGCGGCGGCAGGGAGGGGGGCCAGTGCGTGTGTGCGGCGAGCGGGGGCCGGGCCGCCGAGGGCCGCGCGGCGCTCCTGGAGGTAGCGAACCTCGGGGGAGTCGGCGCCGGGGTGGCCGTACGGGACGACGCCGTCCACGAACTGCGCGTCGGAGATGGGCAGTTCGAGCAGGTCACGCATCTGCTTGAACTCGTCCGTCGACAGCTTCTTCATCTGGTGGTTGGCGTTCTTGGACGCGAAGCCCTGGCCGAGCGTGAAGCCCTTGACCGTCTGGGCGAGGATGACGGTCGGGGCGCCCTTGTGCTCGACCGCGGCCTTGTACGCGGCGTACACCTTGCGCGCCTCGTGACCACCGCGGGACAGGTGGAAGCACTCCAGGATCTTGTCGTCGCTGAGCAGCTTCGCCATCTCGGCGAGCGCCGGGTCGGAGCCGAAGAAGTCCTGGCGGATGTAGGCGGCGTCGCGGGTCTGGTACGTCTGCACCTGCGCGTCCGGTACCTCGCGCAGGCGGCGTACGAGCGCGCCCGTGGTGTCGAGCTGGAACAGCTCGTCCCAGGCGTTGCCCCACAGCGACTTGACGACGTTCCAGCCGGCGCCGCGGAACTGCGCCTCCAGCTCCTGCACGATCTTGAAGTTGGCGCGGACCGGGCCGTCGAGGCGCTGGAGGTTGCAGTTGATGACGAAGGTCAGGTTGTCCAGGCCCTCGCGGGAGGCGAGCGCGAGTGCGGCCGTGGACTCCGGTTCGTCCATCTCGCCGTCGCCGAGGAACGCCCATACGTGGGACTGCGAGACGTCCTTGATGCCGCGGCTGGTGAGGTAGCGGTTGAAGCGCGCCTGGTAGATGGCGGAGAGCGGGCCGAGGCCCATCGAGACCGTCGGGAACTCCCAGAGCCAGGGGAGACGGCGCGGGTGCGGGTAGGAGGGGAGGCCCTTGCCGCCTGCCTCCTGGCGGAAGTTGTCCAGGTGGGTCTCGCTCAGGCGGCCGTCGAGGAAGGCGCGGGCGTAGATGCCGGGGGAGGCGTGGCCCTGGATGTAGAGCTGGTCGCCGGAGCCATCCCCCTCCTTGCCCTTGAAGAAGTGGTTGAAGCCCGTCTCGTAGAGCCAGGCCGCGGAGGCGAAGGTGGCGATGTGGCCGCCGACGCCGTGTTTCGCACCCCGGGTCACCATCGCGGCCGCGTTCCAGCGGTTCCACGCGGTGATACGGGCCTCCATCGCCTCGTCGCCGTCCACGGCGGGCTCGGCGGCGGTGGGGATGGTGTTGACGTAGTCGGTCTCGAGGAGCTTGGGCAGCGCGAGGCCGTTGCCCTCGGCGCGTTCCAGCGTGCGGCGCATCAGGTACGCGGCGCGGTGCGGCCCGGCCGCCTTGGTGACGGCGTCCAGGGAGGCCCGCCACTCGGCGGTCTCCTCGGGGTCGCGGTCCGGGAGCTGGTCGAGCTCGCTCGGCTGGATAGCGGTGGGGTCGGTCATTGCGCCGCCTTCCGGATACGGAGGGGCACGTGAAGGGGGTTCCTTCGACGGTCTCCCTCAGCGGTAAGGGGTGGGATGTGCCCTTTGTCTTTGGCAGGACAGGGCGGCGGGCTGTGTGGCAGCCCGTCGGTGACTGTAACTCTCTGATCGATGATCGATCAAAGGGTTGAAGGGGTAAATCTGCCGATGTCGAGAAATTGGCATTCCGTGCCGCCGCTTTTGGCACGGGGTGCCTGGCGCTCCGCTGGGTTGGGCAGGTTGAACCGTGCGGGTTCGTTGCGGCTGTTCGCGCCCACGCGGCGGTGCTGCAAATCGATACAGTCCCGCGCTCCTCAGAGGTCTGCCGCCTCCCTAGGGGCGCGGGGTGCCCGCGGGGCGGAGCCGCACATTGGCGCTCCGCTGAGGGGTGGAGTGGTGACCTGCGGGTCCGTTGTGGCTGGTCGCGCCCGCGCGGCGGAGCCGCATAGTGATACAGCCCCGCGCCCCTTACGGGGCGGTGGTCGCGCCGTCTGCGCGGCGGGGCCGCACGTTCGCGCTGCGCGGGGGCGGTTCGGATCTGCGGGTCCGTTGTGGCTGGTCGCGCCCGCGCGTCGGAGTCGCATATTGATACGGCCCCGCGCCCCTAAGAGGCCTGCGGCCTCCCTAGGGGTGCGGTGCGCCCGCGCGGCGGAGCCGCAAATCGATACAGCCCCGCGCCCCTGGAGGGGCGCGGGGCTGACGCTGCGTTACGCAGTCGCCGTCTGCTTGGAGGGCTGCTGGCTGCGTTCCTCGTGCTCGGCGTGCTGGCGCTCGATGCGTTCGTGTTCTTCGCGTTGGCGGGCCGACTGTTCTCGGGTGATTACCTCTGTGGCGGCGCCTACTGCTACCGCTACCGGCCAGCCGATGGCGCCGGCTGCGGTCATTCCGCCCAGGACGCCGTAGAAGGCGAGCTTGCGGGGTGAGGGGAGCAGTGATGTGGCCGCGGAGGTCGCGGTGGTGGCCACGGATGCGGCTGCTGATGTGGCCGTGCGGACGTTCGGTAGCCGGATCTTGGAGAAGGCGTCGCCTGGAGTGACGTACGGAATGGGGATGTTGGCGTGTGCGGTGTGCAGGTGCACCACCTTGCCGCCGCCCGTCCTCTTCTCCTGATCCTGTGCCTGCTGGGGCTGTTCCTGCTGCTGGGCCTGTTCCTGGGGCTCTGGCTCGGCGTGTGGGGGAATCATCTCCGCCCTCCCGTGCTGGAAAGCGTGAGTCGCTGGTCTCCCGGGATCGGCTTCCATGCATACGTGCCGATAAACCCCTGAAACGGACAAACTTAGGTGGCCGCGGCCACCGGGCGCCCGCTCGCGGCGAAGGACTTCCAGAGCTGCATGATCAGGCGTACCAGAACGGCCTCGATCAGGGCGATCGCCACCTGGGTCAGGATCGTGCCGAGGATCTGCGGCATGGCAGGCCGCCTTTCATGTGGACGTGCGGGTTACGCCTCCTTTGTCAGCCCCGACACCATCCGGCGGGCTGCCCCAAGGTGACCTGCGCGTGAATATCCCCTTGCGGTCAGGTCAGGTCAAGACCTGGGGCCCGCTGACCGCCCCGTCCGTGCCACCACGCCGGCCGCGCCCTGCGCCACGGCGGGCACCAGAACCGAACCCGCCGCCGACGTCACCGCGATCGTCCAGCCCACCGGACCCAGGGGCCGACTGCCGAAGAAGTGGCTGAGTCCGGGCACGGTCACCACCACGCCCAGTACCGCCAACGACCCCACCACGGCCGCGGCGACCACCGGATCGCGGCCCGCGTCCTGCAGCGTCTGGAGCAACTGGGAACCCACCAGGGCGACCAGCGAGACGGTGTCGGCGTGCGCCCGGGTGCCGGTCGCGCGGGCGGCGATCCAGGCGACGGTGGCGGCCGCCGTGGTGACCGCGGCCCGCAGCCGGATGTGCCGAATCAAGGCCTTGCCGAGGGAGACCTCCGGGCCCTCGGCGAGCAGCCGGCTTGAGTGGTCGGCGGGTGGGCGGGCGGCGATGGCCATGGCGGGCAGCATGTCGGTGAGCAGGTTGACCAGGAGCAACTGGCGGGCGTTGAGCGCGCTGCGGCCGGTGAGCAGGGTGGTCGCCAGGGTGAAGGCGATCTCCCCCAGGTTGCCGCCGAGCAGAATGCCCAGCGCCTTGCGCACCGAGGCCCACATGGCCCGGCCCTCGACGAAGGCGTCGACGATGGTCTCGATACGGTCGTCGGTGACCACCACGTCGGCGGCGGCGCGGGCCGCCGGGGTGGCCCGCGAGCCCAGCGCGATGCCGACGTCGGCGATCCGGATGGCGGGCGCGTCATTGGCGCCGTCGCCCGTGACGGCGACGACCCGGCCCGCCGCCCGCAGAGCCGTGACGATACGGACCTTGTGCCCCGGCGTGACCCGCGCGAAGACCGTGATCTCCGGCAGCGTCTTCGCGAGCGCCGCGTCGTCCAGGGAGTCCAGCTCCGCCCCGGTCATCAGCCGCGGCTCCTCCTCGGGCCGCAGCTCCCGGGCGATCGCGGCGGCGGTGCTGGGATGGTCGCCGGTGAGCATGACGATACGTACCCCTGCCCGGGACAGCCGGTTCACGCTCTCGGCCGCTGTGGACCGCACCGGGTCCGCGAGGCCCAGCAGACCCAGCAGACTCAGCTCCCCGACATCCTCGTCATCGAGCTGCGGGGGAGCCCCTGCCGGCAGCACCCGCTCGGCGACCGCGAGGACCCGCAGACCGCGCCGGGCCAGCCGGTCGGTCTCCGCTTCGATCTCGTCCCGTACCCGGTCGTCGAAGGGCTGAGATGTCTCGTCCCGGCGGATGCTGACACACCGGGCCAGTACGACCTCGGGGGCGCCCTTGACGACGATCCGTGTCTCGGAGTCGGAGCGTCCCAGCACGGCGTGGTAGCCGCGCCCCGGCTCGAACGGCAGCTCCGCGAGGCCCTCCCAGGAGTCCGTACCGAGTCCGGCGGCCCGGGCGGTGGGTGCGCCGAGCAGTTCGGCGCCGGCCGCGATGGCACGGTCGGTGGGATGGGCGAGCGTCGCGGCCTGACCCGGCGGGCCCGCGAGGGCGGCCGTGGCGGCGATCCGGCGCAGGGGCGGGGTGAGCTGGTCGGGCGGGCGTTCCTCCAAGGCATCGGACACCTGCTGGAGACTGATCCGGCCCTCGGTGAGCGTGCCCGTCTTGTCGAAGCACAGCACGTCGGTGCGTCCCAGCGCCTCGATGGTGGAGGCGCTGCGTACGAGGGTGTCGCGGGTGGACAGCCGGCGGGCCGCGGCCAGCTCCGCGACCGTGGCGACGAACGGCAGCCCCTCCGGCACGGCCGCCACGCACAGGCTGACCGCCGAACCCAGGGCGCCGCCCAGGGGCCGTCCGCGCAGCAGATCGATGGCGAAGAGGACCACGCCCGCGGCGACGGACAGCGGCAGGAACCAGCGGCCCAGCGCCTTCAGCCGCCGCTCCACACCGCTCTCCGGCGGCCCGCCCTCCGGGCCCGCCTCCGCCGCGCTGCCCGCCTCGGTGGCCGTACCGGTGGCGACGACCACGGCCAGTGCCTCGCCGGCCGCCACGGTCGTCCCCTGGTAGAGCATGGACGTACGGTCCGCGACCGTGCGGGCCGCGGTCGGGGCGGCGCTTTTCACGACGGGCAGCGACTCGCCGGTGAGGCTGGACTCGTCGACCTCCAAGCCCTGCGCCCGCACCACCCGGCAGTCCGCGGGAACCGCGTCCCCGGCCCGCAGCTCGATCACATCGCCGCGCACCAGGTGCTCACCGGCCGCCTCCACGGCCTCGGTCCGGCCGGGCCGGCGTACCTTCACCCGCGCCGAAGTCGCCTCCACCAGCCGTTCCGCCGCCTGGTCCGCCTGCTGCCGCTGCACCCCGCCGACCAACGCGTCCACGCCGAGTACGCCGCCGATGAGCACGGAGTCCAGTACGGAACCGAGCGCGGCCGAGATGCCTCCGCCGATCGCCAGGATGGGCGTGAGCGGATTGGCCAGCTCCTCGGCGACCCTGCCGACCAGGGTGACGGCGCCGTCGTGCCGGTCACGGCCCGCGAACTGCCGGCGTCGCGCGGCCTCGGCCTCGTCCAGGCCCCGGGACGAGGTGCCGAGCCGGGTCATCACCTGACGTACCGCCATGGCATGCCAGGGCGTACGTTCGGCCGCCGCCGGCGTCGGACGCCCGTGCAGCCGCCAGCCCGCCCAGAAGCCCGTCGCGATCCCGGCGATGGTCACCGCGTCGGTCACCAGCCGGGCCCGCGCCCAGGCCCGCGGCCGGGGCACCAGCAGCGCGAGGCCCGAGCCCGCCGCGGCGCCGGCAGCCTCGAGGCGGGTGCAGAGCCGGCTGAGCCGCCGGGCCTCCGGCAGGGCGGTCAGCAGCAGGTGGACGACATCGGGCGGGGCGGCGACATCGGCGTCCCACGGAACGTGCCGGGCACCTGCGATCACCCCGATGCCCAGATCCGCGCGGACGAGGGCGCGCCGGGTCCGTGCCGAGACCACCGCGACACCATGGCCCTGCGACTGGAGAGAGCGGACCAGAGCGGCCGTACGCCGGTGCCCCGTACGCGCGGCCTCCCGCAGCCCGAACCTGCGGTGCAGCCCTGGCGGGCCGCCCACCAGCCGCACCTGGCCGCAGTCCCGTGCCGCGCGCACCAAGTGGTGGGCGAGCGGGTGCAGTTGGAGGGCGAGGGCTGCCACGGCCACCGGCTGGCCCGCCCGCAGTACGAGCATGACCCGCGCGCCCTCTTCGGCCCACTGCCGGGCGAGCGCGGCGGGCCGGGCGGGTAGTTCGGCGGCAGGGGCGGCGTCCGCGCCGGTGAACGGCCGCAGCTTCCAGTCCCCCTGCCGCTGTGGCGGCAAGGGACCGGCGCCGGGCGGCCGGGGGCGCCTCGGCGGACCGTCCGGCTCCATCAACTCGTGGATCCGGGCGTGCAGTTCATCGTCGTCCGGACTGTCCTGTTCCTGCACAGTCGGACCGTCCTGTTCCTGCACAGCAGGGCTTTGTGGGCCGCCGTTCAGGGGCGCCACGCCCTCGACGGTCCAGCCGCCGGTGGCCAGCACCCTGGCGTCGAGGACCACCGTGTCGATCCGGTCCAGTCGGCGCAGCGCCTCCGGCCGCAGCGCGATCGCCCCCCGGTCGGAGACCGCCCGCGCCACCGAGGACGCGAACGCCTCCCGGCCGAACTGTGGACCCCGCGGCGTACCCGCGATCAGCAGCGCCAGGCTCCGGTCATGGCTGAGCGCGCCGATCGCCGTCAGCCCGTACGCACCCAGGGCCACCGGAGCCGCCAGGTTCGCGTACCGGTCGCCCGGCCCCGGCGGCAGCTTGGCCGGTCGCTCGTACCCCGGCAACGCGTCATGCCGGTACGTCCCTTCGTGCACCGCCAGCCGGCTCGACCACTCCGCCCACGCCCGGCGCCGGGCCTGCACCTCCACATACCGGGCAGCGGCCATGGTGGCGGCCACGGCGGCGCCGAGCGGCCGGAACGTCAGCGTCGTCAGCAGCAGGTTCGTCATGGCGAAGCCGCGCTCCGTGGCCTTCTCACCGATCCGGCGCACCAGGCCGTCCCGCAGCGGCGGCGCCGACTCCACGAGCTGGACCGCCGACATCACCACCGGCGGCAGGCCCCGCAACCGGAGCCTGTCGCCCACCGTCGCCACACCCACCGCCACCAAGCCCGCGCCGAGCCGGACGGCCGCCCCGACCGCGGCGCCCGGATCACCCGGGAAGCCGACCTGGCTCCGCGCCCGCCCGGCGTCCGCACCCTTCGCCTCTTGGGCGGCGGCGTCCGCGGTGGCGACGAGTCCGGTGACGCGCTCCAGGTCGGTCTCCGGCCCGCAGCCGACGTATACGCAGCCCAGCGTGCCGTTCACCTCGGCACGGCTCACCCCCGGCACCCGCCGCAGCGCGGCCTCCACCTCGCGTGCCGCGGCTGCCGTGCCGGGCCGCCCGAGGCGCCGGACCTCGATCTGCACGCCTCCGGGGGTCCGCCAGAGCCGGGGCGTCGACGTCATGGACTGCAGCAGCGCCGTCGGTACGGTGGTCAGCCGCCCGGCGCCGGAGCGGACCGTTGAGTACATGGCCGAAGGCAGGCGCGCGGACTTGGCGAGCACTGGCAGGATCATGCGGACTCCACCATCGGCCGGCTACGGGCGTGGGCGGCGCCCCGGAGGACGACACGACTTACACCAGTATGTGCACGCATGGTTGCCTTGCGCCCTGCGCGTGCCGCCGGATGGGCCTAGGGGAGGAGGGGAGCCGGGCGGGCTGAGGGGTCCCGGTTGCAGTACCGCGTCCCCTTGGAGGCCGCAGGCCTCTCAGAGGCGCGGGGCTGTATCAATGTGCGGCTCCGCCGCGCGGGAGCGACCAGCCACGACGGCGCCGCAGCCGAATCACTGCACCCCCAGCGGAGCGCTTACGCGTCGGCGCGCGGCGCACACCCCAGCACATGCTCCTTCACCAGCCGACCGATGTCGGGATCCCGCCGCTTGAACGCCTCGACCAGCGCCTCGTGCTCCTCCGCGTACGACTGCTGCCGCGTGCCGAGCCAGCGGATCGACAGGGCCGTGAACACCTCGATGCCCAGCCCCTCCCAGGTGTGCAGCAGCACGCTGTTCCCGGCCGCCCGCACCATCTCCCGGTGGAAGGCCACGGTGTGCCGCACCTGTGCCTCGCCGTCGGCCGCGCGGTCCGCCTCGTACAGCGCAGCGACCTCGGGCTCCAGCGCCGTGGTGTCCTCGGCCAGCCGCTGCGCCGCCAGCTCGGCGGCTATCTGCTCCAGACCGGCCCGTACGGGATAGATCTCCTCCAGGTCGGCGGCCGTCAGGCTCCTGACCCGTACGCCCTTGTTCGGCGCCGACTCGATCAGCCGCAGCGCCTCCAGTTCCCGCAGGGCCTCCCGTACGGGCGTCTGGCTGACCTCCAGCTCCACGGCGATTCGCCGCTCCACGATCCGCTCGCCCGGCTTCCAGCGCCCGCTCACGATGCCGTCCACGATGTGCTCGCGGATCTGTTCGCGCAGCGAGTGGACGACGGGCGCGGTCATGAGGGCTCCTTTGAAGGGGGCGTACGAAGGCCCCGAGGCGTTGACGTCTAGACAATAAGGCCGAGTTCCCGTCTAAGAGGGGCGCGCGGGGGCGCTTCAGCGCAGGTGAGACAAGCCTTACATGCTGCCAGGGGGCCGCCCGATGTAAAGACCCGGGCGGATGACCCGTACGGATACCCCCTGCGGAAACGACGACGCGCCCTCGTCCTCCGCTGAACTCCGCGGAGGACGAGGGCGCGTACGTACGACCGGAGTTACAGGCCGAGCTCGACCTCGAACTCGCCCGCCTCCAGGATCGCCTTGACCGCCGTCAGGTAGCGGGCGGCGTCGGCGCCGTCCACCAGGCGGTGGTCGTAGGAGAGCGTCAGGTACGTCATGTCGCGTACGCCGATGACGGGGCCCTCGTCGGTCTCGATGACGGCGGGACGCTTGACCGTGGCACCGATGCCGAGGATCGCGACCTGACCCGGCGGCACGATGATCGTGTCGAAGAGTGCGCCGCGCGAACCGGTGTTGCTGATGGTGAAGGTCGCGCCGGACAGCTCGTCCGGAGTGATCTTGTTGGCCCGGACCTTGCCCGCCAGGTCGGCGGTGGCCTTGGCGATGCCGGCGAGGTTCAGGTTGCCGGCGCCCTTGATGACCGGGGTCATCAGGCCCTTCTCGGAGTCCACCGCGATACCGATGTTCTCGGTGTCGAAGTAGGTGATCGTGCCCTCGCCCTCGTTGATCCGGGCGTTGACGGGCGCGTGGGCCTTCAGCGCCTGGGCCGCCGCCTTCACGAAGAACGGCATCGGGGAGAGCTTGACGCCCTCGCGGGCCGCGAACGCGTCCTTGGCCCTGGCGCGCAGCCTCATCAGCCGCGTGACGTCGACCTCGACGACCGAGGACAGCTGGGCCTGCTCGTGCAGGGCCTTGACCATGTTGTCGCCGATGACCTTGCGGATGCGCGGCATCTTGATGGTCTGGCCGCGGAGGGGGGAGGCCTCCAGGCTCGGCGCCTTCTTGGCAGCGGCAGCAGCTGGTGCGGCAGCGGCCGGAGCCGGAGCTGCGGCGGCGGCCTTCGCGGCCTCGGCGGCGGCGATGACGTCCTGCTTGCGGATACGGCCGCCGACGCCGGTGCCCTTGACGGTGGCCAGGTCGACGCCGTTCTCGGCGGCGAGCTTGCGCACCAGCGGGGTCACGTACGCGCCCTCGTCGGTGGGCTGCGCGGCGGCGGGAGCCGCCGGAGCCGGAGTGACGGGAGCGGGCGCGGCCGGCGCGGGAGCCGGAGCGGCGGGCTGAGCCGGAGCCGCCGGGGCGGCGGGAGCCGCGGGGGCGGCCGGAGCCGGAGGGGCCGGAGGCGCGGCCGGGGCAGCGGGCTGGGCCGGAGCGGCGGGCGCCGCGGCCGGGGCGGGCTGGGCCGGAGCCGGAGCGGCGGCCGGAGCCGCGCCCGGGGCGCCGATGACGGCGAGCTTGGCGCCGACCTCGGCGGTCTCGTCCTCGGCGACGGTGATCTCAAGGAGCACACCGGAGGTGGGCGCCGGGATCTCGGTGTCGACCTTGTCCGTGGAGACCTCGAGCAGCGGCTCGTCGGCCTCGACGGAATCGCCGACCTCCTTGAGCCAGCGCGTGACGGTGCCCTCGGTGACGGACTCGCCCAGCGCCGGGAGGACCACGTCGGTGCCCTCGGCGGTGCCGCCACCGGCGGCGGCCTGAGCGGTCGGGGCCGGAGCCGGAGCGGCGGCCTCGGTGGACGGGGCGGCCTGCGGGGCCGGCTCGGGGGCCGGAGGTGCGGCGACCTCCTCGACGGCCGGGGCCGGAGCGGCAGCGGGGGCGCCCGTGCCGTCGTCGATGACGGCCAGCTCGGCGCCGACCTCCACCGTCTCGTCCTCGGCGACCTTGATGGACGCCAGTACGCCGGCGGCGGGCGAGGGGATCTCGGTGTCGACCTTGTCGGTCGACACCTCCAGCAGCGGCTCGTCGGCCTCGACGCGCTCGCCCTCGGCCTTCAGCCAGCGGGTGACAGTGCCCTCGGTGACGCTCTCGCCGAGCGCCGGAAGGGTTACGGAAACCGCCATGGTTTCTGTTGCTCCTTACGAATTGCGGAAGTCTGTGTCGTCGCGCCCGAGGGCTGTCAGTCGTGCGAGTGCAGCGGCTTGCCGGCCAGGGCCAGGTGGGCCTCGCCGAGCGCCTCGTTCTGCGTCGGGTGAGCGTGGATGAGCTGCGCGACCTCGGCGGGCAGCGCCTCCCAGTTGTAGACCAGCTGGGCCTCGCCGACCTGCTCGCCCATGCGGTCGCCGACCATGTGGACGCCGACGACGGCACCGTCCTTGACCTGGACGAGCTTGATCTCGCCCGCGGTCTTGAGGATCTTGCTCTTGCCGTTGCCCGCGAGGTTGTACTTGAGAGCGACGACCTTGTCCGCGCCGTAGACCTCCTTGGCCTTGGCCTCGGTGATACCGACGGAGGCGACCTCCGGGTGGCAGTACGTCACCCGCGGCACACCGTCGTAGTCGATCGGCACCGTCTTCAGACCGGCGAGACGCTCCGCCACCAGGATGCCCTCGGCGAAGCCGACGTGGGCGAGCTGGAGCGTGGGGACCAGGTCACCGACGGCCGAGATGGTCGGCACGTTCGTGCGCATGTACTCGTCGACCAGGACATAGCCGCGGTCCATCGCGACGCCCTGCTCCTCGTAGCCGAGACCGGCGGAAACCGGGCCGCGGCCGATGGCGACAAGGAGGACCTCCGCGTCGAAGGTCTTGCCGTCGGCGAGGGTCACGCGGACGCCGTCCTGCGTGTACTCGGCCTTCTCGAAGAACGTGCCGAGGTTGAACTTGATGCCGCGCTTGCGGAAGGCGCGCTCAAGAAGCTTGGAGCTGTTCTCGTCCTCGACCGGCACGAGGTGCTTCAGGCCCTCGATGACCGTGACGTCCGTACCGAAGGACTTCCAGGCCGAGGCGAACTCGACGCCGATGACGCCGCCGCCGAGGACGACCGCGGACTGCGGTACGCGGTCCAGGGTCAGCGCGTGGTCCGAGGAGATGATGCGGTTGCCGTCGATCTCCAGGCCCGGCAGAGACTTCGGCACGGAGCCGGTCGCCAGGAGGATGTGGCGGCCCTGTACGCGCCGGCCGTTCACGTCGACGGAGGTGGGGGAGGACAGCCGGCCCTCGCCCTCGATGTACGTCACCTTGCGCGAGGCGACGAGACCCTGCAGGCCCTTGTAGAGGCCGCTGATCACGTCGTCCTTGTACTTGTGGACGGCCGCGATGTCGATGCCCTCGAAGGTGGCCTTCACGCCGAACTGGTCGGCCTCACGCGCCTGGTCGGCGATCTCGCCGGCGTGCAGCAGGGCCTTCGTGGGGATGCAGCCGTTGTGCAGGCAGGTACCGCCGAGCTTGTTCTTCTCGATCAGGGCGACGTCAAGGCCCAGCTGCGCTCCGCGCAGGGCCGCGGCATAGCCGCCGCTACCGCCGCCGAGGATCACTAGGTCGAAAACGGTGCTGGCGTCGTTCGCCACGTCACGTCCTCCATGCATGTGCGCCGTACGCCGGTCTCCCGACCGGGCGGCGGCTGGTGTCCGGCCGCTCTTTCTTCGGCCCTGTGGTGGGGCCCTGTCCTGCCGAGACCCCATCTTTGCACTTGTCCGTGAAAGCCGGGACGCCGGGCCGGTGTGTGAGACGTCAACCTCTATCGCGACGTGCAGGACAGCGCCCCTTCAGGGGCGCGGGGAACTGCGCGATCAACCACGGACGACCCGCAGTCGCGCAGCAGCCCGCACCCCCCGAGCTCTCAGGCGACCTCAGCCCAAATCCCCAGAAGCTGCCAGCTCGGCAACCCGCACCAACGTGCGCACAGCCGACCCCGTACCCCCCTTGGGCGTGTAACCGAACGGCCCGGAGTCATTGAAGGCAGGCCCCGCGATATCGAGGTGAGCCCAGGTGATGCCCTCCCCCACGAACTCCTTCAGGAACAGCCCGGCAACCAGCCCCCCACCCATCCGCTCACCCATGTTGGCAATGTCGGCGGTAGGGGAGTCCATCCCCTTCTTCAGATGGTCCGGCAGAGGCATCGGCCACGAAGCCTCACCGGCCTCCTCCGCGGCCTCGACGACAGCGGAGCGGAACGCGTCGTCGTTGGCCATAACGCCGAACGTACGGTTGCCCAACGCGAGCATCATCGCGCCCGTCAGCGTCGCCACATCGATGATCGCGTCCGGCTTGTCCTCGGAGGCCTTCCACAACGCGTCGGCGAGCACGAGCCGCCCCTCGGCGTCGGTGTTCAGCACCTCGACCGTCTTGCCGCTGTACATCCGCAGCACATCACCGGGCCGGGTCGCCGTCCCCGACGGCATGTTCTCGGCGAGGGCCAGCCAGCCGGTGACGTTCACCTCGAGGCCGAGCCGCGCGGCGGCGACCACGGCCGCGAACACGGCAGCCGCGCCACTCATGTCGCACTTCATCGTCTCGTTGTGGCCCGCGGGCTTCAGCGAGATGCCGCCCGAGTCGTACGTGATGCCCTTGCCGACGAAGGCCAGGTGCTTCTTCGCCTTGGACGAGGTGTACGAGAGCTTCACCAGGCGGGGAGCGGACGCGGACCCGGCGCCGACGCCGAGGATGCCGCCGTACCCGCCCTTCTCCAGGGCCTTCTCGTCGAGCACCTGCACCTTGATGCCGTGCTCCTTGGCCGCGGCCTGCGTGACGGCGGCGAAGGCCTCCGGGTTCAGGTCGTTCGGCGGGGTGTTGACGAGATCGCGGGCGCGGTTGAGTTCCTCGCAGACGGCGATGGCGCGCTCGACGGCCGCCTTGTACGCCTTGTCGCGGGGCTTCCCGCCGAGCAGCGCGACCTCGGCGAGCGGGGCCTTGCCGTTCTTCGCGCCCTTCTTGCTGTCGTTGCTGGCGTTCTCCTTGTAGACGTCGAAGGAGTACGCCCCGAGCAGCGCGCCCTCGCCGATGGCGCCCGCGTCGGCGGCGTCCGTGACCGGCAGGGCGAACGCGGCCTTCTTCGAGCCGGCCAGCGCGCGGGCGGCGGCACCGGCGGCGCGGCGCAGCGTCTCGGTGCCGAACGAGGCGTCCTTGTCGGGCTGCGCACCGAGACCGACCGCCAGCACGACCGGTGCCTTGAAGCCGGACGGTGCCGGCAGCTTCGTCACCTCGCCCTCGCCGCCGGAGGCGCCGAGGGTCTCCAGAACGCCGGCGAGCCCGCCGTCGTACGCCTTGTCCACGGCCTCCGCGCCCGGTGCGACGACCAGGTCCCCGGACTTGGCGGAGCCGCCTTTGTCGGAGCCGCCCTTGGCGACACCGACGACGATCGCGTCGGCTCGCAGGCCCGGCGCTGCGGCGGTGCTGAGAGTGAGAGCAGTCACGGTGGTGAAATCTCGCTTCCATTGAGTTGCTGGCCGAGGGGGGTGGCTCGGCCGGGCCCGACGAAGGAGCCTATGAGACGGCTGATCGGCGGGCTGGACCGGACCGGGGGAGTACCGGACATGAGCCTACGCTCGGTGGCGGGTTTCGCTCATTCCAGCGGCCGTTCATCCCGCCGTGGCGGTGCGGCCATTTATCGACCCTCACAGGAGGTGACCTGAGTCACACTCGCCCCATTCGGTGTGAGTGATCCGCTCTTCGCTTTGCATGATTTCCACGGATCCTCCCTCAGCTGACCACATGAGGATCCGTCAGGGGAGGAAGTCACCGTGCCGCAGAGCGCGCGCAGTTGGAGAACCGTAGCCGTTGGCTTGGCGGCGACGGGCATGCTGGCGCTGGGCCTCGGAGCACCCGGAGCGTCCGCGGCCGAGGCGCCGCGTATCGATCTCCGGGTGCTGGTCGTCGACAACGGCGACAGCCCCGTCGAGGCCATCACCGAGGAGCTGAAGAGCACCGGCATCCCGTACACCACGGTCGATCTCGACGACGCGGACCGCCCGACGATCGACGAGGCGTTCCTCAGCGACACGGTGGACGGTGGTGTGCCGCGCGCCAAGTTCCAAGGCGTCGTCCTGCCCAACGAGGCGCCGTTCGGGGCCGGTTCGGCCGAGCAGGCCGCCCTGGAGTCGTACGAGAGGACCTTCGGCATCCCCCAGGTCGACGCCTACACCTGGGCGCACCCCGGTGTCGGCCTCGACTACACCACCGAGGGCGGCTGGGCCGGCACGCTCGACGGCCGCCAGGCCTCGGTCACCGAGGCAGGGCAGGCGGGATATTTCGGCTATCTCGACGGACCGCTGAGGTTCGAGGACAACTCCGGCTCCATTCAGGAGAGTTACGGGTATGTGGCCCGGCCGCGCGAGGGCTTCACCAGTTACGTCGACATCGCTGTGCCCGGCGGAGGGGGCCGCGGCAGCCTGGTCGGCGAGTACGCCCACGACGGCCGCCGCGAACTCGTCGTGACCTTCGCGTACAACGACGACCAGCAGCAGTTCCGGGTGCTGGCCCGTGGCATCGTCGAATGGCTGACTCAGGGCGTACACCTCGGCCAGAGCAGGAACTACTTTTCCGTCCATGTCGACGACGTCTTCGCCCCCGACAGCCGCTGGGACACCGAACGCAACTGCACACCGGGCGACTTCGACTGCGTCGGGGGTGACGGTGAGGGGACCACGCCGATCCGTATGACCGCGGACGACGCGGTGTACGCAGCACAGTGGCAGCAGAGCAGCGACTTCACCCTCGACATGGTCTACAATGCGGGCGCCGGCGAGGAGTGGAAGGCCGAGAACGGCGGCACGGACGCGCTGACCGACCAACTCCTCGCCGACAAGGGCGAGTACCGCTGGATCAACCACACCTACACGCACCCCTTCCTGGGCTGCGTCCAGGACACCAGCACCGTGCCGTGGAGCTGCGCCAAGGACCCCGACGGCACGACGCAGTACATGAGCCGCGCCGAGATCGCGGCGCAGATCAGCGACAACCAGAAGTGGGCGGAAAGCCACGGACTCCCGGTCGACTCCACAGAGTTGGTCACCGGGGAGCACTCGGGTCTCAAGACGCTGCCACAGCAGCCGGACGACAACCCGAACCTCGCGGGCGCCCTCGCCGACACCGGCATCGAGTGGATCGCCTCCGACAACTCCCGTGAACCGGAGCAGCGTTCGGTGGGCTCCGCGCTGACCGTGCCGCGCCACCCGATGAACGTGTACTACAACGTCGGTACGGCCGCCGAGATGACCGACGAGTACAACTGGGTCTACACGTCCAAGGCCGACGGCGGCAGCGGAGTCTGCGAGAACAACCCCACGTCCACCTGCCTGGAGGGCCCGCTCGACCCGGCCACCGGCTTCGCGTCGTACATCGTCCCCCAGGAGGCCCGTATCGCTCTCGGGCACGCCGTGAACAACGACCCGCGCCCGCACTACGTCCACCAGTCCAACCTGGCCGAGGAACGGCTGCTCTACCCGGTCCTGGACAAGGTGCTCGCCGACTATCGCGCACTGTTCGCTGACAACACCCCGCTGGAGAACCCGCGGCAGAGCACGATCGGCACCGAGTTCCAGCGCCGCGCCGCCTGGCAGCGGGCTGTCGCGGACGGTGACGTCACGGCGTACCGGGTCGGCGACACGGTCACCGTCACGGCCCCGTCCGGGACCGAGATCCCGGTGACCGCTCCGGAGGGCACGCTCAAGCAACTCCCGGGCGGTACGGCTGAGTTCGGCACTCCGTACGCCGGTGAACGCTCGGCCTGGACCACGCCGGAGAGCTCGCAGAACGCCCTCACGCTGAGACTGCCCGCGTAACCGTCTGACGAGAGAGCAGCGCAGCGCACAGCAGACGCCCGTCCATCGAGCCGTAGACCTGTTCCAGGGGGAACCCCACGATGACCACCGGCACCACCGGCCGTCATGTCACCCTGCTCACGGAGGGCACGTATCCGCTGGTCCACGGCGGGGTCAGCACCTGGTGCGACCAGCTCGTGAAGGGCATGCCCGAAGTCGAGTTCAACCTCATATCGCTCGCCGGCAGCGGTCGCGAACCCGTGACCTGGGAGCTGCCGTCCAACGTCTACCAGCATATATCCGTGCCCCTGTGGGGCAGGCGCCCCGGCTCCCGGCGCCCACCACGCGGGAGCACCCGCCGCCGCTTCCTCGAGACCTATGAACGGTTCCTGCTGTCCTTCCTCGACCCCGGCGCGCACTGCGACTTCGGCGAGGCGCTCTACGAACTGGCCCAACTCGCCCGCGAGGGACGGCTGTCGGCGGCCCTGCGCACCGAGGCCGCGCTGCGCTCGCTCATGGCGATATGGACCCTGCCGCATCTGCCGACCGCCGCCGCCCGGCCCACCGTGCACGACGCGCTGACCGCGACCGACCTGCTGGAACACGCGCTGCGCCCGCTCGGCGTACGGCTCCCCGAGGGCTCCGTCTCGCACTCCACCGGCAGCGGCCTCGCCACCCTTCCGGCCCTGGCCGCACGGGAGTTGGACGGCATACCCTTCCTGCTCACCGAGCACGGCATCTATCTCCGCGAGCGCTATCTCGGCTACCGCAGCGAGGAACAGCGCTGGCCCGTCAAGGCCTTCATGCTCGGCTTCTACCGCGAGCTGAACACTCTCGGCTACAAATCAGCCGACCTGATCACCCCGTGCAACCAGTACAACCGCCGCTGGGAGGAACGCGGCGGCGCCGACCCCGACAAGATCCGTACCGTCTACAACGGCGTCGACCCGGGCGCCTTCCCGCATGCCGGACCTGAGCCGGAGGTGCCCACGCTCACCTGGTGCGGCCGTATCGACCCCATCAAGGACCTGGAGACACTGATCCGCGCGTACGCCATGGTGCGTGCCGAACTCCCCGAGACCAGGCTGCGGTTGTTCGGTCCCGTGCCGCCCGGGGGAGAGGCGTACAAGACCAAGCTGGAGAAGCTCGCCGCCGAGCTGGGTGTGACGGACGGGATCAGCTTCGAGGGGCGGATCAGCGAGGTGTGGCGGGCGTACGCGGCCGGGCATGTGGTGATGCTGTCGTCGATCTCGGAGGGCTTCCCCTTCTCGATCATCGAGGCCATGTCGTGCGGGCGGACCACGGTCTCCACCGATGTCGGCGGGGTGAAGGAGGCGGTCGGCGACACGGGGTTGGTTGTGCCGCCGCGCGAGCCGGAGAAGATGGCCGCGGCCGCGCTTACGCTGCTCAAGGACGACGAATGGCGCCTGGCAATGGGCCGGTTGGCGCGCCAGCGCGTCATCGACCGGTTCACGCTTCGCCGTTCCGTGGGCGCCTTCCGCACCATCTACCACGAGCTCGCGGGCCTGCCCGAGGTGTACGAGCCGACCGTCGAGACCGTCGTCGACTGGACCGCCGAGTTGCGCGATCCCTGGTACCAGGCTGTCGCCTGGGGGTCTCCCCGGACGGAGTCTGGGGGAGGGACGGACCGGTGAGCGGTTCGGTCTGGATGCCGCCCGGCGCGCCGTACGACACCCTGCCCGCCGTACCGCGCCGACGCCGGCCCAGCTGGGCGGAGCCCGACCCGGTGGACGAACTCGCCACGCGCCTCGACGAGTTCATAGCCGCCGCCGTCCACCCCGACGAGATCGCCGCGCTCCTGGAGTCCGACGGCATGTCGGACGACCAGATACGCGAGAAGTACGGCTGCAAGGACTCGTTCTCGCTGGCCGAGGAACTGTACGCACGCGCCGAACGCCGCCACCCCGAACCGGCGGGCCCGCCCCACGACCCCTGGCGCATAGGCCTGTTGGGCTGCCTGCTCCGAGGCGTCGTGTTCGCGCTGCCCGGACTCGGCTACGTCCTCGGGGCGCCCCTCCTCGCGGGCCCCGAGGACGGCCTAGGACTCCCGGCCGGTACGGCGCCGCTGCTGGCCGGCGCCCTGTGCGGCTGGGCCTGGAACCAGGGCCTGGCCCACCGGGCGTACTCGTGGCTGGGCCTGGGCGACCGCACCGCCTCCCGCCGCTCGCTCCTGATCGGCGCTCCGGCGGGCGCCCTGCTCGGCTCCCTGGTCGCCCTGGCCGTCGCCGCGGACCATCTCGGCGCGGTCGCCTTCGCGGCCGGGCAGTCCTGCTACCTCGGGGCGGCCACCGTGCTGCTGGTGATGGGCCGCGAACGGGCCCTGCTGGCCGCGCTGCTGCCGATGGCGGCGGGCGCCTTGGTGGCACTGGCGCGGCCGGTTCCGGACGCTGCGCGGCTGGTGTTGTTGCTGGGCTCGCTGGCGGCGGTGTCGGCGTTGGCGGTGCGTGAAGTGGCTCCGGCGGTACGGGAGTCGGGGGAGAACGGGAAGCGGATGAGCTGGGCGGCGGGGTTCGCAGCGTTGGTGCCTTTCCGAGGCGACGGGAAGCGCTCCCGCCCCGGCGCAGCACCCTGGCTCGGCGCGTCGCTGCCGTACGCCTTCTTCGGGGTGGGCAGCGGCGTACTCGTGGTCTACGTGGCGCTTGGTGACGTCCTGGCCGAGGGCGCCGGTTCGGATGCCGCGATCGCCGCGCCGGCCGCGGTGGCGCTCACGCTGAGCATGGGGCCCGCGGAGTGGCTGTTGTACCGGTTCCGGAGCGGTAGCCTCGCCGGGCTGCGCTCCAGCCGTACGTCCCGTGCGTTCTGGCGGACCACCGCGGTCACCCTCGTGAAGTGCCTCAGCGGCTATCTCGCGGCGCTGTTCCTGCTCAGCATCGCCACGGCCGCGCTGTGGCCCGACGCGCCCGGCCTGGGCGGCGTACGCCTCACCGCCCTGCTGCTCCTCGGCGTGGTCCTGTGGACAGGCCTGCTGCTTCAGTCTTTTGGCGCGGTCCTGAGCGCCGCGGTGGTCTGCTGCGCCGCGGGGCTCGCGCAGAGCGTGGCGCTGCTGGTGGATGGTGCGGACCCGCACCTGATCGGCCTCGTGGTGTATGCCACGGCCGCCGGCGTACTGGCGTCCTTGGTGTGCTGGCTGCTGGGCAGAGCGACGGCCCACCGGTGAGCCGTTTGCTGGTTCCGTACTACGAGCACCCGTCGGTCCGCCCCGCGGAGTGGGAGGCGATAGTCGCCGCGGCGCCCCGCCTTTACGGGGTTGTGCTGAACCCGGCCAGCGGGCCTGGGGAGGTGCCGGACTCGGCGTTCGCGGAGATCGCGGAGCGTCTGCGCGCGGCCGAGGTGCGGGTCTTCGGGTACGTGGACACCGCCTACGGCCGCCGCCCGCGTGCCGAGGTCGCCGCCGACCTGACCCGACACCGCGACTGGTACGGCACGAACGGCGCGTTCCTCGACCAAGTAGCCACTGGGCTAGGTGAGTTCGGCCACTACCAGCGGCTGGCTACGGCGGCCTGGGGTGCGGGCTGCGACACCTTGGTCTTCAACCACGGGGCGCCACCGCATGTCGCGTACGGCAGGCTGGCGGACGTCCTGGTCACGTTCGAGGGCTCCTGGGAGACGTACCGGACGCTGCGGCCCGCCCCCTGGAAGGGCGGTTCGCGCACGCGCCTGTGCCACCTGGTGTACGGGGTGCCGCCGGGCGCCCGTGTGGGCGAACTGGCGCACGCGCGCGGCGCCACCGTCCACTGCGCGGTACCGGGCACGGGCGCACACCCGTGGGGGACGCTGCCGCATGCGCTGCGGCTGGGGTGAGTGGTGATGCGCCCCCGCCGCCCCTACCCGTCCCATACCAAGGGGCTCCGCCCCTGGACCCCGCTGGGGCTGCCGCCCCAGACCCCTTTCGGGGCTCCGCCCCGGACCCCATCGGCCTGAACGGCCTCGTCCTCAAACTCCCCCAGCTACCGCTGGGGGTGCCCCCAGAGGTGCCCCCAGACGGGCTGATTGGTGCGGGCCTGCGCTGACAAGGCTCGGTCGCGCCAGATCAGCCGTCGGGCGGTGGCCGCGCAAGTTCGGCGCTTTGGCGAGCGTCGCGCACGTTCAGCCCTTCGGCGAGGCACCGCGCAACACAGTCCCCCGGCTCGCGCCGCGCAACACAGTCCCTCCGGCGAGTGCCGCGCAAAATCAGCCCGTCTGGGGGCACCTCCCAGCGGTAGCTGGGGGAGTTTGAGGACCGGGGGTTCGGGGGCTGGCCCCCGAAACGGGGTCGGGGGCGGAGCCCCGAGCGGGGTCCAGGGGCGGAGCCCCTGGTGGGGGGCTGGGGCGGAGCCCCAGGGATGGGAATGGGTAGGGGCGGCGGGGGCGAGAAACCTGCCCTCAGCCCAGCACCAGAACGACCAGCGCAGTCGTCGCCGCCGTCTCCGCCAGCGCGCCGAACACGTCCCCCGTGACACCGCCGAGGCGGCGGACACAGCGCCGCAGCAGAAGCTCGGCCGCCGCACAGGCGACGAGTACGGCGAGCG
Organism: Streptomyces sp. NBC_00286; assembly: GCF_036173125.1. Lineage (NCBI taxonomy): Bacteria > Bacillati > Actinomycetota > Actinomycetes > Kitasatosporales > Streptomycetaceae > Streptomyces > Streptomyces sp. NBC_00286. The sequence goes on from NZ_CP108054.1 coordinate 7,657,826, forward strand.
CGCCGCGCACGAAGCCGTACATCCCGTCATACGCCCCCAGGAACGCACCGACGGCCGTGACGACGCCCCCCACGAGCAACGCCCCCCGCAGGGGAACCGCCCCGGCGACGGCCGCGCCCAGCCCCTCCGGCCGAGCCGCAGGCGTCCCGGCCCGAGCGCCAAGCGTGAGCGCAAGCCGAGCAATGGTCGCCGAAACGACGGCCGCGAACATGCCGCCGACCCAGGAAGCCCCGTACGCCTGGGACAGGGCGGCCACCTGCGCCAGCAGCACGAAAAGCAGGGTGATGACGCCGAACGGCCCGATATCCGACTGCTTCATGACCCGCAACGCGTCCGTCGCAGGCTTACCGCTGCCAAGCCCGTCCGCCGTATCGGCAAGCCCGTCGAGATGGAGCCCGCGAGTGAGCACGGCGGGCACCGCGACGGTGACCACGGCGGCAAGCAGCGGACCGGCGCCCAGGAGCAGCAACAGCCCGCCCGCCACAGCCGCGCACAGCCCGACGGCCAGCCCCGCGACGGGCGCGCAGAGCATGCCCGCCCGTGCGGCCTCACGGTCCCAGCGGGACACCGCGACGGGAAACACGGTGAGCGTGCCGAACGCGAACCGGAGGCCGTCCGGCCAGGGGGCCCCGGACGCCCCGGACGTCCCGGACGTCCCGGAGGCCCCGGACATCCCGGACGCCTCGGGCGCAGGCTGCTTCTCCGGCTCGTTCTCGGAGCCGTACGCGGGTTCGTTCTCCGGCTTGGACACGCGCCGCAGAGTACGGCACAGCAGGCAGCGGCCCCGATCCGGTCGCAGGATGGGGACATGGGTGACTGGTGGTACCGGAACATCTACGAGCCGGGGAAACTCCCCCTGCTACTGGCGCTCGCCGCGTTCGTACTCACCTTCGTGATCACGCGGGTCATCACCCGGCTCATCCGCGCGGGCAAGGGCCCGTTCGGCAACGTCAAGACCGGCGGCGTACACGTCCACCACGTCGTCCCCGGAGTGATCCTGACCGTCGTCGGCGGCTTCGGCTCGGTGGCGGGCGGAGGGCACGGCTTCGGCTCGGGGTTGTGCGCGGTCCTCTTCGGGATGGGCGTGGGCCTGGTGCTCGACGAGTTCGCGCTGATCCTGCATCTCGACGACGTCTACTGGAGCGAGCAGGGCCGCCAGAGCGTCGAGGTCGTGGCGGTCACGGCGGCACTGGTGGGCCTGGTCCTCCTCGGTTTCGTGCCGTTCGGCGTCAACGACCTCAGCGAGAACGAACTCCAGGACCGCGGCGCCGCCATCAGCACCGTGGCCGGGAACTTCCTCATCGCCCTGCTCGCCCTCGCCAAGGGCAAGGCCCGTCTCGCGATCTTCGGCGTGATCGTCCCACTCATCGCCCTGATCGGCGCCGTCCGCCTGGCCCGCCCCGGCTCCCCGTGGGCCAAACGCTTCTACCGCAGCCGCCCCCGCGCCCGAGCCAGATCAAGCCTCCGCGCCTACCGCCACGACCGCCGCTGGTCCGTCCCCCGCCGCAAACTGGAGGACTGGATCGGCGGCAGACCGGACCCGACTCCGAAGCGGCTCCCCGAAAGTTAGGCGGACTTCCCGAAGACAGGGTGCGGCACCGCGCCCCTAGGGAGGCCGCAGGCCTCTTTAGGGGCGCGGGGAACTGCGCGAGCAACCACAACGCACGCGCACCCGCTCAACCGCCGGAGGCACCCGCGGGGCTGTATCAATCTGCGGCTCCGCCGCGTGGGCGCGAGCAACCACAACGCACCCGCACCCGCCCCACCGCCGGAGACAGCCCGCGGGGCCGTATCGATTTGCGGCTCCGCCGCGTGGGGCGATCGGCGCCCCGTTAGGGGCGCGGGGAACTGCGCGACCAGCCACAACGGACCCGCAGTTCCGAACCGCCCTTCGTGCGGAGCGCTCAGGGCCCCTCAGGGCCCTGAGCCTCCAAGGGCTCAGGATCCTCCGGGTCCTCCAACCCCTTCGGCTCCTCAGCCTCCGGCATTTCCGGCAGCTCCGCGGCCAGCGCCGCCGCCGCCTGAACCAGCGGCAGAGCAAGCAACGCCCCCGCGCCCTCGCCCACCGTGACCCCATGGTCAAGCAGCGGCTCGAGCGCCATGCGATCAAGAGCCTTGGCCTGCGCCGGCTCCCCGCTGCTCTGCCCCGCAAGCCACCAGTCCGGCGCACGGAAAGCAACCCGCTGCCCCACCAGCGCGCACGCGGCCGAGACGACCCCGTCAAGAATCACCGGCGTCTTCCGCACCGCACTCTGCAACAGAAAACCGGTCATCGCGGCAAGATCCGCCCCGCCCACCGTCGCAAGCAGCTGCAACTGATCCCCGAGCACGGGCCGCGCCCGCCGCAGAGCGTCCCGTACGGCCGCACACTTACGCATCCAGGCCAGGTCATCGATCGCGCGCCCCCCGCGCCCGGTGACCACAGACGCATCGGTCCCGCACAGCGCAGCGATCAGTACGGCCGCTGCCGTCGTCCCGCCCACGCTCACATCCCCGAGGACGACGAGATCGGTCCCGGAGTCCGCCTCCGCGTCCGCGAGAGCGACCCCCGCACGGAACGCCGCCTCCGCCTCCTCGAGGGTCAGCGCGTCCTCCACGTCGATCCGCCCGGATCCACGCCGCACCCGATGCCGTACGACCTCGTCGGGCAGCGACTCCGGCTCGCAGTCGAGCGCCATGTCGACCACCCGTACGGGAACGCCCAGCCGCCGGGCCAGTACCGCCCCGGGGCTCGCGCCGTCGAGTACGGCCCGCACCAACTGGTCCGCACTGCCGGGCGGCCGCGCGGAGACACCGAGTTCGGCCACCCCGTGGTCACCCGCGAACAACAGCACACGCGGACGCTCGATCGCCCGCACCGGCACGGCCGACTGCGCGGCCGCCAGCCACTCACCCAGTTCGTCGAGGCGCCCGAGGGACCCCGGCGGCACGATCTGCCGCTCCCGGCGCGCCTCGGCGTCACGGCGCACCCCGCCGTCGGGACGCTCGATCAGATCGGAGAAGTCGTCGAGATTAAGCGAGCTCATTCGCCGAACAGTACCGGCAGCGTCCGCAGCCGACCTTGGACGGTCCGCCTGTACGACATGGCCCCCGGCCAGCACCGTCAACACCCTTGTTGCAGTACGTAAGGAGACGACTCCGCAACGTCATTGAATTGGCAAGGGCGATCCCATACGTTCCGGTTTGCACCGGATGTTCCGCCCGTACGGGTCGTGCCGCGCCGTCCTTTCCCCGCAGGAGCACCTCATGTCCCCCACACCCCAGACCAGCGCCTCGCATCGTGCCGCCCACCGCGCCACGTATCCCACCGAACTCGCCCTGGAAATTGGCGAGTTCCACGAACCCCGCAGACCCGACTGCCCCTGGTGCGGCTCACGACGGCTGCGCACCCTGCTGCGTACGCCTGACCTGCTCCAGCACAAGCCCGGCACCTTCGTCCTCGAGCAATGCCAGGACTGCGCCCACGTCTTCCAGAACCCCCGCCTCACCGCCGAGGGCCTGGCCTACTACCAGCGGGACTTCCCCCACGAGACCCTGCCGGTACGCATCCTCCGCACCCGGTCCGGCCGCGGACGCCACCTCGCCGCGGCCCGCGCGATGCTCCCGTATCCCGAGCCCGAGAGCTGGCTGGACGTCGGCACCGGATACGGCCGGTTCCCGGCCGCCGCCAGGGAGGTGCACCCGTACACGGCCTTCGACGGGACCGATGTGGGTGCACGCGTCGAGCGGGCGCGGGCGCTGGGCCGTATCGAGGAGGCGTACCGCGGCCGGCTGGCCGACCTCGCGGGGCGGCTGCGGGCCCGTTACGACGTGGTGAGCATGCTCCACCACCTGGAACACAGCCCCGACCCGCGCGAGGAACTGCGCGCCGCGCTCGCCGTACTCCGGCCCGGCGGGCATCTGCTGGTCGAAGTCCCGGACCCCGACTGTGCGTTCGGGTCGCTGCTGGGCAAGTGGTGGCTGTCGTACGGGCAGCCGCGACATCTGCACCTCGTACCGCTGAGCAACCTGCTCGGCGAACTCGACGCGCTCGGCTGCACGGTGGTCTGCGTCGACCGGCGCGCGCCGCACGTCCCGTACGACCTCACCGGAGCGGTCGCGCTCCGCTCGGCCGGCCGTTTTGCACCTGCGCTGGCCGTCCCGTTCGCCCTGGACCACACGCTTGCCCCACTGCTGCGCCGCACCCGCTTCTCCAACTCGTACCGAGTGATCGCCCGGCGCTGAGCTGTCCTCACCCCCGCAACGCCACCGCCTGCCCCGCCACCACCAACAACACGTGCTCGCACTCCGCCGCGAACCCCGCGTTCAACCGCCCCAGCTCATCCCGGTAACGGCGCCCGGAAGGCGTGGCCGGGACGATCCCGGCCCCCACCTCGTTGGAGACGGCCACGACGGTGCGGCGGGTCTCCCGGACCGCGGACGTCAGCTCCTCGACCCGCGCCCGCAGGGCCGTCTCGCCCCCACCCGCCCACTCGTCGTCGTCCCAGGCGTCGACGGAGTCCATCGCGTCCGTCAGCCACAGCGACAGGCAGTCGATGAGCAGCGGCGGCCCGTCCTCCTTCAGCAGCGGTACGAGATCGCAGGTCTCGGTGGTACGCCAGGAACCGGGGCGCCGCTCACGATGGGCGCTCACCCGGGCCGCCCACTCGCCGTCCCCGTCGCGGGTGCCCCCGGTCGCCACGTACAGCACATCCGGGAAGGCCTCCAGCCGCCGTTCCGCCTCCACGGACTTCCCGGACCGCGCCCCGCCGAGGACCAGCGTCCGGCGCGGTACGTCGGGGACGTCCTCGTACACCCCCACGGTCAGCGTCGTCCCGTCCGGCACCGCCCGCGCCCCCGCCGCCGCGAGCCGCCGCCGCAACTCCGGACCCGGCGGCACATCGTGGTCGACATGCACCGCGATCACGTCGGTCGCGGGCCCGGCGGCCCCGGCCGCACGCAACCGGGCCAGCGCGTCCGGCCGCCCGAGCACATCGGCGACGACCATGTCGTACGACTCGACTGCCGCTTCAGTCCCCTCGAGCCCCGCGGGCGCGGCCCCCGGCGGCAGATACAGCAGCCGCTGTCCGTCGGGCCCGGTCACCAGGTACCCCGTCCCGGGCGCGTCCAGCGCCACCGCCCGCACCCGGTGCCCGGTGAGCAGCGCCAGTTCCCGCCCGTCTGGCACCCGCCCGGGCTGCGGCAGCCCCGCGGGCACCTCGACCGCCGGCCCGTCGTGCGGATGCGACAACAGCACCTGCCGCACACCGGCCAGCGACCGCCCCACCCGGGCAGCCGCGAACGCCGCCCCAGGAGTCAGGTCGAGCAACAACGTGCCGTCGACGAGAACGGCGGTGGCGGCCCGCGCATCCCGCCCCAGCGCGGCCGCGCAGGCCGCACACGGGCAACCAGGGCGGGGCAGACCATCGGGAGCACCGGTCCCGAGCAGAGTGATGTCCACGGGGTTGATTTTTCCGCCTCGGCCACCGCATGCGCGACAGGGGTCCCTTGAGAGTCTCCTTGGAGACGCACCCTTTGGAGACGCACCCTTTGGAGACGCACCCTTTGGAGATGCACCCATTGGAGGCGCGAACCCCGAACTCGCGGCGGAGCGCCTAGTCTGGGCCGTAACCCGATCTTGCTCGGTACTGGTTCGGTACTTGGGAGGCGACATGGCGGCATGGACGTGGCGGTTCGAGAAGGCCGACGGGGCGGAGGTCCAGCCCGCGGTACAGCCCGAGGAGTTCACCACGCAGGGCGACGCCGAGTCCTGGCTCGGTGAGCACTGGAAGGCGCTGGCCGACGGGGGAGCGGACCAGGTCCGGCTGTTCGAGGACGCCACGGAGATCTACGGCCCGATGAGCCTGCACGCGGAGGCCTCTTCGTAGATTCGAAGACTCGTAGACGTACCGCAATCAGCAAAGTGGCCGCGACCGTACGAACGGTCGCGGCCACCAGCGCTTCAAGGTGCCCCAGGTTCCGCAGGCGCCCTCAGCCCCGCACCCCGCACAAGTGCAGCAACGCTGCCACCCCCCGATACGGATCCGTCCGCCCCGCCCGCTCCTCGGCGGCCAGCAGCGCCTCCACGTCGTCCGGAACGGGCGCGTCGTCCGCGGCCAGATCCGTGAAGACCCGCACCCCGTACCAGGCGTGCAACGGCGCCCCGATCCCGGCCAGCGTGCCGGTGAGCGCGTCGAGCCGGTCCGCGCGTACGTCGAGGCCGAGCCGGTTCGTGTACGCGCTGGTGCCGAACGCAGCAAGTGCTCCGGCCCAGTCACCGGCGAGGCCCGGCCGCATCGCGAGGGCGTCGCCGTTCCGTACGAGCAGCGAGAGCAGGCCGCCGGGGGCCAGCATCCGGGCCAGACCTGCGACCAGGGCGTCGGGCTCCTCGACGTACATGAGTACGCCGTGGCACAGCACCACATCGAAACTGCCCGGCAGGAAGTGGACACCGGTCTCCCGCCCGTCCCCCTCGAAGAGCCGTACCCGGCTGCGGATCCCCTCCGGCTCGGCGGCGAGCGCCTCGCGGGCCGTGGCGACCATCTTCGAGTCCTGTTCGAGCCCGGTGACCTTGTGCCCGGCCCGCGCCAGGCGGAGCGCCTGGGTGCCCTGGCCCATGCCCACGTCGAGCACCCGCAGCCGCTGCCCCACAGGGAACCGCCCGGCTATCTGCTCATCGAGCTGCCGGGCGACCAGTTCCTGCCGTACGACATCCCGTAATCCGCCGAGCTTGCTCAGCCAGGCATCCGCCGCACCGCCCGCGAAAGCCTGCGCGCTCAGGGCCGCTCTCCGCGCTTGACCTGCGGCTTCGGCAGCCGGAGGCGACGCATCTGGAGGCTGCGCATCAGCGCGTAGGCGACGGCGCCGCGCTTGGACTCGTCCGGGAGGCGCTCGTTCAGCTGCCGCTTCAGGCGGATCGCGATGCCGATCGAGTCGACCACGATCATCACGATGACGAAGAGCCACAGCAGCAGAGCGATGTTCTGCAACTGCGGGATCTGCACCATGCTCAGTACGAGGATGACCACGGCCATCGGCAGGAAGAACTCGGCGACGCAGAAACGTGAGTCGACGAAGTCGCGCGCGTACTTCCGCACCGGACCCTTGTCTCGGGCGGGCAGATAGCGCTCGTCGCCGCTGGCCAGCGCCTCGCGCTGTTTCGCAAGGGCGGCACGGCGGTCCTCACGCTGCCGCTTGGCCGCCTCCTTACGGTTCGTCGGCGTATGGGCGACGCTGCGGCGCTGGGACTGGGCCTCACTGCGCTTGGGCGTGGGCCGACCCTTGGGGGCCTGCGGGTCGCGGGGCTGCTTGGAGTCGGTCACCGGCGCCTTGTCGGCGAGGGCCTTCTCTTCCTTGGCACGGCTACGGAACACAAAACCCAAGGGTAAGGGGTCACCACGCATGGACCACAGTCCTGCGGGGAACGATCCGGCAACACCGGTCGTCTGTAGGGGCACAGGGGGGACACAGAGAGGGCGTTGCCGACGGTTCGCCCCCAGTGCGCCTGAGGTAATCCCGAACTGGTCCCGTACCTAACCCTGGGAGTCATCTACTCCCTACGCCGGAGCGGTACCGACAACAGTCGTCCTTGGGGATGAGCGCATCCGTCCCCGAACAGTGCGGTAATGGATGCAGAGCCCGTACCGTGGGTTCTGTTGCAGTCGCTGGAGCTGGAGTCCGTCAGAAGGGGGCGCGCGAAGCCCATGAGCGGTGTCATGAAGCGTATGGGGATGATCTTCCGCGCGAAGGCGAACAAGGCCCTTGACCGGGCCGAGGACCCGCGCGAAACCCTCGACTACTCGTACCAGAAGCAGCTGGAGCTGCTGCAGAAGGTGCGCCGCGGAGTCGCCGATGTGGCGACCTCCCGCAAGCGCCTGGAGCTGCAGCTCAACCAGCTCCAGAGCCAGTCCTCGAAGCTGGAGGACCAGGGCCGCAAGGCCCTCGCTCTCGGCCGCGAGGACCTGGCCCGTGAGGCGCTGTCGCGCCGTGCCGCGCTCCAGCAGCAGGTCACGGACCTGGAGACGCAGCACCAGACCCTCCAGGGAGAGGAGGAGAAGCTCACGCTCGCCGCCCAGCGGCTGCAGGCCAAGGTCGACGCCTTCCGTACGAAGAAGGAGACCATCAAGGCCACGTACACCGCGGCCCAGGCGCAGACCCGCATCGGCGAGGCCTTCTCCGGGATCTCCGAGGAGATGGGCGACGTCGGTCTGGCCATACAGCGCGCCGAGGACAAGACGGCGCAGCTTCAGGCCCGCGCCGGCGCCATCGACGAACTGCTCGCCTCCGGCGCCCTCGACGACCCGTCCGGCATGGCCAAGGACGACATCCAGGCCGAGCTGGACCGCCTCTCCGGCGGCACGGACGTGGAGCTGGAACTCCAGCGCATGAAGGCGGAGCTGGCCGGCCCGTCGACGCCCCAGCAGGCGATCGAGGGCGGCACGGGCAATACTTCGGGGCAGGCACAGTCCCAGGACCAGTCGCAGTCCGGGGCACAGGACCAGCCTCGGGACACCCCGCGCTTCGACAAGCAGTGAGTCCCACGCCGTAGCAGTCCCACGCCTTGAGGAGGGCGTCGTGATCGTACGGATCATGGGGGAGGGACAGGTGAAGCTGGACAACGCCCACTTCGCCGAACTGAACAAGCTGGACGACGAACTCCTGGCGGAGATGGAGTCCGGCGACGAAGAGGGCTTCCGGCGCACGCTGGGAGCACTCCTCGAAGCGGTACGCCGCCTGGGCACCCCCCTCCCCGACGACACCCTGGAACCCTCGGAACTCATCCTCCCGTCCCCCGACGCAACCCTGGAGGAAGTCAGGGAGATGCTGACCGAGGACGGCCTGATTCCGGGCTGACGAAAACTAGGGCGCCTGTGCAACGCGCCCCATGGCGGGGCGCAGCCCCGTCAGGGGCGCGGGGAACGGCGCGAGCAACCACAACGAAGCCGCACTCGCCAGTGATCCGAATCCACCACCCCCATAGGCGCCCGCCGCCTCCGGTGACCGTTGCCACCAGTTCCGCCCAACGCAGTGGCCCCGTACCGTAAACGCGTGAGCACAATCAAGCGCACCGCAACCTGGCTGCGAGCCCACCCGCTGGCAGCAGACGGTGCGCTGGCAGCAGCCGTACTGGCGATCATGATCGTCGCGTCGTTCGCCGCCCCGGAGGAGCACGGCGACGGCAAAACGTGGGGCACGCAGGTACCCGACGCGCTGGGCGTCAGCTTGATGACGCTGGCCGCCGTCGCCCTGGTCTTCCGCCGCCGCGGCCCCCTCCCGGTACTCGCGGTGACGGGCGCCCTCACCCTCCTCGAGCTGGTCAGCGGCGACCCGCGCACCCCGGTCGCCATGGCCGCCGTGGTCGCCCTCTACACGGTGGCGTCGGCGACCGACCGGCCCACCACCTGGCGGGTCGGCCTGCTCACCATGACCGTCCTTACGGGCGTCGCGATGCTCGCCGGCTCCATGCCCTGGTACGAGCAGGAGAACATCGGCATCTTCGCCTGGACGGGCATGGCCGCCGCCGCGGGCGATGCGGTGCGCAGCCGCCGCGCCTTCGTACACGCCATAAGAGAGCGCGCCGAACGCGCCGAACGCACCCGTGAGGAAGAGGCCCGCCGCCGCGTCGCCGAGGAACGCCTCCGCATCGCCCGCGATCTGCACGACGTCGTCGCCCACCACATCGCGCTCGTCAACGTCCAGGCCGGAGTCGCCGCCCACGTCATGGACAAGCGCCCCGACCAGGCCAAGGAAGCCCTCGCGCACGTACGCGAGGCCAGCCGCTCCGCGCTCAACGAACTCCGCGCCACCGTCGGCCTGTTGAGGCAGTCCGGCGACCCCGAGGCGCCCACCGAACCGGCCCCGGGCCTGAACCGGCTCGACGAACTCGTCGGCACCTTCCGCAACGCGGGTCTGCCCGTCGAGGTGGCCCGCACCGACGAGGGCACCGCCCTGCCCGCGGCCGTCGACCTGGCCGCGTACCGCATCATCCAGGAAGCCCTCACCAATGTGCAGAAGCACGCGGGTACGGAGGCGAAGGCCGAGGTCAGCGTCGTACGCGTGGGTCCGAACGTCGAGATCACCGTGTTGGACAACGGGCCCGGCGACGACGCCGAGGCCCGGCTCGACAAGAACGGCGGGCACGGGCTGCTCGGCATGCGGGAAAGGGTCGGCGCACTCGGCGGCAGCTGCACCGCCGGACCCCGCTACGGAGGCGGCTTCCGGGTCCATGCGATCCTGCCGGTCAAGAGCCGCACCGAGGACATGGCCGGGGGCACGACCGGAGGCACCGCCTCGGCGAACGTGCCGTCGACGACTGCGGCATCCAGGAGAACGGCACCCACGGGGGACCTCGCATGACCATCCGCGTCCTGCTCGCCGACGACCAGGCCCTGCTGCGGAGCGCGTTCCGTGTGCTGGTCGACTCCGAGCCCGACATGGAGGTCGTCGGCGAGGCCTCGGACGGCGCCGAGGCGGTGCGGCTCGCGCGCGAGGAGCGGGCCGACGTCGTCCTGATGGACATCCGCATGCCCGGCATGGACGGTCTCGCCGCCACCCGGCTGATCAGCGCCGACCCGGGCCTCACGCACGTACGGGTCGTCATGCTGACGACCTTCGAGGTCGACGAGTACGTGGTGCAGTCCCTGCGGGCCGGCGCCTCCGGTTTCCTCGGCAAGGGAGCCGAGCCGGACGAGCTGCTCAACGCCATCCGGGTCGCGGCGAGCGGCGAGGCGCTGTTGTCGCCGGTGGCCACCAAGGGGCTGATCGCCAAGTTCCTCGCGCAGGGCGACGGAGCGGACGACGACCGGGACCCGGCCCGTGCCGAACGCCTCGCCGCGCTCACCGGACGGGAACGCGAGGTCCTCGTCCAGGTCGCGGGCGGCCACTCGAACGACGAGATCGCCGAGCGTCTCGACGTCAGCCCGCTCACCGTTAAAACCCACGTGAACCGCGCCATGGCCAAGCTGGGCGCCCGTGACCGGGCCCAACTGGTCGTCATCGCCTACGAGTCGGGGCTCGTACGTCCAAGGGTGGAGTGAGCTCCGGCCGCCCGTACTGCGCCCGCAGTAGGGGCCGGATAAGGAACGAGACCTGGGAGCGACGGATCGGCTCTCGACGGTGGCTCAGGGTGTAGGGGTAGGCGCTCACATGTGCCCTTCTTGCCGCTCCAGCAACACAGCCACCCTCAGCCACAGAAGAGAGATCCGCCACCCATGTCCTGGCTGTCCAGGTTCAGCCTCGCGCAACGGGCCCTGATCGGGCTGATGTCGATCGTCGCGTTAGCTTTCGGAGCGATCGCGATCCCGCAGCTCAAGCAGCAGTTGCTGCCCACCATCGAACTGCCTGTGGTGTCGGTGCTCGCGCCGTACCAGGGCGCGTCCCCCGACGTGGTCGAGAAGCAGGTCGTCGAGCCCATCGAGGACAACCTCGAAGGCGTCGACGGCATCTCCGGCGTCACCTCCACCGCCAGCGAGGGCAACGCCCTGATCATGGCGTCCTTCGACTACGGCAACAACACAGAGCAGCTGGTCGCCGACGTCCAGCAGGCCGTCAACCGCGCCCGCGTCCAGCTCCCGGACGATGTGGACCCGCAGGTCGTCGCCGGTTCCACCGACGACATCCCGACCGTCGTGCTCGCCGTCACCTCCGACAAGGACCAGCAGGCCCTCTCGGACCAGCTCGACCGCACCGTTGTGCCCGAGCTGCGCGACATCGACGGCGTCGGCCAGGTCACGGTCGACGGCGTACGGGGCCTCGAGGTCACCGTCACTCCGGACGACGCCGAGATGGCACGCGCGGGGGTCAACCCCGCGGTCCTCGGCCAGGCTCTTCAGGCGGGCGGCGCGACCGTCCCGGCCGGCTCCTTCGACGAGGACGGCAGCAACCGCACCGTCCAGGTCGGCGGCGGCTTCACCTCCCTCAAGCAGATCCAGGACCTGATGGTCACCGGCGAGGGCGTCAAGAAGCCCGTACGCCTCGGGGACATCGCCACGGTCGAGGAGCAGCCCGCCACCGCGCAGTCCATCACCCGCACCGACGGCAAGCCCAGCCTCTCCGTCTCGCTGACGATGGACCACGACGGCAGCGCGGTCGCCATCTCCGACGCGGTCCAGGACAAGCTGCCGGACCTGCGGAAGGACCTCGGCTCCGGCGCGACGATCACCGTGGTCAGCGACCAGGGCCCGGCGGTCTCCAAGTCCATCTCGGGCCTGACGACCGAGGGCGCGCTCGGCCTGCTGTTCGCGGTCGTGATCATCCTGGTCTTCCTGGCCTCGGTCCGCTCGACCCTCGTCACCGCGGTCTCGATCCCGCTGTCGGTCGTCCTCGCGCTGATCGTCCTGTGGACCCGGGACCTCTCGCTCAACATGCTGACGCTGGGCGCCCTGACGATCGCGATCGGCCGAGTCGTCGACGACTCGATCGTGGTCCTGGAGAACATCAAGCGCCACCTCGGCTACGGCGAGGAGCGCCAGGAGGCGATCCTCAAGGCGGTACGGGAGGTCGCGGGCGCGGTCACGTCCTCCACCCTCACGACGGTCGCCGTATTCCTCCCCATCGGCCTGACCGGCGGCATGGTCGGCGAACTGTTCGGCTCGTTCAGCCTGACGGTGACGGCGGCACTGCTGGCCTCACTGCTCGTCTCGCTGACGGTCGTACCGGTGCTCTCGTACTGGTTCCTGCGCGCTCCCAAGGGCACGCCCGAGGACGCCGACGAGGCACGCCGCAAGGCCGAGGAGAAGGAGGCCCGCAGCCGACTCCAGCGCAGTTACGTCCCTGTCCTGCGGTTCGCCACCCGGCGCCGCCTCACCAGCGTGGCGATCGCGGTCGTCGTCCTCATCGGTACGTTCGCCATGGCGCCGCTGTTGAAGACCAACTTCTTCGACCAGGGCGAGCAGGAAGTCCTCACCGTCAAGCAGGAGTTGAAGCCCGGCATCAGCCTGGCGGCGACCGACGCGCAGGCCAAGAAGGTCGAGCAGATGCTCGACGGGGTGAAGGGCGTCGAGGATTACCAGGTCACCGTCGGCTCCTCCGGCTTCCTGGCCGCGTTCGGCGGGGGCACGGACACCAACCAGGCCTCGTACACCGTCAAGGTCGCGGACTCGGCCTCGTACGACGACGTCCAGGACCGCATCGAGGAGGGGCTCGGCCAGCTCTCCGGGATCGGTACGACGACGATCTCGGCCGGTGACGGCTTCGGCGCCCAGGAGCTGAGCGTGGTCGTCAAGGCCGCTGACGCCGGGGTGCTGCGCGAGGCCGCGGAGGAGGTGCGGGACGCGGTCGCCGGACTCGACGACGTCACGGACGTGACGAGCGACCTCGCCCAGTCCGTACCGCGGATATCCGTCAAGGCCAACTCCGAGGCTGCGGCAGCCGGGTTCAACGACACAACGCTCGGCGCCGCCGTCGCCCAATCGGTACGCGGCACCCCCAGCGGCAAGGCGATCCTCGACGACACCGAACGCGACGTGGTCATCAAGTCGGCGAAGCCGGCCCAGACGCTGGACGAACTGAAGAAGCTCCAGCTCGGTCCCGATGTGACCCTCGGTGACATCGCCACGGTGGAACTGGTCGACGGCCCGGTCTCGATGACCCGCATCGACGGCCAGCGCGCGGCGACGATCACGGCGAAGCCGACCGGCGAGAACACGGGCGCGGTGAGCGCGGACCTCACGACGAAGCTCGACGCGCTGAAGCTCCCCGACGGGGCGACGGCGGAGATCGGCGGTGTCTCGCAGGACCAGGACGAGGCGTTCGCGTCCCTCGGCCTCGCGATGCTCGCGGCGATCGCGATCGTCTTCATGCTGCTGGTGGCGACCTTCCGGTCCCTGATCCAGCCGCTGATCCTGCTGGTGTCGATCCCGTTCGCGGCGACGGGCGCGATCGGCCTGCTGGTCGCCACGGGCACCCCCATGGGCGTACCGGCGATGATCGGCATGCTGATGCTCATCGGCATCGTGGTCACGAACGCGATCGTCCTGATCGACCTGATCAACCAGTACCGCAGGCAGGGTTACGGAGTCGTCGAGGCCGTCCTGGAGGGCGGCCGCCACCGCCTCCGTCCCATCCTGATGACGGCGCTGGCAACGATCTTCGCCCTCCTCCCCATGGCCCTGGGCGTCACGGGCGAAGGCGGCTTCATAGCCCAGCCCCTGGCGGTGGTGGTCATCGGCGGCCTGATCACGTCGACGCTGCTGACGCTGCTGCTGGTCCCGACGCTGTACGCGATGGTGGAACTCCGCAAGGAGCGCCGGGCGAAGAAGAGGGCGGCGAAGCGAGAGAAGAAGGCCGGGACCGCACCCGGGTCCTCCGCGGAAGCGGAGTCCGGGGAGCCGGAGCCGGCGGGCGTCTGATGGGTTGATGGTGCCGGATCGATGGTGCCCCGTACGTTCGCGTACGGGGCACCATCGTGCGTTACGCCTTCAGGGAGTTGACGAACTCGTCCCAGGCGGCGGCTGGGACGAGGAGTACGGGGCCGTGGGGGGTCTTGCTGTCGCGGACGGGGACGACGCCGGGGAAGTCGTCGGTGATCTCGACGCATTCGCCCCCGTTGGTGTTGCTGTAGCTGCTCCGGCGCCACCGGGCGGAGTTCAGCTCGGGGGTGTGCTGCATGGCTTGTGGTCCTCCATCGCGTCTCGGATCAGCTCCGCCGAAGCCGCCGGTGGGAGGGCGTTGGCGCGCAGTACGTCGTACTGTCGTCGCCACTTCTTCACCGAGTCCCGGTCCTCGTAGAGGTGACCGACCTGGATGCCCTCTTCGTAGGCCACGTTGGAGCCGTTGGGAAGGGTGAGCAGGGTCAGGGCGCCACCCATCAGCGAGTGTGGACCGGCACTGAAGGGCATCACCTGGACCTTGCTGTCCGGAGTATCCACCTGTTCGAGTAGCCAGGCCAGTTGTCTGTACATGCACTCCTCGCTGCCGACCTGTCGCCGGAGCACGGACTCGTCGATGACCGCCCAGCGCAGGGGCGGTTGGGCCGAGCGCAGCCGATCCTGACGGGACAGGCGGGCGTTGACGCGCTCCTCGACCTGCTCCCGAGTCAGGTCCTCCTGGCGGCTGAGCAGAGCCTCGGCGTACTCCTTGCTCTGCAGCAACCCAGGGAGAGCCTGGGCGCCGAAGTTCTCAATCACGTCCGCCTGTGCCTCGAAGTCCATGAACCGCCGGTACTGGTCCGGATGCGCCTCGCGTTTGGCCAGTTCGTACAGCCCGTGGAAGTGCCGGTCCGTGCCGAACGCGACGTCAAGCCGGTCCGGCAGATCCGGCGGTGGCATCAACTCCGCTGTCTCCACGCGCGCGAGCGTGCTCTTGCTGGAGTTCACGATGCCCGCGAGTTGTACGAGTGACAGGGCCGCGCCCTCGCGATGGCGGCGCTGCTCGGCGCCGAAGTAGTGGCGGGCGGACAGGTACGGGGTCAGGGTCTGCGGCTTGAACGTCATCGGTCTCGCCTCTCGACTGTCAGCTGTTGGCCGTTGTCGTCCCGATCTCAACGCCGGGACGGGGCACTCCTGTTGAAGCAACCTGCCATAGCGCAACGATGGCGACACACACGGTAATCAATCACCGGTGGTCATGCCCGACAGAAGGCCAGGTTCGGAGGAGCGACGGAAGATGATGCGCGACGGAACGGGCACCCCCTTGCGGCTGCTGCCCTGGACCACGCCGGACGGCCGCCCGTGTTACCTCAGCACGGACGACGCCGACAGCCGACTGTCCCGTATGGCGGACGAGTTGGAGACGGAACTACTCGGCTCGGCCGCGTACGTCCTGGACGCGGCCAAGTCGCTGCTCGACGAACCGAGCGCGGGGGATCGGGAGTTGCGCTTCGCCGGTGTACGGCTGGCCGAAGCGTTGGGGGACGCGTTGCGGATCGCGGCGAGCCGGGGCGCGCGACTACCAGAGAGCTGATCGCTCAACGCATGGGTGGAGTACGAGAGAGAACCCAGCAGGGCTGGTATCCCGATGCGATCAAACTCGCCGAGGAACGGTACAACCGTTGTCTCGGAACCCCCGTGAGGAGATCGATCGAATGAGCAAGCATTACCGGTGGGAGACCTCACTGGATGCCAGGCGGTCCGCAGACCCGGGGATCGACGACCCCGAACGCATCGCTGCGGCGCGCACGGTCCGGAGGCGGCCACCCTGGGGCGTCGGTCCGGGCGTCGGTTATGTTCCCGGGCGAATGGACGGCAGGGCAGAGGGAGAGGCCATGGCACAGCACCTGGGGCCGCTGGAGCTGATCGGGGACAGGTGGGTGATCGGGGACCCGACGCGGAAGGTTGGCCTGTCCATCGTGCTCACGCCCGAGGGCCTGGAGCACCGTCGGCGCGGGGAGGCGGCACCGCTGCTCGCCATCGAGTGGCCCCAACTCATGGAGCTGAAGGTGCGAGCCGCTTACCGGAGGTGGCATGCCACCCCCGCCGGAGGCTTCGTCGGGGCCGCCCAGCCCGGTGCCGACATGGGCCGCGACGGCTGCTCCCTGCACGGCATCCGGCGTCATCCGTACGAGCCGTGGTCGGTGCGGTACACGCATCACGAGCGCCGTTACACGGGCGGCCACGTCATTGTGCTGAAGGCGCTGTTCGACCAGCTCAGCGAGGCGAAGGCGCTGGACTGGCTCGGTGATCCCGAGTGGCTGGGTGTGGCGGTTGCCAAGCTGTCGTCATACACCTCGTGGAGCGGGGCCAAGGGCAACCGTCTGGTGAAGGGGACCATCCAGAGTCTCGGCGCCTGAGCGGTCACCCAAGGCGCACGATCGGTCCGCGGAGGGCCTGGTGGGTCAGCCGGTGCCCCCGAAGAGGCCGGCGTTCCCGCTTGTGCCACCGGTGCCGTTGGGCGGCGTGGACGGCTCAGGTGTCGCTCCGCCTCCACACAGGGGCGTCGGAGCGTCTACGCCCCGCTGTACAGGCGCTCCAGGTCCACGAGGACCACTTCGCCGCGCTCGGCTGCCGCTTGCAGGTCCGGCGTGAAGCCGACGCCGCTGTAACAGGCGGGGCGGGCGTGGCTGGTGTCGATGCCTCGTGCTGCGAGGAGCCCGAGGACGTGGCGGAGCCGGTCGAGGTGGCGTACGTCCATGACCTTGTTCCACTTCGCCTCGCCGATCGACAGCAGGATGCCGTGATCCTGGCCGACTGCGCCGCGTACGACGACGTCGACTTCGTGGGAGGTCCGTGCGGCAGGATCAGCGACGGTTCCCGAGGTGACATCGATGGGCAGACCGCCGAAGGTGTCGGGTTCGGCGTGCCACGAGACCCATTCGCGGCACAGGTGCTCGAAGTGGGGGCCGACGACCTTGCTCAGAAAGGTGTCCCGGGACTCGGACCAGGCCGAGTTCAGGTCGCGTTCCTCGATCATGAGGCTCTGATTGCGGCGCACCACCGCGTGGTGGAACGTGATCAGGGGTTCGGCGATGCGGTAGGCGCTGCGGTTACCGCGGAAGGCGTCCGCTTCGACGGTGAGCAGTCCGCACCGCTTGAGCACCGTCAACGGCTGGGAGATGTCGGTGGCCTTGCGGCCCACCGCGCTCGCGATGCCCCCGCTGGTGTGGTTGCCGGCCGCGACCGCCGCGAGGACGGAGTGGTAGAGGGCGCGGTCGCGTACGTCCGGTTCGGCGGCCAGTAGGAACTCGGCCTCGGAGTGGATCGGGCGCATGGGGTTGAGGACCGTACGGCACACCCAGTCGTCGAAGTCGTCCAGCCCCTCCGGCACGTCGTTGGCCACGAGCTCCTTCCGGTAGGCCGGGGTTCCGCCGACTACAGCGTGGGTGAGGACGGCGAGGCGTGGGTCGTCGATGTTCCAGAACTTGGCCGCGTCCCTGTAGCCCAGGGAGTGTACGACGAGGTTGAGTCGCGCGCGACCGTACAGAGGTGACGTGCCGGAGAGCAGACCGCCCATGAACGACATCGCGCTGCCGCAGAGGAGGATGCGGGGATGGCGGCGCAGATCGTCGCCGAATCCGGCTCCGATGATCCTCTGAAGGCGGGAGGGGAGGGAGGCGTCGCCCCGGACGAGATAGGGGAACTCGTCGATGACGATCGTGACAGGGCGCTGCGTGGCCAGGTCGAAGAGCAGCTCAAGGGCTTCGGTCCAGTCCTGCGGTATGGGCGGCACGGGAGCGTCGGTGAAACGAGCGATCTCCCTGCCCAGCAGACTGAGTGACTCAGCCCGCGTGGCTTCGACGGCGGCGAAGTAGAAGCCGTTGGTCGCTGCGGTGAGGGCCTTGAGTAGGAAGCTCTTCCCCTGTCTGCGACGTCCGGACACGACCGCGAGGTGCGGCCCCCGATCCTCGTCGGAGGCGAAGGCGGTCAGTTCGCTCCACTCCAGGTCGCGGTCGAAGACGTGAGGCGGCTTCGGGATGTTCCGGTGAGGGCGTCGCGGCATGGGGACCTCGTTTTTTAGCGCGGTTTTAAGAAGTACATCCCTAAGAACGAAAACACACATCGACGGACACGGGCGAGCTTGCTCGCATCGTGGCGCCCCGGGGACCGCGGGCGACGGCTGTACTGGAAGGCGGCCGTCACCGCCTCCACCCCATCCTGATGACGGCCCGGACAACGATCTTCGCTGTCCTCCCCATGGCCCTGAGTGTCACGGGCGGAGGCGGCTTCATCGCCGAGCTCCTGGCGGTGGTGGACTCCGCAAGGGCGCCGGGCGAAGAAGCGAGCGAAGAAGGCGGGCGCCCGCTGGGCGACTTGAGACAACGATCGAGTCGACCTTCGCCACCGTCCGACTGCGTACCAAGGTCACCTGCGGCACTGGCTCCCGCACCGACGCCCTCGCGATGGTCTTCAAGCTCGTCGAGTCCGCCCAGCAGGGGTGGCGGGCCGTGAGCGCACCCCACCTCGTTGCGCTGGAGCCCGCTTCGAACGCGGTCAACTCGTCGAGCGACCCGAGCCCAGCGCGATCTGAACCACCTCAACTGGTCCACAGGAATTGACAATTACTCTCTTGCAGCTCGCCACTGACATGTAGACAAATGTGATCTTGGCGTTCGATGCCTGAACTTCTACGGGGGGATCATGAAAAGACTTCTCTCAACAGCCGCAGCCACGCTCGCACTTGCCGTCGGCGCGGGTCATCAGCACTTCAAGCCCGGCCGCCGCCGCCGAGTCGCCTCCGGGCTGCATCGATGTCGACCAGATCGGCGGTACTGCGTACATAAAGTGGGATGGGCAGACTGTCGCCTCTGTGAAGCAGTACAAGGGGTGCGGCAAGAACTACGCGTATACCTATGCCTGGCAGAGCTTCCGTGACGACTACAGCTCGTGGCAAGTAACCGCCTGGATCAACACGTCGTCAAACCGTCTGGGATTGAGGAATTCGACGGGGTAGGAGGTCTGGTCGCAGGGGACCGACACGCTGGGCGTCTGCACCCGAGCCGGCGGCCAGATCCGGTTCGGTTCTCAATCCCCTTCGGCGTTGACGGATACTCGCTGCTGACCTCGCGGAACCAGCCTCTCCTGGGCGCGGCGTGCCGCGGACTCGTATTGGCAGCGCACGTTCCGCCGCGGCTTCTGAAACGCAAGGATGCCCCCTTCCTCCTGGAAGGGGGCATCCTTGTGGCAGGTCGGCCCTACGGCAACGCCAGCATCCGCTCCAGCGCCAGCTTCGCGAACTGCTCCGTCTCGCGGTCGACCTCGATGCGGTTGACCAGGTTGCCCTCGGCCAGGGACTCCAGCGCCCAGACCAGGTGGGGGAGGTCGATGCGGTTCATGGTCGAGCAGAAGCAGACCGTCTTGTCGAGGAAGACGATCTCCTTGCCCTCGGGTGCGAAACGGTTCGCCAGGCGGCGTACGAGATTCAGCTCCGTGCCGATGGCCCACTTGGAGCCCGACGGAGCCGCCTCCAGGGTCTTGATGATGTGCTCGGTGGAACCGACGTAGTCCGCCGCTGCCACCACCTCGTGCTTGCACTCGGGGTGGACGAGGACGTTCACGCCGGGGATCCGGGCCCGTACGTCCTCGACCGACTCCAGGCTGAAGCGGCCGTGCACCGAGCAGTGGCCGCGCCACAGGATCATCTTGGCGTCGCGCAGCTGCTCTGCGGTCAGGCCGCCGTTCGGCCTGTGCGGGTTGTAGACGACGCAGTCGTCGAGCGACATGCCCATGTCCCGCACCGCGGTGTTCCGCCCCAGGTGCTGGTCCGGCAGGAAGAGGACCTTGTCGCCCTGCTCGAAGGCCCACTCCAGGGCCCGCTTGGCATTGGACGACGTACAGATCGTGCCGCCGTGCTTGCCCGTGAACGCCTTGATGTCCGCGGACGAGTTCATGTACGAGACGGGGACGACCTGCTCGGCTATCCCGGCCTCGGTCAGTACGTCCCAGCACTCGGCGACCTGCTCGGCCGTCGCCATGTCGGCCATGGAGCAGCCGGCGGCGAGGTCGGGGAGGACGACCTTCTGGTCGTCGCCGGTCAGGATGTCCGCCGACTCGGCCATGAAGTGCACGCCGCAGAACACGATGTACTCGGCCTCCGGGCGCGCGGCCGCGTCCCGGGCCAGCTTGAAGGAGTCCCCGGTGACATCCGCGAACTGGATGACCTCGTCGCGCTGGTAGTGGTGGCCGAGCACGAAGACCTTGTCCCCGAGCTTCTCCTTTGCCGCGCGGGCGCGCTCGACCAGGTCCGGGTCGGACGGCGAGGGCAGGTCACCGGGACACTCGACGCCGCGCTCGCTCCTCGGGTCGGCCTCGCGGCCGAGCAGCAGCAGGGCGAGGGGCGTCGGCTGTACGTCGAGCTCCTGGGTCTGGGCGGTGGTCACGAAACACGCACCCTTTCTGTTCTGCGGCTCGCTTGAATCACCTGGAACGATCAAGCAGGACAAGCCTTTTCGTCGAATTGACGTTATCTATCATAACCGCTTCGTGTCAGTTTGACGATGCCCATATTGTCGATGTGACGTGAATCCCGTCTCGTTCCGATTCGGTGAGTGGGCGGTGAGAGGCGGCGGAAGGGCAGGTTGCGAGAAGGCGTACGGCGAGGTGTGTGGTCGGCGTACTGGCCAGGCGTACGTCCTGGGGGTGCCGGGCTTATCCACAGGCCCCGGCGGCTCCGGGCTCGGCTGAGGGGTTGTCCACAGGACATTTTCTGGTGCCGACCGCATGTGCGAGCATGAAGGTGCAAGCGAAAGACACGCCCTCGGCCCGGAATGAATCCGCGGCCCCGCCGGTTGCAATCGTCGGCAAGCAGTCTCCGTACAACCCGGGAGAGAAGCAGATGTCCGTATCGGACGAGACCACCACCGTGAGCGACGGCATCCTCCTGTCGGAAGCCGCCGCGGCCAAGGTCAAGGCCCTGCTCGACCAGGAAGGCCGCGACGACCTGGCGCTGCGCGTCGCCGTTCAGCCCGGCGGCTGCTCCGGCCTGCGGTACCAGCTCTTCTTCGACGAGCGCTCCCTGGACGGCGACGTCGTCAAGGAGTTCGGCGGTGTGAAGGTCGTCACCGACCGTATGAGCGCTCCGTACCTGGGCGGCGCCTCCATCGACTTCGTGGACACGATCGAGAAGCAGGGCTTCACGATCGACAACCCGAACGCGTCGGGTTCCTGCGCCTGCGGCGACTCCTTCAACTGACGCCGGGCCCGGCCTCGTAGGTCCGTCCCAGGACGGCCAGCACAGGCAGTACAGAAGGCCGCGGTCTACGCAGAAAGGCGGCGCCCCCTCCAACGGGGCGCCGCCTTCGCGTGCTGTCGGTCCTGCCCGGCGGGGCCTACTCGGTGACCTTCGGCAGGTCCTTCTCCAGGGGCAGCGCCTTGCCGTCCGTACCCACGACCTTGCGGTCCCCAAGCGGTTCCTTCAGGTCCACGGTCTTGTGGAAGGTCTTCGCGATCATGATGCAGACCTTGTCCTTCCACGGTGTCTCGGTCACCTTGACCGTCACGGTGTCGCCCGTCTCCTCGACCGAGGCCGAGTAGTCGCTGCAGACGCCGCCCGTGAAGCGCACGGTCAGTTTGCTGTCGTCAGCGCTGTAGCCCTCGACCTTGACGTCCTGGCGCTTCGGCGCGGCGCTCGGGTCGCCGCTGGGGTTCTCGGGCTTCGGGGCAGGAGCGGTCAGATAGCTCGGTTCGACCGCCGGATGCGTCACCGTGTAGGTCTGCTCGGCCCCTTCGGTCCGTACCTCGAAGAGCCAGGACGGCACCAGGGCCTGCTGCCCGTCCACGAACTGCGACGCCAGACCGAAGGTGGCCTCCTCGACCACATCAGCGGGCTTGACCTTCAAGGTCGACGGCTCGCACGGGGCGTTCTCCGTCCCCTCCTCCAGGGGGGCCGGGGTGGCGCAGCCGCCGATGCCCACGCGTCCGTCGCCCGCACCGGACCGGTTCAGCAGGTCGAGCGTCTGCTGCGCGTCGAGCACCGGGTACGAGTCGCCCTTCACCGGTGGCTTCAACCGGCCGCTGCCGCCCGCCACTTGACCGTCCGCTCCGATCTGGACACCGGTCGTCCAGCCGTACGTCGGCAGCCCGCCGAACGCCGGCTCGGCGTTCACCACGCGCTTCGTGCCCATGAGCTGGCTCGCGTCGAGCTTCGCGTCGTTCTGGCCGATCGCCTTCAGGACGGGCGCGGCGGCCTTCTTCGCGGCGTCCACGCTCACCGGCTCGGCCTTGGCGTCCTCGGAGGTCGCGTTGCCCTCGCTGTACGTCCAGTTGCCGGGCGCCGTCTTGTTCACCTGAAGGCTCGGTCCCGTACCGACCTCGGCGGCCCCGACCTTCCAGGCCTCGCCCTCCGCCACCGGCTTGCCCGGCACGCCGAGGGCCTTCGCAAGGTCGGCCACCTCGGCGGCCGTGACCTCGCCCTTCGTGCGGTACACGGGCGCGGAGTCGGGGCCCTCGGGGGCCTTGCCCGCGAGGCGGTACTTCGTGCCGTTCGGGTCGGGCTCGCCGGGCGCGACGCCGTTCGGCTCGCCCGAACCGCTCCCGGTGTAGCCGTCCAGGGCGAGCGGCGGCGGCTCGGCCTGGCCTCCCGGCGTACCGGACCCGCCCCGGTCATCCGCGCCACCGCCGTCCGACGCGGTCGTGGCGAAGTACGCCCCGCCGCCCCCGACGAGCAGCACAGCGGCGACGACCGAGGCGGCGACGGCCATGGAACGCCTCCGGCGCGGATGGCCGGTTTCGTCGCGGCCAGCTTTGTTCCGGACGACCTCGTCCGGGGCGGTCTGGTCCGGGCTGGCCTTGGCCGCAGCGGTTTTGTCCGGGGTGGCTTCCTCCCGGACGCTCCCGTCCGGCGCGGCTGCGGCGCGGACGGCTTCGTCCGGGGCGGCCTCGTCCCGCTCGGCCTCGTCTGCTGCCGTTTCGCCGGGCGTGGTCTCGGCGGGGACGGCCTCATCCGTGACGGCTTGGTCCGTGGCGGCCTGCGCCCCCGCCGTCTCGTCTGGCGTGGCCTCGGCCCCGCCGGCTTCGGCTGGGGCAGCCTCTGCCCGGACGGCTTCACCCGGGGCGGCCTCGTCCCGCTCGGCCTCGTCTGCTGCCGTTTCGCCGGGCGTGGTCTCGGCCCGGACGGCCTCGTCCGCGACGGCTTCGTCTGTGGCGGCCTCTGCCCGGACGGCTTCACCCGGGGCGGCGTCCTCCCGGACGGCATCGTCATCGGGTCGCTCGGTGTTCACCGCATCGCTCCTTCTACCGCACCGCGGTCCCATGAGACCCAGCCCTGACAGGGCAGGGCGCAGCAGGGTCGTATCCTGTCTCCCCTTTACGGGGGACAGCCATGGGACGCGGCGGGGGAGCGCTCGGTTCCCTCCGGGAGGGAGGCGGACTGAATGCCGCGATTCGTCAGGGGCTGGTCGCCACCCACTCACGGCTCAGCGCAGTTCCCCGCGGGTGCCTCCGGCGGCTGAGCGAGTGCCGGTTCGTTGTGGTTGCTCGCGCCCACGCGGCGGAGCCGCAGATGTCACAGCCCCGCGCCCCTATCGGGGCGCTCCGCCGGACCCCCGCTGAGGAACCGGCCCTCCACTCGAGCGGGGGCCACCATCGCGGCGGAGCCGCAGATGTCACAGCCCCGCGCCCCTTCAGGGGTGATCAGTCCCCGTAGTCCGACATGGCGTC
This sequence comes from Streptomyces sp. NBC_00286, assembly GCF_036173125.1. Lineage (NCBI taxonomy): Bacteria > Bacillati > Actinomycetota > Actinomycetes > Kitasatosporales > Streptomycetaceae > Streptomyces > Streptomyces sp. NBC_00286. Next base: position 7,681,831 of record NZ_CP108054.1, read on the forward strand.
CAGCAGCCGCGCCGACGTCGGCGGAACCGTTACCCCGTGGATGAGTGACGGGGACACCGGGTGGGGAGTGATCCGGGCGGATGCGGGCCAGTGCGGCACCATCCTGGCGCAGTCGCCGCGCAGCTCCGCGAGGCCGCCGTCGAGGTCGAGAGAGCCCTCGAAGCCGAGCGGAGCGGAGCCGTGGATCTTGAGGTTCGTCATATTGGAACGGTAAGCACCGCAAGGCCTACGGCAAAAGCCCTACTATCGGGTAGTTCTGCCCGCTTCGAAGTCGCGGAGCCGACCCGATAGCGTGAACTGTCAATCTCCCTCCTCGCAGGAGTGTGTCCTAGCCGTGCGTATCGCAGTCACCGGCTCCATCGCCAACGACCACCTGATGACCTTCCCCGGGCGCTTCGCCGACCAGCTGGTGGGCGACCAGCTGCACACGGTCTCGCTCTCGTTCCTGGTCGACTCCCTCGAAGTACGCCGGGGAGGTGTGGGCGCCAACATCGCCTTCGGCATGGGCCAGCTCGGCACCTCGCCGATCCTGGTCGGAGCCGCGGGCGCCGACTTCGACGAGTACCGGGCCTGGCTGGACCGGCACGGGGTCGACACCTCGTCCGTACGCATCTCCGAGGTGCTGCACACCGCCCGCTTCGTCTGCACCACGGACGCCGACCACAACCAGATCGGCTCCTTCTACACCGGCGCCATGAGCGAGGCCCGGCTCATCGAGCTCAAGAAGGTCGCCGACCGCGTCGGCGGGCTCGACCTCGTCCTCATCGGCGCGGACGACCCGGAGGGGATGCTCCGGCACACCGAGGAGTGCCGCACCCGGGGGATCCCCTTCGCGGCCGACTTCTCCCAGCAGATCGCCCGCATGGACGGCGAGGAGATCCGGATACTGCTGGACGGCGCGACGTACCTCTTCTCGAACGAGTACGAGAAGGGGCTCATCGAGTCCAAGACCGGCTGGACCGACGCCGAGATCCTCGCCAAGGTCGGCCACCGTGTGACGACGCTCGGCGCGCGCGGCGTCCGTATCGAGGCCGTCGGTGAGGACACCATCGAGGTCGGCACCGCCGAGGAGACGGCGAAGGTCGACCCGACCGGCGTCGGTGACGCATTCCGCGCGGGCTTCCTCTCGGGCCTGGCCTGGGGCGTCTCGCACGAGCGCGCCGCCCAGGTCGGCTGCATGCTCGCCACGCTGGTCATCGAGACCACGGGCACCCAGGAGTACGAGCTCCGCCGCACCCACTTCATGGACCGCTTCACCAAGGCGTACGGGCATGAGGCGGCGGCGGAGGTCCAGTCCCACCTGGGCTGACGGCCACCTCTATCTACGACGTACGGCGGACCACGTAAGCAGAACCGTGGTCCGCCGGCTCCTCTCCTACGTACTCCTGGCCCCGCATCGCGCACCACGCCGGGATGTCCAGGCGGGCCGCCTCGTCGTCCGAGAGGACGCGGATCGTGCCGCCCAGGGGAACGTCGTCGATGACCTTCGCGAGTTCGATCACCGGGATGGGGCAGCGCCTGCCGAGGGCGTCCACGGTGAGGGTTTCTTCGGCCGCGGACGCCCGCGGCGCGTGGACCGGAGCGCCCAGCTTCTGGCGGACCGCCGAGACCGCAGCAGGGAGGACCTGGAGGAAGCGGTCCACGTCCTGCTCGGGCGTGCCCAGGGGCAACGACACGCGCACGTTGCCCTCCGTCAGCACCCCCATCGCCTTCAGCACATGGCTCGGCGTCAGCGTGCTGCTCGTACAGGACGATCCGGACGACACCGAGAAGCCCTCGCGGTCGAGCTCGTGCAGCAAGGTCTCTCCGTCGACATAGAGACAGGAGAAGGTGAGCAGATGGGGGAGCCGGCGCACCGGGTCGCCCACCACCTCCACGTCCGGGACCAGTTCCGGCACCCGCGCCCGGATCCGGTCCGTCAACTCCCGCAGCCGGGCCGACTCGGCGGCGGCCTCCGCGCGCACAGCACGCAACGACGCCGCCGCGGCGACGATGCCGGGGATGTTCTCGAAGCCGGGAGCGCGCCCCGACTCCCGTTCGTCGACGGGGCCTTGAGCCGCGTACCGCACCCCCTTGCGTACGACGAGCAGCCCGATACCCGACGGCCCGCCCCACTTGTGCGCGCTGCCCGTCAGCACCGACCACTCACCCTCGACCGGCCCCCACGCCAACGACTGCGCCGCGTCGACGAGCAGCGGCACGCCCGCCTCACGGCACGCGGCGGCGACCGCGGCCACCGGCTGCTCCGTACCCACCTCATGGTTGGCCGACTGCAGACAGGCCAGCGCGGTGTCGGGCCGCAGCGCGGCGGCGTACGAGTCCGGGGACACGGCCCCGGTACGCAGTACGGCCACTTCGGTCACCGACCCGCCCTCGCTCCGGTGAACCTCCGCCGCATGCAGCACAGAAGAGTGTTCGACCCCGGACACGATCAGGTGGCGCCCAACGCGCCGACGCCCCGCCAGCGCCCCCGCAATCCCCGAGTGCACGGCCGACGTACCGGACGAGGTGAACACCAACTCGTCAGCCCGACACCCAACAGCCTCGGCAGCAGCCTCCCGAGCCGCATCGAGCAACAGCCGAGCCCGCCGCCCCTCGCGATAAAGCCGAGCAGGATCGGCCCATCCTTCATCGAGCGCGGCGACTAGGGCCTGCCGAGCAACAGGATGGAGAGGAGCACTGGAAGCAACGTCAAAGTAGGCCACACAGCAACGCTAAAACTTCCAGCAGGGCAGCGCCCCGACAGGGGCGCGGGGAACTGCGCGAGAAACCACAGACAACTCGCACTCGCCACACAAATCCGCACGATCGAGCTACTAGGCGCCCCAAACTCCGCCGGTTGAAAGCGATCCCAAGGGCGCCCAACCCGTCGGCGTGACCCGCGGAGCGACTCGCGGCACGGAGGGGCCCCCTCCCCGCGAACCCCCGGAGGGCGTCGGCTAGGGTTTGGTCCGCATAAACATCCAAACCCCTGCCCGTCGCAGGGCGGCGACCGACCACCGAGAAGGCCGCAGCCAATCACGCGCGGGCGAGACTCTCGGGAAGGCGCTACGTGAGTCCCAACGGCTCCGACCTCCCCCACGCCCCGGGGGGCGCGGGCGGTACCCCCACGCCGCGGCGCCCGCTCCGGCGGAAGCTGCTGCAGGCACTGACTGTGGGCCTGGTCCTGGCGACAGCCTCCGGCTGCTCGTACAACTGGGAAGACTTCCCCCGCCTTGGTATGCCGACCCCGACCACGGAAGAGGCTCCGCGGATCCTCTCCCTGTGGCAGGGCTCCTGGGCTGCCGCGCTCGCTACCGGCGTGCTGGTGTGGGGTCTGATCCTGTGGAGCACCATCTTCCACCGGCGCAGCCGCACCAAGGTCGAGGTTCCCCCGCAGACCCGGTACAACATGCCCATCGAGGCGCTGTACACGGTGGTCCCGCTCGTCATCGTCTCGGTGCTGTTCTACTTCACCGCCCGCGACGAGTCGGAGCTCCTCGACACCTCCAAGAAGCCCGATGTGACGATCAACGTCGTGGGCTATCAGTGGAGCTGGGGCTTCAACTACATCGAGAACGTCGAAGGTTCGAACGGCGACGCGAAGACCGACGAGAACCTGGACGCGATTCCGAAACGGTTCAAGAACGACTTCCCGGCGAACGCCGGCGGCGTCTACGACGTCGGCACGCCCGGCTCGGAGAACCCGCAGACGAACAACCCCGGCCCGACCCTCTGGCTCCCCAAGGGCAAGACGGTCCGCTTCGTCCTCACCTCGCGTGACGTCATCCACTCCTTCTGGGTGGTGCCGTTCCTGATGAAGCAGGACGTCATCCCGGGCCACACCAACGCCTTCCAGGTGACCCCCAACAAGGAGGGCACCTTCCTCGGCAAGTGCGCCGAACTGTGCGGCGTCGACCACTCCCGGATGCTCTTCAACGTGAAGGTCGTCTCCGAAGAGCGCTACGAGCAGCACCTCAAGGAGCTCGCGGAGAAGGGCCAGACCGGTTACGTCCCGGCCGGTATCGAGCAGACGGACCACGAGAAGAACCGGGAGACGAACCAACTGTGAGCATCCTCAACGAACCTCAGGGTGCCGCGCCGGAAGACACGTACCAGAACGAGGTCCCGGTACGGCGGAAGCAGCCCGGCAACGTCGTCGTCAAGTGGCTCACCACCACGGACCACAAGACGATCGGCACGCTCTATCTGGTCACGTCGTTCGCGTTCTTCGTCATCGGCGGCGTGATGGCGCTGCTGATGCGCGCCGAGCTGGCCCGCCCCGGCAGCCAGATCATGTCGAACGAGCAGTTCAACCAGGCGTTCACGATGCACGGCACGATCATGCTGCTGATGTTCGCGACGCCGCTGTTCGCCGGTTTCACGAACTGGATCATGCCGCTGCAGATCGGCGCCCCCGATGTGGCGTTCCCGCGGCTGAACATGTTCGCCTACTGGCTGTACCTGTTCGGCTCGCTGATCGCGGTGGGCGGTTTCCTCACCCCGCAGGGCGCCGCCGACTTCGGCTGGTTCGCCTACTCGCCGCTGTCCGACGCGGTCCGCTCGCCGGGCATCGGCGCCGACATGTGGATCATGGGCCTGGCGTTCTCCGGCTTCGGCACCATCCTCGGCGCGGTCAACTTCATCACCACCATCATCTGCATGCGCGCCCCGGGCATGACCATGTTCCGCATGCCGATCTTCGTGTGGAACGTGCTGCTCACCGCCGTGCTGGTGCTGCTGGCCTTCCCGGTGCTGGCCGCCGCGCTGTTCGCCCTTGAGGCGGACCGAAAGTTCGGCGCCCATATCTTCGACGCGTCCAACGGCGGCGCGTTGTTGTGGCAACACCTGTTCTGGTTCTTCGGGCATCCAGAGGTGTACATCATCGCCCTGCCGTTCTTCGGCATCATCTCCGAGGTCATCCCGGTCTTCTCCCGCAAGCCGATGTTCGGCTACATGGGCCTGATCGGCGCGACCATCGCGATCGCCGGCCTGTCGGTCACCGTGTGGGCGCACCACATGTACGTCACCGGCGGCGTGTTGTTGCCGTTCTTCTCCTTCATGACGTTCCTGATCGCCGTGCCGACGGGCGTGAAGTTCTTCAACTGGATCGGAACGATGTGGAAGGGGTCACTGAGTTTCGAGACCCCGATGCTGTGGGCCACCGGCTTCCTGATCACCTTCACCTTCGGTGGTCTGACCGGTGTCATCCTGGCCTCGCCGCCGATGGACTTCCACGTCTCGGACTCGTACTTCGTGGTGGCGCACTTCCACTACGTGGTGTTCGGCACCGTGGTGTTCGCGATGTTCTCCGGCTTCCACTTCTGGTGGCCGAAGATGACCGGCAAGATGCTCGACGAACGCCTCGGGAAGATCACCTTCTGGACGCTGTTCATCGGCTTCCACGGCACGTTCCTCGTCCAGCACTGGCTGGGTGCCGAGGGCATGCCACGGCGGTACGCGGACTACCTGGCGGCCGACGGCTTCACCGCGCTGAACACGATCTCGACGATCAGCTCCTTCGTGCTCGGCCTGTCGATCCTGCCGTTCTTCTACAACGTGTGGAAGACCGCCAAGTACGGCAAGAAGGTCGAAGTCGACGACCCGTGGGGCTACGGCCGCTCCCTGGAGTGGGCCACGTCCTGCCCGCCGCCGCGGCACAACTTCCTCACCCTGCCGCGGATCCGCAGTGAATCCCCGGCGTTCGACCTGCACCACCCGGAGATCGCCGCCATCGACCAGCTCGAGAACGTCGGTCCCGCCGAGAAGTCCCTCGCTGGTGGCAAGGAGGCCGGCAAGTGAAGATCCAGGGCAAGATGTTCATCTGGCTGGCCGTCTTCATCCTCGTCATGGCGATCGTCTATGGCTACTGGTCGAAGGAGCCGGCCGGCACCACGGCGCTCTTCCTGGGCTTCGGCCTGAGCATCATGATCGGCTACTACCTGGCCTTCACGGCCCGGCGGGTCGACGTGGGCGCCCAGGACAACAAGGAGGCCGACGTCGCGGACGACGCCGGTGAGATCGGCTTCTTCAGCCCGCACAGCTGGCAGCCGCTCTCCCTCGGCATCGGCGGCGCGCTCGCCTTCATGGGTGTCGTCTTCGGCTGGTGGCTGCTGTACTTCTCGGTGCCGATCATCATGATCGGCCTGTGGGGCTGGGTCTTCGAGTACTACCACGGCGAGAACCGCACCCAGTAACACGCGCTCGGCGCTCTGGAGCCCGGACACTCCGTCACGGAGGGTCCGGGCTCCCTCGTTTGCCGGACAACACGTCCCTCACACGGGCCACCCGCCGCGCCACCGCGGTCATACGTTCCTACGTTGAACGCATGAGCCTCTCACCGCGAAACCGCACGGTAGCCAGCTGCACCGTGCTGCTGGTCACCCTGGGCGCGGGCGTCACGGCCTGCACCTCCGACGGCCACCCGCTCTCGGCCAGTCCGTACGACGCCACGGACCAGGTCTCCTTCAACGCCCCGGTAGGCGACGGCAAGAAGGCCAACCCGGACAAGCCCCTGGAGATCACCGCCGAGGACTCCGGCGGACGCATCACCGACGTGACGGCCACGGACGCCACCGGGCGGTACGTGGCGGGCGAACTCTCCGCGGACGGCTCCCGCTGGCACAGCACCTCACCACTGGCCGCGAACGCCCGCTACACGGTGCGGGTGAGCACGGAGAACGGCGACGGGGCACCCGGCCGCAAGGTCCTCACCTTCGACACCGGCAGGCCCACCACGAAGAAGCGGTTGGGTGTCAAGTTCGGCCCCCAAGCGGGTACGTACGGCGTCGGCCAGCCTGTCACGGCCGAACTCAGCGCGCCCCTCAAGGACAAGGCGGCCCGCAAGGTCGTCGAGCGCGCCCTCAAGGTGGTCTCACAGCCCGCCGTGCAGGGCGCCTGGCACTGGGTGGACCACAAGACCCTGCACTACCGCCCCAAGGAGTACTGGCCCGCCCACGCCACGATCCGCGCGTCCAGCAACCTCGACGGCATAAAGATCGCCGAACGGCTCTGGGGCGGCAAGACCAAGCCGCTGAAGCTCACCACGGGCGACCGCGTCGAGGCCGTCACGGACGCCGCCGCGCACTCGATGTCGGTCTACCGGAACGGCAAGGAGATCAAGCAGATCCCCGTCACCACCGGCAAGCCGGGCTTCGAGACCCGCAACGGCGTCAAGGTCGTACTCGGCAAGGAGTACTTCGTACGGATGCGCGGCACCAGCATCGGCATCGCCGAGGGCAGCTCGGAGAACTACGACCTGCCCGTGTACTACGCCACCCGCGTCACCTGGAGCGGCGAGTACGTCCACGCCGCCCCCTGGTCCACCGGCTCCCAGGGCTCCGCCAACGTCAGCCACGGCTGCACCGGCATGAGCACCGAGAACGCCGCCTGGTTCTTCAAGACGGTCCGCCCCGGCGACCTCGTCAAGGTCCTCAACTCAAACGGCGAGATGATGCCCGCCTTCGGCAACGGCCACGGCGAATGGAACCTCGATTGGCAGAACTGGCAAAAGGGCAGCGCGCTGGTAGAGGGCCCAAGCCCAGAGGAGAGGGCACGCTTGAGCCCGGTATCGGCGTAAGCGCCCCGAAGGGGCGCGGGGCTGTGTCGATTTGCGGCTCCGCCGCGTGGGCGCGATCAACCGCAACGGACCGGCGGTCGCCAAACCACCTGTCGAACCGAGCTCTCAGGCGCTAAGGGCCTTCTGCCTCAGCAGGGAAGCCAACGCCGACGCGAAGTCAACAGGCTCAACCGGCAGGATCGCCGTGGCATCCGCCCGAGACCACGTGGCCAGCCACGCATCCTGAGGCCGCCCGATCAGCAAAAGCACAGGCGGACAGTTGAACACTTCGTCCTTGATCTGCCGGCACATCCCCATGCCACCCATCGGCACGGCCTCCCCGTCCAGCACGCACACATCGATCCCACCCCGGTCCAGCTCCTTCAGAACCGCCGCAGGAGTAGCGCACTCGATGAACTCGACCTGAGGAACATCAGTCGCCGGCCGACGCCCCGTGGCGAGCCGCACCTGCTCCCGCGTGTTGGAGTCGTCGCTGTAGACCAGCACCGTGGCGGTCGCCTGCATTGTTCCTCCGTGACTTCGGGACTCGCGTCGTAAGGACGTCGTACGGACGTAGGTCAAACGGCCATAGGCCATACGGGCAGGCATGGCCCGATGCGCGGATGCTACTCCCTCGACCACCTGATCCACACCGGTCCGTACCCCCTTCCCTGACCCATCCGAGCAGCGCACAGCGGACAGACACTCCGAACGGCACCCCCCGGAGTGAGGGCGGGATAAGCGACCGACATAATGTCGGTCGTGGCGACAGCAACGACAGTAGATACCGGGCACGCGCACCCGTCGGTCAATCGGCCGAACCTCACCAGCGTCGGAACCATCATCTGGCTGAGTTCCGAGCTGATGTTCTTCGCGGCCCTCTTCGCGATGTACTTCACCCTGCGATCGGTGACCGGTCCCGAGTTCTGGTCGGAGAAGGCCGACCTCCTCAACTTCCCGTTCTCGGCGGCCAACACCACGATCCTGGTGCTCTCCTCCCTCACCTGCCAGCTCGGCGTGTTCGCGGCCGAGCGCGGGGACGTGAAGAAGCTCCGGATGTGGTTCATCGTCACCTTCATCATGGGTGCGATCTTCATCGGCGGTCAGGTCCTCGAGTACACGGAGCTGGTCAAGCACGAGGGCCTCTCGCTCTCGTCAGACCCGTACGGCTCGGTGTTCTACCTGACCACCGGCTTCCACGGCCTGCACGTGACGGGTGGTCTCATCGCCTTCCTGCTGGTCCTGGGGCGTACGTACGCGGCCCACAGGTTCACGCACGAGCAGGCGACCGCCGCCATCGTCGTGTCCTACTACTGGCACTTCGTCGATGTCGTCTGGATCGGCCTCTTCGCCACGATCTACATGATCAAGTAACCGGGCCCGCTCCCGCGCGCTCCACAGGCGCACCTCCCAGAAGCATCGACGCAGAAGATCCTGACACCGGGGTAATCCGTGAAAAAGCTCTCCGCACGACGACGCCATCCGCTGGCGGCGGTCGTCGTCCTACTCATCGCGCTGGCGGCCACCGGGGGGATCTACACCCTGGTCGCGCCCCCGGACAAGGCCGTGGCCGATGAGACCGCCCAGTCCCTCACCATCGAGGAGGGTCAGAAGCTCTACGCCGTCGGCTGCGCCAGTTGCCACGGCACCGGCGGTAAGGGCACCACCGACGGTCCGAGCCTGGTGGGTGTGGGCGCCGCGGCCGTCGACTTCCAGGTCGGCACCGGCCGGATGCCGGCACAGCAGCCCGGCGCCCAGGTACCGGAAAAGCCGAAGGTCTACTCGCAGGCCGAGATCGACCAGCTCGCGGCGTACATCGCCTCGCTGGGCGCCGGTCCCGCCGTGCCGACCGAGAACCAGTACAGCCCGGAGGGCGCGGACATCGCCAAGGGCGGCGAGCTGTTCCGTACCAACTGCGCGCAGTGCCACAACTTCACCGGCAAGGGCGGCGCGCTGACCAACGGCAAGTACGCCCCGACGCTGGAAGACGTCGATCCGAAGCACATCTACGAGGCCATGCAGACCGGCCCGCAGAACATGCCGTCCTTCCCCGACAGCACGCTGACGGAGCAGAACAAGAAGGACATCATCGCGTACCTGGACGAGGTCAACAGCGACAAGTCGAAGAGCCCCGGCGGCCTCGAGCTGGGCGGCCTCGGGCCGGTCACTGAGGGCCTGTTCGGCTGGGTCTTCGGTCTCGGTGGACTGATCGCCGTCGCCGTGTGGGTGGCCGCCCGGACCGCAAAGGCCAGGAAGTCATGAGCAGCCAAGAAACTCCAGAAGAGAACCTGCCCGCTGAGCAGGCCGCCGACAAGAACGGCGAAGTAGCCGTTCCCGGCGAGAAGCACCCGTTCGCGGACCCGGGGCTGCCGCCCCACGAACACCGCATCCAGGACATCGACGAGCGGGCCGCCAAGCGGTCCGAGCGTACGGTCGCCCTCCTGTTCACGGTGTCGATGCTGTCCACGATCGGCTTCATCGCCGCGTTCGTGGCGATCCCGGTCGACAAGTCTGTCTACATCTGGCCGCTCGGCCACATCAGCGCGCTGAACTTCGCGCTGGGCATGACCCTCGGCAGCGCACTGTTCTGCATCGGTGCGGGCGCGGTCCACTGGGCCCGCACGCTGATGTCCGACGTGGAACTCGTCGACGAGCGGCACGCGATCGAGGCCACGCCCGAGGTCAAGGCCAAGGTCATGGAGGACTTCCGGCAGGGTGCCAAGGACTCGGCCCTCGGCCGTCGCAAGCTGATCCGCAACACGATGTTCGGCGCGCTGGCCCTGTTCCCGCTCTCCGGCGTCGTCCTGCTGCGCGACCTCGGTCCGCTGCCGGAGGACAAGCTGCGGCACACGCTGTGGGCCAAGGGCAAGCTGCTCGTCAACATGAACACGGACGAGCCGCTGCGTCCCTCCGACATCGCGGTCGGCTCACTGACCTTCGCCAAGCCCGAGGGCCTGGAGGAGCACGACCACGGCTTCCAGACCGAGATCGCCAAGGCGGCTCTGATGATCGTCCGGATCCAGCCGGACGACATCAAGGACAAGCGCGAACTTGAGTGGTCCCACGAGGGCATCGTGGCGTACTCGAAGATCTGCACCCACGTGGGCTGCCCGGTCTCTCTGTACGAGCAGCAGACGCACCACGTCCTCTGCCCGTGCCACCAGTCCACCTTCGACCTCTCCGACGGTGCCCGAGTGATCTTCGGCCCGGCCGGTCACGCCCTGCCGCAGCTGCGCATCGGTGTGAACGACGAGGGCTACCTCGAGGCGCTCAGCGATTTCGAAGAGCCCGTCGGTCCTTCATTCTGGGAGCGCGGATGAGCACTGCACACGACGACGACCGCCGCAAGGCACCCGCGGGCGAGCGGGTCGCCGACTGGGCTGATGGCCGCCTCGGCATCTACGGCCTGGCCAAGGCCAACATGCGCAAGATCTTCCCGGACCACTGGTCCTTCATGCTGGGTGAGATCTGCCTCTACAGCTTCATCATCATCATCCTCACGGGTGTGTATCTGACGCTGTTCTTCCACCCGTCGATGAACGAGATCGAGTACCACGGCAGCTACGTGCCGATGCAGGGCCAGCTGATGTCGGAGGCGTACGCCTCCACGCTGGACATCAGCTTCGACATCCGCGGCGGTCTGCTGATCCGGCAGATCCACCACTGGGCGGCGATCGTCTTCCTGGCCGGCATGTTCGTGCACATGATGCGCGTCTTCTTCACCGGCGCCTTCCGCAAGCCGCGTGAGATCAACTGGCTGTTCGGCTTCCTGCTGTTCGTGCTGGGCATGTTCACCGGTTTCACCGGTTACTCGCTCCCGGACGACCTGCTCTCCGGCACCGGTGTCCGCTTCACCCAGGGCGCGATCCTGGCCACGCCGATCGTGGGTACGTACATCTCGATGTTCCTGTTCGGCGGGGAGTTCCCAGGCACCGACTTCATCGCGCGGTTCTACTCGATCCACATCCTGCTGCTGCCGGGCATCATGCTCGGGCTCGTGGTCGGCCACTTGATCCTGGTCTTCTACCACAAGCACACGCAGTTCGCGGGGGCCGGACGCACCAACAAGAACGTCGTCGGCATGCCGCTGCTGCCCGTCTACATGGCCAAGGCCGGAGGCTTCTTCTTCCTGGTCTTCGGCTTCATCGCCATGCTGTCCGCGGTCGCGACCATCAACCCGATCTGGAATCTGGGGCCGTATCGCTCGGACCTGGTGTCCACGGGCGCCCAGCCCGACTGGTACATGGGCTTCGCCGAGGGACTGATCCGCGCCATGCCCGGCTGGGAGATCAATTTCGCCGGCCATACGCTCGTCCTGGGTGTGTTCATTCCGCTGGTGCTCTTCGGTCTCTTCCTCGGAGTGATCGCGCTCTATCCGTTCATCGAGTCCTGGATCACCGGGGACAAACGCGAGCACCACATCCTGGACCGGCCGCGCAACGCCCCGACCAGGACGGGCTTCGGTGTCGCGTGGATCACCGCGTACATGATCATGCTGATCGGCGGTGGCAACGACATCGTCGCCACGCACTTCCATCTGTCGATCAACGCGGTCACCTGGTTCGTCCGGATCGGGTTCTTTGTCGGGCCGGTCATCGCGTTCATCGTCACCAAGCGGATCTGTCTCGGCCTGCAGCGCCGCGACAAGGAGAAGGTGCTGCACGGCCGCGAGACAGGCATCATCAAGCGCCTGCCGCACGGTGAGTTCATCGAGATCCACGAGCCGCTCAGCCAGGAACAACTGCACGTGCTCACCACGCACGAGCAGTACCAGCCGGCCGAGATCGGCCCGACGGTCGACGAGAACGGCGTCGAGCGCAAGGTGAAGGCTCCGCAGAAGCTGCGGTCCAAGCTCAGCAAGGCGTACTACGGGGAGGACAGCCAGATCCCCAAGCCGACGGCTGAGGAGTACCGGGAGATTACGAGCGGTCACGGCCACCACTGATCTCCGATCGTTCGCCACGCGGTTCCAAAGAGCCCCGTCCATTGCATGGACGGGGCTCTTTGCCGTGCCCGGGGCTGGATAGGGTGTTTCCCATCCTTGTATGGAGTCCCTGATCCGGGACGGAACCCAGGAGCGGCTTATGAGCGCTGTGATCCCCGCTGGAGGCGACACCGCGGCGGGTCGTTCCTGGCCCGCGCTGTTGAACGGCTTGCTGGACGGGCGTGACCTGAGCGCGGACGACACGGCCTGGGCGATGGACCTGATCATGCGGGGCGAGGCGACCGACGCGCAGATCGCCGGGTTCGCGGTGGCGCTGCGGGCCAAGGGCGAGACCGTCGACGAGATCGCCGGACTCGTGCGAACGATGTACCAGCACGCGAACGTGATCGAGGTGCCGGGAGAGACGGTCGACATCGTCGGCACGGGTGGTGACGGGGCCAAGACGGTCAACATCTCCACGATGTCGGCGATCGTCATCGCCGGGACCGGGGCGAAGGTCGTCAAGCACGGCAACAGGGCGGCTTCGTCGGCGTCCGGTGCCTCGGACGTACTGGAGAAGCTCGGGGTCAACCTGGAGCTGACACCGAGGCGGGTGGCCGAGGTGGCCGAGGAGGCCGGGATCACCTTCTGCTTCGCGGTGAAGTTCCATCCGGCGCTGCGGCATGTGGCCGCCGCGCGGGGGCAGTTGGGCATCCGCACGACCTTCAACTTCCTGGGGCCGCTCACGAACCCCGCCCGCGTGAGGTCGCAGGCCGTCGGGGTCGCCGACGCGCGGATGGCGCCGATCATGGCCGGCGTCCTCGCCGAGCGCGGCAACTCGTCGCTGGTGTTCCGCGGCGACGACGGCCTGGACGAGCTGACGACGACGTCCACGTCGCGGGTGTGGGTGGTCCGTGACGGCAAGGTCCACGAGGAGACCTTCGATCCGCGGGATGTGGGGATCGAGTTGGTACCGGTGGAGGCGTTGCGGGGCGCTGACGCGTCGTACAACGCGGATGTCGCGCAACGGCTGTTGGGTGGGGAGACGGGTCCTGTACGGGACGCTGTGCTGCTGAACTCGGCGGCGGCGTTGGTGGCTCTGTCCCCGGGCGACGGCCCGCTGGCGGACCAACTGCGTGAGGGGATGGGCAGGGCGGCGGAGGCGATTGACTCCGGGGCGGCGAAGCGGACGCTTGACCGCTGGGTAGCGGTCAGTAACGGCTAACGGTCCGTTGTGGCTTGTCGCGCAGTTCCCCGCGCCCCTGAGGTGGTTGGTGGGTGCGGGGCCGCGGTCCGGTGCGTCAGCCCGTCGCCAACAGGGCATACGACCCCGTGCTGACACAGGGCGTAGCTGTGCCCAGACCGAAGCTAAGCGACGGGCATACGACGCACCGGCCCACGTCCCCTCCCGCCGGAGGGAGAGTGCCGGTTTCGTCGTGGCTGGCGAGCCTGGCGACTGGTGAGTATTTCAGCTGACGGCTCGGGGAGCGCCCCTTCAGGGGCGCGGGGAACTGCGCGACCAGCCACGATGCACCCGCGGCCGCGACACGACTGTCACCCTCCACCCCGGTGGGCACCCTACCGACCCGCGGTAGGCGCCCCACCCACGCCACAAACCCACCCACCCGCCGAAGGCGCCACCCACCCCGCTGGAGGCAGAGGGGCCTGGGGGCGGAGCCCCCAGTTTCGGGAAGGGGCGGGGTTGGGGAAAGGAACCGCTCGTTACGGCACCGTCCGGGATCCGGACCCGAGTTGCGGGCGGACGATCGGACCGCTTAGGTTCGATGCCAGGTCATGAGTGACAGCCACAAGGCCCCGGCCGGCTGTCCGGCAACCCTCCGTCCGTGGCGGGGTGCCCCGGGTGAAGACCAGGTCGTAGGCAGCAAGGCCTACGACAAGCGCGGACCCCTCGCACAGACCAGGGGTCCTGGTCTTGAGGGAGTGTCATGTCTGCCAACACCGCCGTCGCCGAGCAGTCCGTTGCCGAGCCGTTGGCCGTCCTGGGACGGGACGTCACCGTCCCGCTCGTCACCGGCGGCGAAGTCACGTACGCCGCCCTCGACTACGCCGCCAGCGCCCCGGCCCTGCAGCGCGTATGGGACGACGTGGCCGCATACGCGCCGTACTACGGAAGCGTGCACCGCGGCGCCGGCTACCTGTCCCAGCTGTCCACCGACCTGTTCGAGAACGCCCGGCAGACCGTCGCCGAGTTCCTCGACTGCCGCGACGAGGACCAGGTCGTCTTCACCCGGTCCACCACCGACTCGCTGAACCTGCTCGCCGCCGCCCTCCCCGCCGACTGCCAGGTCTACGTCTTCGAGACCGAGCACCACGCCTCGCTGCTGCCCTGGCGGCAGGCCCGCGTCACGTACCTCGACGCGCCGCGCACGCCCGCGCAGGCCGTCGCCACCCTCGAGCGCGCGCTCGCCGAACGCGACCCCCAGGGACCGGCCCTGGTCTGCGTCACCGGCGCCTCGAACGTCACCGGCGAGCTGTGGCCCGTACAGGAGCTTGCGGCGGCCGCGCACGCGCACGGTGCGCGGATCGTGCTCGACGCGGCGCAGCTGGCGCCCCATCACCCCGTCTCCGTAAGGGAGTTGGACGTGGACTGGGTCGCCTTCTCGGGGCACAAGCTGTACGCGCCCTTCGGCACGGGCGTGCTGGCGGGGCGCTCCGACTGGCTGCGTACGGCCGAGCCGTACCTCGCGGGCGGCGGTGCCAGCCGCAAGGTGACCCGGCGTACGGACGGCGGCGTCGACGTCGAGTGGCACGACACCGCCGCCCGTCACGAGGCCGGCTCGCCCAACGTCATCGGCGCCTACGCCGTCGCCTCCGCCTGCAAGGCCCTCACCGAGGCCGGCTTCGACGCGCTTGTCGCGCGTGAGCAGTGCCTGATCCGCAAGGTGCGGGAGGGCCTCGCCGACGTGCCCGAGGTGCGGGTTCTCTCCCTGTTCGGAGATGACGCCCCCCGCGTCGGCGTCATCTCCTTCGTCGTCGAGGGGTGGAACAGCTCGCACTTCGCCGCCGCGCTCTCCGCCGAGTACGGCATCGGCGTACGGGACGGGCTCTTCTGCGCCCATCCGCTCGTACGTACGCTGCTGGGGAGCGACCCGCAGTCGCAGGGCGAGTGCGGGGCCCCCGAGGCCGCACCCGGGGAGAAGTCCCTCAACGCGATCCGGGTCAGCTTCGGTGCGGGGACGCCGGACGAGCACGTGGAGCGGTTCGTGCAGGCCGTGAAGGAGCTCGTCCGGGACGGCGCGAAGTGGAACTACCGTACGGAGGACGGGCGTTGCGTTCCCGACACCTCCGCCTGAGCGGGCACCTCCCCGTCGGTCACCGGTAGCCGGGCACCGAGGGCGATCATCCGCAGGGCGCGTTCGGTGGCGTCCGTGAGGAGTTCGGTGGCCCGGTCCATGGCCTCGGCCAGGGGCATCGGGTAGGGCATGATCCCGTGGTAGGCGTCCACGCCCGGCACATTGTGGGCGCCCTCGCCGAGGGTGCCCGCGAGGGCCAGGACCGGCCGTCCGTACTGCTTGGCGCGGCGGGCCACCTCGGCCGGGACCTTCCCGCGCGGCGTCTGGTGGTCCAGTGCGCCCTCGGCGGTGATCACCAGGTCGGCGCGGGCCAGGCGGGCGTCCAGGTCGAGGCGTTCGAGGAGGACCTCGAAGCGGGGGAGGAGCCGGGCGCCCAGGGCGGCGAGGCCGGCGCCCAGGCCGCCGGAGGCTCCGGTGCCGGGGCCGTTGCGGAGGTCGGTGTCGGGGACGGCGACGTCGCGGGTGAGGACGAAGGCCCAGTTCTCCAGCGCCGCCGACAGCTCCTCGACCTGCTCGGGCGTCGCGCCCTTCTGCGGGCCGAACACCCGGGCCACGCCCCGCTCGCCGCACAGCACGTTGTACGGGTTGCAGGCGACGAGCAGTTCCACGTCCTTCAGCCGGGCGTCGAGACCGGACGGGTCGATGCGATGGAGCCGGTTCAACTCCAGCCCGCCGGGGCCGAGTTCGAGACCGTCCTCGTCCAGCAGCCGGGCCCCGAGCGCCTGGAGCGCGCCCGCGCCCCCGTCCGAGGTGCCCGAGTCGCCGCAGCCGACCAGGATTCGCCGTACGCCCATGTCGAGGGCGGCGCCGATCAGTTCGCCGACGCCGTAGGTGGTGGTGGCGCCCGGGTCGCGTAGATCGCGCGGAACCAGGGAGAGTCCGGCGACCGCCGCCATCTCCACCACCGCGGTGTCCCCGCCGCCCAGCAGCGCGAAGTGGGTGCCGACGATCTCCCCTAGGGGGCCGGTGGCGGACAGGGTGACGACCCGGCCCTCGGTCGCGGCGGCCAGGGCGGCGGCCGTACCCTCGCCGCCGTCCACCAGTGGGACGAGGTCGAGTTCGGCGTCGGGCAGGACACGGCGTACGCCGGCCGCGATGGCGTCGGCGGCGGCCTCCGCGGACAGGGACTCCTTGAAACCACTGGGGGCTACGACTACACGGGTCAGCATGAGGGCTCCTTGACGGGTGACGGATCAGCGGGAACGGGGTGATGGATCAGCGGGTGACGGACACGCCGAGCAGCGGCCAGACCGCGACGGCGAAGAGCAGGACGAGCGCGGCGGTCAGCGGCGCCAGGAAGGCGGACAGCCGCAGGAGGTCGCGAGGGGCGTAGGTGGGCACGTCGGGAATCTGGGAGAAGAGCGTGACCGGCTTGGCGGAGGCGGGAAGCGTGTGGCAGAAGCCCGCGGCGGCGGTGGAGGCGATCGCGGCCGACACCGGGTTGACGCCGACGCCGACGGCGGCGGCCGCCACCAGCGGGACCAGGACGGATGAGCGGGCCGAGCGGGACTGCAGGACCAGGTGCGCCGCCGTACTGATGACGATCACGAGGGCCAGGAACACCACCGGGGGCTCATTCGTCGGCAGCCCGGAGACCAGCCACTTCGCCGCTCCCGAGTGCTCGAGCGCGAGGCCCATCGCCATCGTCGCCGCCATGAAGAGCAGCAGGGACCAGGGCACGGTCTTCAGCGCGTCCTTCATGCGTACGGTTCCCAGGGCGGGCGAGGCGGCGATGATCGCGCCGATCAGCGCGACGATCGCGGGCGACAGGCGGTGCAGCGGCTCGCTGCACCACAGGAGTACGACCGTGGCGAGCAGCAGGGCGCAGCGCTTCTCGGCCTGCGTCCAGGGGCCGGTGACCTGGCTCTCGCTGTGCTCCTGGATCTGCTCGGCGGTGATGTGGACCGGGCCGCGGCGGTCCTTGCGACGGGTCGTCGTCAGGAGCACCAGCTCGGCGGCCAGATGGGAGGACGTCACCGCCAGCGGCAGGCCCAGCAGCAGCCACTGCGTGAAGCCGATGTGCTCCCCGGTCTGGTCCAGCAGCACCGACACGGTGATCAGATGCGCGCCGGCGCCGATCAGGGTCGCCACCGCCGACAGCAGGATCACGGTCGGGAACAGCAGCGCCAGCATCACGACCAGGCGCTTCCGGTCGGCGAGCACCTTGGCCAGGGCGAGGAACACGGGCAGCGCGAGCGCCGCCCGGCCCGAGGTGGCCGGCACCGCGAACGCCGTGACGACCAGCGCGGCCGTCGTCAGATGTACGAGCTGCCGCACGGTGCGGGCCCCGCTGACCAGGAACACCGCCGCCCGCCCCGCGAGCCCGGTCCGGGTGACCGCGGCCGCGATGACGAAGGCGCAGATGAGCAGCCACACCGTGGAGTCGCCGAGGGTACCGAACAACGCGTTGTTGCTGATGACGCCGGTCACCGTGAGCGCCAGTGCGGCGCCCAGCGCGATATACGTGTCGTCGATGTTCGTGCCGACCCAGGCGGCCGTCGCCAGGACGAACACGATGAGTGTGAAACGCGCGTCGGCGCCGAGCCCGGGGAAGTTCATGGGCATCGCGAGCAGCGTGCTCAGGGACAGCGCCACGCACAGGGCAATGGTTGCTCGTAGGTTCAATGTCACGTCATCGAGGGTTCACTCGGGCGGTGAGCCGTCGATGAGCCGAATATGAAAGGAACTTCACCCAGGCATTCGGGCAGCCGTCAGCCCGGGCTCTCGCCCGGGCTTCGGCAGGGGCTTCACGCGGTGGGCAGCCGGTATCCCATCCCGCGGACCGTCTCCACCCGCTCCGCCCCGAGCTTCTTGCGCAGCGTGCGCACGTAGACGTCCACGATGTTGGACCCGGGGTCGAAGTCGTAGCCCCACACGTGGGACAGGATCTGCTCCCGGGACAGCACCTGCCCCGGATGCCGCAGGAACAGCTCCAGCAGGACGAACTCACGGGCCGTCAGGTCCACGGTCTGCTCCCCGGCCCGGGCGCGGCGGGTGCGCAGGTCCAGGCTCAGCGAGCCCGACTTGAGGACCGTCACCTCGGGTGCCCTGGCGGCCGTACGCAGCCTGAGTCGGACTCGGGCGAGCAGCTCCTCGAAGCGGAACGGCTTGGTCATCCAGTCGTCGGCGCCGCCTTCCAGGCCGGCCACCGTGTCCCGTACGGAGTCCCGCGCGGTCAGCACGATCACGGGGGTCGTCACCCGGGCCTCGCGCAGTTCGCGCAGGATGGTGAAGCCGTCCCGTCCTGGCAGGTTGAGGTCCAGCACCATCAGGTCGAAGCCGCCGGTCAGGGCGTACTCGAAGCCGTCGTCGCCGTCCGAGGCGACGGTCGTGGTGAAGCCGTTGGCGCGCAGGCCTTTGTCGACGAACGAAGCGATGCGTTCCTCGTCCTCGACTATGAGGATGCGGTTCACGTGGGGCTGCCTTCCAGTACCTGGGATTCGGTCAGAACGAGGGTGAAGGTGGCACCGCCGCCGGGTGTGTCGTCCAGCCGTACGCGGCCCCGGTGCCCCTCCGCGATCGCCTTGACGATCGACAGTCCGAGTCCGGCGCCTGAGCCGCGGGCACCGCGCCGGAAGCTTCCGCGCCGGAAGCGTTCGAAGATGATCTCGGCGTCCTGCTCCTGGACACCGGGCCCGGAGTCGGCGACGTACAACTCCAGGTTCGGACCGTCGACGCGGGAGCCGATACGGATGGTCTGGCCGGGCGTGGTGTGCTGCACGGCGTTCTGCGCCAGCTGGACCATGGCCTGTGTGATCCGCTGGAAGTCCAACTCGGCTTCCACGTCGGCGACTTCGGCCAGCTGCCAGTCGCGCTCCCCGAGGGTGCGCGCGTTGACGAAGACATCGGCGGTGAGCTCCGCGACCTGGACCGGCTCCGGTACCACGAAGTCGGGCCGCTCCGTCTTGGCGAGCAGGAGCAGGTCCTCGACGATGCGGCTCATCCGGTCCAGCTCGTCGGCGACGAGCCGGATGGTCTCCTCACGGTCGGCAGGATCGTCACCCATCACCTCCAGGTGGCCGCGCACGATGGTGATCGGGGTGCGCAGCTCGTGTCCGGCGTCGTCGACGAACTCGCGCTGGGCGGTGAAGGCCCGCTCCAGCCGGTCGAGCATCGCGTTGAACGTCTCGGCCAGGGCGGCGATGTCGTCGCTGCCGCGCACCGGGATACGGCGGGTGAGGTCCTGCTCGGTGAGCTCCGCGGCCGTGGTGCGCACCAGCCGCACCGGCTTGAGGATCCGCCCGGCGACCCCCCAGCCGATGCCGATGGTCAGCAGCAGAGCGCCCCCGGAGATGCCGAGCAGGATACGGAACTCATGGTTCACGCGTTCCTGCTCGGCCTGGGGATGGATGGCCACCACGAACGCGGCACTCGGACTCGCGCCCCGCTGCGCCACGGAGACCTTGGCCCAGCGGACCTCGCCCTCCGCCCGGTGCAGCACGCCCGAGGAGGCGGAAGAACGGAAGATCTGGCGCAGGGCGTGGTTGTCCTCGATCAGAGGCTGCGTGCCGGGCACGTCGTGCTGTTGGAGAATCTTCCGCGGGTCGGGTTCGCCCGGCACGCGCTCCAGGCCGATGAGCTCTTCGTCAGGGTCGGGGAACTGCCGTTCCAGGAAGGCATACAGCACCTCGGCCGGATCCGTGAACGCCCGGCCCGTCTGCGGATCCCCGCCGCGCTCCTCGAAGTTGACGAACTCGGCGGTCTCCTGGGTGAGCAGGCGGTTGATCCGCTTGTCGACGTCCTGCAGCAGCAGGTAGCGCGTGGTGGTGGCCACCGAGACAAGCCCGACGGCCATCATGAGCAGCAGCCAGAGGAGGATCCGGAACCGGGCGGTGATCCGCCGGTGCCCATGATCAGTTGTCACCGGGTCCGTCGTCACCGGGGCCGTCGTCGGCGTCGCCCTGGCCGCTGTCGTCGTCATCGTCGTCCCCCGTGGGGCTGTCGGTCACCGGAGGCCGTACGACCTCGTCGCTGGGCGTCGGCGAGGGCTTGGGTGTGGGGGAGGGCCCGGTGCCGGGTGAGATGGTGGGCGAGGGAGGGCCGCTGTCCAACTCCACCGTGGCAGGGACCTTGGGCGATTCGGGATTGTCGGCCAGAGCGAAGCTGGTCGCGGCGATACCCAGCGGGATCAGTACAACGGCGGACAGCGCCGCCATTCGACGAGAGAAAGCCATGTCCGTAACCCTGCGGCCGGAAGACGGCGAGAAGCATGAGCCCAGGATGAAGAACTCTTCATCCTGGGCTTCAGTGGACCGTCCGTGGCCATGGGCTTCGCCAGACCGTCAGTGGTCGAGGCCGATGGAGAACGCCGCCTCGAGGTCGTGCTGCGAGTACGTACGGAACGCCACATGCGTGTCCGTGGCCTCCACTCCCGGAATCTTGCTGATCTGCCCGGGGATGATGTCCGCCAGATCGTCATGGGCCTTCACCCGGACCATGGCGATCAGATCGTACGTACCGGTCACGGAGAAGACCTCGCTGACGGAGTCCAGCGCCGCGATCGACTCGGCGATCTCGGGGATGCGGTCCACGCTGGTCTTGATGAGCACGATCGCGGTGATCACGGCTGGTTTTCTCCCTCGGTGGCCGTCGCTGGGGATTTCACTTTAGCCGTACGGCCCTGACGCACCCACGCGTAGAGGAAGCCGAAGGAAAAGCCCAGGAGGTGGGCCAGATAGGCGACCCCCGGACCCCTGGTCTCACGGGTCGCAGCCAGCCACTGCAGGGCCACCCAGAACGGCAGGACCACCCAGGCCGGGAACCGCAGCGGCAGGAAGAACAAGAACGGGAAGAGACTGGTCACGCGGGCTTTGGGGAACAGGTAAAGGAACGCGCCGAGGACCGCGGAGATCGCCCCGGAGGCGCCGACCAGGGACTGTCCGGAGTCGGCGTGGGCGGCCGCGTAGCCGAGCAGGGCGAGGCAGCCGCAGCCCAGATAGAAGAGGGCGTACCCGAGGTGGCCCATCCGTTCCTCGGCCATCGCACCGAAGACGAAGAGGAAGAGCATGTTGCCGAGGAGATGCAGCCAGCTGCCGTGCACGAACAGCGCCGTGGCCGGGGTGACGACGGCACGCGCCTCCCCGCGGAAAAGCTCGACGGGCACGACACCCCAGCGCTCGAAATAGGCCCGCTGCGCGGAAAGGAGCTCGTCACCGGTGCCGTACACGGGGTTGAGCCCCGAGGCCGGGCCGAACAGGAAGATCAGACAGCACAGGGTGATCAGTGAGTGGGTCACCGGTGCGGACTGACTCCGGGCCGCCCGGACGAGGGTCGCACCCCAGTTGCCGATCATGGTCAGATCATGACGTAACCGGACCAGGCAGCGCATAGTGCCTCGCCGTTCCCCGGTGACGGGCGTCGACTACACGCCAGGCCGTAGGGTTACGAGCCAACACGCTCCGGCGCCGCCCGGCGCGGAACGAAGCACCGACGAAAGAGAGCGACTGCGACGATGACGGTTCCCCTGCCGACCGCCGAGACCCGGTGGCGCTGCACGCTCTGCGGCAATCTCACGCGCTTCGACGTGACCCGTTCGTCGAAGGTCGTGGAGTACGTGCACCTCGATCTGGCCGGTGAGCCGAAGGTCGAGGAGCAGGAGGTGGTCAGTGAGACCATCGAGTCGGTGCGCTGTCGCTGGTGCAATGCGGTGGATCAGGTGGAACTCGTGGACAGGCCGGGCGCCGGCTCCTGAGGGAGCGGGCCCCGTCGAGGTATTGGGGTGACCGATGGTGGAGACCACAGGCGGGGAGCCGGCCGACGGCGCCGCTGAGGTGCTCGACCGCCCGATGCCCGACGGAGTGCGCCGCAGGGTCGTACAGATCGTCTCGGACGGCTTCGGCGGGCTGACGGTCGCCGAGCTGCCCACCCAGCTGCGGCAGTACGCCCGCTTCACCCCGACCCGCCGCGCCAAGTTCGCCGGCAACGCCATGGCGGCGGCCCTGGAGACCGATCCGCTCTTCCGGCAGCGGATCGGCGAGCGGCTCCGAGAGGCCCAGCCGGAGCTCGCCGGCGCCCTCGACTCGGGCTCGCCGCCCCCGGCCGCGGACCCGCTCGACGTGGCCGCCGCGGCCTATGTGCTCCGGCCCACGGGCTGGGTGAAGCTGGTGACCGCCGCCGGTGAGGAGGCCCAGCGGGCGGACGCCGAGCGCGCCGACGAGGAGAACCGCGCCGAACTGGAGCGGCTGCGCCAGGAACTCGCCGAAGCCCGCGGCCAGACCAAGGCCGAGACCGAACGGCTGCGTACGGAGCTGGAATCGGCGAAGAAGGAAGCCGAGTCGCTGCATCGCAAGCTGCGCTCCGCCCTCAGCGACGTCAAGCGCGGCGAGGCCGCCCTGCGGAAGGCACGGGGCGAGATCGAGGCCGTACGCGCCGAAGGGCAGGCCCAGGTGTCGGCCGCCGAGAGCGAGACCCGGCGGCTGAAGGCACGGCTCGGGGAGACGGAGGCCGCCCTGGAGGCCGCCCGCAGAGCGGCGCGGGAGGGCCGCAGCGTCGAGGACATGCGCGTACGACTGCTGCTCGACACCGTGCTCGACGCGGCACAGGGACTGCGGCGCGAGCTGGCCCTGCCGCCCGTGTCGATGCGGCCCGCCGAGACCGTGGACGCGGACGAACCGGGACGGATGACCCCGAAGGACATCGCCGCCCGCGCACTGTCCGACAACGACCCCGCGATCCTCGACCAACTGCTCGCGCTGCCGCAGGCGCATCTGGTCGTCGACGGCTACAACGTCACCAAGACCGGCTATCCCCAAATGCCCCTGGAGAAGCAGCGGTTGCGCCTCCTCGGTCAGCTCTCGCAGCTCGCCGCGCAGACCGGCGCCGAGGTCACCTGCGTCTTCGACGGGGCCGAACTGGCCGCCCCCGTACTGCTCGCGCCACCGCGCGGCGTACGCGTGCTGTTCTCCAAAGCGGGCGTCACCGCCGATGAGTTGATCCGCCAACTGGTGCGCGCCGAGCCGCCCGGCCGGCCCGTCATCGTCGCCTCGACCGACCGGGAGGTGGCCGACGGAGTGGCCAAAGCGGGCGCGCGGCCGGTGGCTTCGGCGGTGCTGCTCAAGCGCTTTTCGCGGGGTTGACTCCGCCCGTCCGGGGAAGGCGACCCGGCCGCCTCCAGCGCGGCGGAGCTTTTGCGGCGTACGCCCCATGAGGACCGTAGATCCCAATCGCAACCTCTGTGCCGCTTGCCCGAATTGACGTGATCTATACGCAACGTAGTGTCAAGCGTGCATGACCGCATGTGAGTTCGGTGTAAAGAAAACGCTCGGTAGCCGAGATTTTTCCTGCAAGGATTTGATCTGATCACAGGAGGATCACTAAGGTCTGGCCTCGAACCTCCACTCGGGTGATCGCTTATCGGGAGCGACGGTGGAGGGGCCCCGCCAACCGGTGTTCTCGGTGGCGGCTGAGGTAATGAAGGAGCTCGCCCACGTGGCGTCCCACCGTCGACCTAAGCAGCCGAGCCGCACCCGCGTGACCGTGCTCACCACCGCCGCCGCTGCCGCCGTGGCCCTCACCTCACAGGCGGCCAACGCCGCGCCCGGCGAGAAGCCGAGCAAGGACGAGGTCAAGGCCAAGGTCGACAAGCTCTACCACGAGTCGGAGCTGGCCACCGACAAGTACAACGGGGCCAAGGAGAAGCAGGACAAGCTCGAGAAAGAGATCGACACCCTCCAGGACCAGGTCGCACGCGGCCAGGGCGATCTCAACGACCTCCGGGACGGCCTCGGCCTGATGGCCAGCTCCCAGTACCGCACGGGCGGCATCGACCCCTCCGTGCAACTGTTCCTGTCCTCCGACCCGGACACCTACCTCGACAAAGCGTCCGCGATGGACCAGATGAGCTCTCAGCAGGTCGAGACGCTCAAGAAGGTCCAGGAGAAGCAGCGCACGCTCGCCCAGCAGCGCCAGGAAGCCGCCGAGAAGCTCAAGGACCTCGCCGACACCCGCAAGACCCTCGGCGAGAAGAAGAAGGAGATCCAGGGCAAGCTCTCCGACGCGCAGAAGCTTCTCAATACCCTCACCGCCAAGGAGAAGGCGGCACTCGCCGCCGAGGAGCAGCGCGCCAGCCGCTCCGCCGGGGACCGCGTCGACCTCGGCAACGAGAAGCCGGCCTCCGGCCGCGGTGCCGCCGCCCTCGCCGCTGCCGAGACCCAGCTCGGCAAGCCGTACGTCTCCGGTGGCAGCGGCCCCAACTCCTACGACTGCTCCGGGCTGACCCAGTGGGCCTACGCCCAGGCCGGGGTGGGGATCACCCGGACCACGTACACGCAGCACAACGACGGCACGAAGATCGGCCGCGGCGAGCTCGCGCCCGGCGACCTGGTGTTCTTCAACAACCTCGGGCACGTCGGCCTGTACGCGGGCAACGGCACGATCATTCACGCCCCGAAGCCGGGCACCGTGGTCCGCTTCGAGTCGATGAGCACCATCGGCACCTTCCAGTTCGGCGTCCGCATCTGAATTCCCTCGCGGCTCGGGCGATACTGGGCCGCATGCGGATAGTGGGCACGGCCCGTATCGCCGCCGCCCTGGCACTGGCCTTGGTGGCGGCGGTCGGCTGCACCGGAAGCGACGACGGCGACGAAGCCGGGCGTACGAATCCACCGGCGTCGTCCCGCGCGGCCAGCAAGTCCCCTGCTGCGACGCCCAGTCCGAGCCCTTCCCCGGCGAACCCGGTGTCGATCCCGGGCCTGATCGCGCGCAAGCACACGGGCTCGGACCTGCGGCTCGGCGCCGTACGCGCCCGCACCGACGCCTACACCAGCTACACGGTCACGTACGAGGCGAACGGGCTCACCATCTCGGGCCTGATGAACATCCCGCGGGGCAAGGGCCCGTTCCCGGCGCTGGTGCTGGCCCACGGCTACATCGACCCGGCCATCTACACCACCGGGCGCGGCCTCGCCCGTGAACAGGACCTGCTGGCCCGTAACGGCTACGTGGTGCTGCACACCGACTACCGCAACCACGCGGACTCCGACCGCGACGCCGACAACGACGTGAACCTCCGCCTCGGCTACACCGAGGACGTCATCGGAGCCGCCATGGCGCTGCACTCGTCCGGCCGGCCGGAGATCGACGGAGAGCGGATCGGCCTCCTCGGGCGGTCGATGGGCGGCGGCGTGGTCTACAACACGCTGGTGGTGGCGCCCGGCCTCTTCGACGCCGCGGTGGTCTTCGCGCCCGTGAGCTCACGTCCGGCCGAGAACATCGACCACTTCCAGCGCCGTAACGGCGATCCGATCGTCGCCGAGATCGAGGCGAAGCACGGTACCCCCAAGGAGAGCCCGGAGTTCTGGAAGCAGGTCTCGCCGCTCACCTACGTAGACCGCGTGACCGAGCCGCTGCTGGTCCACCACGGCACCGCCGACGACACCTGCCCGATCGCCTGGTCGGAGCGGGTGGTCGCCGACTTCGAAGCGGCGGGCAAGAGCGTCGAGTTCGTGATGTACGCCGGTGAGGGGCACACGTTCGCGCCGCGCTGGCCGGACTCGATGGACCGGACGATGACGTTCTTCGAGCGCCACCTGCGTTGAGCGCTCCCCGTCACCACCGGCCGAACGGGGGAATTCCGTCGCTCCCCGGCGGCCGTACGTCCCGCCGGTGACCTGCGTCTGAGGCGGGACGTCACGGTGTGTGCACGCCCAGGGCTTTGTTCGTTGCGTAGTCGCGCGGCTACTGTCTGGCGCGCTTCCCCCGACTCAGGGGGTTCGTCAGCGGAAGGGAGAGCGGTTTTCCGTGGGTTCTCATCGCCGTCCCGCACCATCCGGTCTCGACCGGGGCGCCCGCAGCGCCACCGTTTGCGTACTGTCCGCCGCGGCAGCGGCCCTCGGTCTCGTCCCGGCGGGCGCCACACCGCCCTCACCGGCCGTGCCTCAGGACGACGCACGCGCCGAGATGGACCGGCTGTACGCGGAGGCCGAGCGGGCCACCGAGGCGCACAACAAGGCTGGTGAGCGCGCGGACGCCCTGCGCGAGAAGGTGACCACCGCCCAGGACCGGATCGCCCGCCAACAGGACCGCATCAACACCATGCGGGACGCGATCGGCTCGCTCGCCGGTGCCGAGTACCGCTCGGGCGGCCTCGACCCCTCCCTGGCGCTGATGCTCTCCGCGGACCCCGACGACTACCTCGACAAGGCGGCCGTACTCGACCGGATCGGCGTCCGCCAGGCAGGCGCCCTCAAGGACCTTCGGAGCGCCATGAGGCAGCTCTCCCAGGAACGCAAGGAAGCCACCCGCGACCTCGCCGAGCTGGAGAAGAGCCGCGTGGCCGTCACCCGCCACAAACGCGTCGTCGAGCGGAAGCTCACCGAGGCGCGGCAGCTCCTGAACGCGATGCCGGACCAGGAGCGCGCCGCCTACGATCGCGCCTCCCGCTCCGGCCGCCTCCCCGACCTCGGCGGCGCCGTCCCGCCCTCCGCGCGCGCGCGGGCCGCCGTCGCCGCGGCCCGTTCGGCCGTCGGCCGCCCCTACGTCTGGGGCGCCAACGGGCCCACCGGCTTCGACTGTTCGGGCCTCATGCAGTGGTCGTACGCGCAGGCCGGCGTCGGCCTGCCGCGCACCTCACAGGCCCAGGCGCACGCCGGCCACCGGGTGCCGCTCTCGCAGGCGCGGCCCGGCGACCTGGTCACCTACCGCAGCGACGCCAGCCATATCGGGATGTACATGGGCAACGGCCAGGTGATCCACGCGCCCTACCCGGGCGCTCCCGTCCGCTACGACCCCGTAGGCATGATGCCGATCTCGTCCGTGACGCGCCCCTGACCTCAGCGGCGACGGCCCGTACGATCAGGACTTGTGGCTGGTCGTACGCATGTGCCGTGGTGGATGATCGGGCTGTTGCTGGCCGGTCTGGTGGCCTGCGGCTCGACGGCCCCCGACCCCGCCGCCACGGACGCCCAGCGGCTGCTCGACCGGCGGGCTCAGGCGGTGCTCGACGGCAACGGGAGCGCGTACGTCGCCACGTGGGCGCCCAGCCGTGAACCGGCCGCCGCCCGCACCGAGTTCGAGCGGCTGCGGGCCCTGCCGCTGGAGTCCTGGTCCTACCGCGTGACCGGCTTCCACCGCTCCGGCGACCGCGCCACCGCCGAAGCGGACCTCAGCTACCGCATAGCCGGCTACGACAAGGCGCCCCTCGTCGCCGCCCGCACCCTGAGCCTGAGACGCGAAGACGGCCACTGGTACGTCGCCGCCGACCGGCCCGCCGAGGACGCCAGCGAGCAGCTGTGGGAGCAGGGCGCCGTCGAGGTCGTACGCGGGGAGCACAGCCTCGTCCTCGGTGTCGGGCAGACGGCCAGGGCCCTGCGCGGGTACGCCCAGCTGGCCGACCGCGCGGTGCCGGCGGTCCAGGAGGCGTGGGGCGAGGAATGGTCGGGACGGGTCGTCGTCCTCGTACCGAAGTCACTGGACGAGATGGCTCAGCTGCTCGGGGCGCCCGCGTCCGGATACCGGGGGATAGCGGCCGTCACCACCGGCGAGACGGGAAGCGCGGCGAAGGCGCCCGCGGACCGGATCGTGGTCAACCCCGACGCGTACGCCGTCCTCGGCGGCTTCGGCCGGCAGGTCGTCCTCACCCACGAGACCACCCATGTCGCCACCCGCGCCCAGACCACGGCGGCCACCCCCCTGTGGCTCTCCGAGGGCTACGCGGACTGGGTCGGCTACCGCGGCACAGGCCGCACCCCCGTACAGGGCGCCCCCGAATTGCGCGACGCGGTGCGCGACGGGCGGGCCCCCGGCGGGCTCCCGGCCGACAAGGATTTCGAGTTCGGCGGGGAGGCGGGCGGGCTGGCGGAGGCGTACGAGGCCGGCTGGATGGCCTGCCGGCTGATCGCCGAACGGTGGGGCGAGGTGCGCCTCGGCGAGTTCTACCGCGCGGTGGGTGCGCACGGTTCGCGCGAGGGTGCGGTGGAGGCCGCAATGGGGGAGGTGCTGGAGACGACGCCGGAGAAGTTCACCGAGCAGTGGCGGGCGTATCTCGCCTCTCAACTCGGCTGAGTCAGCTGCTCGGTCCGGGGCGGGGGCGCCTGGCCGGGCTCCGGAGCCGGGCGCTCGTGCGGCACCGTGTCGCGCCACAGGCGTACCGCCGCGATGGCCGTCGCGGCGACCAGCAGGCCGTTGCGGAGGAAGAGGACGGTGACGCCCAGAGCGTCGCTGGCCACGACATGGCCGAACCAGAGGGGGAACTCCAGGACCGTCAGGAACGCCGCCGCGAGAAGCAGGACGGCCGGCAGGGTCATCCGGCTCTCACGGAACAGCAGGCAGACGGCGGCGATGCCGATCAGCCACACCAGGTACTGCGGGCTGATCACCCGGCTGGTGACCGTGAACAGGAGTACGGCCACGAACGCGGCGTCGGAGAGGGTGTGCGGCGCGAAGCGCCTGGCGCGCAGGCGCCACAGCAGGAGCCAGCCGAAGGCGAGCATGGCCAGCATGAGAGCCGCGGTGCTCACGACGCCGACGTAAGGGCCGACGAACTCCATGGAGCCGTAGTTGAGCAGCACCTCGCCCTCCCAGCCGAAGTGCCGGGCTACGTGGAAGACCAGGGCGCCGAGGGACTCGACCTCTGTGCCGCGGTCGCGCTGGGCGGTCAGGAACGCGAACGCGCCGGGCATCGTCACGGTGAACGCCAGCGCGATCGCCACGGCCGTCACCGCCGCGGCGGCCCAGGGCTTCCGCTTCGTGGTGCCCACCAGGAGCAGGGCCGGCCATACCTTCAGGAGCGCGCCGAAGGCCGCGAGGGCGCCGAGTAGCCGTGGGCGGCGCAGGCCCGCGAGGAGCGCCGCCACGGCGACGGCTGTCACCATCACGTCGTAGCGGGCGTAGACCGTCGGGCCGAGGAGGGGGACGCCGAGGGTCCACACCCAGGCGCCGCGTGGGCTCTGGCCGGGGCGGCGGCCCGCGTACTGGAGCAGGGCGAGGACGCAGGCGTCGGTGAGGCAGACGAGGACGAAGAACGCCGAGGCGTAGTCGAGGAAGGGCAGCAGGGCGGGGGAGAGGATGGGGAGGGCGGCGGCGGGTGGGTACTGCCAGGCCACGTCGCTCAGCGGGAACGTGCCGTCGCGGAGGGTGACGTACCAGCCCTGGTAGATCCCCTCGACGTCGGTCGTGACGTCCGGGCCCGGGAACACGATCACCTTGAAGACGAAGATGAGCAGCAGGATTCTGGTGAGGGTCCAGACCGCGAGCAGCCCGTACGTGCTTGTCGCCCTCGCGTGTGCCATGGCCGCCCAGTTCTGTTTCGTGGGGATGCTGTGCGTTGCCATGATGACGTGTTTTTGGGCGAGGTTTCTTTTCCCCAGCCCCACCCCTTCCCGAAACTGGGGCTGCGCCCCAGGCCCCCGCCAGGGGGTGGTGGGTGACACTTCGTGTCGCGGGTGCGGGTTGTGTGTGGCTGGTCGCGCCCACGCGGCGGAGCCGCAAATTGACACAGCCCCGCGCCCCTTGGGTGGTTGGTGGGTGCGGGGCCGCGGGCCGGTGCGTCAGCCCGTCGCCAACAGGGCATACGACCCCGTGCTGACACAGGGTTCTGGTGTGCCCAGACCGAAGCTAAGCGACGGGCATACGACGCACCGGCCCACGTCCCCTCCCGCCGACGGGAAGCAGCGGGCAGTCGGGGGTCCGGGCTTTCCGTGCGGACGGGTACGGGGCGCAGGCCCCTTCGGGGCGGGGGCTTTTTCGGTTCGCTTGCTCTTCCGGGTGCGGGCAGTCGCAGGCTTTCCAGGGGCGCGGGGAACTGCGCGACCAGCCACAACGCACCCGCAGCCGCGACACGACTGTCACCCACCGCCCCGGTAGGCACCCCACCCACCCGCGGTAGGCGCCCACCCGCCGTAGGCAGCGGGGCCTTGGGGCGCAGCCCCCAGTTTCGGGAAGGGGCGGGGCTGGGGAATTCCTCGACAAGCCACAACGCACCCGCAGTCGCCAACGGACCGAACTCACCCCCCGGTAAGCACCCCGCCCAACCGCCGGAGGCAACTCGCTAGAGTCGTAACCGCGATGCACAAAACCCTGATCGTCACCAACGACTTCCCGCCCAGACCCGGCGGCATCCAGGCCTTCCTGCACAACATGGCGCTACGCCTGGACTCCGACCAACTCGTCGTCTACGCGTCCACGTGGAAACGCGGACGCGCCGGCATCGAGGCGACCGCCGCCTTCGACGCCGAGCAGCCCTTCACCGTCGTACGCGACCGCACGACGATGCTGCTGCCGACGCCGGCCGTCACCCGGCGGGCGGCAGGGCTGCTGCGCGGGCACGGCTGCACTTCGGTGTGGTTCGGAGCGGCGGCCCCGCTCGGCCTGATGGCGCCCGCGCTGCGCAAAGCCGGCGCCGAGCGCCTCGTCGCCACCACGCACGGCCACGAGGCAGGCTGGGCCCAGCTGCCCGCCTCGCGCCAACTCCTGCGCCGTATCGGCGAGTCCACGGACACGATCACCTACCTCGGCGAGTACACCCGCTCACGGATCGCCACCGCCCTCACGCCCGCGGCCGCGGGCCGTATGGTCCAACTGCCGCCCGGTGTCGACGAGAAGACCTTTCACCCTGGTTCGGGCGGAGACGCCGTACGGGCCCGGCTCGGGCTCACCGACCGCCCGGTGGTCGTCTGCGTCTCGCGGCTCGTCCGGCGCAAGGGGCAGGACACGCTCATCCTCGCCATGCCGCGCATCCTCGCGAAGGAGCCGGACGCCGTCCTGCTGATCGTCGGCGGTGGCCCGTACGAGAAGGAGCTGCGCAGGCTCGCCTACGAGACCGGGGTCGCCGACTCCGTGCACTTCACCGGGGCCGTGCCCTGGGCCGAGCTGCCTGCCCACTTCGGCGCGGGCGATGTCTTCGCCATGCCCTGCCGGACCCGCCGGGGCGGGCTCGACGTGGAGGGTCTGGGCATCGTCTACCTGGAGGCCTCAGCAACGGGCCTGCCGGTCGTCGCCGGCGATTCCGGCGGTGCGCCGGACGCGGTGCTGGACGGCGAGACGGGCTGGGTCGTCCGCGGCGGTTCCCCCGAGGCGGCAGCCGACCGCATCACCACCCTCCTCGGCGACGCGGAGCTGCGTCGTCGGATGGGGGAGCGGGGGCGGCAGTGGGTCGAGGAGACGTGGCGCTGGGATCTGCTGGCGGAGAAATTGCGGACGTTGCTGTAGCGCGAGCCCTAGGCGGAACCGGATAATCCGCACATGCTGCGCACATGACAGTAAAACTGATGCAGCATCAGCTGACAAGACGTCAGGTCTTGGGCATGGTCGCCCTCCAGACCGCCGCCGCGTCCGGTCTCACCCGCATCGGTCTGCAGTCGGCGTCGGCCGCCGAACCCGCCGCCGTCGACAACGCTCCCGCCATCGTGATCGGCTCGGGATACGGCGGCGCCGTCGCCGCCCTCCGTCTCGGTCAGGCCGGCATCCGCACGATCGTCCTCGAGATGGGCCGGCTGTGGAACACGCCGGGCCCCGACGGCAAGGTCTTCTGCTCCACGGCCGCCCCGGACCAGCGGTCCATGTGGTTCCGCACGCGTACCGAGGCACCGCTCGCCACCTTCCTGTGGCTGGACGTCGTCAACCGGGACATCAGCCGGTACCCCGGCGTCCTGGACCGTGTGCGCTTCGCCAACATGTCCGTGTTCGTCGGGCGGGGAGTCGGAGGCGGTTCGCTCGTCAACGGTGGCATGGCGGTCACCCCGCTCCGGTCGTACTTCACCGAGCAGTTCCCCACCGTGGACGCGGATGAGATGTACGGGACGTACTTCCCGCGCGCCCGGTCCGTGCTCGGCGTCAACTCCGTCGATCCCGCCTGGTTCGAGTCGACCGAGTGGTACCGGTTCACACGTGTGTCCCGTAAGCACGCGCAGAACACCGGTCTGCGGACCACGTTCGTGCCGAGCGTCTACGACTTCGGCCATATGCAGCGCGAGGCCGCCGGTACCGCGACGAGGTCGGCACTCGCCCAGGAGGTGATCTACGGCAACAACCACGGCAAACGCAGCCTGGACAAGACGTACCTGGCCTCGGCGCTGGGGACGGGGAACGTGACCATCCACACGATGGAGAAGGTGCGCGGGATCGAGCGGGCCGCCGACGGCACGTACGTCCTGACCGCCGACCGCATCGACGCCACGGGCACGGTCGTCGAGACCAAGCAGTACGGCTGCACGTACCTCTTCCTCGGCGGCGGCAGCCTCGGCACCACCGAACTCCTCGTCCGCGCCCGGGAGACGGGGACGCTTCCTGCACTGGACGCGAGCGTCGGCAGCGGCTGGGGGACCAACGGGAACGTGATGCTCGGGCGGGCCAACCACCTGTGGGACACCGTCGGGGCCAACCAGTCCACCATGCCCGTCATGGCCATCGACGACTGGGCCAACACCGCCAACCCCGTCTTCGCCGAGATCGCCCCGCTGCCCACGGGCCTCGAGCACTGGGTCAGCCTCTACCTGGCGCTCACCAAGAACCCGCAGCGGGCGTCGTTCTCGTACGACAGCGGCACCGGCGGCGTGCGGCTCGGCTGGACGGCCGCCCAGAGCGCGGTCTCCGTCTCCATGGCCAAGAAGCTGTTCGACCGGATCAACTCGGCGAACTCGACGATCTACCGGTACGACCTGTTCGGCTCACCCAGCAAGATCTTCGCCGACGACTTCACGTACCACCCGCTCGGCGGCTGTGTGCTGGGCAGGGCGACCGACAACTACGGCCGGGTGAAGGGGTATTCGAAGCTGTACGTCACCGACGGCTCGCTCGTGCCCGGCTCGATCGGAGTGAACCCGCTCGTGACGATCACCGCGCTCGCCGAACGCACGATGGCGCGGGTCCTCGCCGAGGACACCGCGCCATGAGCCGTCGTACGACCGGGGTCGGCTACTTCTGGTACAGCGCCTCGATCTGGTCCGCGTAGTCCTTCGCCACCACGTTCCGCTTGAGCTTCAGGGACGGCGTCAGGTGGCCCGAATCCTCCGTGAACTGGGAGGACAGAATGCGGAACTTCCGCACCGATTCCGCCTTCGACACCGCGGCGTTGCCGTCGTCGACCGCCGACTGGATCGCGGCCAGCAGGTCCGCGTCCTCGTGCAGCGACGCCGCGGTGGAACCCTCCGGCTTGCCGTGGTCGGCGCACCAGCGGCCCAGGAACTCCTCGTCGATGGTGACCAGCGCGCCCACGAACGGGCGGCCGTCGCCGACGACCATGCACTCCGCGACCAGCGCATGGGCGCGGATACGGTCCTCGATCACGGCCGGAGCGACGTTCTTGCCGCCCGCGGTGACGATGATCTCCTTCTTGCGGCCGGTGATCCTGAGGTAGCCGTCCTCGTCGAGCGTGCCGATGTCCCCGGTGTGGAACCAGCCGTCGGCCAGCGCCTCCTCGGTGGCGCCCTCGTTGTTCCAGTACCCCTTGAACAGGTGTTCGCCGTGCAGCAGTACCTCGCCGTCGTCCGCTATCCGGATCACGGAGCCGGGCAGCGGCTGGCCGACCGTACCGATCTTCTGCCGGTCCCAGGGGTTGAAGGCCGTGGCCGCGCAGGACTCGGTCAGCCCGTAGCCCTCCAGGACCGTGAAGCCGATGCCGCGGAAGAAGTGCCCGAGCCGCTCGCCGAGGGGGGCGCCGCCGGAGATCGCGTACTCGCCCTTGCCGCCGAGCACGGCCCGCAGCTTGCTGTAGACGAGCTTGTCGAACGTCTTGTGCTTGATCTTCAGGCCGAGCGACGGGCCCGACGGGGTGTCCAGCGCCTTGCTGTACGCGATCGCCGTGTCCGACGCCTTGTCGAAGATCTTGCCCTTGCCGTCCGCCTGCGCCTTGGCGCGCGCCGAGTTGTAGACCTTCTCGAAGACCCGCGGCACACCGAGGATCAGCGTCGGCCGGAACGAGGCCAGTTCGTCCGTGAGGTTCTTGATGTCCGGGACGGTGCCCAGCTTGATCGGCGCCATCATCGGCGCGACCTGCACGAGCCGCCCGAAGACATGGGCGAGCGGCAGGAAGAGGAGGACCGAGCACTCGCCCGTACGGAACAGGGGCCGCAGCCGCTCCACGATGTTGCCGCACTCCGCGAAGAAACTGCGGTGGGTGAGCACACAGCCCTTGGGGCGGCCGGTGGTTCCGGAGGTGTAGACAATCGTCGCAGGGTCGTCCGCCTTGGCGCGCGAACTGCGCTCCTCGACCGTCTCGTCGGCGACGGCCTTGCCCGCGCGGCCCAACTCCTCGATGCCGCCCGCCTCGATCTGCCAGACGTGCTTCAGCTCGGGCAGCCGGTCGCGCACCGACTCGACGGACGCGGCGTGGGTGTCCAACTCCACGATGCAGGCGGTCGCGCCCGAGTCACCGAGGATCCACTGCACCTGCTCCGGCGAACTCGTCTCGTACACCGGCACGGTGACCGCGCCCGCGCTCCAGATCGCGAAGTCCAGCAGCGTCCACTCGTAGCGCGTACGGGACATCAGGCCGACCCGGTCGCCGGGCTGCACCCCCGACGCGATCAGGCCCTTGGCGGCGGCCTGCACCTCGGCGAGGAACACGGTCGCGGTGACATCCGTCCAACTGCCGCCCACCTTGCGGGCGATGACCGCGACATCCGGATGCTGCGCGGCGTTTCTGCGGACGATGTCGGTCAGATTGCCGTCCGCAGGGACCTCGTACAAAGCCGGAAGGCTGAACTCGCGCAAGACTGCTGCTCCTCATAGGGCGCCGACGCCACGACCTCGTGTGTTGCGACGGAGCGGTCCAAGGCTCGGGCGGGCACTCGGGGATTCAGTTGTTGAAACCCTGAGTACACGGGACTGCCCGGAGGTTACCCGTCGGTACCACTTCTGCGACAGGGGCCCGGGGGAGATGTTCCCCGCGTCACAACGGCGTCACGCGTCCGGACCTTTCCCGGACGAGCGTAATCGAGTATGGGACGCCCCGCGAAGTCACCGCAGGTCCGGCCACGTCTGCACACCTTGTCTACACACCTTTGCTCCACGCGCTTACCCTTGATCGCCATGGCAGGCACTCAAGGCGGCACCCCCAGGACGCGGATCCACGTCGTCAGTGACGTCCATGGAAACGCCCGTGACCTGGCCAGAGCCGGAACCGGCGCGGACGCCCTGATCTGTCTCGGCGACCTCGTTCTCTTCCTCGACTACGCCGACCACTCGCGCGGTATCTTCCCCGACCTGTTCGGCACCGAGAACGCGGACCGCATCGTCGAGTTGCGCACCGCCCGCCGCTACGAGGAGGCGCGCGAGTTCGGCAACCGGCTCTGGGCGGGTGTCGACCGCGGCTCGGCCATCGAGAAGGCCATACGCAAGCAGTACGCCGAGCTGTTCGCCGCCTTTCCCACGCCGACGTACGCCACGTACGGCAATGTCGACATGCCGACCTTGTGGTCCGAATACGCCGGCCCCGGCACCACCGTGCTCGACGGGCAGCGCGTCGAGATCGGCGGCTGGACCTTCGGCTTCGTCGGCGGGGGCCTGCGCTCGCCGATGCGCACGCCGTACGAGATCAGCGACGAGGAGTACGCGGCCAAGATCGAGGCCCTCGGCGAGGTGGACGTCCTGTGCACGCACATCCCGCCGGAGGTCCCCGAGCTCGTCTACGACACGGTGGCGCGGCGCTTCGAACGGGGCAGCCGGGCGCTGCTGGACGCGATCCGGAAGACCCGCCCGCGGTACTCCCTCTTCGGGCACGTCCACCAGCCGCTGGTGCGGCGGATGCGCCTTGGGGCGACCGAGTGCGTCAACGTCGGGCACTTCGCGGGATCGGGAAAGCCGTGGGTTCTGGAGTGGTGATGTCCGAAGTGGTGACGTCCTGGGACTCCCGGCGACGGGTGGCCTGCCGTCACGCGGTAGCCTTCACGCTGCATCCGCAGGTAGAACCTCAGGAACGTTGAGAAACACCCCTCTTTGTCCGGACCGCATCTGGAGGAGCCACAGCGATGGCGGAACACACCAGCTCGAGTATCACGATCGAGGCGGCACCGGCCGACGTCATGGGGGTGATCGCCGACTTCGCGCGCTACCCGGACTGGACCGGCGAGGTGAAGGAGGCCGAGGTCCTGGCCAGCGACGACCAGGGCCGCGCCGAGCAGGTACGCCTGGTCATGGACGCCGGCGCCATCAAGGACGACCAGGTCCTGGCCTATACCTGGACCGGCCCCCACGAGGTCTCCTGGACCCTGGTCAAGTCCCAGATGCTCCGCTCCCTGGACGGGTCGTACATCCTGAAGCCGGCGGGCGCGGGCTCCACCGAGGTCACCTACAAACTGACGGTGGACGTCAAGATCCCCATGCTCGGCATGATCAAGCGCAAGGCGGAGAAGGTCATCATCGACAGGGCGTTGGCGGGCCTGAAGAAGAGGGTGGAGACGGGCGGCGAGTAGCCGCCCGGGCTGTGGGCGGCCGCGCCGCACCGCTGTGACCGCTGCGGGCAGCCCGCCGCTACCGCTGCCCGCTGTGGGCAATCGTTCCGCGCCGGCGGAACGGGTGGGCACAGCACACCAGTACCGGGTGCAGTCATAGCAAGGCTCAACGATAAGTAACCCCGAGCGGAGCGCATGCGCACAGTCCTAGTCACCGGCCCCGGCGGCTCCGGCCGCACGACCATCGCCGCGGCCACGGCACTAAAAGCCGCCCGCCAGGGCACAAAAACCCTGCTCCTGAGCGCAGACCGCACAGACACCCCCGGCGCCGCCCTGGGCCGGCCCACCGCCCCAACCCCCGCGGTGGCGGACCCGAACCTGACAACCTGGCGCCCAGACGCCGGCGAGGACTTCCGCGAAGACCTCCTGGCCTTCCAGGAGAGGGCCGCCTCCGCCCTGGACCTGCTCGGCGCCACCCGCCTGGACGCGGAGGAACTCACCCCCCTCCCCGGCGCCGAAGAACTCGCCCTCCTCCGCGCCCTCCGCGACGCGGCAACGGCAGACACGTACGACCTCCTGATCGTCGACCTGCCCCCCACCCCCCACGCGCTGGCCCTCCTCGCCCTCCCCGAGCAACTGCGCCGCTACCTCAGCCGCCTGCTCCCCGCCGAGCGCCAAGCGGCCCGCGCCCTGCGGCCCGTACTCGGCCGCCTTGCCGGCGTCCCGATGCCCGCGGACCGGCTGTACGACACGGCCGCCCGCTGGGACCTCGAACTCGCCGCGGTGGAGGCGGTGTTGGCGGACCGGTCGACGACCGTACGGCTGGTCGCCGAGCCCGGCCCGGCCGGCACCGACGCCGTACGCACCGCCACCACCGGCCTCGCCCTGCGCGGACTGCGCCCCGACGCCCTGATCGCGAACCGCGTCCTGCCCGAATCGTCCCCCGACACCTGGCTCGCGGGCCTCGCGGCCCAGCAGCGCAAGGCCTTGGACGAGTGGCGGGGCACGTACGAGGTGTGTGAGGTGCCGCACCTCGGCCGCGATCCGCGCGGACCCGACGACCTCACCGCGCTGCCCGTGCCCGGCGCGGGCCCGGCCCCGCGCCCGGTCGAGTGGACGATGACCGACCGGCTCTCCGCGGACGGCGTGATCGTCTGGCACATCCCGCTGCCCGGTGCGGTACGGGACGACCTCGAGCTCATCCGGCGCGGCGACGAACTCGTCGTCACCGTCGGCCCGTTCCACCGCATCGTCCCGCTCCCCTCGGCCCTCTGCCGCTGCACCGTGCACGGCGCCGCCCTGCGCGACGGCGAGCTGCGCATCCGTTTCGCACCGGACCCGGAGCTGTGGCCGCGGGGAACGTGACGGTGGCTGCGGGGAACGTGACGGTGGCTTCGGTACGTTGACTGAGTTGGCCGGGTTGGCCGAGTACGTGCCCGTACGGGATTCTTGGCCGCCGGAGACGGTGAACGGCACATCCCGTTCGGGTAACGTCGAGAGACACAGAGCCAATGCTTGGAGTCCGCCATGAGCGATGAGCGCCCCACGTCCGACGCCGCGGAGGACGCCCTCGAGAAGGCGCACGGCAGCGAGGTGCGAGCGACCGACGCCGACGCCTGGGCGACGGCGTGCGCGGAGGACCTGGCCGCGGAGAAGGCCCGCCGCCGCGCCCAGTACGGCCCGCCTCCCGGCTCGGCCGGCGAGGAACTGCGCAAGTTCTTCGACACCGTCACCGACCGGCTGTCCGGACTGCAGTCGCCGCTGCTCGGCGCCGTGGCCGGCGGTGCCGCCCAGCAGATGGTGAACCAGGTCGTGCAGCAGGCCAAGGCCGCCGTCGAGCCCGTGATCGAGCGCAACCCCGACCTCTTCGACCACCTGGCCGCGGCCGGCAACGAACTCCTCGCCGCCTACCGCTCCGCCGTCGAGTCCCAGGAGCGACGCTGGACCCAGGACCAGCCCCCGCACCGCCCTGACGAGGACTCCGGTCCCGGGGAGCACATCGACCTGGACTGAAATCCCCCGGACGCCCTGCAATCCCCGGAGGCCCTGCCGTCGGCTTCCCGCCTGTCCGGCGGGCGGACGACGGGAAGCCGACGGCAGGCCCTCGGATAAGGTTGGCCGTAGCGGGGCTCGACCGAAACTGAGGGATTCATGGGACTCACCATCGGCGTCGACATCGGCGGCACGAAGATCGCGGCCGGCGTGGTCGACGAGGAAGGCAACATCCTCTCGACCCACAAGGTGCCGACTCCGGGCACGCCCGAGGCCATCGTGGACGCCATCGCCTCCGCCGTCGAGGGCGCCCGTGCCGGACACGAGATCGTCGGCGTGGGCATCGGCGCCGCAGGGTACGTCAACCGGCAGCGTTCCACGGTCTATTTCGCGCCGAACATCGA
This sequence comes from Streptomyces sp. NBC_00286, assembly GCF_036173125.1. Classification (NCBI taxonomy): domain Bacteria; kingdom Bacillati; phylum Actinomycetota; class Actinomycetes; order Kitasatosporales; family Streptomycetaceae; genus Streptomyces; species Streptomyces sp. NBC_00286. The sequence goes on from NZ_CP108054.1 coordinate 7,721,325, forward strand.
CTGGCGCCAGGAGCCGCTGAAGGACGAGGTCGAGCGCCGGGTGGGCCTGCCGGTCGTCGTGGAGAACGACGCCAACGCGGCCGCCTGGGGCGAGTACAAGTTCGGCGGGGGCAAGGGCCACCGCAACGTCATCTGCATCACGCTCGGCACCGGCCTGGGCGGCGGCATCATCATCGGCAACAAGCTCCGTCGCGGCCACTTCGGCGTCGCCGCCGAGTTCGGCCATATCCGGGTTGTGCCGGACGGCCTCCTCTGCGGCTGCGGCAGCCAGGGCTGCTGGGAGCAGTACGCCTCCGGCCGCGCCCTCGTCCGCTACGCGAAGCAGCGCGCCAACGCCACGCCGGAAAACGCCGAGATCCTCCTCTCCCTGGGCGACGGAACCCCCGAGGGCATCGAGGGGAAGCACATCTCGATGGCGGCACGACAAGGCGACCCGGTAGCCGTGGACTCCTACCGCGAACTCGCCCGCTGGGCAGGCGCAGGCCTGGCAGACCTGGCCTCCCTCTTCGACCCCTCCGCCTTCATCGTCGGCGGCGGCCTCTCAGACGAGGGCGAACTGGTCCTGGACCCCATCCGCAAGTCGTACAAGAGGTGGCTCGTCGGCGGAAACTGGCGCCCAGTAGCCGACGTAATCGCCGCACAGCTAGGCAACAAGGCGGGCTTGGTAGGCGCAGCAGACCTGGCGAGGGAGCCGGACCCGATCATGTAACGCAGGGTTCAGGGGAGCCGCTCCGTAAGGGGCGCGGGGCTGTGTCGATTTGCGGCTCCGCCGCGTGGGCGCGACCAGCCACGCTCAGCTTGCAGGCGAACCCGCGCTCCACCGCCGGTAGGGGCGCGGCGAACTGCGCGACAAGCCACAGACAACCGTCAGTCGCCCACAACCCCCGCTCCCCGAGCTATTAGGCGCCCCCACCCGCGGTCCAACCGTAAATTGACCGCATGCCAACGCCGCCGCTCCCAACCTCCCACACCGAACCCGACGGTTCAGCCGTCATCCGAGTCCTCAGCTACAACATCCGCTCCATGCGCGACGACACCGAGGCGCTGGCCCGAGTCATCCGCGCCTGCGCCCCGGACCTCGTACTGGTCCAAGAAGCCCCCCGCTTCTTCCGCTGGCGGAAAAAACTGGCCCGCCTGGCCGCAGCGTCGGGCCAGGTGATCCTCTCCGGCGGGGCCACCGCATCAGGCCCCGCCCTCCTCTCCTCCCTCCGGGCAACAGTCGAGCGCAGCGAGGACGTACTCCTGCCCCTCACTCCCGGCCTCCACCGCCGCGGCTTCGCCACCGCGGTCGTACGGTTCGGAGCCGCCCGCCTCGGCGTACTGAGCTGCCACCTCTCGCTGCAGAAGGACGAACGCCACGAGCAGGGCGGCATGCTCCTCGACCGCCTGGCCGCACTCGAAGCGCCGTACGCGATCGCAGGCGGCGACGTGAACGAACGCCCCGGCGGCCGTACGTTCAAACGCCTCGCCACCGAACTCCAGGACTGCTGGGCGGTCGCCCCCTGGGGCGGCGAGTACACCTCCACGCCCACCGCCCCGCATCAGCGGATCGACGCCCTCTTCGCCACCGACGGCATCGAAGTCCTGGGCTGCGGCGTCCCCTTGGGGCAACCGGGCGTCACGGAAACAGACTTGAGGGCGGCCACGGACCATCTGCCCGTACTGGCCGCCCTCAGAGTGCCCGCCCACAAGTAAGAGCGCGGACCGCGGTCACACCACCGCGCCGCGCCCCGGATCATCGTCCTCGTCCTCGTCGCCCGGATGCATCCGCAGGACCAGCGTGCCGAAGCCGCCCACGAAGCCGCCGATGCCGAGCGTGGCCAGCCACCAGGTCATGTGCCAGTCGAACAGCACGGCGAGCAGCAGCAGAAGGGGGCCGCCGAGCACGGCGAGCCAGGCGAACTTGGCCGTGGTGTCCGCGGCGGGCAGCGGCGGCGGCTCGGGCGGTACGAAGTGGCCCTCGTCGTCCGCGTCGAAGTCCTCCTCGGAGGGCTCCGGCGCCTGGTAGTCACGCGGGCCCCCGACCCCGGGCGGGAAGGCGACGGAGCTGCCGAGCGGCTTCTCGCCGGCGGGCTTGTCGTCCCCCTTTCTGAAGTCCGCCTTCTTGCCGGCCGTCGACTGATCGTCCCTCGTATCGCCGTCGGAACCCTCGGACGCCTCCGAGCCCCTGGGCCTCTCCTTGGTGTCCCCGGGCCGCTCGGAGTCGGTGCCGTCCGGCTCGTCCGGGCCCTTCGCGTCGTTCGTCTCGGACTCCAGCAGTGCCAGGTCCTCGACCGACTTGAAGGGCTTGGCGCCGGGCGGGTCCGGCGGTTCCTCGCCGTACCCGGCGACGATCGCAGCCCAGGCCGCGGCCTCGTCGAACGACGGCCCCTGTTCCTCGCCGGGCGGCGCGTCCTTCTCCTCGGGCTCGCGGTCCGCGTCGTGCTCAGCCACCAGTGGCCGTCCCTTCCTGCTGACCCACCTGACCTGCCTGACCTGACTGGTCCATCCGAACCGCGTCGGGCTGCTTGCCGGCTTCCGGCGCCAGCCGCTCGACGAAGGCGAAGCTCTCCTCGAAAATACGGTCCGCGTCGTGGTCCAACGTCGCGACGTGGTAGCTCTGTTCCAGCACGATCTCCTGTACGTCCGTGGAGGACACCCGGCTCAGCACCCGCGCCGAGTCGGCCGGCGGCACCACGTGGTCCTGGACGCTGTGCAGAAGCAGCAGCGGCTGCGTGACCTGCGGAAGCTCGCCGTCGACCAGCCGGAAGAAGTTCCGCAACGAGTGCGCCGCGTGCAGCGGAACCTTGTCGTAGCCGATCTCGACGCTGCCCTCCTTGGCGATGTCGCTGGCGATCCCCTTCGTCGTACGGACGACATGGCGGGCCAGCGGAAGGGCGTACGCGGACAGCCCGTGCACCTTGTTCGCCGGGTTGACGACGACGATCCCGCTCACCGCGTCCCCGTGCTTCGCGGCCAGCCGCAGGGCCAGCGCGCCGCCCATGGAGAGTCCGCAGACGAAGACCCGGGAGCAGCGCTCACGCAGGGCGCGCAGCTCGCGGTCCACCTCCGCGTACCAGTCCTGCCAGCCGGTGAGCTGCATGTCCTCCCAGCGTGTGCCGTGTCCGGGCAGCAGGGGCAGCGAGACGGTCAGACCGCGCTCGGCGAGATACTCCGCCCAGGGGCGCAGCGACTGCGGGGAACCCGTGAAGCCGTGACAGAGAAGGACGCCGACCTCTCCGCCGTCGTGGCGGTACGGTTCGGCTCCAGGAAGGACCGGCACCTTCGGTCTCCTGTTCGTCTGAAGGGGCGTACAAAGGGACGTACCAAGGAATGTCTCAAAGGGTGTTCAGGGGCGTTCAGGGGTGTTCATCCGACAGGGGCGACAAGACGATCACCCCGAGACTTCGAGGTGTACTTCACCGTACGCGACGGCACTGACACCGACCAGGGCCGTCGGGTCCTTTGACAGTGCTCCGGGTTAGGGTCTGATCCACGGACACAGGAGGCAGTCGGGTGATCTATGGCGCGATGAAGGTTGCCGTCGGAGGGCCTCTGAAGCTCGCCTTCAGGCCCTGGGTGGAAGGCCTCGAGCACGTACCCGCGGAGGGCCCCGCGATACTGGCGAGCAACCACCTGTCGTTCTCGGACTCCTTCTTCCTGCCCGCAGTCCTCGACCGCAAGGTCACCTTCATCGCGAAGGCCGAGTACTTCACGACGCCCGGCATCAAGGGTCGTATGACAGCCGCCTTCTTCAAGGGCGTCGGACAGCTTCCGGTGGACCGTTCCGGAGCCCGTGGCGCGGGACAGGCGGCCATCAAGAGCGGCCTCGACGTTCTCGAGCGCGGAGAGCTGTTCGGCATTTATCCCGAGGGCACGCGCTCACCCGACGGCCGCCTCTACCGGGGCAAGCCCGGCGGCCTCGCGCGCGTGGCGCTCGCCAGCGGGGCGCCGGTCATCCCGGTCGCCATGATCGACACCGAGAAGATCCAGCCGCCCGGCAAGGTCGTCCCGAAGCTGATGCGCCCGGGGATCCGCATCGGGAAGCCGCTGGACTTCAGCAGGTACCAGGGCATGGAGCACGACCGGTTCGTACTGCGGGCCCTGACCGACGAGGTCATGTACGAGATCATGAGGCTCTCCGGCCAGGAGTACGTCGACATCTACGCGACCGCCGCCAAACGGCAGCTCGCGGAGGCGGCGAAGGCGGAGAAACAGGCGCAGAGGCAGGCAGGGCAGGCACGTAAGGAACAGGACGCCGAGAAGGCAGCCGAACAGGAAGCGGGCGGACAGGAAACGGACAAGGCGGCCGGGAAGGAACGGTCCGGGTCCTAGGCGCGTCCGTCTGGGGTGGGTTGTCGTCAAGGTCAAGGGGGGCGGGGGACATGGCCAAGCGCGAGCGAGTCATGAGGATGTCGGTCGAGCAGCCGCTGTGGCGCGCGCTCTCGGCCTACCGCGTACTGACGATGTGCTACGCGATCGGGCTCTTCGTCAGCGCCTATGACGAGTTCCCCCGGCCGGAAGTGGCCATCGCCTTCCTCTCGGTGCTCTTCGTGTGGACGCTGGCGACGCTGCCCAAGGTGGCCAACGAGGCGAGCTGCACCAAGCGGTTCCTGGCCGCCGACCTGACCGTGGCGCTCACCGGCATTCTGCTCACCCCGGTCGCGGACTCCCACGACCGGATCGTCACCGGTGGGCCGACGCTGCCGTCGATATGGACCGCCGGCTCGGTCCTGGCGTTCGCGATCAAGGGCGGCTGGCGCTGGGCGGCCTTCGCATCGACGCTTGTAGGCATCGCGAACGTCGTCCAGCGCGGAGCACTCAGCCAGGACACCCTCCACAACGTGCTGCTCGTCTGGGTAGCCTCCATCGCCATCGGATACGTAGTCGAGGTCGCCCGAGCCTCCGAACGCACCCTCGCGCGCGCCCTGGAGATCGAGGCCACGACGCGAGAGCGCGAGCGCCTGGCCCGCGACATCCACGACAGCGTCCTCCAGGTCCTCGCGATGGTGCAGCGCCGCGGCTCGGCGCTGGGCGGCGATGCGGCGGAACTGGGCCGTATGGCAGGCGAGCAGGAGGTAGCCCTGCGCACCCTGGTCTCCGGCGGCCTCCCGCCCTCCCGCGTCTCGGAGGACGCGACACAGGGAGCCCTGGTACGCGCGATCGACGAACCCGAAGAGTCAGACGAGACCGAGGACGCCCCCCGCGACCTCCGCGCCCTGCTGACCCCGTACGCCACCGCGAAGGTCACCTTCTCCGAACCCGGCGCCCCCGTCCTCCTGCCCCCCTCCACGGCAAAGGAACTGGCGGCAGCGGTAGGAGCCGCCCTGGACAACGTCCACCGCCACGCAGGCGAAACAGTCCGAGCCTGGATCCTGATCGAGGACGAACCAGACGCAGTGATCGTCACAGTCCGAGACGACGGCCCCGGCATCCCAGAGGGCCGCCTGGCCCAGGCCGAGGGAGAGGGCCGCATGGGCGTAGCCCTCTCGATCAGAGGCCGCCTAAGAGACATAGGCGGCACAGCAGAACTGATCTCAATACCCGGGCAAGGCACGGAAGTAGAACTAAGGGCACCGAAAAGTCGACGTGAGGATGTCGCGCCCTGAAGGGGCGCGGGGCTGTATAAATGTGCGGCTCCGCCGCGCGGGCGCGACCAGCCACGACGGCCCCTCAGCCAAAACACGACCCATGGGGGCCTTGGGGCGAAGCCCCCAGTTCCGGGAAAGGGCGGGGCTGGGGAAAAGAAAGCCACGAAGCGGGAGCAACGATGAGTAACCAGCAAAGCCCGATCAAGGTCATGGTGGTAGACGACCACCCCATGTGGCGGGACGCCGTGGCTCGCGACCTGACCGAGGCCGGCTTCAACGTAATGGCCACGGCAGGCGACGGCGACCAGGCAATACGCCGAGCCCAGGCAGCCACCCCCGACGTACTGGTACTGGACCTGAACCTCCCCGCCAAGCCCGGCGTACAGGTCTGCAAGGAACTAGTCGGAGCCAACCCAGCCCTACGCGTCCTCGTCCTCTCCGCAAGCGGCGAACACGCCGACGTCCTGGAAGCAGTCAAGTCAGGAGCCACCGGCTACCTCCTGAAGTCCGCCTCCACGGAGGAACTCATCGACGCGGTCCGCCGCACAGCCGCAGGCGACCCCGTCTTCACCCCCGGCCTAGCAGGCCTGGTCCTGGGCGAGTACCGCAGACTCGCCTCCGAGCCCGCCCCCGCCCCCGGCGCAGACGAGCCCAAGGCCCCCCAGCTGACCGACCGCGAGACGGAGGTCCTGCGCCTGGTAGCCAAGGGCCTGAGCTACAAGCAGATCGCCGAACGCCTCGTGATCTCCCACCGCACCGTCCAGAACCACGTCCAGAACACCCTCGGCAAACTCCAGCTCCACAACCGCGTAGAACTCGTCCGCTACGCAATCGAGCGAGGCCTCGACGACGAGTAGACGAGTAACCAAGAGCCAAGCCACCGCCCGCCCAGCCGTCAGCCGCGAACAACCGGCACCGAGTCAACCCATCCACCCGGCACCCACCTTCGAGTGAACCTCGAAGATCAATCTCCGCACAATTCACCGGAATTGACCTTCCGCCCCATGCCTAAGTGACCTGGATCACTATTAGCGTGACCTCCATCAGGCAACCGCGGCGAAGGGACTTTTCCAATGCGGGTCGGAGTACTGACCGGAGGCGGCGACTGCCCCGGACTCAACGCCGTCATCCGAGGCATCGTCCGCAAGGGCGTGCAGGAGTACGGCTACGACTTCACCGGCTACCGGGACGGCTGGCGCGGTCCGCTGGAGGGCGACACCACCCAGCTCGACATCCCCGCCGTACGCGGCATCCTGCCGCGTGGCGGCACCATCCTCGGCTCCTCGCGCACCAACCCCCTCAAGGTGGACGGCGGCATCCGCCGGATCAAGGAGAACCTCGAAAAGGACGAGGTCGACGCCCTGATCGCGATCGGCGGAGAGGACACCCTCGGCGTCGCCGCGAGCCTCTCCGACGACTACGGCGTCCCCTGCGTAGGCGTACCCAAGACCATCGACAACGACCTCTCGGCCACCGACTACACCTTCGGCTTCGACACGGCCGTCAACATCGCCACGGAGGCCATCGACCGCCTCCACACCACCGCCGAGTCACATATGCGTGTCCTCGTCGTCGAGGTCATGGGCCGGCACGCGGGCTGGATCGCCATCCACTCCGGACTGGCCGGCGGCGCCAACGTCATCCTCATCCCCGAGCAGCCCTTCGACGTCGACCAGGTCTGCGCCTGGGTCACCTCCCGCTTCAAGGCCTCGTACGCCCCGATCGTCGTCGTCTCCGAGGGAGCGAAGCCCAAGGACGGCGACATGGTGCTCAAGGACGGTTCTCTGGACGAGTTCGGGCACGTCCGGCTCTCCGGCGTCGGCGAATGGCTCTCCAAGGAGATCGAGAAGCGCACCGGCAAGGAGGCCCGTACGACCGTCCTCGGCCATGTGCAGCGCGGCGGCACCCCCAGCGCCTTCGACCGCTGGCTCGCCACCCGCTTCGGCCTGCACGCCATCGACGCGGTCCGCGAGGGCGACTTCGGCAAGATGGTCGCCCTGCGCGGTACCGACATCGTGCGCGTCCCGATCGCTGAGGCCACGGCCCGGCTGAAGACCGTGGACCCGAAGCTGTACGAGGAGGTCGGCGTGTTCTTCGGCTGAGGCCGCCCGACACCCCGTACGCGACCTACACGGCGGGGCGCCGCTCGGAGACCGTGCCGGTGCCCCGCAGCTGACCGATCAACTCCCGTACGACAGCGGTGCCGTTGAGGCTCAGCACCGACTCCGGATGGAACTGCACCCCCGCGAACCCGGGCCCACGCAGCCCGTGCACCTCCCCGCTGTCACTCCGGCTGACCTCGACACCCTGCGCCGCCAGCTCCGCCGCGCTCTCGTCGTCGCAGCGCGCCACGAAGCTGTTGTAGAAGCCGACGGTCTCCGTCCGCCCGAAGAGGTCGATCTCCGTCTGCGCACCCTGGTACGGGACTTCCTTCCGTACGATCTCCAGGCCCAGCTCCGCCGCGATCAGCTCGTGCCCGAGGCAGACACCGAGCACACGGTGCCGGTGACCGCCGATCACCTCGGTGGTGAGCCCGCGCAGGAACGCCATCTTGGGATCGGCCGTGTCCGAGGGATCGCCCGGACCGGGACCAAGCACCAGCGGCCCCTCATGCGCCAGAACCGCCTCCCGCAGCCCCGGCTCGTCGTACCGCCGCACGGACACCTCGAGACCCGACGAACGCAGCAGATGCGCGAGCATCGCCGTGAAAGTGTCCTCCCCGTCGACCACCAGCGCATGGCCCTCCAATTCGGCCGAACGCTCCTGCATCCGCAGCCAGAACGGCGCCAGCGAGGACCGCCGCCCGTCGAGCGCGGCCCGCACCCGCGGATCGTCGGCCAGCCGGGGCCGTACGCGCTCCTCGGCCCGCCTTCCGGGCCGTACCCCCAGAGCGGCCAGCACCCCCGCCGCCTTCGCATGCGTCTCGGCGACCTCGCTCGCCGGATCGGAGCCACGGACGAGCGTGGCACCGACCGGCACCCGCAGCTTTCCGTCGGCGTCGATGTCGGCCGTACGGATCAGAATGGGGGAGTCGAGCGTCTGGGCACCGCCGGAGTCCCGGCCGACGAGCGCCAGCGCCCCGGCGTAGTACCCGCGGCCACCCACCTCGTGCCGCTCGATCACCCGGCAGGCGTTCTGCACCGGCGACCCGGTGACGGTCGCCGCGAACATCGTCTCGCGCAGGACGTCGCGCACATCGAGCGACGACCGCCCCCGCAACTCGTACTCCGTGTGCGCGAGATGGGCCATCTCCTTCAGCCGCGGCCCGATGACGACCCCGCCCATGTCGCCGACCGTGCACATCATCTTGAGCTCCTCGTCGACGACCATCGACAGCTCCTCGATCTCCTTGCCGTCGGCGAGGAAGTCCAGCAGATCCTCGGGAGTCGGTCCTTCGGCCGGATAGCGATACGTCCCGCTGATCGGGTTCATGACCACCGTCCCGCCCGCCATGCGGACGTGCACCTCGGGACTCGCCCCGACAAGCGTCCGCTCTCCGGTGTGCACCACGAAGGTCCAGTACGCCCCCCGCTCCCCGACGAGCAGCCGCCGGAACAGCGCGAGCGCGTCCGCTCTGCCGAAGCAGGGGATCTCCCCCTCGTACGTACGCCGGATCACGAAGTTCGCGCCCTCGCCCTGCCCGATCTCCTCCCGCAGCACGCGCCCGACGATCTCCGCGTACTCCTCGTCGTCGACGTCGAAGCCACCGCCCGTCACGTTCACGTCGTGCGCGGGCAGCTGCGACAGGGCCTGGTCCAGGGGGAGTTCGTACGTCTCCTCGGGGGTCAGCACCGAGAGCGGCGTACCGTCGTCGCGGACGTCGAAGCCGCGCTCGCGGATCTGCCGGAAGGGGATGAGGGCCAGGCCCTCGTCGGGAATGTCGGCGAGACGGTCGTACGTGGCGACCGGGCCGAGCAGGACTTCTACGGTGTCGTGGTCGTGTCCGGGGGTACGGCGGCGCAGCAGGGCGAACGGGCGGTCGTCGTGCAGGAGCCGGGTCAGGTGCATGAGTTCCTCTTCCGTCGTGATCGTCGGTGATCGATGCCGATTGATCGGGAGGAACGGCCCTGGTCGTGAAAACACTGAAGGCCGCCCCTCGGGCGGCCTTCGCGAAGTCTTGCGTACGCGCAGTCAGTGGGCCGCCGGGTGAGCGGTCCACCACCAGTTCTGGTTCTGGGTTTTGGTCGAGTGCGCGAACATGTGCGGCACCTTATCCCATACGGAGCCCATGCCGGGGCCCGGTCGCGGGGGCGGTTCACTGCCTCCAGGCTTTGTCTCACCAGTCGAACCGGACGAAAATCGCTCGACACGACCCCGTAATGTTTAGTGGGTGACCGTGAACGCTGATACCCAAGCCGTCGCTGCGCAAGCGACCTGGCGAGACCTGCCCGCGGCGCAGCAGCCCGACTACCCCGATGCCGAGGCCCTGCGCGAAGTGATCGCCGAGCTGGCGAGCTATCCGCCCCTCGTCTTCGCGGGCGAGTGCGACCAGCTGCGCGCCCGGATGGGGGCCGTCGCCAAGGGCGAGGCGTTCCTCCTGCAGGGCGGCGACTGCGCGGAGAGCTTCGACGCCGTGGGCGCCGAGCAGATCCGCGCCAAGTTGAAGACGTTGCTGCAGATGGGCGCCGTCCTCACGTACGCGGCCTCCGTGCCGGTCGTGAAGGTGGGCCGGATCGCCGGCCAGTACTCCAAGCCGCGCTCCAAGCCGACCGAGACCCGCGACGGCGTGACCCTGCCGACGTACCGCGGCGACTCCGTCAACGGCTTCGAGTTCACCGAGGCGGCCCGCATCCCGGACCCCGAGCGCTTGAAGCGGATGTACCACGCCTCCGCCTCCACGCTGAACCTGGTGCGCGCCTTCACCACGGGCGGCTACGCCGACCTGCGTCAGGTGCACGCCTGGAACCAGGACTTCGTGAAGTCGTCCCCCTCCGGGCAGCGCTACGAGCAGCTCGCGCGCGAGATCGACCAGGCGCTGAACTTCATGCACGCCTGCGGGGCCGACCCGGAGGAGTTCAAGACGGTCGAGTTCTACTCCTCCCACGAGGCGCTGCTGCTCGACTACGAATCGGCGCTGACCAGGGTTGATTCCCGTACGGGGCAGTTGTACGACGTCTCCGGGCACATGGTGTGGATCGGTGAGCGCACCCGTCAGCTGGACGGCGCGCACATCGAGTTCGCCTCGAAGATCCGCAACCCGCTCGGCATCAAGCTGGGCCCGACGACGACGGCCGAGGACGCGCTGCAGTACATCGAGCGTCTCGACCCGGAGCGTGAGCCGGGCCGGCTGACCTTCGTCGTCCGGATGGGCGCCGACAAGGTCCGCGACAAGCTGCCCGAGCTGGTGGAGAAGGTCACCGCCTCGGGCGCGACCGTGGCCTGGGTGACCGACCCGATGCACGGCAACACCTTCGAGGCGGCGTCCGGGCACAAGACCCGCCGCTTCGACGACGTACTCGACGAGGTCAAGGGCTTCTTCGAGGTCCACAAGGAGCTGGGCACGCACCCGGGCGGCATCCATGTCGAGCTGACCGGTGACGATGTCACCGAGTGCGTGGGCGGCGGCGACGAGATCTTCGTCGACGATCTGCACCAGCGTTACGAGACGGCCTGCGACCCGCGGCTGAACCGCAGCCAGTCCCTGGATCTGGCGTTCCTGGTGGCGGAGATGTACCGCGACCAGTAGCCCTCCGGTGGGTGCACAGGGCATGCGATGGGGCGTGGATCACATACGATCCACGCCCCATCCCACTTTTACGATGCACCACTGACGGGTAAGGTTAGGTTTGCCTCACCGATAAATCTGCCGATAAGTCGGGATGGCGCGACCTGTCTGTCCCGCTTTTCTCCCGTCGGGTGGTGAACCGCGTGTACGTCTGCAACTGCTTCGGTGTCACCGAGGCGCAGGTGAGGCAGCATGCGGAAGCCGGTGCTTGCACGCCTCGCCAGATCGCGTCGGCCTGCAAGGCGGGCACCGACTGCGGGTCCTGCGTACGACGCATTCAGGCACTGTTGGGCCGGGCCGCGTCCCGCGGTGAGGTCGCCGATCAGGCGCGGTCCGCGCTCGCCGGGGTGTCGGAGCTGGACGAAGCCGCGTAGGCGTGAAGCCGCGTAGGTGGGCGGCTGCTCAGCTGTCCGGCTGTTCGATGAGCTGGGCGATGTAGAGGGCCTCGCCGAGTTTCTCCACCAGTTCCAGCTGGGTGTCCAGGTAGTCGATGTGATGCTCCTCGTCCTTGAGGATCGACTCGAAGATGTTGGCCGAGGTGATGTCGCCCTTGTTCCGCATCACCTCGATGCCGCGCCTGAGGCGGTCGATCGCCTCGACTTCGACCTGCCGGTCGGCCTTGAACATCTCGGTGACCGTCTGTCCGACGCGCACGTGGAAGAGTCGCTGGTAGTTCGGCAGGCCCTCCAGGAAGAGGATCCGGTCGGTGAGCACCTCTGCGTGCTTCATCTCGTCGAAGGACTCGGCCCGTGTGTATTTCGCGAGCTTTGTCCAGCCGAAGTTCTCCTGCATTTTCGCGTGCAGGAAGTACTGGTTGATCGCGGTGAGTTCGGCGGTCAACTGCTCGTTGAGGAATTCGAGGACCTCGGGGTCGCCCTGCATTGCAGAGGCTCCTTCCACGCGGGTAACAGGCAGGATGCGCCGCATGATTCCACCGGCATCTGAGGCCGTCCAGTAAGTGCAGGCTTAGTAGCAGATGCCCGAATCGGGACAGGCCTGGTCATCTGCACCGACTCCGGTCTGTCAGGATGGAGGCATGGGTCAGCCGGTGGAGCGAGAATCTGGAGATGCGGCGCAGTCGGAGCTTCCGCCGGGGCAGCGACTGCAGCGTGGCTGGCCGGTTACGCACTACGGGCCCGTCCCCAAGTTCCGGCCCGAACGCTGGGAGTTCAGGGTCTTCGGCGCCACCGCCGATGGCGAGAAGCACTGCTGGAACCACGAGGAATTCTCGGCCCTGCCGTATACCACCGTCGTGGCCGACCTGCACTGCGTGACGAAGTTCAGCATGCTCGGAGCCGAATGGGGCGGCGTCCCGGCCCGTACGCTCCTGGAAATCGCCCCGCCCGCAGCCACCGTCACGCATGTCATGGTCTGGGCGGAATACGGCTTCAGCTCGAACCTCCGCCTCACCGACTTCGCCGCCGAGCGCACGATCTTCGCCACCCACAAGGACGGCGAACTCCTCACCGCGGAACACGGCTTCCCACTACGCCTGGTGGTACCCCACCTGTACGCCTGGAAGGGCCCCAAGTGGGTCCGCGGCATCGAATACATGACAGCCGACCGCCGCGGCTTCTGGGAAGAACGCGGCTACCACAACATCGGCGACCCCTGGCGCGAACAGCGCTACTCGTACCAGGAGGAGCCGGGGGACGGGCCTGAGCTCTGAGCTCCCGCAGGCGAGTGCTGTCGTTCTGGCCGCGGCGGTAGGCTCATGGCCGGTACCACGACAACTGTGCAGGGAGCCCTCCATGGCCGTGTTCAACGTGATCTTCTCGGAGGCTGCGGCGCGGGTCCGTGACAGCCTGCCGGAGGACCGCCTTGAGGTACTCCAGCGCGGTCTGGCCATAGTGGCCAAGGATCCGCGAACCAAGATCTCCGCGGCCATCTCGGGGGACGAGAACACCCGGTCGCTCGCGCTGACTCACTCCATGGCGATCGAGTACGTCATCAGTGACGGTCTGCTGATCGTGCTAGTGGTCCACCTCGTCGACACGTCACACGTGCTCTTCGAGACGGAGGACTGACCCGGCGCGTAGCCCTCAGCCGTCCCGGAGTTTTTTGAGCCGCTCCACGTCCGCCGCGTGGCCTTCCTTGCCGCCGGGCGTCTCGATGATCAGGGGTACGTCGGCGGTGGCGGGGTGGGTCATCAGGGCGCGGAAGGGGTCCTCGCCGATGTGGCCGGCGCCGATATTCGCGTGGCGGTCCTTGTGGGCGCCGACCACGGCCTGGGAGTCGTTGGCGTGGATCAGTTTCAGGCGGCCCTCGCCGATTGTGTCGACCAGTAGGTCGAGGGTCTGGTGTGTGCCGGTGGGGCCGGTGAGGTCGTGGCCTGCGGCGAAGATGTGGCAGGTGTCCAGGCAGACGCCGAGCTTCGGGTGGGCGTCGAGTGCTTCGAAGTACGGGCCGAAGTCCCAGGTCCGGGAGCAGAGGGACGCGCCCTGGCCAGCGGTCGACTCGATGAGCAGGTCGGGGTCGTCGTCGTGGGTCAGCTCGTCGAGGAGCGGCAGCAGATGCTCTCGTACCTGCTGCAGCGCGACCGCCCGCGTCCGGCCGCCGGTCGCCGAACCGGTGTGGACGACGACTCCCCGCGCCCCGATCGCGCGCCCGCGCCGCAGTGAGTGCCGCAGCGACTCCACGGACCGCTCCAGGGTCGCTTCGGTGTGCGAGCCGAGGTTGATCAGATAGGGCGCGTGGACGTACGCGGGGATCGACCCCGCCGCACAGGCCGCACGGAACTCCTCGTCCTGCCGCGGATTCCCCGGCGGAGTCGCCCAGCCGCGCGGGTTGGCGACGAAGACCTGGACGGTCTCGGCGCCCAGATCACGCGCGTACGACAGGCCTACGGAGGCGAGACCGCCGGCCACGGGGACATGGCTGCCGACGGGGTTGCGGGACTGCGGAGTGCTCACCCGTTCAGGGTGCCATGGGGTCCCGCGCACCCCGTCGGCGGATGCCGATCAGCCCTGGCCGACCCCCGTCACTCGATCTCGATGGTGATCTCTGAGCCCTCCGGTGCCGTCTCGCCACCGGTCACCGACTGGCCCTTGACCGTGTCCCCACCGAAGAGCCCGAGGAAGCCCCCGTCCTCCTTGACCTTGAAGCCGGCGCCCTCCAGCTCCCGCCTGGCGTCGTCGACCTTGTCGCCCACCACGTCCGGGACCTCGATCTGCTTGGGGCCCTTGGAGATCGTCAGCGTGACGGTGTCGCCCTCGCCCAACTGCCGTTCCGGGGACGGCGACTGCCGGGCGACCAGGCCCGCCTCGAACTCGGAGTTGATCTGCTGGGGGGCGATCTCGACCTTCAGGCCCGCGTCCTCGAGCTCCTGCCGCGCGTCGGCGAGCTCGTCGCCCGTGACATCCGGCACATCCACCGGGCTGCCCTTGCTGACGGTGAGCGCGATGGCGGAGCCCGCGCGGCGCGTGGTGCCCGCACCCGGCTCCGTACTGATCACAAAGCCGAAGGTGACCTCGTCGCTGAAGGCCGTGGTGATCATGCCCGCCTTCAGACCCTGCTCCTTCAGTCGCTCCCTGGCCTTGTCCAGCGCGTAGCCCTCCACGTCCGGCACCCGTACGTTCTTCGGGCCCCTGGAGATCGTCAGCGACACCGGGTCGTTGTCACGGATCCGGGCGCCCGCCTTGGGGTCGCTGCTGATGACCGTGCCGCGCTCGACGGTGTCGCTGTACTCACGCTCAACCGGCCCCACATCGAGCCCGGCGCTTGCGAGCCGGTCCTTGGCCTTCGCCTCCGTCATCGCGAGCAGCGGCGGGACCTTCGTGAACTGGCCGGAGTTGATGTACCAGACACCCGCACCGAGCCCGAGAACCAGCAGCACGGCCCCGACGATCGCGAACACACCGCGCCGCGGGAACGGGGCACGGGCACGGCGACGCGAGGGGACGTCGGGAGGCGGGGCCTGAAGGACGCTCGTGTGCTGGACCCCGCGATCGCCGCCGTCCTCGTTCACCGGAAGCGGCCGTGGCATGGACAGCGCACGCGGGATCACGCTCGTACGGTCCTCGCCGATGTCGTGGTCCTCGGTGAGCGCCTGCGGAGGCACCGCGTCCAGCTGCTCGGCGGTCAGCCTGCCGCGCGCGTCGCGGACCTGAGCGAGCAGGGCCACGGCGTCGTGCGGACGTACGTCTGCGCGGCGGGCGGTCGCCGACGCGACCAGTTCGTCGAGCTCGTAGGCCAGGCCCGGCACTTCCGCCGACGGCGGCGGTACGTCCTCGTGGAGGTGCTTGTAGAGCACCGCGGCGGGCGAGTCCGCGAGGTGCGGCCGGTCGCCGGTCAGCATTTCGTAGAGGACGATTCCGCAGGCGTACACGTCGACGCGTGGATCGGCCGTGCCGTGTTCTATCTGCTCCGGGGCCAGATACGACACTGTGCCGAGCACGGACCCCGTCGTGTTGGTGACCGTGTCAACGGCTCGTACGAGACCGAAATCGGCCACCTTGACCCGGCCGTCGTCCCCTATCAGGACGTTCTCCGGCTTCATGTCACGGTGCACGAACCCGGCGCGGTGCGCCCCGCCGAGCGCGGCGAGCACCGGCTCCAGGATGTCGAGCGCCGCCCGCGGCTGCAGGGCCCCGCGCTCGTGCAGTACGTCCCTCAGCGTGCACCCGGCGACATACTCCATGGCCAGGTAGACGTACGGCCCGTCGGTCCCCTGGTCGAAAACCTGCACCACATTGGGGTGCGCGAGTCTGGCCACCGACTTGGCCTCGCGGATGAACCGCTCCACGAACGTGGCGTCCGCGGCCAGCCCGGGATGCATCACCTTGAGCGCGAGCACGCGGTCCAGGCGGGTGTCCACGGCCCGATAGACCGTGGCCATCCCACCGACCGCGATGCGCGCGTCGATGCGGTACCGGCCGTCGAGCACCTGACCGACCAACGGGTCCTGAAGGGTCGTATCCACGCAGGTGAGTGTACGAGCCGACACTGTCAACGCCGCGTGATCGGTGAAGATTCGGGTCCGGACTGCAGCCGAGCTGTGACGAGATCGCAGGTCACACCGGTACCACAGGGCACACCGGGATCAACAGCGCGAGGGGGAGCGCCGCCTCGAGGGCTGGTGGCTGGATCACGCCCGTAAGGCACGGGGCTGTGTCGATATGCGGCTCCGCAGCGTGGACGCGACAGCGCCCCAAAGGGGCGCGGGGAACTGCGCGACAAGCCACGGCGGGCCCGCAGTCGCCCACGAACTCAACCCCCCCGCCCGGTAGGCGCCCCACCCTCCACCCCGCGCCCGGCATGCCCGCCCCCACCCGCCGGAGGCAGCGGCGGGGCCTGGGGCGCAGCCCACAGTTTCGGGAAGGGGCGGGCTTGGGGAAAGAAACCCCCGCCCGCTCAAAACGCCGGCCGCTCCGGATCCAGCCGAGCCAAGCCCTCCGCAGGAGACGACGCCGAGGCGAAGTGGCGGCGAGGAATGCGGCCGGCGAGCCGAGCCAACCGCCCCGCCTCCACCGCGTGCTTCATGGCCTCAGCCATAAGCACCGGTTCCTGAGCCCGAGTAACGGCAGAAGCGAGCATCACCCCCGCACACCCCAACTCCATGGCCAACGCGGCATCGGACGCCGTACCGGCCCCCGCATCCAAAATGACCGGCACGCGCGCGTGCTCCACGATCAACTGAAAGTTGTGCGGATTCCGAATCCCCAGCCCCGACCCGATAGGCGACCCGAGCGGCATGATCGCCGCACACCCCACATCCTCCAGCTTCCGCGCCAGAACGGGATCATCGTTCGTGTAGGGCAACACAGTGAACCCGTCATCCACGAGAGTCTCCGCCGCGTCGAGCAACTCGATCGGATCCGGCAGCAAGGTCCGCTCATCAGCGATGACCTCGAGCTTCACCAGCGAGGTACCCAGCGCTTCCCGAGCAAGCCGGGCGGTCAGCACAGCCTCCCCGGCGGTGTAACACCCCGCCGTGTTCGGCAGCACCCGAATCCCCAGCCGCTCAAGCACAGACAGCACCGACCCCTGCACGGAAGCGTTTACGCGCCGCATGGCCACCGTCGTCAACTCCGTGCCGGACGCGACAAGCGAGCGCTCCAGCACATCGAGGCTGGGTGCCCCACCGGTGCCCATGATGAGGCGGGACGTGAAGGACGCACCGCCGATGAGGAACGGATCGTCGGCCATGGCTCAGCCTCCTTGGACGGCGGTGAGGACTTCGATGCGGTCTCCCTCGGAGAGGCGTGTGTCCGGCCACTGCGCGCGCGGGACGACGGTTTCGTTGAGCGCGGCGGCGACTCCGGAGGGCGCCTTGGTGAGGGTGGCGACCAGTGCGTCGAGGGCGGTGCCGGCGGCGATCTCCTGCCGCTCACCGTTGACGAACACGTTCATGACGATGACGTTCCTGACGAAGGCGTTCATACGGGCTGCTCCGTGCGGGCCGTACTGAAGCGCTTGGGCGTGAACGCCCGGGCCTCTTCCGGGAGTTCACCGGTGGTCAGCAGGTGCGCCATGGCGTCGCCCGTGACGGGGGTGAGCAGAACGCCGTTGCGGTAGTGACCGGTGGCCAGGAGCAGGCCGTCCAGCTCCGTCGGGCCGAGCAGGGGCGCGTTGTCGGGGGAACCGGGGCGCAGTCCCGCGCGGGTCTCGTTGAGCGGGAGTTCGGTGATGCCGGGCACCAACTCATGGGCGTCGCGCAGCAGTTCGTACACGCCGCCCGCGGTCACCGTGGTGTCCCAGCCCAGTTCCTCACTCGTCGCGCCGACGACCAGCTCACCGCTCTCACGCGGCACCAGGTACACATGGCTGCCCCGGACGACGGCCCGCACGGTGCGGCTCAGGAAGGGCGCGTACCGCTTCGGCACGGTCAGCCGCAGCACCTGGCCCTTCACCGGCCGTACGGGCGGCAGCACGGCGTCGGGAACGCCCGCGAGCCGCCCGCTGAGGCTGCCCCCGGCGAGGACGACCTGGCCCGCGGCCAACTCGGTCCCGTCGGTGGTGACGACCCCGGTGGCCCGGTCACCTGCGACCCGGAGCCGTTCCGCCCAGACCCGGTGGAAGACCACTCCGGCCCGCTCGCACGCCGCGACCAGCGCCTTGGCGAGCCGCCGTGGATCGATCTGGTGGTCGCCGTCGACCCTGAGCCCTCCGCGCACGCCCGGCGCGAGCATCGGCTCCAGGCGCCGACACTCGCGCCCGCTCAGCCACTCGGAATCAAGGCCCGACTGGACTTGCAGCGCGTGCAGTTCGCGCAGATGGGCGCGGTCGTCGGCGTCCAGCGCGACGGCGAGCGCACCGCACTGGCGATAGCCGAGGTCCAGGCCCGTTGCCTCGGTGAGCTCGGCGGCGAACTCCGGATAGCGCCGGGCGGACGCCAGATTGAGGCCGAGCAGGGTCTGCTCGCCGTAGTGGAGCTCGGTGACGGCGGCCAGCATTCCGGCGGCCACCTGTGCCGCTCCGCCGCCGGGTTCGGGGTCTACGAGTGCGGTGGTGAAGCCGCGCTGCGCGGCCCGCCAGGCGGTCACCAGGCCGATGATTCCGCCCCCGACGACCAGGACGTCAGATGTGGCAGATGTGTCGGATGTGCTCGACGACGCGTGCGGTGCGAACGATGTACGCGACATGGGCGTCCAGCCCCTCCCTTCGCCGGCATGACCCGGATCAGGTTCGTACGGTCGGAGGCCGTCCCAGCCTCCCTCTCAGCCCGGTGCGTCCGGACTCCCGCGAGTGCTCTACGTTGGCCACCCTAACTCTTCGTGTCATAGCTCAGTAAGGGAGCCGTACCTCATGGCAGGTTCGCTCGACGGTCTCGTTCTCGCCCCGGTCGCGGACCAAGCTCCAGGTCAGGTCGGTACGCGCACCCGCTTCACGTACCACGAGAAGGACGGCGAGATCTGGGCCGAGTACGAGGGCGGCGACGTCGTACGAGGCCACCTCGTGGGTACGCGTGAAGGTGACCGCCTCGACTTCCGGTACGTGCAGCTGAAGCGGGACGGCAGCACCTCCTCGGGGCACTGTGTGTCCCAGGTGGTCGAGCTCGCCGACGGGCGCGTACGCCTGGAGGAGACCTGGGAGTGGGAGTCGCAGGAAGGCAGCGGGACGAGCGTGGTGGAGCAGCTCGCCGACGACCGCTGACGGCTGCGCGGGACGGCATGACGGCTGTGCAGGACGTCACTGATCGCTCCCGCTGACTGACGGAACGTCAGTTGACTATGGTGATCGGGTGAACGAGCAGACGCGGGAACGGAGCCGGACGGCGCGACGACGTGTCGTGATCGCCGGCGCGGGCATGGCCGGCGTGCAGACCGCGGTCGCCCTGCGGGAACAGGGTTTCACCGGCACCGTGACGCTGATCGGCGCGGAGCCGCACCAGCCGTACGACCGCCCACCGCTCTCCAAGGCCATCCTGCTCGGCACGGCCGAGGGCTCCGCCTTCGACGTCGACTTCGAGGCCCTGGGTATCGAGCTGCGCCTGGGGCTCGAGGTAACCGGTGTGCGCCCCCTCGAGCACGGACTCGACACGGCCGCGGGCCCCGTTCCGTACGACGTCCTGGTCATCGCGACGGGCGCGGAACCCATGCGGCTGCCGGGCGCGGAGGGCGTACCCGGAGTGCATCTGTTGCGCACCCTGGACGATGCCGAGCGGCTGCGGCCCGTGCTCGCCCGGCAGCACGACATCGTGGTCGTCGGCGCGGGCTGGATCGGCGCAGAGTTCGCCACGGCGGCGCGCGAGGCCGGATGCGCGGTGACCGTCGTCGAGGCCGCCGACCGGCCACTGGCCGGCGCGCTGCCCGCCGAGGTGGCCGCCCCGATGGCCGCCTGGTACGCGGACAGCGGCGCCTCGCTGCGTACCCACGCGCGCGTGGAGCACGTCGAACCCGGCGCGGTCGTACTGGACGACGGTTCACGGCTGCCGGCGGGCGCCGTCGTCGTGGGTATCGGGGCGCGGCCCGCCACCGCCTGGCTGACCGGGTCCGGGATCGAACTCGGCGCCCATCGTGAGGTGGTCGCGGACGACCATCTGCGCACCTCCGCCCCGGATGTGTACGCGGTCGGCGACTGCGCCTCCTTCCCCTCCCGCAGGTACGGCGAGCGTCTCCTGGTGCACCACTGGGACAACGCCCTCCAGGGGCCCCGTACGGTCGCGGCGAACATCATCGGCGAGACGCCCGCCGCCTACGACCCCGTGCCGTACTTCTGGTCCGAGCAGTTCGGCCGCTTCGTCCAGTACGCGGGCCACCACGCGCGCGCGGACGCCACGATCTGGCGCGGCGACCCGACGGGCCCGGCCTGGTCGGTGTGCTGGCTCCGGGAGAACCGGCTGGTCGCCGTGCTCGCGGTGGGACGGCCCCGGGACCTGGCGCAGGGACGCAAGCTGATCGAGGCCGGAGTCCTGATGAATCCTGAGCTGCTGTCGGACCCGTCCCGGCCGCTGAAATCGGCGAAATCGGCGACCGCGTAGACCGCCCGAGTCCGGCCAACGCACCGGGCGGCGCACGCTGTGGGGTCCAGCGAACGGCCCAGGCTGGGCGGCCACGACTTCCGACTGTCAGTCCGGGATGGCACGCTTAATCCCGTGACCGAGATTGACGCAAAAATCGATGCTCTCGTCCCCGCCTGGCTCACCCTCCCCGACATCGCCGAACAGCTCGGCGTCGAGGTGACCCGTGTGCGGCAGCTGGTCAAGGAAGGCCAGCTCATCGCCGTACGCCGTGGTGAGAACCGAGCGCTGCACGTTCCCGCCGCCTTCATCGACGGGGACAAGGTCGTCAAGGGCCTGACCGGCACCCTGACGCTCCTGAGGGACGACGGCTTCACGGACGAAGAGATGCTGGAGTGGCTCTTCACCCCGGACCCGAGCCTGCCCGGCACCCCCGCGCAGGCCCTCAGCGAGAACCGCGGTACGGAGGTGAAGCGCCGAGCCCAGGCGCTCGCCGTCTGACCTGAACACACCGTCCGGCGTACGGGCCGTGCCCTGCACGGCAGGGTCCGTACGCCACCGACAACGGGGGATTTCCGCATGCCCGAAGCCACCGCACGCGCGCGGCTCGCCGACGCCCGCGTCTACCTCTGCACGGACGCCCGGAAACGCCAGGGCGACCTCGCCGAGTTCCTGGACGCAGTCCTCGCGGGCGGCGTCGACATAGTGCAGCTGCGCGACAAGGGCATGGAGGCCGCCGAGGAGCTGGAGCACCTCCAGGTGTTCGCCGAGGCCTGCGCACGGCACGGCAAGCTGCTCGCGGTGAACGACCGCGCGGACGTCGCCCACGCGGCGGACGCCGACGTGCTGCACCTGGGACAGGGCGACCTGCCCGTACCCGCCGCCCGCGCGGTCCTCGGCGACAAGATCCTCATCGGCCGCTCCACACACGCCGGGCCGGAGGCCGCAGCCGCCGCCGTCCAGGACGGCGTGGACTACTTCTGTACGGGCCCCTGCTGGCCGACACCCACCAAGCCGGGCCGCCACGCACCGGGCCTGGGCCTTGTCCGGTACACGGCGGCGCTCGGCACCGACCGCCCTTGGTTCGCCATCGGCGGCATCGACCTCGGCAACCTCGACGAGGTCCTCGAAGCGGGCGCCCGCCGCGTCGTCGTCGTACGGGCGATCACGGAAGCCGATGATCCGGGTGCGGCGGCTAGGGAGTTCTCGAAACGATTGCGTCACGGTTAGTTGTCCGATAGTTGTCCGAGGCATGGACAATTGACCGACAAACCGGGCAATTTTCATCGTCTGGTTGGGGGACCGCCAGCCCCTGACTAACCTGCGGGTATGGCCCTCGGATCTGCGTCCACCAGGACTGACCGCGCACGCACTGTGCGTGACATGCTCGCCACCGGCAAGACGACGTACTCCTTCGAGTTCTCGGCGCCGAAGACCCCGAAGGGCGAGCGGAATCTGTGGAACGCGCTCCGCCGCGTCGAGGCCGTCGCCCCCGACTTCGTCTCCGTGACCTACGGCGCGGGCGGCTCGACCCGCGCCGGCACGGTGAAGGAGACCGAGCAGATCGTCGCGGACACGACGCTCACCCCGGTCGCCCACCTCACCGCGGTGAACCACTCCATCGCCGAACTGCGCAACATCATCGGCCAGTACGCGGACGCCGGGATCCGGAACATGCTCGCCGTGCGCGGCGACCCGCCCGGCGACCCCATGGGCGACTGGATCCCGCATCCCCAGGGCCTGACCTACGCAGCCGAGCTCGTCCGACTCATCAAGGAGTCGGGCGACTTCTGCGTGGGCGTCGCGGCCTTCCCGGAGATGCATCCGCGCTCCGCCGACTGGGACATGGACGTCGCGCACTTCGTCGACAAATGCCGGGCCGGTGCCGACTACGCGATCACGCAGATGTTCTTCCACCCGGAGTCGTACCTGCGGCTGCGTGACCGAGTCGACGCGGCCGGCTGCGAGACCCCGGTCATCCCCGAAATCATGCCCGTGACCAGCGTGAAGATGCTGGAGCGGCTCCCCAAGCTGAGCAACGCCTCGTTCCCGGACGCCCTGAAAGACAGGATCCTCACAGCCAAGGACGATCCGGCGGCTGTACGCTCCATTGGAATCGAGTTCGCTACGGAGTTCTGCGCGAGGCTGCTGGCCGAGGGAGTCCCCGGACTGCACTTCATCACGTTGAACAACTCCACCGCGACATTGGAAATCTACGAGAATCTGGGACTGCACCACCCACAGCAGGCCTAGACCGGACGCATCCTCGTACGACACACTGCGTAACGGCCACTGGGAGAGGGGCGTACATGGGCTGGACGGTCCTCTATATCGCGTTCGGCATCGTCGCGCTGTGGCTGCTCGGCGAGGTCCTGCTGCAGTACAAGGCACGGCTCCGCTGGCGGCTGCTGGCCTTCGCGGGTTTCCTCGGCGTGGTGATCGGCGTGCTCATCCCGTCCGTGCCGGTCATCGGCCTGGGCGCCGCCGCGTTCGCCGTCGGGCAGACCTACGTCACGCTGTCCTTCCGCCGTGGCTTCGCGGCCGGCTGGGCCGTCGTCGGCCGCCCGGGCGCCAACAAGCGCCGCCGTGGCGAGCCGGACCGCGACCCGACGCTCGAGGTCTCCGACCTCCAGGCGGCCGACAACGGAATGCGTCCACGGGACAACTTCGGCCCGGGCGACGACCTTTACGGCCGCGAGGAGTCCGTCTTCGGGCAGCGCTCCGACAGCTTCGGGCAGCACGCCGAAACAGCCGCCGAGACCACCTCTGTCTACGAACCGCAGCCCCTGCCCGACGACACGGGCAACTACGGCGTCTACAGCGACACCGCCTACGCCGCCGCCACCGACCCGGCGTACGCGGCATCCACCCAGTCCCAGGACTTCGCCGGCCAGAACTACGGGTACGACGGCTACTCCGGCTACGACCAGCAGCAGTACGGCTACGACACCGGCCAGCAGCAGTACGCCGCCTACTCCGACCCGTACCTCGGCTCGCAGACGTACGGGGGCGCCTCGTACGACTCGCCCTACGACGCCTCGCAACAGCCGCAGTACGGGCAGCAGGAATACGCCCAGGACCAGTACGCGGGCGGTGGCTACGGCGGCGAGACCCCGGCTGGCGGCGTCTGGGTCCCGCAGCAGCGCTCCGACGACACGTACGGCGGTGAACTCCCGCCGGAGCAGCAGCAGTATCCGTACGAGGGCAACGGGAACGCGAACGGCAACGGCACCGGCAACGGGTACGACGAGCAGTACCGGTTCTGAGCAGTATCGGTTCTGGCAGCGCGGCAGGATCCGTTCGGATTCTTTCGGGACCTGTTAGGCCCTCACTGAGAGCCCTGGAAGTCCGGTCCCTCCACGATCAGTCCCGCGACCAGCGCGCCCGACATGCCCGCGTGCGGCAGTCCGCCGCCGGGGTGGGCCCAGCCGCCGACCGTGAACAGGCCCGGCAGACGGGTGCTGTTGGACGGGTGCAGCAGCCGTCCGCCCGCGGCGGCCAGGGTCGGGGCCGGTACGGCGCCGTCGTCCGCGCCCGTCGCCTCCGCGATGTCAGCCGGCGTACGGACCTCGTGCCAGAGGAGGCGCTCGCGCAGGCCGGGTATCGCGCGCTCGGCGGTGGTGAGAACGCCTTGGACGTCTACCTCGGTTGGCTCCAGGCCTGACGGCACCGTGACGCGCAGTGTGACCGCCTCGTGGTCGTCGTCCGGCACCAGCGTGGGATCGCTGGGACGCAGCACGGTCACCGTGGGCGCGGCCGGGACTCCGGCACCCGTAGCAGCCGTACGTCCGGGTCGGTCGCCGAACAACGCGTGCAGCTCCGCCTCGCGATCCGCCGCGTGCACGACCGTCCGATGAGCCATCCCCTCCGGCCGCCCGCCGCGCAGCGCCAGATGAACCGTCAGGCGGCTCGGCAGCCCCCGTTGCGGCGGAACCTCGCTGTCGCCGTGTATCGCGATCCCGGAGGTCAGCCGGTCCAGCACTCCGGGCGCCACGCCTGCGACCACGAAGTCCGCCTCCTGGAGGGCGCCGTCGGCCAGCTCCAGGCCCGCTGCACGGCCGTCCTTCTCGACGATCCGCTCGACGGCCGTATCGAAGTGGAACTCGACCCGCCGGGCCAGGCAACGCTCGTACACGGCCCGCGCCAACTCCCGTATCCCACCGCGCACGTACCACGTCCCGAAGGCATGCTCCATGTACGGCAGCACGGTCGCGGCGGCCGGAGCGACGCGCGGGTCGAGGCCGTAGGCGAGGGCGTGGCTCTCCAAGAGGGCCGCGAGTCGCGCGTCACCCAGCTCCCAGGCGCCGACCTCCGCGAGAGTCGTCGCTGTCCGGGTACGCAGCAGACGCCGCTGCTTGACCGGCGGATAGGGCTCACGCTCGGCGAGAATCTGCCAGTTGGGCCACAGGGGCTCTTCGAGCAGCGGTCGGCGCGTACGGTCCCAGGCCTCGCGCGCCCGTACCAAAAGCTTGCCCCAGCGCTCTCCCGCGCCCGCACCGAGGGCCGCTTCCAGGGCTGAGACGACTCCCGCGCGCGAGGCGTTCGGCAGCGAGACCTCCGTGCCGTCCGCGAAGAGGTGGTGCGAGGCCGGGTCCACCTGGACCAGGTCGACGCACTTCTCCAGGGGTTCCTTGCCGGTCTTGACGAACAGATCGCGGTAGACCGCGGGCAGAGGCAGCAGGCCCGGGCCTATGTCGAAGACGAAGCCGTCGCGCTCAAGGATGCCCACCGACCCGCCGTACGTCGCCGCGCGCTCGTACACCACCACCCGGTGGCCCGCGACGGCCAGCCGGGCGGCGGCCGCCAGCGCGCCCATCCCGGCGCCGATCACCGCAATTCGTGCCATGCCAGGGACTGTATCGGCCGCCACTGACAACGCCGCCGCCACCATCGGCTTGCCACCGCCTCGCGCGCGTGGGTCCCGGATTCCGGCCCAGGAGAGCGGCGCGGGAGTAGCGGCACGGAGGCGTTCGTAACCAGTAGGCAACGGTGCGTTCTGGGCCTGAGTGCGCAGGACTGAGTAGCCGTACCTAGTCAGAGAGATGAGTACGCGCGCGGATGGGGCCCGACCTGCGCGAACGAGAGAGTGGGGGCACGGAAAGGGGCGCGGCTCCGGCACCGCCGACACGGGGCGGCGGAACGGTGCAGCGCCCTTGGCCGCTCCTTCCGCCGAGAAGTGGGGCGGGAGCGAGGCACGGGGGAACCGGGGGGAGACCGAAACGGGGGAAGTAACGGGGGAGCAAGAAGGGCGCCGGTCCGGCGTGGCCCGCGGGGGACGCGGCCACCTCGGACCGGCGCTCGCTTTTTGGCCCCCTGTGTCCCCGGGTGCTTCAGCGGTTGCCGCTCACCCGTCCCTGAAGCAGCCGCGACAGTGCCGCGTGGACGTCGTCCAGGGAGCGCTCCGGCTGGAAGGCCTGCCAGTCCAGGGCGGCCACCAGGACCATGCCCACCAGGGCCGCCGCCGTGAGCGGGATGTCGATCTCGTCGCTCAGCTCGCCGTTCGCGACGGCGTCGCGCAGAACTCCCTCGACCACCGCGACGGCCTCCTGCCTGACCACCATCAGCGTGGACTGCCAGGCCCGGTTCGTACGCCACAGCTCCGCCACGTACAGCTGCGTGAAGGCCGGATAGCGGTCGATGAACACGAGCCCCGCCCGGATCATCGCGTCCAGGGCGTCGACCTTGCTGCCGCCCTCCTGAGCGGTCTTCTCGGCCGCCTCCCGGAGAGAGGCGGTGAGGAGTCTCACGCCGTGCCGGAGCAGCTCTTCGAAGAGGACAGATTTGCTCGCGAAGTTGTAGTAGACGGTGCCCTTCGCGACCCCGGCGCGCTCGGCGATCTCGTCCACGGTGGTGGCCGAGAAGCCCTGCTCGGCGATGAGCGTCACGGCGGCCTCGTAGAGCTTCTGTCGGGTCAGCTGTCTCCGGCCGCTGCCGCTGCCCATGGCCTTGCTGCTTTCCATGGCCCTGATTCTCACAGGCTGAGCTCCCGTACGCCCCGCGTCCGGCGGCCCCTCGATCACTGTCCCGAACGCTAGATCGAATCAAAAGCCCAGGTCAGAACGCGTTGTCAGTGGCATACCTCACGATGGGCACATACGGCATCACCTGACATGCCGTTGCCGTCACACAGACGACAGGAGGTTCGTCATGGCCAGCTACCACGCAGCCGCCGCCCGTCGGCGCCGCGCCACCGGCCCTGCCCCCTCACTGACCGGACCGGCGAGCGACGTACACCCCGTGCTCCGCCGGGCCACGGCCCCGCCCGCCGCGCTCGACCTGCTCGCGCAGGCCCGCGCCGGACTCGACGAGGCGGCCCTACTGGAAACGCCCAACGAGCGCTACGCGACGGCCCACCTCGCGGCCCTGCGCACCGCCGCCGCCGTGCTCGCCGCCCGGGGCCGCCCTGAGTCCAGTCCGAGGCGCCGGGCGAAGATCCGGAGCGCCTGGGAAGTGCTCCCCGAGATCGCGCCCGAACTCACCGAGTGGAGCGCGCTGTTCGCCTCCGGAGCCAGCCGCCGCGCCCGCGCGGAGGCAGGCATACAGGGCGCGGCCAGCAGCCGCGACGCCGACGACCTGCTGCGTGACGTGGCGATGTTCCTGCGCCTCGTCGAGCGCATGCTCGTCCTGCAGCCTGTACTGCCCCAGCCCCGGCAGGACGCCGACCAGGAAGAACCAGACGTACCGGAGGTACCGGATGCGGGATGAACGACACAGAAGCGCGATGAGAGAGGTCGCGTCCCCCGGGGGCGGACTCGGTACGGCCGCTCGCCCAGGCACTGCCGTCCGTCGCGCGAGACGGAGGGCCGGGCACGGGGCCGGAGGCAATAGGGTTGGCATCGCCTGCACCTTTCCCTGGCCGTACAGGTCCGGGGAAGGCATCCCCATCGCTCCGCCGTAGCCGAGGCGGTGCCGCGCCGAGGAGTCAACTGCCGTGTCGGACCCGTCGCGCCCCCGCGCTTCTCTCCGTACCGCCGTGGTCTGGGACGTCCTGAAGGACGCCCTCGACCGCCGGGTCAAGGCCACCGGCCGGGAGTCGCTCGACGTGCTCGACACAGGAGGCGGCAGCGGCAAGTTCGCGGTGCCCGCCGCCCGCCTCGGCCACCGCGTCACCGTCGTGGACCCCAGCCCGAACGCGCTGTTCGCGCTGGAACGCCGGGCCGCCGAGGCCGACGTCGCCGACCGGGTCCAGGGCGTCCAGGGCGACGTCCACGGCCTCTTCGACGTCGTCGAACGCGGCGGCTACGACGCGGTGTTGTGCCACGGCGTGCTCGAGTACGTGGACGACCCCGCCGAAGGCGTCGCCAACGCCGTGGCCTCGCTGCGCCCGGGGGGAGTCCTCAGCCTGCTCGCCTCCGGACTGGGCGGCGCGGTGCTCGCGCGCGCCCTGGCCGGACACTTCACCGAGGCCCGGCACGCACTCGACGACCCGGACGGCCGCTGGGGCGAGGGCGATCCCGTGCCCCGGCGCTTCACCACCGAGCAGCTCACCGCTCTCGTCGAGGGAGCCGGTCTGCGCGTGGGCGCCGTGCACGGCGTGCGGGTCTTCGCGGACCTCGTCCCCGGAGTCCTCGTCGACACCGAGCCCGGCGCCCTGGACGCCCTGCTCAAGCTGGAGGCCGCGGCGGCTGAGCTGCCCGCCTTCCACTCCGTGGCCACCCAGCTCCATGTGCTCGGCGAGACCAGGGAAGCCGCCGAGGCCTGAGCCGACTCCCGTGGCCCTGCCGCTGATCAGGAGCGCGACGGCAGATGGAGTACGCCACAGCGGCCCCGATCGAGCGCTCGGAGCCGTATGATCGGAGGAGACCGTCCGGCATGACGGGCCGGTCGCTGGGGAATGCACGCTTCAGTGAACCGGGGTGCCATGGCGGAATCCGGTTGGCTAATTGGCGTAGAGGGGCGGGTTTCACGGGGGCGATTCCCTGCCTATCCTGAAGGGGACCCCCGGTCGCCCCGGCGACTGCACGATGAGGAGGACTCCGTGCCGCTCTCGGAGCACGAGCAGCGAATGCTCGAGCAGATGGAGCGAGCGCTGTACGCCGAAGATCCCAAGTTCGCGACAGCGCTTGAGGGAAGCGGGCTGCGTACGTACACCCGGAAACGGGTTTACCAGGCGGTCGTGGGCTTCCTGGTTGGTATCGCGCTCCTCATGGCCGGAATGGTCGCACAGCAGATTTGGGTCAGCGTGGTGGGATTCCTCGTCATGCTGGGCTGCGCGGTGCTTGCCGTCACCGGTTGGCGCAAGGCCCCCAAGTCGGGTGAGCAGCCCGCCGCGGGTGCCGGTGCGCCGAGCGCTCCGCAAGCCCGCCGTCAGGGCCGGCAGCGACGCTCCATGATGGACCGCATCGAGGAGCGCTGGCAGCGGCGCCGCGACGAACAAGGCCATTAGCCCCCGGGCAGAGAGCCAGCACAGCGCGCAAGGGGTGACCACCAAGCGGTGGCCGCCCCTTCGGCATGCCGTCCGCCTCCGGCGCGGAGGACCGGAGTTGCTGTCCGACTGAGGTGTGCTCAAGAGTGTTCGGTCACTTGCCCTCGCCCGGGAGGCATACGGCACGCCTCCGGGGCGTCGACCGCAGGCCGCGTCGGTCCAACTCGGCGCCCTCTGCGGCCTCGGCGAGCTTCGCCCACGTGACGCTCGCCGGCCCTTGCTCGCGAGGCGTACGGCACGCTCCGGCGTCGACCGCAGGCCGCGTCAGTACAGTGCGGCGCCCTCCGCGGCCGCGGCGAGCTTCGCCCACGTCACGCTCACCGGCCCTCGCTCACGAGATGCGCGGCACCGCACCTGACCGGCGTACGGCGCTGAGCCTCGCTTACGCCCAGCACCCGCACGCCGCCGGGCTACGGCGCTGAGCCCCCCTACGCACGACACCCGCACACCACCGGCGTACGGCACCCCACCGCGCCGATACGCCCAAGGGGCGCCCACCCGACCGGGCAGGCGCCCCTCCAAGGGCCAGGGGCAGTCCCCTCAGCCGCTGCCCTCTCCAGCCGAAGGCCGCCGGATCAGCGTCGTCACGCGGGCCGTCGCCCGGGACTTGAGCGATGCCCAACCCTCCGAGACCGCCCACGCCACCCGTACAGCCGAGCGGGGCGCCAGCAGTGCCCTCAGGCGGGTGCCGTTGCTGACCGAGGCGCGCAGACTGTCGGTCATCCTGTGGACGTCGTCGGCCAGGCCGGGCGTGGGCCGGGGCTGCGGGGCGTACAGGACCTGTTCCACCGCGTCCGCGATCCGGTGCACGGACGTCGTGGCCGCCGGATCCAGGTGTCCCAGCCGGACGATCCGGGCCGCCGCCTTGCGAGGCGTCTGGGACTCGTCCGGCGCGATACCGAAGTCCCAGGCCGTATCGGTCACTTCATGCCAAGCGGCCAGCGTGTGAGCCGCCGCGTCCGCCTCGGTGCGGCCATGCGTGCCGAGCCGTACGGCCCGTACTCTCATCCGCCACATCATCGGCAGCAGTGGTATCGCGAGTACGAGTCCGACCAGGGGCCACAGCAGGAACTGGCGCCACGGCGGGCCGTCGTCCGGCGCCGTGATCGCCGCCTCGGGAGACTCGCTGGCGCAAGGCTCCTGCAGCCTCTTCTGCTCTGCCGTGCAGCTCTCGCTGGTCGACGGGGCGGCCGCGGAAGGCCGAGGCGCGACCTCCTCCGAAGTGCCCGGCTCGGGGAGCGTGGTGCCCGGCGTGTCCGAGCGGGTGTACTCCGGAACCGTGCCGCGGTTCGGCGTCGGCTCGAAGCGGGTCCAGCCCACGCCCTCGAAGTACAGCTCGGGCCAGGCGTGCGCGTCCCGCAGGCCCACGGACATCGTGCCGTTCGACTCGGGCGAGCCGGGTGTGAAGCCGACCGCGACGCGGGCGGGTATGCCCAGCGTGCGGGCCATCGAGGCCATCGCGAAGGAGAAGTGGACGCAGAAGCCCTCCTTGTCCCTCAGGAAGCGCTCGATCGCCTGCGAACCGCTGCCGACCTGCACCTCCGTGTCGTACACGAAGCCGCCCTCCAGGGAGAACCAGTCCTGGAGCTTCACCGCGCGCTCGTAGTTGTTGCTCGAACCCGCCGTGATCTGCCGCGCCGTGTCGTACACCACCGGGGGCAGCGATTCCGGCACGTCGGTGAACTCGCGCCGCAGCCAGCCGGGCGGCTCCGGGGCGTCGGCGAGCTGCTCCGCTGTCGGCTGCACGATCAGGCTCTTGACGGAGTAGTCGAGGCCGCGCGTGGTCTGGCCGTGGTCGCCGACGAGCGTGCGCCCCACGGGCTCGTACCGCCACTTGCCGCTGATCCCCACCTGGCTGGCCGGGTAGGGCATGGGCAGCCAGTCCTGCGCGTACGAGTCGGACGCCGAGATCCTCGTCTCGACCTCGGTGCGCCGGACCTCGTCACCGAGACCGGGCGGCGTCGGGAAGGTCCCCGGCACATCCTCGATGGCGCGCTTGGAGGGCTTCCACGCCGTGCCGTCGAACTCGTCGAGCGAGACGATCCGCAGATAAAGGTCCTGCGTGTCCTCGGAGTTGGTGTTGTACGACATGACCTGGCGGTCCTCGTCCACGTTCAGGCTGTCGCGGAGCGAGACCAGCGGGTTCACCGCGGAGATCGTGCCGCCGCCTCCGTTGCCCGAGCCGACGCCTGTCCCCGTGCCGTCCAGCAGGCCGCCGTCGAGGGACGGCAGACCGAGCGGCACCACCAGGGCTATGCCGAGTGCGACGGCACCTATGCGCCGTCCCGTGCGGACCGGCGCGACCGCGCCCGGCGAGGTGTCGGGGCCCGGCATGCGGGGTGCTCCGCCGAAGACCCGGCCCCACTGCGAGAGCCGGTCACGGCCCTCGGCGAGCAGCAGCAGCAGATAACCGGCGGCCGCCAGCAGGAACCACAGCCATCCGGCGCCGCCGTCCGAGAGGCCGGCCGCGACCGAGTACAGCGCGAGCAGCGGCAGTCCGGCCGGGGCCGCGCTGCGCAGCGTCACTGCGAGCGCGTCCACCGCCAGCCCGATCACCAGGACACCGCCGACCATCATCAGCCGGATGCCTTCGGACAGCGGCGCGGGGATCGCGAACCGTCCGACGTCCTCCCCGCCCGTCTGCAGCAGCAGCCCGAACTGCTGGAACACCTCCGGGCCAGGGATGATCCCGAGAATGGCCTGCTCACGGGCGAACGTCAGCGTCAGCAGCATCAGGGTCACCAGAGCCTGCGCCGCGATCGTCAGCGGCCGGGCCAGCGGAACCCGCCGGGCCGCCGCGCCCACACCGGTCTGGATCGCGAGCAGGAACGCCGCCTGCAGCAGCCAGGTCGCCGGAGTGACCAGCGGCAGCAGCGCGCACGCCGCCAGCAGCGTCGCCGCCATGGAGCACAGCGCCAGTCGCGCACCCCCGCTCATGAGCCGCCTCCCGCCGCGCTGCCGGCCGGTGTGACCTGATTGCGCTGCCGGTCGGCTTCCCGCCACAGCTCGGAGAGACCCGCGCCCGGCGGCACCGCCACAGCGGTCCAGCCTGCCTCCCGCAGCATCCGGAGCCGCCCCTCGCTGTCCTGGTGGGCCTCACCCTCCACCCACGACTCACTGTCCAGCAGGAAGGCGACGGCCCCGCCGCTGCGCTGCCGCATCTTGGCGAGCACCGTCGCCTGCTCCTCGTCGAGGTCGCCCAGAAAAGCCACCAGAAGCCCTTCGTTCCCCCCGCGCAGCACGTCGTACGCCCGGGACAGGCCCGTACCGTCGGAGTGGTCGATCACCGCCAGGGTGTCCATCATCAGACCCGCCGCGTCCGCCGATTCCTGGTTGGCGCCCGCGAAGCCGTCCGCCCCCTCGCCGGGCACCGAATTGCCGGTGTCCGTCAACAACCGTACCGAAAAGCCACGTTCGAGCATGTGCACCAGCGTGGACGCCGCGCCCGACACGGCCCACTCGAAGGCCGAGTCCGGGCCCGCGCCCTCGAAAGCGATGCCCCGGGTGTCGAGGAGCACCGTGCAACGGGCCCGCTGCGGCTGCTCCT
The DNA here is from genome assembly GCF_036173125.1 of Streptomyces sp. NBC_00286. Lineage (NCBI taxonomy): Bacteria > Bacillati > Actinomycetota > Actinomycetes > Kitasatosporales > Streptomycetaceae > Streptomyces > Streptomyces sp. NBC_00286. The sequence goes on from NZ_CP108054.1 coordinate 7,753,992, forward strand.
CGCGGCGCACCATCAACTCGCCGTAGCGCGCGGTCAAGCGCCAGTGGACCCGGCGCAGATCATCGCCGTAGCGGTATCCGCGCGGGATCACGTCATCCTCGCCGGCCAGCGCCAGCGAGCGGTTCCGCCCGTCGCCGTATCCCTTGGCCTCGCCGGTCAGCCGCACCGGAGGCAGCGGCTCCACGCGCGGGATAACCGTCAGGGTGTCGTACGTCGAGAAGGAACGGGTCAGCTCGCACATCCCGAACGGGTCGCTGAGCCGCAGCTGGAGCGGGCCCAGCGGATAACGGCCCCGCAGGTCGGAGCGCACGCGGTACGACACCTCGCGCCGGCCGCCCGCCTCCATCCGGTCCAGTACGAACCGGGGACGCGGCCCCAGCACGTACGGCACCCGGTCCTGGAGCATCAGCAGCCCCGTGGGCAGCCGAGAAACGTTGTCCATCCGCAGATGGACCCGGGCCTCGGAGCCCGCGGGCACGCGCCCGGGCGAGAGCCGGCGGCTGCCCGCCACCCGGTAGCGCGTGCGATACAGCACGGCCGCGCACACCAGTGGCAGCACGGCCAGCAGCAGCCCGACCCGGAGCAGATCGCTCTGCCCCAGGACATACGCGCACACCGCGGCTGCCACGCCCGCCGCCAGGAAGGACCGCCCGCGCGTGGTGAGCCCGGCGAGTGCCGTACGCAGGCCGCCCTTGTCCTCCTCGGCCTGCGCCGCCGGCATGCCCCCGGTGGTCATCACAGCCTCCGGGGTGGCTGCTGGCCGAACTCCGGAGCAGGCCGGCCCATCGTCAGACCGCTCTGCGAGACAGGCGCCGCGGGCACAGGAGTGCGCTGCAGGATCTCCAGCACGACCTGCTCGGCCGTACGGCGGTTCAGTTGAGCCTGGGCGGTCGGCAGCAGACGGTGGGCGAGAACCGCCACCGCCAGCGCCTGGACGTCGTCCGGCAGCGCGTAGTCCCGGCCGCTGAGCGCCGCGGACGCCTTCGCCGCACGCAGCAGGTGCAGCGTCGCGCGCGGGGAGGCGCCCAGTCTCAGGTCGGGGTGGGTTCGTGTGGCGGCGACCAGGTCCACCGCGTAACGCCGCACCGGGTCGGCGACATGGACCGTGCGGACCGCGTCGATGAGCTTCACGACGTCGTGCGCGTGTGCCACCGGCTGGAGGTCGTCCAGCGGTGAGACACCGCCGTGGATGTCCAGCATCTCCAACTCGGCCTCCGCGCTGGGATAGCCGATGGAGACACGTGCCATGAAGCGGTCGCGCTGCGCCTCCGGCAGCGGGTAGGTGCCCTCCATCTCGACGGGGTTCTGAGTGGCCACGACCATGAAGGGGCTGGGCAGCTCGTACGTATGCCCGTCAATGGTGACCTGGCGCTCCTCCATGGACTCCAGGAGCGCGGACTGCGTCTTGGGTGACGCGCGGTTGATCTCGTCTCCGATCACGATCTGCGCGAAGATCGCGCCCGGCTTGAACTCGAATTCGCTGCGCTGCTGATCCCAGATGGACACTCCGGTGATGTCCGAGGGCAGCAGGTCCGGCGTGAACTGAATACGCCGCACCGAGCAGTCGATGGACCGCGCCAGTGCCTTGGCCAGCATGGTCTTGCCGACGCCGGGAACATCCTCGATCAGAAGATGTCCCTCGGCGAGCAGTACGGTCAGCGAAAGCCGTACGACCTCAGGCTTGCCCTCGATCACTCCCTCCACCGAACTGCGGACTCGCTCCACAGTGGTGGTCAGATCCGTAAGGCTCGCTCGATCGTCATAGGTCGTCACCCGGCCCTCCTCGGCCCGTTCTTTCTCCGGGCCGACGCTCACGACGCGAATCGGCCCACCTCGAACACGGACACCACGCGTGAAAAGTTCCGCGTGACGCCACACCCGCATTCTTGTTGCCGTTACCGGTTCGTGTCACTCGCCTGTGGACAACTGGCTGTGATATGTCGGGGCTTACGCCTTTTGGGCGGGGTCAGTTGGGGTCAATCTCACGCAGCAGTCCCGTTTTCACATCGAACACGAAACCACGTACGTCGTCGGTGTGAACAAGGAACGGCGAAGTGCGTACCCGCGCCATGGACTGCCGTACGTCCTGGTCGACGTCCCGGAAGGCCTCCACCGCCCAGGCGGGACGCTGGCCGACCTCCATCTCCAGCTCGTGCCGGAACTCCTCGGTGAGGGATTCCAGACCGCAGCCGGTGTGGTGGATGAGTACGACGCTGCGGGTGCCGAGCGCCCGCTGGCTGATGGTGAGGGAGCGGATCACGTCGTCGGTGACGACGCCGCCCGCGTTACGGATCGTGTGGCAGTCGCCCAGCTCCAGACCGAGCGCGTCGTGCAGGTCGAGACGGGCGTCCATGCAGGCCACGACGGCTACCTCGAGCACCGGGCGGGCATCCATGCCCGGGTCGCTGAATGCGGCGGCGTACCGCTTGTTGGCCTCGACGAGACGGTCGGTGACGGTGTCGCCGCCGGATATGGCGGCTTCGGGTTCGGTGGGAACGGATGCGGAAGTCGTCATACCCATGACGGTAATCGTCACAGTCCGTACACGCCTGCTGTGAGAGCGGACAAAGAACATCAACAAGCGTTGTTGTGAGCTAACCCACATGGCTGCCGCGTGCGTGCCCGTAAGGGTGGTTCTCCGGGCTGTGCCGCGTCGGTGGCGGCGGGGTCGCGCGACGCGCAGGGCGGCTGATTGACCGCGAGACACGGTGGACTAAAGTGACGCGAACTGGGAGGCGAGAGTCTCCCAACTGGACTGTTGTCCCCCGGAGGGCCCGGCGACATGCCGGAGTCTCCCCACGTGCGCGGCGCGTACGTACGGCTCGGCCTCCTCCCGCTCCCGGTCGGTCGGGGACCCGGCGGTGCGTACGGCCGCGTCGGATTTGAGAGGGCCCAGATTCAATGGGGCGCGAAGCGCATTCGAATGAGGGTGGTGGCGGGCGACGGGAGGGACGCAGTCGACATGTTCCGGTGATGCTCCAGCGGTGCCTGGACCTGTTGGCCCCCGCGCTGGAGCGGCCCGGAGCCGTCGTCGTCGACTGCACCCTCGGCCTCGGCGGGCACAGCGAGGCCCTGCTCACCCGGTTCCCCGAGGCCCGTCTCGTCGCTCTGGACCGCGACAAGGAGGCGTTGCGCCTCTCCGGAGAGCGGCTCGCCCCCTTCGGTGACCGGGCCACCCTGGTGCACGCCGTCTACGACGAACTCCCCGACGTACTCGACCGGCTCGGGCTCCCGCGCGTCCAGGGCGTCCTCTTCGACCTCGGCGTCTCTTCCATGCAGCTCGACGAGGCGGAGCGCGGGTTCGCGTACGCCCAGGACGCCCCGCTCGATATGCGGATGGACCAGTCGACCGGGGTGAGCGCGGCCGAGGTGCTCAACACGTATCCACCGGGCGAACTCGTCCGGATCCTCAGGGTGTACGGCGAGGAGAAGCAGGCCAAGCGGATCGTGTCCGCGATCGTGCGTGAGCGCGGTAAGGAGCCGTTCAGCAACAGCGCGCGTCTCGTCGAGCTGATCCGGGACGCGCTGCCGCAGGCAGCCAAGCGCACCGGAGGCAACCCGGCCAAGCGGACCTTCCAGGCGCTGCGTATCGAGGTCAACGGCGAACTCACCGTCCTGGAGAGGGCGATTCCCGCGGCGGTGGAGGCGCTCGCCGTCGGTGGCCGGATCGCCGTCCTGTCGTATCACTCGCTGGAGGACCGGTTGGTCAAGCAGGTGTTCGCGGCCGGTGCCGCCACCACCGCGCCGGCCGGCCTGCCGGTGGTGCCCGAGCGCTATCAGCCCCGGCTGAAGCTGTTGACGCGCGGTGCGGAGCTCCCCACGGAGGAGGAGATCGCTGAGAACCGGCGGGCCGCCCCGGCGCGGCTGCGCGGGGCCGAGCGCATCAGGGAGTCCGTCGAATGAGGGGCGTGAGGCACGAGAAGGGGGCGGTGAGTGAGTAGGAAACCCGAACTGAGGGGGCGGGCCGCCCGGCTCGCCCGGCTCATCCCGTCCGGTTCCGGACAGGCCGCCCGTACGCCCTTCGTCCTCCTCATCGTGCTCCTCCTGGGCGGCGGCCTCATCGGGCTGCTGGTCCTGAACTCCGCTCTCAGTGAAGGCGCGTTCAAGCTCGACGACCTCCAGGACGACACGAAGAGCCTCACCGACGAGGAGCAGGCACTCCAGCGGGACGTGGACGCCTACTCCGCCCCCGACGCCCTCCAGCGCCGCGCTCGCGAGCTCGGCATGGTCCCCGGCGGTGACCCCGCCTTCCTCAACCCCGACGGCACGGTACGAGGGATTCCTGAGGCCGCCCAGCAGTCGTCGGTACGCGTCCCCCTGGTGCTGGCGCCCAAGAAGCCCGACTCCACGCCGAAGCCGAAGTCCACGCCCACGCCAAAGGCGACGCCCACGCCCAAGCAGTCGCCCAAGCCGCCCGCGAGCCGGACCGCGTCCCCCCAGGCACAGCCCTCCACCCCGTCCACGCAGCCCCCTACGCCCCCCGGCAGGTGACGGAAGTGTCCGACAAGGAACCCCCGCGCCGCCGAGTGCCGTCGCCCGCCAAGTCCGTACGCCCCGCCAGTCGGCGTCCGGGACCAGGCGCCCGCCCACCGCGCCGCCCGGCCAAGCCCCGCGCAGGTCGCTCACCGCGGCCGCGCATGATCCGGCTGGGTAGCCCCCGCCCCCGGCTGCGCCTGGTCAGCCTCGCCCTGACGCTGGTGATGATCGCCTTCGTGGTGCGGCTGCTCCAGGTGCAGGCGGTCGACGCGAACGTGTATTCGGCCAAGGCCGAACAGAACAGGTACTTCAGTCGCACCCTGCCCGCCGAGCGCGGCGGGATCACCGACCGCAACGGCGTCGAGCTGGCCACCAGCGTGGACGCGAACGACATCACGGCCGACCCCACGATGTTCACGCGGAAGGCGACGAAGATCGACGACGCCCCCGAGCAGGCCGCCGCGCTGCTCGGCCCGATCCTCGGCAAGGAACCCGCCGAGCTCGCCGAGAAGCTCCGAACGCAGGGCACCCAGTACGTCCTGCTGGCCCGCCGCCAGACCCCGCAGGTCTGGACGCAGATCAACGACCTGAAGACGACGCTCGCCGAGAAGGCCCAGAAGGACAGGACGGCCGTGAACGTGCTCGCGGGCGTCTTTCAGGAGCCCAGCAGCAAGCGGGTGTATCCGAACGGCGACCTCGGCGCCGGGATACTGGGCTGGGTCAACGCCGACGGCAAGGGCGGCGGCGGTATCGAGCAGCAGCTGAACGAGGAACTGTCCGGCAAGGATGGCAAGATCCGCTACGCCCAGGCCGGCGGCCACCGGGTGCCGACCGCGGGCAGCACCGAAACGCCCGCCGTGGCTGGTTCCGAGGTGGAGCTGACCATCGACCGCGACATCCAGTGGGCCGCGCAGAGCGCCATCACCGAGCAGGTCAAGGAGTCCAAGGCGGACCGCGGCTATGTGATCGTCCAGGACAACAAGACCGGCGAGATCCTCGCGATGGCCAACTCGCCCGGCTTCGACCCGAACGACCTCACACAAGCCCGGTCGGCGGCGCTCGGCAACGCGGCCCTCCAGGACGCGTACGAACCCGGCTCCACCGCGAAGGTCATGTCGATGGCGGCCGTCCTGGAGGAGAACGCCGCCACGCCCTCGACGCATGTCACGGTGCCCAACCGGCTGCACCGCGGCGACCGGCTCTTCCAGGACGACATCGACCACCCGACCTGGTACCTGACGCTCAACGGCGTCCTCGCCAAGTCCAGCAACATCGGCACCATCCTGGCGACCGGCCAACTCGGCAAGACCCAGAAGCAGGCCAACCAGGTCCTCTACTCGTATCTGCGCAAGTTCGGCATCGGCCGCGAGACCGGACTCGGCTTCCCCGGCGAGACGGACGGCATCCTCGCGCCCGCCGACAAGTGGTCGACCTCGCAGCAGTACACGATTCCTTTCGGCCAGGGCGTGTCGATCAACGCGATGCAGGCGGCGTCCGTGTACTCGACGATCGCGAACGGCGGCGTACGCGTCGAGCCGAGCCTCGTACGAGGTACCAAGGGAGCCGACGGCCGCTTCACACCCGCCCCGAAGCCCCAGAAGACAAGGGTCGTGAGCGAGAAGACGGCGAAGACCCTCGCCCAGATGCTGGAGTCCGTCGTGGACGACGAGGAGGGCACCGGCACCAAGGCCCGTATCCCCGGCTACCGCGTCGCGGGGAAGACGGGCACCGCCAACCGAGTGGATCCGGACACCGGCCGCTACCGCGGCTACACCTCCTCGTTCGCCGGCTTCGCGCCCGCCGACAACTCCCGGGTGACCGTGTACTGCGCGATCCAGAACGCCACCAAGGGCAGCTACTTCGGTGGCCAGATCTGCGGGCCCGTCTACAAGGAGGTACTGGAGTTCGCCCTCAAGACCCTCCAGGTCCCGCCCACCGGAAAGGCGCCCGCCCGACTTCCGGTCACCTTCAATCCCTGATCAGCACCGGACATGTCCGGTCACCCGGAACACGAGCAGGTGGCAATTCGTGACAACGATCACTTCTGACCCGGGGAAACATCCGGAGCCCGGCCCCTCGCTTCGCCGTGCCGGGGGCGCGCCCGGTACGCTCACCGCCGTGCCACACGCTGATCAGTCCCAAACCACCCAGAAGGGCGTTCCTGTGACATTTCCGGGGCCGCCGCGACCGGTTCAGGTCTCCGCCACGGACCTGGCGGACCTCGCCGATCAGCTGGGTGTCACCGCCCCCGCTGCGGCCGAGGTCACGGGCATCACCCACGACTCCCGGGCCGTACGCCCGGGCGACCTCTATGCCGCGCTGCCCGGTGCCCGGCTGCACGGCGCCGACTTCGTGACGCAGGCCGCGGGCCTCGGTGCGGCGGCCGTGCTCACGGACCCGACCGGCGCCGAACGCGCCGCCGCGACCGGCCTTCCGGTCCTCGTCGTCGATAATCCGCGCGGACGGATGGGCGAACTGGCGGCCACGATCTACGGCCGCCCCGGCCGCGATCTCCTCCAGATCGGCATCACGGGCACCTCGGGCAAGACCACGACGGCGTACCTCATCGAGGGCGGCCTCAAGACGGTCCGTAGCACCGGACTCATCGGCACGGTCGAGACGCGTATCGGCGACGAGCGCATCAAGTCGGAGCGGACGACTCCCGAGGCCACCGACCTCCAGGCGCTGTTCGCGGTGATGCGCGAGCGCGGCGTGGACGCGGTCGCCATGGAGGTGTCCAGCCACGCACTGGTCCTCGGCCGGGTCGACGGCTGTGTCTTCGACATCGCCGTCTTCACGAACCTCAGCCCGGAGCACATGGAGTTCCACTCCGACATGGAGGACTACTTCGGGGCCAAGGCGCAGCTGTTCACGCCGAAACGCAGCCGTTTCGGCGTGGTCAACTTCGACGACGAGTACGGACGGAGGCTCATCAAGGAATCCACCGTCCCTGTGATGACGTTTTCCGCCGAGGGACACCCGGACGCCGACTGGCGTGCCGAGGACGTCGAGGTCGGCCCGCTGGACTCGACGTTCGTCGCGATCGGCCCCAAGGGGGAGCGGATCAGCGCCAAGTCGCCGCTCGCGGGCCCCTTCAACGTCGCCAACACACTCGCCGCGATCGTCGCCCTGGCCGCAGCCGGGCTCGACGCCCAGACCGCGGCCGACGGCATCGCCGCCGTACCGGGTGTGCCGGGCCGCCTGGAACGCGTGGACGCCGGTCAGCCGTACCTCGCGGTCGTCGACTACGCGCACAAGACGGACGCCGTGGAATCGGTGCTGCGCGCCCTGCGCAAGGTCACCGAGGGCAAGATCCACATCGTGCTCGGCTGCGGCGGAGACCGCGACAAGTCCAAGCGGATGCCGATGGGCGCCGCCGCGGCCCGCCTCGCCGACACCGCCGTACTGACGTCGGACAACCCCCGCTCCGAGGACCCCCTCGCGATCCTCGCCACCATGCTCGCGGGCGCCGCCGATGTGCCGGCGCACGAGCGCGGCGAGGTCGCGGTCTTCGAGGACCGGGCCGCCGCGATCGCCGCGGCCGTCGCCCGCGCCGAACCCGGCGACACCGTGCTGGTCGCGGGCAAGGGCCACGAGCAGGGCCAGGACATCGCCGGGGTGGTCCGTCCCTTCGACGATCGCCAGGTGCTTCGCGAAGCTATCCAGAAGACCCAGGGATGAACTTGTGATCGCCCTCTCTCTCGCCGAGATCGCCTCAGTCGTCGGCGGGCAGACGTACGACATATCGGATCCGTCGGTCCAGATCACCGGACCGGTCGTCAGGGACTCCCGAGAGGTGGAGCCAGGCAGCCTGTTCGTCGCCTTCGTGGGCGAGCGCGTGGACGGCCACGACTTCGCCGCACAGGTCGTCGAGGGGGGCGCCACCGCCGTACTGGCGTCCCGGCCCGTCGGTGTGCCCGCGATCGTCGTGGACGACGTCCAGGCGGCCCTCGGAGCCCTCGCCCGCCATGTCGTCGAGCGGCTCGGCGCGACCCTCGTGGCCCTCACCGGCTCCGCCGGCAAGACCAGCACCAAGGACCTGATCGCGCAGGTACTCCGGCGCAAAGCCCCGACCGTGTTCACACCGGGCTCGCTCAACAACGAGATCGGGCTGCCCCTCACCGCGCTCAGCGCCACCGAGGAGACGAGGTTCCTCGTCCTGGAGATGGGCGCCCGCGGTATCGGCCACATCCGCTACCTCGCGGGACTGACCCCGCCGAAGATCGGCCTCGTCCTGAACGTCGGCACCGCCCACATCGGCGAGTTCGGCGGACGCGAGCAGATCGCCCAGGCCAAGGGCGAGCTGGTGGAGGCGCTCCCCGAAGAGGGCGCCGCGATTCTCAACGCCGACGATCCCCTCGTACGCGCCATGGCATCCCGTACGAAGGCCCGCGTGATCCTCTTCGGCGAGTCCGGCGAAGCGGACGTACGGGCCGAGAACGTGCGGCTCACGGAGAGCGGGCAGCCCGCGTTCAGGCTTCACACACCCTCCGGTGCGAGTGATGTGACCATGCGCCTGTACGGTGAGCACCACGTGTCGAACGCGCTCGCCGCGGCCGCCGTCGCCCATGAGTTGGGCATGTCCGCAGACGAGATCGCCGTCGCGCTCTCCGAGGCGGGCTCCCTCTCCCGCTGGCGGATGGAGGTCACCGAGCGCCCGGACGGCGTGACGGTCGTCAACGACGCCTACAACGCGAACCCCGAATCCATGCGGGCGGCCCTGCGTGCGCTGGCTGCCATGGGCGGAGCCTCACGGGCAAGGGGGGGCCGGACCTGGGCGGTGCTCGGCAAGATGGCCGAGCTCGGGGACGAGGCGCTCGCCGAGCACGACGCGGTCGGACGGCTCGCCGTCCGGCTCAACGTCAGCAAGCTCGTCGCGGTCGGGGGCAGGGAAGCGTCCTGGCTCCAACTGGGCGCATATAACGAGGGTTCGTGGGGTGAGGAGTCGGTGCACGTGTCCGACGCACAGGCGGCTGTCGACCTGTTGCGCAATGAGCTGCGCCCGGGGGACGTCGTGCTCGTGAAGGCATCCAGATCGGTGGGGCTCGAGTGGGTGGCTCAGGCGCTGCTCGAGGGTGCCGAGGGTGAGGTCGCCGCCCGATGATGAACCAGATCCTGTTCTCGGGAGTCATCGGCCTGTTCCTGACTCTCGTGGGCACCCCGCTGCTGATCAAACTCCTCGCCCGCAAGGGCTACGGCCAGTACATCCGCGACGACGGCCCGCGCGAGCACCACGCCAAGCGCGGTACGCCGACCATGGGCGGCATCGCCTTCATCCTGGCCACGATCATCGCGTACTTCCTCAGCAAGGTGATCACCGGAAAGCCGCCGACGTTCTCCGGGGTGCTGGTGCTCGGACTGATGGGCGGCATGGGCCTGGTCGGCTTCCTCGACGACTACATCAAGATCGTCAAGCGGAGGTCGCTCGGTCTGCGGGCCAAGGCCAAGATGGCCGGCCAGCTGATCGTCGGCATCAGCTTCGCCGTGCTCTCGCTGCAGTTCGCGGACAGCCGGGGCCAGACACCGGCCTCCACGAAGCTCTCCTTCGTACAGGACTTCGGCTGGACCATCGGCCCGGTGCTGTTCGTGGTCTGGGCGCTGTTCATGATCCTCGCCATGTCGAACGGCGTGAACCTCACCGACGGTCTCGACGGCCTCGCCACCGGCGCCTCCGTCATGGTCTTCGGCGCCTATACGTTCATCGGCGTCTGGCAGTTCCAGGAGTCCTGCGCCAACGGGGACACGCTGACCAACCCGACCGCCTGCTTCGAAGTACGCGATCCACTCGACCTCGCGGTCGTCGCCTCCGCACTGATGGGCGCCTGCTTCGGCTTCCTGTGGTGGAACACCTCACCCGCCAAGATCTTCATGGGCGACACCGGCTCGCTGGCGCTCGGCGGCGCGCTCGCCGGACTCGCCATCTGCTCCCGCACCGAGCTGTTGCTCGCGCTGCTCGGCGGTCTCTTCGTCCTGATCACCATGTCGGTCGTCATCCAGGTCGGCTCCTTCCGGCTGACCGGGAAGCGCGTCTTCCGCATGGCACCCCTCCAGCACCACTTCGAACTCAAGGGGTGGTCCGAAGTCCTTGTCGTGGTCCGCTTCTGGATCATCCAGGGCATGTGCGTGATCGTGGGTCTGGGTCTCTTCTACGCAGGGTGGGCAGCCGACAAGTGACCACTTGGCAGGGCCGGAACATCACCGTCGCCGGCCTCGGCGTGAGCGGCATCAGCGCCGCCCGCGCCCTGGCCGGCCTCGGCGCGTCCGTCACGGTCGTCGACGGGGGCGCCTCCCCGGCACTCCGGGAGCGGGCCGACTCCCTTGAGACAGAGGGCATTTCGGTACGTCTCGGAGACGCCGAGAACCTTCCCGAGGGCACCGACCTCGTGGTCACCTCGCCGGGCTGGAAGCCCACCTCACCGCTCTTCGCCGCGGCCGAGAAGGCAGGCGTGGACGTGGTCGGCGACGTGGAGATCGCCTGGCTGCTGCGTGGCCCGGATGCCGCGCCCTGGCTCGCCGTCACGGGCACCAACGGCAAGACCACCACCACGCAGATGCTCGCGTCGATCCTGAGCGCCGCGGGCCTGCGTACGGCCGCCGTCGGCAACATCGGCACGCCGATCATCGATGTCGTGCTGAGCGAGGAACCGTACAGCGATCTCGATGTACTCGCCGTCGAACTCTCCAGCTACCAACTGCACTGGGCGCCCTCCCTGCGCGCCCACTCCGCCGTCGTGCTCAACATCGCGCCCGACCACCTCGACTGGCACGGCTCCATGGAGGCGTACGCCGCCGACAAGGGCCGTATCTACGAGGGCAATCGGGTCGCCTGCGTCTACAACGTCGCGGACAAGGCCACCGAGGACCTGGTGCGCGCTGCGGACGTCGAGGAGGGCTGCCGGGCGATCGGCTTCACGCTGGGTACGCCCGGGCCGTCCCAACTCGGCGTCGTGGAGGGCCTGCTGGTCGACCGCGCCTTCGTCGAGGACCGGCACAAGCAGGCCCAGGAACTCGCGGAGGTCGGCGACGTCCAGCCGCCCGCCCCGCACAACATCGCCAACGCCCTTGCGGCGGCGGCCCTTGCGCGCGCCTACGGAGTACCCGCCGCGGCCGTACGAGACGGGCTGCGGGCCTTCCGTCCGGACGCGCACCGCATCCAGCACATCGCCGACGTCGGCGGGGTCGCCTACATCGACGACTCCAAGGCCACCAACACCCATGCCGCGGAAGCCTCATTGGCGGCGTACGAATCGATCGTGTGGATCGCCGGAGGGCTCGCCAAGGGCGCGACCTTCGACGAACTGGTCGCCAAGTCGGCAAAGCGACTCCGGGGCGTCGTCCTGTTCGGTGCCGACCGGGCCCTGATCCGGCAGGCGCTGGCGCGACACGCGCCCGAAGTACCGGTCGTCGACCTCGACCGGACCGACACTGGGGCGATGTTCGAGGCCGTCCAGGAGGCGACGCGGCTCGCCCGCGCGGGAGACACGGTGCTCATGGCTCCCGCCTGTGCCTCCATGGACATGTTCACCAACTACAACCAGCGCGGCGACATGTTCGCGGAGGCCGTCCGCGAACTCGGCGCCGCGAGCGCCTGACTCGGCTGCTGCCGCACCGGGAGGCGCCCCGGTACCTCTGGGAGGGACGCGTGACGCCATCGTGGCCGGTGCATCGTGGGCCGCTGGGCGGTGCCGATGCCGAGTAACCGCACCGGTCGGCCCGCCGCCCCGCGCGCCACCGCGCGCCCCGCCGTCGCCCCTCCGCCGAGCGACAACCCCGTACGCCGCCTCTACACGCGTGCGCGCCGTGCCTGGGACCGGCCGCTGACCGCGTACTACCTGATCCTCGGCAGCAGCATGCTGATCACTGTGCTGGGGATCGTGATGGTGTACTCGGCCTCCCAGATCAAGGCGCTGCAACTGTCGCTGCCGGGAACGTACTTCTTCCGGAAGCAGTTCCTGGCCGCCGTGCTGGGCACGATCCTGCTGCTGATCGCCTCGCGGATGCCGTCCAAGCTGCACCGCGCGCTGGCGTATCCGATGCTCCTGGGCTCGGTCTTCCTGATGGTCCTGGTGCAGATCCCGGGGATAGGGGTCGCGGTGAACGGCAACCAGAACTGGATCTCCGTCGGCGGCCCGTTCCAGCTCCAGCCCAGTGAGTTCGGCAAGCTCGCGCTCGTGCTGTGGGGCGCCGATCTGCTCGCCCGCAAGCAGGACAAGCGGCTGTTGACCCAGTGGAAGCACATGCTGGTGCCGCTCGTGCCGGTGGCCTTCATGCTGCTCGGCCTGATCATGCTCGGCGGCGACATGGGCACGGCGATCATCCTCACCGCGATCCTGTTCGGGCTGCTCTGGCTGGCAGGAGCCCCGACGCGGCTCTTCGCGGGCGTACTGGCCATCGCCGGGACGCTCGGCTTGATGCTGATCACGACCAGCCCGAACCGTATGGCGCGGCTGGGCTGCATCGGCGCCACCGAGCCCGGACCGAACGACACCTGCTGGCAGGCCGTGCACGGAATCTACGCCCTCGCCTCCGGCGGAATTTTCGGTTCCGGCCTCGGTGCGAGCGTGGAGAAATGGGGCCAACTCCCGGAAGCACACACGGACTTCATCTTCGCCATCACCGGGGAGGAACTGGGCCTGGCGGGGACGCTGTCGGTACTCGCCCTCTTCGCGGCTCTAGGCTATGCGGGTATCCGCGTGGCCGGACGCACGGAGGACCCCTTCGTGAGGTACGCCGCGGGTGGCGTGACCACCTGGATCACGGCCCAGGCCGTGATCAACATCGGTGCGGTGCTCGGCCTGCTGCCGATCGCCGGAGTCCCGCTCCCGCTGTTCTCCTACGGGGGTTCCGCTTTGCTGCCGACCATGTTCGCCATCGGGCTCCTGATCGCCTTCGCGCGGGAGGATCCCGCTGCGCGGATGGCGCTTGCGATGCGACAACCACGCTTTGGTAGAAAGCGGGCTGGAGGTTCCGGAACCACTCGGAGACCTCGGAGCTGGAACACGATGCGACGGCGCGCTTCGGCGCGTTCGTCCGGAGAGCGGTGAATTTCGGTGCATGTCGTACTCGCCGGTGGAGGGACCGCCGGCCACATCGAGCCCGCGCTCGCCCTCGCGGACGCCCTGCGCAGGCAGGACCCGACCGTGGGCATCACGGCCCTGGGCACGGAGCGCGGACTCGAGACCCGGCTCGTACCCGAGCGGGGCTATGAACTCGCGCTGATCCCCGCCGTCCCGCTGCCCCGCAAACCCACCCCCGAGCTGATCACCGTCCCCGGGCGGCTGCGCGGCACGATCAAGGCGGCCGAGCAGATCCTGGAGCGCACCAAGGCCGACGCCGTCGTCGGCTTCGGCGGCTATGTCGCCCTGCCCGGCTACCTCGCGGCCAAGCGCCTCGGCGTCCCGATCATCGTCCACGAGGCGAACGCCCGGCCCGGCCTGGCCAACAAGATCGGTTCGCGGTACGCGGCCCAGGTCGCCGTCTCGACTCCGGACAGCAAGCTCCGCGGTGCCCGCTACATCGGCATCCCGCTGCGCCGCTCCATCTCGACCCTCGACCGTGCCGCCATGCGCCCCGAGGCCCGCGCCGCCTTCGGGCTCGACCCGAACCTGCCGACCCTGCTGGTCTCCGGCGGCTCGCAGGGCGCCCGCCGCCTCAACGAGGTGGTCCAGCAGGTCGCCCCGTACCTCCAGCAGGCCGGCATCCAGGTCCTGCACGCGGTCGGCCCCAAGAACGAACTGCCGCAGGTCCAGCAGATGCCGGGGATGCCCCCGTACATCCCGGTACCGTACGTGGACCGGATGGATCTCGCGTACGCCGCGGCCGACATGATGCTCTGCCGGGCGGGCGCGATGACCGTCGCCGAACTCGCCGCCGTCGGACTGCCCGCCGCCTACGTCCCGCTGCCGATCGGCAACGGCGAACAGCGGCTGAACGCCCAGCCGGTGGTCAAGGCCGGCGGCGGACTCCTCGTCGACGACGCGGAACTGACGCCCCAGTGGGTTCAGTCCAACGTCCTGCCCGTGCTCGCGGATCCGCACCGGCTGTTCGAGATGTCCCGGGCCGCCGCCGAGTTCGGCCGCCGGGACGCCGACGAACTGCTCGTCGGGATGGTGTACGAGGCGATCGCGTCACGCCGCTAGCGCGTGACAGAAGGCAGGAGAGCGTGGCCGGACCGACGACCGCAGAACGCGGCGACCGCGAGAGACTTCGGTCCGGCCCGCCCCGGCCGCCCCGCCTCAGGGGGCTGCCCCGGCCTCGTACGCTCCTCGTGCTGCTCGTCTGCGTCGTACTCCTCGCCGTGGGCGGCGTCTGGGTGCTCTACGGCTCGGCGTGGCTGCGTGCGGAGCGCGTATCGCCTTCGGGGATGCGAGTCCTGACGGAAGAGCAGGTGCTCGAGGCGGCGGACGTACCGGTCGGATCGCCGTTGATTTCCATCGACACCGAGGCGATTGAGGCAAGACTGCGGCGGAAATTGCCCCGAATTGACTCGGTTGATGTCATCCGTTCCTGGCCCGACGGAATCGGGCTGAAAGTGAAAGAACGCACTCCGGTTCTGATGGTGAAAAAAGGTGGAAACTTCGTAGAAGTGGACGCCAAGGGGGTGCGATATGCGACGGTTCCACGCGCTCCGAAGGGCGTACCGGAACTGAAATTGACGGCGCCTCAGTCCCCCTCCGGAACCTCGCAGTCCGCGAGCC
Organism: Streptomyces sp. NBC_00286; assembly: GCF_036173125.1. Lineage (NCBI taxonomy): Bacteria > Bacillati > Actinomycetota > Actinomycetes > Kitasatosporales > Streptomycetaceae > Streptomyces > Streptomyces sp. NBC_00286. The sequence goes on from NZ_CP108054.1 coordinate 7,769,165, forward strand.
TGAGACGCTTCGGAACGGGCCGGCTGGTGCGTGAGGCGGTGCGCGTCGCGGGTGCCCTTCCGGCCGCCGTCGCGCGTGAGACCCGTACCGTCAAGGTCCGTTCGTACGACTCCATCTCGCTGGAGTTGAGCGGAAACCGGACCGTCGCGTGGGGCAGCGCCGAGAAGGGTCGCGCCAAGGCGAGAACGCTGACCGCTCTGTTGAAAGCCGCATCCGACGCAAGGCACTTCGATGTCAGCGTTCCCACCGCCCCTGCGTCATCAGGGAGTTGACGCACATACGCGCAGGCCAGCACCCTGGTTGGGCAGTGCTACGGCTGATCACATAGGGTGAAAAGAAAAACGGGAGGTTCGGCGTGTTCGTTGAACGCGCGCCACTTGTCGACTTAGTGTCCTGTTCGGAAGGGTCAGACGAAAACCAGCAACGGACACACTGGTAACCCTAAACTTCAGCGTTAGGGTTCGGGTCGGCGTTCGGACCGTCCCATTCGGCATCAGTCGTCGGATCGCGGGCAACCGCGAGGCGGCGACACGTAACTCGAGGCGAGAGGCCTTCGACGTGGCAGCACCGCAGAACTACCTCGCAGTCATCAAAGTCATCGGTGTCGGCGGCGGTGGTGTCAATGCCATCAACCGGATGATCGAGGTCGGTCTCAAGGGCGTCGAGTTCATCGCCATCAACACCGACGCGCAAGCCCTGTTGATGAGCGACGCCGACGTCAAGCTCGACGTCGGCCGTGAACTCACCCGCGGACTCGGCGCCGGAGCCAACCCGGCCGTCGGCCGCAAGGCCGCCGAGGATCACCGCGAGGAGATCGAGGAGGTCCTCAAGGGGGCCGACATGGTCTTCGTGACGGCCGGTGAAGGCGGCGGCACCGGCACCGGCGGCGCACCCGTCGTGGCCAACATCGCCCGTTCCCTCGGCGCCCTCACCATCGGCGTGGTCACGCGCCCGTTCACCTTCGAGGGCCGGCGCCGCGCCAACCAGGCCGAGGACGGCATCGCCGAGCTCCGCGAAGAGGTCGACACCCTCATCGTCATTCCGAACGACCGGCTGCTGTCCATCTCGGACCGCCAGGTCAGCGTGCTCGACGCCTTCAAGTCCGCCGACCAGGTGCTGCTCTCCGGTGTCCAGGGCATCACCGACCTCATCACCACCCCCGGCCTCATCAACCTCGACTTCGCCGACGTCAAGTCCGTGATGTCCGAAGCCGGTTCGGCGCTCATGGGCATCGGCTCCGCCCGCGGCGACGACCGCGCGGTGGCCGCCGCCGAGATGGCGATCTCCTCGCCGCTCCTGGAAGCCTCCATCGACGGCGCCCGTGGCGTACTGCTCTCCATCTCCGGCGGCTCCGACCTCGGCCTGTTCGAGATCAACGAGGCCGCCCAGCTGGTGAGCGAGGCCGCACACCCCGAGGCCAACATCATCTTCGGCGCGGTGATCGACGACGCGCTGGGCGACGAGGTCCGGGTCACGGTCATCGCGGCCGGCTTCGACGGCGGACAGCCCCCGTCCAAGCGGGACAACGTCCTCGGCTCCTCCGCCAAGCGCGAGGAGTCCACATCGGCACGGCCCTCCGAGAGCCGCCCGTCCTTCGGCTCGCTCGGCAGCGTCACGCCGCGCGAGGAGACCCCGGAGCCCGCCCCCGAGCCGGTGAACGAACTGCCGGTCGCCCCGCCGGTCCCGCCGTCGCGGACCTACTCCGACAGCGCGGCCGAGGAACTGGACGTGCCGGACTTCCTCAAGTGATAGGACATCGCTCCGAAACGAGCACAGTGAGCGGCGCGCATTTCGCCTTCACCGACCGGTGGGGCGGGGTGAGCGCCGTTCCGTACGAGGAGCTCAACCTCGGCGGTGGGGGTGCCCTCGCTCGAGCGAAGTCGAGAGTGGGGGAGGTCGGCGACGACCCCGACGCCGTACGCACCAATCGCGAACTGGCTGCCAAGTCGCTCGGCCTCGACCCTGCCCGGGTCGTCTGGATGAACCAGGTGCACGGGCGGGACGTGGCCGTGGTCGACGAACCCTGGGGAGACCGTCCCGTGCCGGAGGTCGACGCCGTCGTCACCGCTCGCCGCCGCCTCGCCCTCGCCGTCCTCACCGCCGACTGCACGCCTGTCCTGCTCGCCGACCCCGTCGCCGGAGTCGTCGCCGCCGCTCACGCGGGACGGCCCGGCATGGTCGCCGGAGTCGTGCCCGCCGCCGTCGCGGCGATGGTCGAACTCGGCGCGGAGCCGGGCCGGATCGTCGCCCGCACAGGCCCCGCCGTCTGCGGCCGCTGCTATGAAGTGCCGGACGCGATGCGCGCCGAGGTCGCCGCCGTCGAGCCGGCGGCGTACGCCGAGACCAGTTGGGGCACTCCCGCGGTCGATGTGACCGCCGGAGTGCACGCACAACTGGAGCGCCTCGGGGTGCGCGACCGGGAACAGTCGCCGGTGTGCACGCTCGAATCGGGCGACCACTTCTCGTACCGCCGCGATCGCACCACCGGTCGGCTCGCGGGCTATGTGTGGCTGGACTGATGGGGCATGACGGACCGTAAGGCGCAAATCGCCAGAAACCTCGCGCAAGTTGAGGAACGCATCACGGCGGCCTGTGTGGCCGCGGGCCGCAAGCGCGAAGAAGTGACCCTGATCGTGGTCACCAAGACCTACCCCGCGAGCGATGTGCGGATCCTGTCGGAACTCGGTGTGCGTCACGTCGCCGAGAACCGGGACCAGGACGCGGCGCCCAAGGCCGCCGAGTGTTCGGATCTGCCTCTCACCTGGCACTTCGTCGGTCAGTTGCAGACCAACAAGGTGCGTTCCGTGGTCGGTTATGCGGGAATTGTGCAGTCGATCGACCGGTCCAGGCTCGTCACGGCTCTGTCGAAGGAAGCCGTACGTACCGGACGCGAGGTGGGCTGTCTCATCCAGGTCGCGCTCGACGCGGACGAGAGCGGGCGGGGGGCCCGCGGGGGCGTCGGGCCGGACGGAGTCGAGGAGTTGGGTGAACTTGTGGCGGGGGCTCCGGGGTTGCGACTTGACGGACTGATGACCGTCGCTCCGCTCACCGGACCGTACGCGGGGCGTGAACAGGCGGCGTTCGAGCGGTTGATGGATTTGTCGACTGACCTGCGCAGGGCTCATCCGGCTGCGAACATGGTCTCGGCAGGGATGAGTTCGGACCTCGAACAGGCCGTGGCGGCCGGAGCGACACATGTACGCGTCGGCACCGCGGTACTCGGAGTCCGTCCCGGGCTCGGGTAACGTCGCCAAGAAGTCGGACCACAGCAGAAAATATGGTCATTACCGCCGAAAGCGGGCATAACGACCTCGTGGATCGCGGGCGCTTGGCAATAGTCAGCCGATCCACCACAGAGCGGAGGACTCAGAGCAATGGCCGGCGCGATGCGCAAGATGGCGGTCTACCTCGGCCTCGTGGAGGACGATGGGTACGACGGCAGGGGCTTCGACCCCGACGACGACTTCGAGCCCGAGCTTGATCCGGAGCCCGAGCGAGACCGCCGGCGGCACGAGCCGCCGCATCAGTCGCACCAGTCGCATCAGTCCCAACGGGATGAAGCGGTACGAGTGGTGCAGCCTCCGGTGCAGCGTGATCCCGTGTCACATTCCTCTTCGCTATCGGCGGAATCGGGACGTCCGGCGCGAATCGCCCCCGTGGCATCCATCACACAAGAACGTCAGAGCCTGGAGAAGAACGCACCGGTGATCATGCCCAAGGTCGTGTCGGAACGAGAGCCGTACCGGATCACCACACTGCACCCTCGGACCTACAACGAGGCCCGTACCATCGGGGAACACTTCCGTGAAGGCACCCCGGTGATCATGAACTTGACCGAGATGGATGACACCGATGCCAAGCGACTTGTCGACTTCGCCGCCGGTTTGGTGTTTGGTCTTCATGGGAGTATCGAGAGGGTGACGCAGAAGGTGTTCCTGTTGTCGCCTGCTAACGTCGATGTCACGGCGGAGGACAAGGCTCGCATCGCAGAGGGCGGGTTCTTCAACCAGAGCTGATACGTAGGACCGGACAGAGCACGGAAACAGGGGAGAGGGAAGCGCGGATCATGAGCGTGGTCTTGGATGTTGTCTACATCGCGCTGATGTGTTTCCTCATCGTGCTGATCTTCCGGCTTGTCATGGACTACGTCTTCCAGTTCGCCCGCTCATGGCAACCCGGCAAGCCGATGGTGGTCATTCTCGAGGCCACCTACACTGTCACGGATCCACCGCTCAAGCTTCTGCGGCGGTTCATCCCGCCGCTGCGTCTCGGGGGCGTGGCGCTCGACCTGTCCTTCTTCGTACTGATGATCATCGTCTACATCCTGATCTCCATTGTGATCCGGCTGTGAACGATACGGTCTTGCCGAACGCCGACGATGCCGACGACTACGTTGAGGTGAAGAGATGCCGTTGACCCCCGAGGACGTGCGGAACAAGCAGTTCACGACCGTCCGCCTCCGAGAAGGCTATGACGAGGACGAGGTCGATGCCTTCCTCGACGAGGTCGAAGCCGAACTGACCCGCCTGCTCCGCGAGAACGAGGACCTGCGCGCCAAGCTGGCCGCTGCCACGCGTGCCGCCGCGCAGAACCAGCAGCAGGGCATGCGCAAGCCGCCTGAACCCCAGGATCAGGGGCAACAGGGGCCGCCGCAGGGTATGCGCGGTGGTCCGGAGGGTATGCGCGGCGGGCCGGGTGGTCCCGTACCCGCCGGCATATCGGGCCCGCCGCAGCAGCAGATGGGTGGCCCCATGGGTGGTCCGCCCGCGCTGCCGAGCGGTGCACCGCAGCTGCCCGCCGGCCCCGGCGGACAGGGCGGTCCGCAGGGGCCCGGTGGCCCCGGCCAGATGGGCCAGGGTCCGATGGGTCAGGGTCAGATGGGTCAGGGTCAGATGGGCCAGGGTCCCGGCCCGATGCAGGGGCAGCTGCCGCAGCAGATGGGTGGCCCGATGGGCGGTCCCATGGGTGGCCCGATGGGCGGTCCTCCGCAGCAGATGGGCGGCCAGGGCGGTCCCGGTGGCGACAGTGCGGCCCGCGTGCTCTCGCTTGCTCAGCAGACCGCCGACCAGGCGATCGCCGAGGCGCGTTCCGAGGCCAACAAGATCGTCGGTGAGGCGCGCAGCCGTGCCGAGGGTCTGGAGCGGGACGCCCGTGCCAAGGCGGACGCCCTGGAGCGGGACGCGCAGGAGAAGCACCGCGTAGCGATGGGCTCCCTGGAGTCCGCTCGCGCCACGCTGGAGCGCAAGGTCGAGGACCTGCGCGGCTTCGAGCGCGAGTACCGTACGCGGCTCAAGTCCTACCTCGAGTCCCAGCTGCGTCAGCTGGAGACCCAGGCGGACGACTCGCTGGCTCCGCCGCGTCAGCCCGCGACCGCCTCGCTGCCGTCGTCGTCGCCCTCCATGGCGCCGGCCGGTGCGAGCGCACCGTCCTACGGCGGCAACCAGTCGATGGGCGGTGGCCCGGCCCCCGCTGCTCCGTCCTACGGCGGCCAGCAGCAGATGTCCCCGGCCATGACCCAGCCGATGGCGCCGGTACGGCCGCAGGGCCCGTCGCCGATGGGTCAGGCTCCCTCGCCGATGCGTGGGTTCCTGATCGACGAGGACGACAACTGACGGCCTCTTATACGCCTTAGGCGTCGGCAGCGTTCAGGGCGAGGCCCCCGGATTTCCGGGGGCCTCGCCCTTTGTCTCGCCCTTTTGTGCTGACCTGGCGAGCGTCTGTGCGTGGGCACGCAACGCCGAAGGCCCGGGCCCGCCAAAGAAGTTCGGCGGGCCCGGGCCTTGCGCGTGCTGGGCGTGCTTACGCTTTGCGGAGGCGGAACGTCAGCTGCAGCGACTCGTCCGTGAACGGGGCGCCGTACTTGTCGTCCGCGTCGCCTTGGGCGAAGTCCGTGGCGAGGACCTCGTCTGAGATGAGGCCGGAGTGCTCGGACAGGGCCGCGGTGACCTTCGGGTCCGTGGAGGTCCAGCGCAGGGCGATGCGGTCGGCCACGTCGAGGCCGCTGTTCTTGCGGGCCTCCTGGATCAGGCGGATCGCGTCACGGGCCAGGCCAGCCTGGCGCAGCTCCTCGGTGATCTCCAGGTCGAGGGCGACCGTCGCGCCGGAGTCCGAGGCGACGGACCAGCCCTCGCGCGGGGTCTCCGTGATGATGACCTCGTCCGGAGCGAGCGTCACCGTCTCGCCGTCGACCTCGACCGACGCCGTGCCCTCGCGCAGGGCCAGGGACAGCGCGGCCGCATCAGCGTTGGCGACGGCCTTGGCCACATCCTGGACGCGCTTGCCGAACCGCTTGCCCAGCGCACGGAAGTTGGCCTTGGCGGTCGTGTCGACCAGCGAGCCGCCCACCTCGCTCAGCGACGCCAGCGAGGAGACGTTCAGCTCCTCCGTGATCTGCGCGTGCAGCTCGGGGTCGAGCGCCTCGAACCCGCTCGCCGCCACCAGCGCACGCGACAGCGGCTGACGCGTCTTCACACCCGACTCCGCGCGCGTGGCACGGCCCAGCTCCACAAGACGGCGTACGAGCACCATCTGCTTCGACAGCTCCGGGTCGATGACGGACAGGTCCGCCTCCGGCCAGGACGAAAGGTGTACGGACTCGGGGGCGCCCGGCGTCACCGGCACCACCAGGTCCTGCCAGACCCGCTCGGTGATGAACGGGGTCAGCGGGGCCATCAGCTTCGTGACCGTCTCGACGACCTCGTGCAGGGTGCGCAGCGCCGCCTTGTCGCCCTGCCAGAAGCGGCGACGGGAGCGGCGTACATACCAGTTGGACAGGTCGTCGACGAACGCCGACAGGAGCTTTCCGGCGCGCTGGGTGTCGTACGCCTCCAGGGACTGGGTCACCTGGTCGGTGAGCGCGTGGAGTTCGGACAGGAGCCAGCGGTCCAGGACCGGGCGGTCGGCAGGGGCCGGGTCCGCCGCACTGGGCGCCCAGTTCGACGTGCGGGCGTACAGGGCCTGGAAGGCGACCGTGTTCCAGTACGTCAGGAGCGTCTTGCGGACGACCTCCTGGATGGTGTTGTGGCCGACGCGGCGGGCCGCCCAGGGGGAGCCGCCGGCCGCCATGAACCAGCGGACCGCGTCCGCGCCGTGCTGGTCCATGAGCGGGATCGGCGGGAGCATGTTGCCCAGGTGCTTGGACATCTTGCGGCCGTCCTCGGCGAGGATGTGGCCCAGGCAGACCACGTTCTCGTACGAGGACTTGTCGAAGACCAGCGTGCCGACGGCCATCAGCGTGTAGAACCAGCCGCGGGTCTGGTCGATGGCCTCGCAGATGAACTGCGCAGGGTAGCGCTGCTCGAAGAGTTCCTTGTTCTTGTACGGGTAGCCCCACTGCGCGAACGGCATCGAACCCGAGTCGTACCAGGCGTCGATGACCTCCGGAACGCGCGTGGCCGTCTGTCCGCAGCCGTCCTGGGGGCAGGCGAAGGTGACCTCGTCGATGAACGGGCGGTGCGGGTCGAGGGTCGACTGGTCCGTGCCGGTCAGCTCGGTCAGCTCTGCCCGGGAGCCCACGCAGGTGAGGTGGTCGTCCGCGCAGCGCCAGACGGGCAGCGGCGTGCCCCAGTAGCGGTTGCGGGACAGGGCCCAGTCGATGTTGTTGTTCAGCCAGTCGCCGTAGCGGCCGTGCTTGACCGTCTCCGGGAACCAGTTCGTCTTCTCGTTCTCCTGGAGGAGGCGGTCCTTGACGGCCGTGGTGCGGATGTACCAGGACGGCTGCGCGTAGTAGAGGAGCGCGGTGTGGCAGCGCCAGCAGTGCGGGTAGCTGTGCTCGTACGGGGTGTGCTTGAAGAGCAGACCGCGGTTCTGGAGGTCCTCGGTGAGCTTTTCGTCGGCCTTCTTGAAGAAGACGCCGCCTACGAGAGGGACATCCTCTTCGAAGGTGCCGTCGGGGCGCACCGGGTTGACCACCGGCAGGCCGTACGCGCGGCAGACCCTGAGGTCGTCCTCACCGAAGGCGGGGGACTGGTGGACCAGACCCGTACCGTCCTCGGTCGTGACGTAGTCGGCGTTCACGACGAAGTGCGTGCCGCCCTCGGTCTCCGGGAACTCCACGAGCTCGAACGGTCGTTGGTAGGACCAGCGCTCCATCTCGGCGCCCGTGAAGGTCTGGCCGGTGGTCTCCCAGCCCTCGCCCAGGGCCTTGGCGACGAGCGGCTCGGCGACGACGAGCTTCTCCTCGCCGTTCGTGGCGACGACGTAGGTGACCTCGGCGTGGGCGGCGACCGCGGTGTTGGACACCAGGGTCCACGGGGTGGTCGTCCACACCAGGAGCGCGGCCTCGCCCGCGAGCGGACCGGAGGTGAGCGGGAAACGGACGTACACCGACGGGTCGACGACCGTCTCGTAGCCCTGTGCCAGCTCGTGGTCCGACAGGCCCGTGCCGCAGCGCGGGCACCAGGGGGCGACGCGGTGGTCCTGGACCAGTAGGCCCTTGTTGAAGATCTCCTTGAGCGACCACCAGACCGACTCGACGTACTCCGGGTCCATCGTGCGGTACGGGTCGCTGAGGTCGGTCCAGTACCCCATGCGGGTCGTGAGCTCTTCGAAGGCGTCGGTGTGGCGGGTCACGGACTCGCGGCACTTGGCGTTGAACTCCGCGATGCCGTACGCCTCGATGTCCTTCTTGCCGTTGAAGCCGAGCTCCTTCTCCACCGCCAGCTCCACGGGCAGGCCGTGGCAGTCCCAGCCGGCCTTGCGCGCCACGTGGTAGCCGCGCATGGTGCGGAAGCGGGGGAAGACGTCCTTGAAGACACGGGCCTCGATGTGGTGGGTGCCCGGCATGCCGTTGGCTGTGGGCGGGCCCTCGTAGAACACCCACTCCGGGCGCCCCTCGGACTGCTCCAGGCTCTTGGCGAAGATCTTCTGCTCACGCCAGAAGTCGAGCACGGCGTGCTCGAGGGCGGGCAGGTCGACCTGGGCGGGCACCTGGCGGTACGTCGGCGTTGTCATCAGCGAACTTCCTCCGGCGGACTTGCTGCCTTCCGTCCGGAGGGACGAGAGCCGTGTCTTTCCGTACGCCGGTTTCGGCGCGCTCCCGCGGTACCACCCTCCTTGGCCCGCCGACACCATGTGTGCGTCGGTGAGCCCCCTCATTGGGGTCGCGATGCCGGGTCTACTGGCCGTCGCCTACGGCTGCGGTGTTCTTCCAGCGGCTCCGGGGTGATCTTCACGTCGCGCTCGCCCCCGGGCTCGCACCGTCCCCGGGTCGCTCATGGCTGCGTACGTCGCTACTCGTCCCCATCCACGCTTTTCGCTCCGCCCAGTGTACGGCGCCGGGCAGACAGCGGCCGACCGGTTTTCCGGGATCCGTGGGCAGGGGCTCACAGGGCGTGCGGGAGGCGCACGGACTGACCCGAATGGCCAGGGGCCGTGGTTCGCGTCCCGGTACGGGGGACTCGGCGGATTACCTGGCGGGGAGCTGGGCACAACGCTTGCAGGCTCGCCACGTGGCACCTGAGAGGCGGGTGAATCGGGCAGCGTGCCCCGTTGCCGCGGGCCAGAAGTCGATTTATCGTCCCAGCACGATTCGCGAACAAGATCACAATCTGTGAAGGGGCCGCGGCCATGGTGGCGAAGAAGACGGCCGTACCGCAGTCGGCGTCCAGGAGAACCACGGGGGCGGCGGGCGGTGCCGGAGCGGCGGCCAAGGATGTGAACGGCAAGAAGAGCACGCGCGGGCGCTCTGCTGCGGGGTCGGGCGTCGGCTCCCGTGCCGGTGGTGTTGCCGGTGGCGGGAAGCCGGAGGGTACGAAACCGGCTGCCGCGAGCAAGAAGACGGCCGCTACGAAGACGGCTGGTTCGGGAGCCGGCGCTTCGAAGAGGACGGCTGCCAGGAAGAGCACCACGACCGCTACAGAGCCGGCCGGTACGAAAACGGGCGCCACGAAGACGGCCGCCAGGCAGACGGCGGCTACGAAGTCGGCCGGTGAGAAAACGGCCACCAAGAAGGAGGTGGCTTCGAAGGCGGGCGCCAAGAAGGGGACCGCCAAGAAAGGGGGCACCAAGAAGGCCGGCATCGAAGAGGCAGTCACTAAGAAGGCAGCCGCAAAGGAAGGCGCTTCCGAGAAGGCGGTGGCCGAGAAGGCACCGGCCGAGAAGGCGGCGGTGAAGACCGCGGTGAAGGAGGCCACCGGCGTGGCCGCCCAGGCTGCGGCAGGGAAAGCCGGCGGCAAGGAGGTCCCTGGGAAGGGGACCGGCGGTAAGGAGGTCCCCGGGAAGGGGCCCGGCGGTAAGAAGCGCAGTATCACGCGCACACGTACGGCCAAGAAAGCGGTCGCCTCCGCGGCCGAGGGTGCGGCCGAGGCCGCGAAGACGACGGGAGCCACGACGGTGGTTGCGAAGAAGACTCCTGGTACGGCCACGGCGGCGGGCAAGACCACCGCGGTTCCCAAGGCCCGGCTCGCCGCGGTGGAGCCCGGCGAGCTCGCCGTACGCCCCGGTGAGGACCCCTGGACCCCGGAAGAGGTCGCGGAGGCACGTGCGGAGCTGCTCTCGGAGGTGGTGCGACTGCGCGCCGAGATCACCAACTCCGAGGAGTCCCTGGCGGGCCTGATGCGCGACTCCGGGGACGGGGCCGGTGACGATCAGGCGGACACCGGCACCAAGAACATCACGCGCGAGCACGAGATGGCGCTCGCGGCCAACGCCCGGGAGATGCTGGAGCAGACCGAGCGCGCCCTCGAGCGCCTGGACGCGGGCACGTACGGCTTGTGCGAGAACTGCGGCAATGCCATCGGCAAGGCCCGTATGCAGGCCTTCCCGCGCGCCACCCTGTGCGTCGAGTGCAAGCAGAAGACGGAGCGCCGTTCCTGAGCGGCCCGGTGCGCCGAAGTGGCACATGGGTGCCTGGAAGCGTGCCGTAGTCTCGTCCTCAGTCAGGCACCTAGGTTGAGGGACACACGTGGCAGAGGCGGAGCGCATCATCGGTACGCCGGATATCCCGGAGGCGGCTGGGGCCGAGCCGGAGCACACCGACAAGAGCGCGGCGTCGGGCGAGCGGTCCGACTCCCCGGGGACGCGGGATCCGTCGGCACCGGACGAGGCACCGGGATCCGACTCCGACTCCGGTTCCGAGGAGAAGGCGGCGCAGGCCGAGCGGCCCAGGGGCAAGCGCCGTATCGCCGTGCTGTTCTCGGTCGCCGTCCTGGCGTACGCCCTGGACCTGGGCAGCAAGATCATCGTGGTGGCGAAGCTGGAGCACCATGAGCCGATCGAGATCATCGGGGACTGGCTGAGGTTCGAGGCGATCCGCAACGCGGGCGCGGCCTTCGGCATCGGCGAGGCCTTCACCGTGATCTTCACGGTGATCGCGACGGCCGTGATCGTGGTGATCGCCCGCCTCGCGCGCAAGCTCTACAGCCTGCCCTGGGCCATCGCGCTCGGCATGCTGCTCGGCGGGGCGCTCGGCAATCTCACCGACCGGATCTTCCGCTCGCCGGGCGTCTTCGAGGGCGCGGTCGTCGACTTCATCGCCCCCAAGGGCTTCGCCGTCTTCAACCTCGCCGACTCGGCGATCGTCTGCGGCGGCATCCTGATCGTGCTGCTGTCGTTCCGCGGCCTCGACCCGGACGGCACGGTCCACAAGAACTGAGCCCGCCCCGCCCCCAGGACCGGCCCGTGCTCCCTCGCGGGCGGTGCTGTCAGTCCCGTCCGGCATACTCGACGGGTGAGCACAGTTCCCGAGATCCGTACCCTGCCCGTGCCCGACGGCCTGGAGGGCGAGCGCGTCGACGCCGCCATATCACGCATGTTCGGCTTCTCCCGTACGAAGGCGGCCGAGCTGGCCGCGGCAGGCAAGGTGCTGGTCGACGGCACTGCGGTCGGCAAGTCCGAGCGGGTGCAGGGCGGTGCGTGGCTGGAGGTCGAGATGCCGCAGGCGCCCGCGCCCGTGCAGATCGTCGCCGAGCCGGTCGAGGGCATGGAGATCGTGCACGACGACGATGACGTGGTGGTGATCGTCAAGCCCGTCGGGGTCGCCGCGCACCCCAGCCCCGGCTGGTCGGGCCCCACGGTGATCGGCGGACTCGCGGCTGCCGGGTACCGCATCTCGACCTCGGGCGCCGCCGAGCGCCAGGGCATCGTGCACCGCCTGGACGTAGGTACGTCGGGCCTGATGGTGGTGGCCAAGTCGGAGTACGCGTACACGTCGCTCAAGCGCCAGTTCAAGGAGCGCACGGTCGACAAGCGCTACCACGCGCTGGTGCAGGGCCACCCGGACCCGACCAGCGGCACCATCGACGCACCCATCGGACGGCATCCGAACCACGACTACAAGTGGGCGGTCACGGCCGAGGGCAAGCCCTCCGTGACGCATTACGACCTGATCGAGGCGTTCCGCGCGGCCTCCTTGCTCGACATCAAGCTGGAGACCGGTCGGACGCATCAGATCCGCGTCCACATGGCGGCCCACCGGCATCCGTGCGTGGGCGACCTGACGTACGGCGCGGACCCGACCCTCGCCAAGCGGCTCGGGCTGACCCGGCAGTGGCTGCACGCCGTGCGGCTCGGCTTCGAGCACCCCGGGGACGGGCAGTGGGCCGAGTTCGCCTGCGACTACCCCGCGGACCTGCAGCAGGCGCTGGACCAGGTGCGGGAGGAGACCTACGCATGAGCGCGTCGTACGCGGTGCGGGTGGCCGAGGACCCCGCAGACCGCGAGGCCTGCTTCGCGGTGCGCAAAGAGGTCTTCGTAGGCGAGCAGCAGGTCCCCGAGGACCTGGAGTACGACGCGTACGACGCCGACGCCGTGCATGTCCTCGCCGTCCGCGAGGACGCTGTGCCGATCGGCGCGGGACGCCTGCTGTACGGCGAGGCGGCGGCCGCCAAGAACGGTGGTGACCCGGGTGTCGGCTCCCTGGGGCGGCTCGCCGTCCTGAAGTCCGCGCGCGGGCTCGGTGTCGGCATCGCGCTCGTCCGGGGCATCGAGGACGCGGCACGCGCGCGTGGGCTCACGGCGGTCGATCTGCACGCGCAGACGCATGCGCTGGGGTTCTATGAGCGGCTGGGGTATGAGGCGTACGGCCCCGAATATCTTGAGGCGGGGATTCCGCATCAGGCGATGAGGCGCTCTCTGTAGCTGCCGCCGTAGCTGCCTGAGTCTTCGTAGGATCGATCTCATGGCACGCAACGTGGTGATCAGCGGTGGCGGTACGGGGATCGGGCTCGCGGCGGCCCGGGCCTTCGCGGCGGACGGGGATCAGGTGCTGCTGCTCGGGCGCCGGACCGAGGTGCTGGAGAAGGCGGACGTGCCCAGGGCGCTCACGTACGCCGCTGATCTGAGCGAGGTCGAAGGCGTGCGCGGGGTCGAGCGGTTCGTGGCCGCCGAGTTGGGCACCGTCGACGTACTCGTCCACAGCGCGGGTGGTGCCGGGCATCTGGAGCCGAAGGTCGGCAGCGATGATCCGCTGGTGATCGCCGCGTACAACTGGACGCTCAACTTCCGGCTCAACACGCTGACGGCGGCGCTGCTCACCGAGGCGCTGCGGGACCGGCTCGCGTCGCCCGGCGGGCGGGTGCTGTTCCTCAGCTCGATCGCCGCCTACCGGGGTTCCGGGAGCGGGCCGTACGCCGCGTCCAAGGCCGTGCTGCACCCGTACGCCTTCGATCTGGCCCGGCAGTTGGGGCCGCGCGGCGTCACCGTGAACGTGGTGGCGCCCGGCTATGTCGAGGACACCGGTTTCTTCGGCGAGACCATGGATGACGCGCGGCGCGAACGGTTGATCGCCGAGACGTCGACGGGTCGTGCCGGAACGCCCGGTGACGTCGCCGCGACGCTGCACTGGCTGGCCTCACCGGCTGCCGCGCATATCACCGCCCAGATCATCCAGGTCAACGGCGGGGCGGAACGCGGCCATTAGCGTCTCTGGAACTCTGTGTGTGCCTGAGTAACTCAGGCTTTTCGGGCGCGGCGTGGCCGTGTGGGGTCGCCCTCGGGGGGTCCGAACCTCGGGGTGAGGGGGTGGACCTCGGTGGCGTGCACGTGGTGGAAGCCGGTCCGCTGGGCGGCGCGGGCGCGCCGCCGGCAGGTTCCGCGGGGGAGCCGCACCCGCCCGCTCGGAGCAGGCTCCGGCCGGTGGGGGGCGGGTACTCCATGACCTGGCACCCGCCCCGGGAAGGGGGCTGGTGTCTGGGTGTCATGCCCCGCCGGACGCTTGACCACCCGGGTGGGGGTGGTGGCGGGGACCGTACGCACTTCGGGCATACGGCGGGAAGTCGATGACCGGCCGGCCGGGGAGGGCCGGGCCGGAGTGGGGCGGCGCTTGCCCGGGGTGGTCTTCGGCCCGGGCGGCCGGGCGGGGAGGGCCTGCGCGCGGCGGGCGCGGCGCAGCCGGCGGGTGATCTTCTTCGGTCGGCGCACGCAGGTGACGGTGCCCTCGGCGGTGGTGCGGATGGTGCGGGTGCCGGTGGTGCGGTCGGTGCTGGTGTGGGGTTGGGCGAGCAGGCCGCGGGAGACGATCCGGCGGGCGGCCGCGTGGTCCCGGTCCATCGACAGGCCACAGCTGGGGCAGTGCGCCCAGGTCCAGCCGCGCTCGGCAAGCCGGTCCGGCGCCGGGTGATGGCCCAGCGGCCCCAGGCATTGCGGGCAGCGTGCGGAGGTGCCCCGGGCGGGGACGGTGACCACGGTGATGCCCGCCGTGGCGGCCAGGTGCCGGATCGCCTCGACGACCCTGCCGCGGACCTGGCCGGACAGCCGGGCGTTGCCGCGCCGTTTGCCGCGGGCCTCCAGGGTGGCCAGGTCCTCCAGGTAGATGACGCTGGCGCCGAGTGCGAGGCTCTGGTCGACGGCCCAGCGGGCCGCCGCCCAGGCCAGCGCGTCGTTGAGGTGGCGGATGCGGGCACACACCCGCGCGTGCTCCACTTCCAGCACCGCGGCCCGCCGGTGCAGGTCGTCCCAGGCCAGCAGGGGGGCGCCGAGCCCGTCCGCCAACTGCTGGTAGTGGTCGCGTCGGGCGGCGAGGTGTTCGCGGTGGCCGCGCAGCCGGTGCAGTTTCGCGCTGACCGCGGTGGCGTCGAAGAGCAGAGGGCGGCCGTCGGTGACCACCCGCCGGGCAGTTTTGGGGCCGGTCAGACGGCCCACCGTTCCGGTCAGCAGGGTGTTTACACCCCAGTCGAAGCCGACCGCCACGGTGTGCCCGGACGCCTTGGTGGCCGGGGCGGGCCGGGAGTGCGGCAGGTCCACCGCGATCCGCCCACCGCGGGTGGGGCGCAGGGTCGGGGTGTGCAGCACCGCCTCCGGGCCGACGGTGGCGGGCAGCCGCAGGTCGATCACATGCCAGGCCCACTCCCGCCCCGAGCCGGGGGCCGGGCACAGCGGGAGCTTCACCCGCAGCCGGGCCAGCCCCGCATCCACCCGCTGCAGGGTGACCTGCTGGCGGTCCATCGCCGCCAGCAGCACCTGCGCGGCGATCTGGGGCGGCTCCTCCAGCTCACACAGCCCTGCGGGCAGGCGCCCGTGCTCGGCCACATAGGCGCGGACCTGCCGGGTGCGGTTGCGGATCTCCGCATGGCCGACCCCGCTCGGCAGCAGCGCCTGCAACGCCTCCCACTCCGCCTGGGTGCGCCGGTGGGGGTCGGCGGGCCAGGTGGCCAGCACCGCCGCCACCACAGTGCGCCGATGCAGCGCCAGCCGCAGGGTGCGCGCCGCGTACTCCTCCGCACCCCGCCGCACCCGGTCCGACACATACACCCCCTCGGCGAAACTCGCCGTGTGCTGCCAGTTGAGGCGGCGCAGCGCCATCCAGCCCTTGGACGGCAACGGCTCACCCCGCCCGTCGACCCCGGCGGCCAGCACCTCCAGCGAACCCTCGTCCCACCGGGAAGCCACCAGGGCCCGGGTCAGCTCGCGGCTCAACTGGGCGAGAAAACCCACCCGCTCGTACAGCACCGCTTGACCGACCCGCTCGCCGCTGCCCTCGACCACGCCACCGAAGGCGGTACACGGCGCCGTCGCCATCAACCGGCCCACACCCACCACCCCCCTGCTCGGTCCCGAATCGGGCACATCCGTGCACCCGATCGGCCTAACGACCGACCCCCGCACAAAGACACGGCAGCCGACCGGCACCGCCCGAATCGCACAGGAAAACGCAGCAAAACCGCCAACAGTTGAAGACCCTCCGGCGGAGCACCCTGTCAGGGGGGCGACAACGAACCCGAACCGCCGGAGGCAGCCCCCTAAGGGCCCTTAAGGGGCGCGTTCCGTTCGCGGCGGAGCGTGGAAGCGGCCCCGGTTCGTGCGCGGTAGCGAGCCGTCCGGCAGGGGGGAGGCCGGGGGGAGGATCGCGTCGGCTGTGTTGACGCGGGGGAGTGCGTATGGGTGGTGTTCGGTGAGCCAGCGGAGGAGATGTTCGCGGACCGTGACGCGGACCGTCCACAGGTCGTCGGGGTCCTTGGCGGTCACCAGGGCGCGCAGCTCCATGGTGGTGGGCGTCGAGTCGGTGACGGTCAGGTCGTAGTGGCGGCCGTCCCAGGCCGGGCACTCGCGCAGGATGTCGCGGAGCCGCTCGCGCATCGCCTCCAGGGGCGCGCTGTGGTCGACGTGCAGGAAGACCGTTCCGGTCATCTGGACGCCGCCGCGGGACCAGTTCTCGAAGGGCTTGGACGTGAAGTACGACACCGGCATGGTGATCCGGCGCTCGTCCCAGGTGCGTACGGTCAGGAACGTCAGCGTGATCTCGTCGACCGTGCCCCATTCGCCGTCCACCACCACGACGTCGCCGAGCCGCACCATGTCGCCGAAGGCGATCTGCAGCCCCGCGAAGAGATTGCTGAGCGTGGACTGCGCGGCGACACCGGCGACGATGCCGAGGATGCCCGCCGAGGCGAGCAGCGAGGCTCCGGCCGCCCGCATCGCGGGGAAGGTGAACAGCATCGCGGCGATCGCCACTACGCCGACGATCGCCGTGACCACGCGCATGATCAGTGACACCTGGGTCCGTACACGGCGGAGCCGGGCCGGATCGCGGTGGGCTGACGCGTAACGGGCGTACGACGTCTCGACGATCGCCGCCGCGATCCGCACCATCAGCCAGGCGGTGAACCCGATGAGTACCAGTGTCAGGGTCCGGCCGATCGCGGAGGAGTAGGACGGGAAGATCCGCGCCTGGTCGTACGAGCCTCTCAGGAAGGCCGTGAGCAGCACGACCTGGAAGGGGATGCGGGCGCGGCGCAGCAGGCCCCATAGCGGGGTTTCGCTGTGCGCTTCGTCGATGCGTCGCATCAGCCGGTCCACGGCCCAGCCGATCACCAGGGTGAGGACGACGGAGCCGCCGACGACGATCAGCGGGCGCAGTACGTTCTCCATGCCCTCGACGGTAACCGGCTGCGGCCCGCCATGAACATGTAGTCCCAGCCCCGGTCCCGGTTTCGGCCCCAGTTCCGGTCCGGCGCCGTTGTCAGTACCGGCTGGCACGATGGCCTCATGGACATCATGCTCTTCCACTCGACCTATGGGCTGCGGCCCGCAGTGCGCGACGCGGCGGACCGGCTGCGCGCGGCGGGACACGAGGTCTGGACGCCCGACCTCTTCGAGGGGCGGACCTTCGAGACGGTCGAGGAGGGAAGGGCCTTCAAGGACGAGATAGGCGTGGACGAGCTGCTCAAGCGCGCGATCCTGGCCGCCGCGCCCTACTCGGAGCGCGGTCTCGTCTACGCCGGGTTCTCCCTCGGCGCCGCCATCGCCCAGACACTGGCGCTCGGCGACGAGAAGGCGCGAGGGCTCCTGCTGCTGCACGGCACCTCTGACATCGCCGATAACGCGTCGGTGGACGAGCTGCCGGTCCAGCTGCACGTGGCCGAACCGGACGCTTTCGAGCCCGACGACTGGCTGACCGCCTGGTATCTCCGGATGGGCAGGGCGGGCGCCGACGTGGAGGTCCACAGATACGCGGGGGCCGGTCACCTCTACACGGATCCCGGCCTGCCGGACTACGACAAGGAGGCGGCCGAGGCCACCTGGCGGGTGGCACTCGGCTTCCTCGACAGCCTCTGATCGACGGAAGTGAGGGGCAGAAGAAGGGTCAGTTCACCGGCGCGTGCACCCGCTCGACCTTCTGCGTGCCGCTGCGCGTGCGGTACGAACGGGCCCACGACGCCGTGGCGTTGGCGCGCGTGCGGTCGGAGAGCACGTAGTAGTCCATCTGTGCGCGCTCGGCGGTGAGGTCCAGTACGCCGTAGCCGTGCCGGTCGGTGTCGACCCAGTGGACATGCCGGTTGGCGGCCCGGATCACGGGAGCCGCGACGGCCGAGATGGTGCCTTCGGGGACCTTGACCAGGTCGTCCAGGTTGTCGGAGGTGACGGAGGTGACGACGAACTCGGTGGCGGCGGAGGCGGACAAGGGGTACGTACCGGCGTTGACCGGCACGTCGTTGGCCCAGGCCATGTGGATGTCGCCGGTGAGGAAGACGGTGTTGCGGATGGCGTTGTTCCGAAGATGCGCGAGCAGTTCGCGGCGGTCGTCGGTGTAGCCGTCCCACTGGTCGGTGTTGAGGGCGAGACCCTCCTGCGGCAGGCCCAGCAGCTTGGCGAGCGGTTTCAGGATCTCGGCGGAGAGCGAGCCGATGGCGAACGGCGCGATCATCACCGAGTTGCCGACCAGCCGCCAGGTGGTGTCGGATGCCCTCAACCCCGCCTTCAGCCAGTCGAGTTGGGCCCGACCCGTGAGCGTACGGTTCGGATCGTCCACGCCGCCGTTGCCGACCGTCACCTGTTGCGACCGGAAGGACCGCAGGTCGAGTAGCGAGAGATCGGCCAGCTTGCCGAACCGCAGCCGGCGATAGGTCGTGCCCTCGACCGCCGGGCGGACCGGCATCCACTCGAAGTAGGCCTGCTTGGCGGCCGCTTGGCGGGCCGCATAGGTTCCCTCCGCGCCCTCGGTGTGGTTCTCGGCGCCGCCCGACCATGCGTCGTTGGCGAGCTCGTGGTCGTCCCAGATGGCGATGACGGGGGCTGCTTGATGCAGTGACTGAAGATCGGGGTCGGTTTTGTAACGGCCGTGCCGTGTGCGGTAGTCGGCGAGTGTGAGGATCTCGTGGGCGGGCGCGTGCGGGCGTACGACGGTGCCGCGTGTCCCGTATTCGCCTGTGCCGTACTCGTAGATGTAGTCGCCCAGATGCAGCCAGGCGTCCAGGTCGCCGCGCGCGGCCAGGTGCCGGTACGCCGAGAAGTGGCCGGCCTCCCAGTTGGCGCAGGACACCACGCCGAAGCGCATGCCGGGCACGGCCGCGTCGGTGGCGGGGGCCGTGCGGGTACGCGCGGCCGGGGAGTCGGTGGCGCCACTGGAGAAGCGGAACCAGTAGTCGGTGGCGGGCTTCAGGCCGCGTATGTCCGCCTTGACGGTGTGGTCTGCGGCGGCGGACGCGGTGGTGGAGCCCTTGGCGACGACGTTCATGAACGCCTTGTCCAGGGCGACGGTCCAGCTCACCTCGACGTCAGGTCCGAGCCCGGAGCCGGGCACGGCCTCCGGTGTGGGCGTCACCCGGGTCCACAGCAGGACGCCGTCGGGCAGCGGGTCACCGGAGGCGACACCGTGCAGAAAGGCAGGGGCCTCGGCGGCGGCCCGGGCGGGTATCGCGGCGGCGAGAGGACCCGCGAGCGCGGCGGTCGCGGCTGCCGCCTTGACGACCGTACGGCGGCGCGGGGCGGGTGAGTTGACGGATTTGGGAGAATTGGGGTCTGTGTGGGATCTGATGCGACTGGTCACAGGCGCTCAGATTACTGATCAGTACATGGCGAGAGCGGGCGAACTCGGAAAGTTCGCCCGCTCTTTGACGCGGATTCGCTCAAGCCTTGAGCGCTCTCTGTCGGCTCAGGCCGCCAGTGCCTTGTTGATCGCCGCCTGGAAGTCGGCGGGGGTCATCGGGGTGTTCTTGCCGTCGGAGCCGGTGAGCTTCTTGCCGTCCATCTCCAGCGTCGGCGTGCCCGTGACACCGCTGTCGTCGAACTTCTCCGACATGAGCAGCGCCCACTTGTCGTAGGTGCCGTTCTCCACCGCCGTCTGGAACTTCTTGTTGTTCTTGAGGGCTTCGACGGTGTTGGCCACCTCGATCAGGTACGCGTCGTCCTTGAACTTGTCCTGGCTCTCCTCGGGGTGGTACTTCGCCGAGTACAGCGCGGCCTTGTACTGCAGGAAGGCGTCCGTGCTCACGTTCAAGGCGGCGCCCATCGCGCTGAGCGCGTTTTTGGAGCCCTCGCCCCGGGTGCTGTCATCGATGAACGTGGCGCCGATGAACTGGACCTTGTACGTCCCGTCCTCGATGCCCTTGTCGACCGTGGGGCCGACCGCCTGCTCGAACTGGGCACAGACCGGGCAGCGCGGGTCCTCGTACATCTCCAGGGTCTTCTTGGCGCTGCTCTTGCCGATGACGACGGTCGTGCCGTTCTTGCCGCTGGTGTGGGCCGGCTTGACGAGCTTGGCGTCCTGCGCGGCCTCCCAGTGGCCGGGCTTGTTGCCCTGGACGACGGCGTAGCTGATGCCGCCGGCCGCCGCGAGAACGCCGACGACGGAGCAGGCGACGATGACCTGCCGCTTGATCTTGGCGCGCTTGGCCTGGCGCTCGCGTTCGGCGCGCAGCCGCTCACGGGCCGCCGTCTTCGCCGACTGGCTGTTCCTCTTGCTCATGATCGTTTTCTCCGTGTGAAGGCATGGGGATGTGGACTGCTGTGCTCAGCTGCGGTTCACGCCACGTGGGCGGGAACAAGCGAGCACGGCGGTCCACGCCGTCCCAGGGAGTGCACGAAGAAGTGGCTGCGGGGCGCGATCGGGCGCCGCACGGGGCGCGGGAGCCGGGGTACGCGCGCGGGCCGCACGGTCACCGTGGCAACGGCGAGCAGCAGCGGCCGGAAGGTGGACGCGACGGCCGCGCACAGGAGTTGGGCCAGGGCCCGCTCTCCGCGCCGCAGCCAGGCGGCCGCGAGGAGGCCGACGCCGACGTGTGCGGCGAGCAGCAGCCAGGCGGCGGCCGGATCGGCGTGGGCGAGAAGCGCGGCGGCGCCGTCGCCTTCCCGTGCCCACCCGTCACCCGACCACCGCCCCTCATAGAGGCGCTGCGCGCCGCCCCCGCTGAATTGTGCCAGCGGAGTGCCGACCTCCCCGGAGCACAGGAAGTCGAGGCCGACCGACCGCAGCGGGCCCGCCACCGGGCCGCCCGCCCTGCCGTAACAGGCGTGCTGGCCCGCTGTGAACAGCGTGTCGGCCGCCAGCTCCAGCGGGATCAGCAGGGCGGCGATCCGCCCGAAGCCGCGCTCGTGGCCTGCCAGCGCGTACGCGATGACGAAGACGGCGGCCGTGAGCGCGGCCACGGTGGCCAGCGGCAGCGGAGCCCGGGACAGCAGCACGTGCGACGCGACGGACAGTGTCACGACGAGTGCCGTGAACAGTGCCGCGCGTACGGCTCTCAGCTGGGTCCCGGATATGTCCATAGCAGTGGAGAGTGTGGCACGTACTCCCGTAAGGAAGCTCTAAAAACTCCCTGTGTGTGAGCGGTCGGTCACCGGTCTACAGCCCCGGAATCCGTCCGTTGCGGAACAGGTCCACGAAGATCTGGTGGTCGGCACGCGCGCGTGCGCCGTACGCGTGGGCGAAGTCCACCAGGAGGTCCCCGAAGGCGGACTCGTCCGCCGCGATCGCGGCGTCGATGGCCCGCTCCGTGGAGAACGGCACCAGCTCGGAGTGGCCGCTCTCGTCGTCCGCCGCCGCGTGCATGGTGGCCGTGGCCCGCCCCAGGTCGGCGACGACCGCCGCGATCTCCTCCGGGTCGTCGATATCACCCCAGTCCAGGTCCACCGCGTACGGCGACACCTCGGCGACCAGCTGGCCCGAGCCGTCCAGCTCGGTCCAGCCGAGCCACGGGTCCGCGTGCGCCTGGAGGGCGCGCTGCGAGATCACCGTGCGGTGGCCCTCGTGCTGGAAGTACTCGCGGATCGCCGGGTCCGTGATGTGCCGGGAGACGGCCGGGGTCTGGGCCTGCTTGATGTAGATCACCACATCGTTCTCGAGGGCGTCCGTGGCGCCCTCCAGAAGGATGTTGTACGAGGGGAGACCGGCCGAGCCGATGCCGATGCCGCGGCGGCCCACGACGTCCTTCACGCGATACGAGTCCGGGCGGGCCAGGGAGGCCTCCGGCAGCGTCTCCAGATAGCCGTCGAAGGCCGCGAGCACCTTGTACCGCGTGGCCGCGTCCAGCTCGATGGAGCCGCCACCGGGCGCGAAGCGGCGCTCGAAGTCGCGGATCTCCGTCATCGACTCGAGCAGCCCGAAGCGGGTCAGCGAGCGGGCGTCCCGCAGCGCGTCCAGGAGCGGGCCCTGGGCGGTGTCCAGTGTGAAGGGCGGCACTTCGTCGCTCTTGGCGCCCGTAGCGAGGGCGTGGATCCGGTCGCGGTACGAGGCCGCGTAGATCCGTACCAGCTCGGTGATCTGCTCGTCGCTGAGCGCCTTCGCGTATCCGATCAGCGCCACGGAGGCGGCGAGGCGCTTGAGGTCCCAGGTGAAGGGGCCGACGTACGCCTCGTCGAAGTCGTTGACGTTGAAGATCAGGCGGCCCTGGGCGTCCATGTACGTGCCGAAGTTCTCGGCGTGCAGGTCGCCGTGGATCCACACGCGCGAGGTGCGCTCATCGAGGTACGGTCCGCCCCGCTTCTCCTGCTCCAGGTCGTAGTAGAAGAGGCACGCCGTGCCGCGGTAGAACGCGAACGCCGAGGCCGCCATTTTCCGGAACTTCACGCGGAACGCGGCCGGGTCGGCGGCCAGCAACTCGCCGAAGGCGGTGTCGAAGACGGCGAGGATCTGTTCGCCGCGTTGCTCGGCGCTGAGCTGCGGATCCGACATCGCGGGGTGCCTCCAGGTGCAGGGTGACGCATGACAAGTGGGACGGAAATCGCCCGTCCTCTTCCAACGGACGAAGGTACGCGGGAGTGCCCGTTCTCCGCATGTGAACGTACGCGATGGGGGCCCGCCCGTCGCCCGACCACCACCCCTCATCGAGGCGCTTCGCGCCACAGTGTTCCACTCAAATTGTCAGTGCCGAGGCATAGACTTCGACGCTGACCCCAGACTGTCCGCAGCCTGTTGCCAGCCGTTCTTCTTGGAGGCCGAAACCGTGTCAAAGCCGCCGTTCACGCACCTGCACGTCCACACCCAGTACTCGCTGCTGGACGGTGCCGCGCGGCTGAAGGACATGTTCGAAGCGTGCAACGAGATGGGCATGACGCACATCGCCATGTCCGACCACGGCAACCTGCACGGGGCGTACGACTTCTTCCACTCCGCCAAGAAGGCCGGCGTCACGCCGATCATCGGCATCGAGGCGTATGTGGCGCCGGAGTCGCGGCGCAACAAGCGGAAGATCCAGTGGGGCCAGCCGCACCAGAAGCGGGACGACGTCTCCGGCTCCGGTGGCTACACGCACAAGACGATCTGGGCGGCGAACAAGACCGGGCTGCACAACCTGTTCAAGCTGTCCTCGGACGCGTATGCGGAGGGCTGGCTGCAGAAGTGGCCACGGATGGACAAGGAGACCATCTCCCAGTGGTCGGAGGGGCTGATCGCCTCCACCGGGTGTCCTTCGGGGGAGTTGCAGACCCGGTTGCGGCTCGGCCAGTTCGACGAGGCGCTGAAGGCGGCCGCCGAGTACCAGGACATCTTCGGCAAGGACCGGTACTTCCTGGAGCTGATGGACCACGGCATCGAGATCGAGCGCAGGGTGCGGGACGGGCTGTTGGAGATCGGCAAGAAGCTGGGCATTCCGCCGCTGGTGACCAATGACTCGCACTACACGTACCCGCACGAGGCGGCCGCGCACGACGCCCTCCTGTGCATCCAGACCGGCAAGAACGTCTCGGATCCGGACCGCTTCAAGTTCGACGGCACCGGCTACTACCTGAAGTCGACCGACGAGATGTACGCCATCGACTCCTCGGATGCCTGGCAGCAGGGGTGTGCGAACACACTGCTGGTGGCCGAGCAGATCGACACCACCGGCATGTTCGAGGCCAAGAACCTCATGCCCAAGTTCGAGATCCCCGAGGGCTACACCGAGGTCACCTGGTTCCAGGAGGAGGTGCGCCGGGGCATGGAGCGCCGTTTCCCCGGCGGCGTCCCGGAGGACCGGCAGAAGCAGGCCGAGTACGAGATGGACGTCATCATCCAGATGGGGTTCCCGGGGTACTTCCTGGTGGTCGCCGACTTCATCATGTGGGCCAAGAAGCAGGGCATCGCGGTCGGTCCGGGTCGTGGTTCCGCGGCCGGCTCGATCGTCGCGTACGCCATGGGCATCACCGACCTCGACCCGATCCCGCACGGTCTGATCTTCGAGCGGTTCCTCAACCCCGAGCGTGTCTCCATGCCCGATGTCGACATCGACTTCGACGAGCGCAGGCGCGTCGAGGTGATCCGCTATGTGACGGAGAAGTACGGCGCCGACAAGGTCGCCATGATCGGCACGTACGGCAAGATCAAGGCGAAGAACGCGATCAAGGACTCCGCGCGCGTACTGGGCTATCCGTACGCGATGGGCGACCGGCTCACCAAGGCGATGCCCGCCGACGTGCTCGGCAAGGGCATCGACCTGAACGGCATCACCGACCCCTCGCACCCCCGCTACAACGAGGCGGGCGAGATCCGGTCGATGTACGAGAACGAGCCGGATGTGAAGAAGGTCATCGACACCGCCAAGGGCGTCGAGGGCCTGGTCCGGCAGATGGGTGTGCACGCGGCCGGCGTGATCATGTCCAGCGAGCCCATCGTCGACCACGCCCCGATCTGGGTGCGGCACACCGACGGGGTGACCATCACCCAGTGGGACTACCCCCAGTGCGAGTCGCTCGGCCTGCTGAAGATGGACTTCCTGGGCCTGCGCAACCTCACGATCATGGACGACGCCATCAAGATGGTGAAGGCCAACAAGGGCATCGACCTGGAGATGCTCTCCCTTTCGCTGGACGACCCCAAGACCTTCGAACTGCTCTGCCGCGGTGACACCCTCGGCGTCTTCCAGTTCGACGGCGGCCCGATGCGCTCGCTGCTCCGCCAGATGCAGCCCGACAACTTCGAGGACATCTCCGCCGTCTCGGCCCTCTACCGGCCGGGCCCCATGGGCATGAACTCGCACATCAACTACGCGGAGCGCAAGAACGGCCGCCAGGAGATCACACCGATCCACAAGGAGCTCGAAGAGCCCCTCGAGGAGGTCCTGGCGGTCACCTACGGCCTGATCGTCTACCAGGAGCAGGTGCAGAAGGCCGCCCAGATCATCGCTGGGTACTCGCTCGGCGAGGCCGACATCCTGCGCCGGGTGATGGGCAAGAAGAAGCCCGACGAGCTGGCGAAGAACTTCGTCCTCTTCCAGGCGGGCGCCCGCAAGAACGGCTACAGCGACGAGGCGATCCAGGCACTGTGGGACGTGCTGGTCCCGTTCGCCGGCTACGCGTTCAACAAGGCCCACTCCGCCGCGTACGGACTTGTCTCGTACTGGACGGCGTATCTGAAGGCGAACTACCCCGCCGAGTACATGGCCGCGCTGCTCACCTCGGTCAAGGACGACAAGGACAAGTCGGCCGTCTACCTGAACGAATGCCGCCGCATGGGCATCAAGGTGCTGCCGCCGAACGTCAACGAGTCGATGTCCAACTTCGCCGCCCAGGGTGACGACGTGATCCTCTTCGGCCTCTCGGCCGTCCGTAACGTCGGCACGAACGTGGTGGAGTCGATCATCCGCTCGCGCAAGGAGAAGGGGAAGTACGCCTCCTTCCCCGACTACCTCGACAAGGTCGAGGCCGTCGTCTGCAATAAGCGCACCACCGAATCACTGATCAAGGCCGGCGCCTTCGACACCATGGGCCACACCCGCAAGGGGCTGACCGCCCAGTTCGAGCCGATGATCGACAACGTGGTGCAGGTCAAACGCAAGGAAGCCGAGGGCCAGTTCGACCTCTTCGGCGGCATGGGCGACGACAGCGCCGAAGAACCAGGCTTCGGCATGGACGTCACCTTCACCGACGAGGAGTGGGACAAGGCCTACCTGCTCGCCCAGGAACGGGAGATGCTCGGCCTGTACGTCTCCGACCACCCGCTGTTCGGCCTGGAGCACGTGCTGTCCGACAAGGCCGACGCCGGCATCGCCCAGCTCACCGGCGGCGACTTCGGCGACGGCGCGGTCGTCACCATCGGCGGCATCATCTCCGGCCTCCAGCGCAAGATGACCAAGCAAGGCAACGCCTGGGCCATCGCCACCGTCGAGGACCTGGCCGGCTCCCTGGAGTGCATGTTCTTCCCGGCCACCTACCAGTTGGTGTCCACTCAACTCGTCGAGGACGCCGTGGTGTTCGTCAAGGGACGCCTCGACAAACGCGAGGACGTACCCCGCCTCGTCGCCATGGAACTCCAGGTCCCGGATCTGTCGAACGCGGGCACCAACGCCCCCGTCATCCTGACGATTCCAGCCCTGAAGGTCACCCCGCCCATGGTCAGCCGGCTCGGCGAGATCCTCAGCCATCACAAGGGCGACAGCGAGGTACGCATCAAACTCCAGGGCCCGCGCAAGACGACGGTGCTACGGCTCGACCGCCACCGCGTGAAGCCGGACCCGGCGCTCTTCGGGGACTTGAAGGTCCTGCTCGGCCCGTCCTGCCTGGCCGGCTGAGCAGACGCGTAGGGAAACGACGTACGGAACACGGCGTACGCGACAGCGCGTACGCACCGCCGCGTACGGAAACGACGAGGGGCGCCCCCGATCTGGGTGCGCCCCTCTCGCCCTGTGCCGCCCCTAGGCCGCTCAGTTGTGGCCGAACTTCTTCCGCCGCTTGCCGCCGCCGGAGGCGAACTGGGTGGTGCTTGCCGCTGGTTCGGTCTGCTCGGCCGTGGACGCCAACTCCTCGGTCCCGCGCCGGGCTTGATCCTGCGTACCGCGCTGCTTCGGGCGGGTCTGCTTGCGGTTCTTGTTCTTGGCCATGGTGATCTGCCTCCTGTTGGGATTGCCTAGGGGTCAGGATCGGGATCAGATTCACATAGGCGTAGAAGCCGCGCATGTCAGAGAATTACTGTGCGTAGTAAGGCCTGTCGGAGGGTGAACCTCAGATGCGCCACGCCGAAGATCGAGTTCCGGCCGTTAACCTCCGCGCAGTCGGGCAGACTCGAAGGAAGCCCGAAGCAAACCTCCCGGAAAGAGGGTGGATCGCGTGGACCGCTGCATCGTCCTGGTGGACGCCGGGTATCTGCTCGGGGCCGCCGCCAGTCTTCTCGCCGGGGAGCCTTCGAGGTCCCGGATCACCGTCGACCACGCCGCCCTGATCCAGGGGCTGCGCGAGCGCGCCGAGTCCGACACGGAACGGCCCCTGTTGCGCATCTACTGGTTCGACGGCGCCCCCGACCGCGTGCCGCAGCCCGAGCACCGCAGGCTGCGTGTGATGCCACGGGTTACCGTACGTCTGGGGGCGTTGACCCGCAGTGACGGGCGGTGGGCGCAGAAGGGCGTCGACGCTGCCATGCACGCCGAACTCACCGAGCTGGCGCGCAACAGGGCCTGCTCCGACGTGGTCCTGGTGACCGGTGACGGGGATCTGCTGCCGGGCATGATGGCCGCCAAGGAGCACGGCGTCGCCGTACACCTGTGGGCGGTGCAGGCAGCCGACGGCGACTACAACCAGTCCGAGGACCTGGTCGCGGAGGCCGACGAGCGCCGCGTACTGGACCGGACGTGGATCACCAAGGCCGTACGGGCCAAGGAGTTCGGCGGGATCTGCGCGCCGCCGCCCGCGCCGCGGCCCGAGATCGCCGCGATCCTCTCCGCGCCGCTGCCCGAGTCCGGGCTGTCCTCCGGGAGCGAGCGGAGTGCGCGGGAGCCGCAGCATCCGCAGCCGGCGCCCAGTGAGAACGGCACGCAGGAGCGGGGGCCCGCGAAGGGGGTGCCGACGCCGAAGGATCTGGCGGCGTTGCGCGCGCCCGGGGCGCCCGGTGCGCAGGCCGCCCAGCATCCCGCGAACGCCACGCTGCGGTGGTCGTCCGACAAGGGGTGGGTCGACCGGCCCGGCGCCGCCGAGTCCGCGGACGCCGCCTCGCTGCCGACGCTCGCGCAGCTCACCACGGCCGAGCAACGGTGGGCCGACCGCGAGGAGGACATCACGACGGTGGGCGGGGATCCGTACGAGGTGGGGCAGGTGTTCGCGCGGCGCTGGATGGGGCGGCTGTCCGACCCGGCGCATCTGCAGAAGCTGTCCACGATGTATCCGCGGGTGCCACATCGGATCGACGGGGAGTTGTTGCGGTACGCGGCGCGGTTCGGGCTGCTCGCGCACAAGGACGACCAGATCGATGAGCATGATCGGTATGCGATCCGGGCCGGGTTCTGGCGGGAGATCGATGTGCGGACCGCTGCGGAGCACGCTCCCGCGGGGGAGTAAGCGCCTAGTAACTCGGGGGGTTCTGTCGTGCGCGACTGCGGGTTCGTTGTGGCTGGTCGCGGCCCGCGGCGGAGCCGCAGATGTCACGGCCCCGCGCCCCTGACGGGGTTCGGGCAGTGACCCGGGCGTAAATCGGTGCTCGCGACCCCGTAGGCTCGTCCCTCGTGAGTACGCGCACCGCACAGACAGCCCCGAACGGGCACGGTGGGGATGTCGTGTGCGCGGTGCGGGATCTGACCAAGACCTATCCGGCGGTGCGCGGACGGCGCGGGGCACCCGGGACGCCAGAGGTGCGGGCCACCGACGGCGTACGGATCGATATCCGGCGTGGTGAGATCTTCGGGCTGCTCGGGCCGAACGGGGCCGGGAAGTCCACCCTCGTACGGCAGCTGACCGGGCTGATGCGTCCGGATCGCGGCAGCGTCGAGATCCTCGGGCATGACATCGTGCGGCATCCCGAGCGGGCGGCGCGGATCCTCGCGTACCTCGGACAGGAGTCGACCGCGCTCGACGAGCTGACGGTGTCGCTCGCCGCGGAGACCACCGGGCGGCTGCGCGGGCTCGATGTGCGCAGCGCGCGGGCCGAGCGGGACACCGTCCTCGAGGAGCTCGGTCTCACGGAACTGGCCTCGCGGCCGCTGCGCCGGCTGTCCGGCGGGCAACGGCGGCTCGCCTGCTTCGCCGCCACGCTCGTGGGTGAGCGTCCGCTGCTGGTGCTCGACGAGCCGACCGCCGGTATGGACCCGATCGCGCGTCGTGCCGTCTGGGGCGCCGTCGACCGGCGCCGGGCCGAGAACGGCACGACGGTTCTGCTGGTCACCCACAACGTCATCGAGGCCGAGACGGTTCTCGACCGTGTCGCCGTGATGGACCAGGGCCGGGTCATCGCCTGCGACACCCCCTCCGGGTTGAAGGAAAAGGTCGCGGGCGAGGTGCGCCTCGAACTTGTCTGGCGCGAGCGCGCGCCCCTCGACGTTCCCGAGGTCGCCGCGCTGCGCGACCGTGCCGTAGAGTCCGGGCGCCGCTGGGCGCTGCGCCTGGCCCCGGAGGAGGCCCGCGCGGCCGTGGCCGCCGTCACCGGCGGGGCCGCGTTCGCCGCCCTGGACGACTTCACCCTCGCCACACCGAGCCTCGAGGACGTGTATCTGGCGCTGGGCGGGAGCGCCGGAAATGTACGGGGGTTGGTCAAGGCGTGAGTGTTCGGGCCTCCAGGGCCGTACGGAACAGGACGACTGCTGAAGCGAACAGGAGCCGCTCGACGTGAGTGTCGTACCCGCCGAGGTCCTGCCGGGCCGTGCCCTCCCCGTCGGGGACGCGGTCGCGGAGGAAGCCGCCGAGCTCGGGCCGCGTGCCCGGCTGTGGCCCGCGCTGTGCGCTGTGTACCGGGCACAGCTGTCCCGGGCACGGGTCGCGCGGATTCCGCTGCTGTTCGTGGCCACCTTCCAGTCGATCGGGATCATGGTCCTGATGCGCGGGGTGGTGGACGGCGGAGGTGAGGCGCGGGCCGTGGTGGCGGGCTCGTCGGTACTCGTCGTCGCGTTCGTCGCGCTGAACCTGCTCGCCCAGTATTTCGGGCAGCTGCGGGCGAGCGGTGGGCTCGATCATTACGCGACGTTGCCGGTGCCGCCGGCGGCCGTGGTGCTGGGTGCGGCGGGTGCGTACGCCTCCTTCACCGTGCCGGGGACCGTCGTCACCGCTGTCTTCGGGTGCATGCTGTTCGGCCTGCCGATGGCGAATCTATGGATCCTCGCCGCCGTGATCCCGCTCGCGGGCGCGGCCCTCGCGGGGCTCGGGGCCGCGCTCGGGCTGCTGGCGCCGCGGCCCGAACTCGCCACATTGCTCGGGCAGTTGGGGATGTCGGCGGCTCTGCTGCTCGGGGTGCTGCCGGCGGAGCGGTTGCCGGGCGTCGTCCAGTACGCGCGTGATCTGGTGCCGTCCACGTACGGTGTCGAGGCCCTCGGGCTGACCTTCGGGGCACAGCCCGACTGGGGGGTCGTCGTGCTGAACCTTGCCGTGTGCGCGGGGGTCGGGGTGGTCTCGCTGGCGGTCGCGACCTGGGCCTATCGTCGGGCTGCCGTCCGATGACGCGGCCCACAGCCGAGCCTGGCACGATGTCAGGGTGACCGCACCGTTTACTCCGCCCCAGCCGCCGCATCGTCCCTCTTCGGATCAGCCGGCCCCGGATCAGCAGTCTCCGGAGTACCAGTCGCCGCACCCTGCCTGGCAGGCGTCGCCGTACGCCGCCGCTGCTGGTGCGGGCGGATCCGTCGGTTATCAGGAGGACGGTCCCGGGATGAAGACCGAAGTGCGGGAGGCCGCTGTCATCGTGTTCGCGATGGCGGTCGGTGGGGTGTTGCTCGGGGTGCTGTGGTGGTGGCTTGCGCCTGAGGTGCCCTTGGTCTCGGACTCGTCCGCGGTCTATCTCAAGGACACGGAGGGAGAGCAGGCCATCGGGGTGGACGGGACGTTCACTCTGCTTGCGCTTGGGTTTGGGCTGGTCAGTGCGCTGGTGGTTTTTGTGCTGCGGCGGCGTGGGGGGATTCCGATCGTGGTCGCGCTCACGGTCGGGGGTGTGCTCGGGTCGTTGCTTGCCTGGCGGCTGGGGATATGGCTTGGGCCTACGCAGGATGTGGCGGCGCATGCGCGGGAGGTGGGGCGGGGGGTTACTTTCTCGGCGCCGCTGGAGCTTGGGGCTAAGGGGGCGTTGTTGGCGTGGTCGTTGGGGGCGCTCGTCGTTCATCTGGGGCTGACGGCGTTGTTTGGGCCGCGGGATCCTGAGCCGGAGCCTTATCAGGAGGGGCCGTACGGGGCGCCTCCGGCGTAGGGGCAGGCTTGTTGCGGGGGACTGGGCGCCGCGGGTTTTCGCCCCCGCCGCCCCTACCCGTCCCATACCAAGGGGCTCGGCCCCTGGACCCCGCTGGGGCTGCCGCCCCAGACCCCGCAATCGGTCTGGCGGCCTCGTCCTCAAACGCCGGACGGGCTGGTTTTGCCTGGGGTGGGCGGGAAAGAGCGTTGGGCGGGCGAGTCGGCCTGAATGGCCTCGTCCTCAAGCGCCGGACGGGCTGATTGTGGCTGGGGCGGGCTGACGGGCGCGGGTGGGCGGGCAAGCCGAGCTGAATGGCCTCGTTCTCAAGCTCCCCCAGCTACCTCCCCCAGATACCTCTGGGGGAGCCCCCAGAGGTGCCCCCAGACGGGCTGATTGTGGCTGAGGTGGGCGGGCGCGCTGGCCTGGCGGCCTCGTCCTCGAGTGCCGGACGGGCCGGTTGCGGCTGGCTTGGCTGAAGAGTGCAGGCGGCGAGTTCAGGTGAGTGCGGGCGGGCGGTAGCTGCCGCCCAAGCGGTAGCTACCGCCCGCCCTTGTCCCTACGCGGGCCTGTGGCCATGGTTTGAGCGGCCCTTCTTTGTGCGCCATTTACGCTTGCGTGTTTTCTTCGACATGTTTTCGGTTTAGCCGAGAATGCGGCATTCGTCGAGTGGTCACGCTCGGGCGATCGGGGCCGACGTTGCTTCCGTGAGCTTGGTCAGGTCGTTGGGGGAGAGTTCGACTTCCAGGCCGCGGCGGCCCGCCGAGACGCAGATTGTGGAGTGGGCCGACGCCGAGGAGTCCAGGACCGTGCGGAGCCTTTTGCGCTGGCCCAGGGGAGAGATGCCGCCGCGGACGTAGCCCGTCGTGCGTTCCGCTGCCGCCGGGTCGGCCATCGTGGCGCGTTTGCCGCCTACCGCCGCGGCCAGGGCCTTGAGGTCGAGGGAGCCTGCCACCGGGACAACGGCGACCGTCAGGGCTCCGTCGACGTCTGCCACCAGGGTCTTGAAGACCCGCTCGGGGGAGACGTTCATCGCCTGGGCCGCCTCCTCGCCGTACGACGGGTGGGAGGGGTCGTGCTCGTACGCGTGGACGGTGTACTCGACTCCCGCCGCCGTCAGCGCCACCGTCGCGGGCGTGCCCCCGGACTGCTGCTGTTTCTTCGACTTCTTCGCCAACGGAACCCAGCCTTAGTTGAGACTCGTCGGCCCGCGGGTCAGATCCGTCGCGGGCAGTGAGGGCAGGTTACGGATGATCGCCGTCTCCGCGCGCAGCAATTTCAGCTCCTCGCGCAGGCGGGACGCTGTGTCCGGGGCCTGGAGCAGGCGCTGTTTCGCCGGTACGTCCAGCATGGCCGCCGCCGCTACCAGGTAGGAGACGACGGACGGCTCGTCCGGCAACTCGCCGCCCGTCGACAGGGACCGTTCGCGCGCCCCGGCCAGCCGCTTCTGGTACTGGCGGAAGGCCCTCAGTACTCCCTGGGCCAGTGCCCCTGCCTCGTCGCCCGGGTCCTCCTCCAGCTCTTCCAGCTCAGCCGTGAGGAAGGCGCCCGAGGCGTCCACCGAGAGCAGGCGTACGCGCCTCGTCCCGGTGGCCAGTACCTCGAAGCTGCCGTCGGCCCGTTCCCGGATGGTCGCCGCATCCGCGATACAGCCCACCTTGTGGAGGGCCTGCGCGGGATCGTCGCCGAAACCGGCCGCGGGCCCGCGCTCCGGTACGGCCGTCTGGTCCGGCAGCCCAGGAGCGCTCGGCGCGACCTCGTGGCCGTCGCGGATGGCGACGACGGCGAACCGGCGCGGTTCGTCCTCGGGAGTCTTCAGCAACTCGCGCATCATCGCGCGATAGCGCTCCTCGAAGACGTTCAGGGGCAGGACGAGCCCCGGGAACAGCACCGAGTTCAGGGGGAAGAGCGGCAGCCGGACGGTGGTCACGACGCAAAAGCCTAATGGTCGCCGGGATGGGCGGGTTCGCCGTGGTCACTCAGTGGACGCGGAGGCGCCGCTCTGCGTAGCCGTAACGGCGTGCGCGCGGCCACCTCCAGCCGTACGCCGTCCCGGAGTTCGAGGAACTGCCCGAGCGGATCGTCCGAGATCCGGTCCCAGGGAAACGAGGTGGCGTACGGCCCGATCCTGCGCAGTTGCGTCAGCGCGTCCTCCCAGCGTTCGAGCCGGATCAGCACGTACATCAGCAGGTTGCGGACCTGGGCGGGCCACGGGTCGGCGGGCGCGTACTCCTGCGACAGGGCGATCGCGAGATCGGCCGCCGCGTCCAGGCGCTCGCGCGGCACCGCGCACCTGCCGCTCTCCTCGGTCAGATACGCGAAGGCCGCGCGCACGGGGAGTGCTTGGACGAGGGAGCCCGGCAGCGCGTCCTGTGCGGCCCGCTCGGCGAAGTCGAAGCACTCGCGGTGCGAGCCGTACCAGGCGGCGGACAGGTACTGGAGGGCGGACACATGGCAGCCGTAGTGGTGCGGGGAGCGGCGCACGGCCTGGGCCCACAGCTCCTCGAACTCCGTGTGCGGCGCGTTCGTGCCCCGGGCGTGGTCCAGCGCGATCCGCCACGGCACCGGATCGCGCGGGTCGGCCTCGGCGGCCGCTGTGACCAACGGGGCGACCTGGCGCAGCAGTTCGGCACGGGCCGGCGACTCCCAGCCCTGGCACACCGCCAGTTCGGCCTTGACGAGCAGCGCATCGGGGTCGTGCGGGGCCGCGTAGCGCCACAGTGCGAACCATTCGGGGCGGGAGCGCGCGAAGGCGGCGAGACGCGTGGCGTACCGGTCGCGGTCCTCCCACTCGGCGGCCTCCCGCGTGGTGGCGAGCAGCTTGGCCGCGGGCTCGTACTCGCCCCGGCCCGCGGCGACCAGCGCCGGCGCGAGCCGCTCGTCCGGGGCGTCGAGCAGCACCTCGTCGTCGCGGGGGAGACCAGCGGCGAGTGGGGAGGTGTTCCGTGCCATCCGGGCGGTACGGATGAACGCGCGTAGCAGTGCCATTCTTTGTGGCACCTCCCTTTGCGCCGTTCCGCCGGCAATGTGGTTTCGAAGCCTGCGGGTCCCTCGTGGCTGGTCGCGCCCCGCGGCGGAGCCGCAGATGTCACAGCCCCGCGCCCCTACGGGGCGCCCTGCTGCACCGGTCATGCTTGCAGTACGAAGACGGTCGAAATGCGGCCATGGTTGTGCGCGTTCAGATTACGGTTCAGCCCCGGCGGAGCAGCCGTGTCGCGCCTGCCGCTACCGCTGTTGCCAGGATCCAGCCGAGGAGGATCACCGCGGCGGCCAGCCACTGCCAGCCGCCGTGTAACTGCCAGTAGCCCACTTGGCCGAGGTCAATGACGGGCAGGAGCAGGTCCAGGGCGAAGAGGGAGGGGTTCCACGGGGGATGCTCGCCCGTTTTGATCGGTGGGTGGTCCGCGTGGCGGAAGGCGAGTGAAGTCGCCGCCCACAGCACCGCCATCCATAGGGCGGCCCGTCCGGGGCGGTACCCGTAGGCCACCGTCCAGTCCTGTACGTACCCCCAGAGCCTGGCCGCGGGCGGCAGGAACTCGCGGCGGTGGCGCTGCTTGGCGAGCAGTACCTCGCGTGCGTCCTCCTCCTCGCCGCCGTCGCGCAGTACGGCCGCCAGCCGCTCGTACGGCTCCGGGTTGTACTCGGGGGTCGCGGCGGCCACCCACTCCAGGCGCCGGGCGAGTGGGAAGGGGCCGCGCGGCACGAGGTTCTCGTACTGGAAGCCGCCCATCTGCAACTGGCCCGCGCCCGGCCAACTGGCCGCCGCGTCCATGAGGTTGACGACCCGGGCCCCGGACAGCACGACCCGCCCGCGCCGCGGCCGCTCCCCGAGGAAGCGCAGCTCGGGAACCTGCACTCGGCGCAGCGATATCTCCTGGTCGTCCCTCAGGATGAAGCGGGCCTGCTCGAAGTCCACCGCGTCCCCGAACCGCCCGTCGTCCAGCCGGATCCCGCCCTCGCACGCGAACCGCTGCACGCGCGTCCCGCGCGCCGGAGTCCTGCCGCTGGTCTGCCGCGGATTGCCTACGCCCGCGGGCGTCATATAGAGCGTGCGCTCCACGGTCAGCTGCGGGGCGTTCAGTGCCAGCCGGTCGTGCGGGTTCTTCAGCCGGCTGCCGCGCAGACTGAGCGAGACGCCGACCGTGGCGCCGCGCAGGCTCAACTCGCCGTCGGATTCCAGCATTTCGGCCTGCAGGTCCTGGCCGACGGTGATCCCGTCGCCGGTGATCGAGCGGCCGTGCCGGTCCCGGTGGACCACGGCCTGGTTGAGCAGCAGGTCCGTGCCGATGTGCGCGTCGGTGAGGCGTACGCCGTGGTGGAAGCGGCAGCGCGGCAGATGCAGATCGCCCTCGGTGTGCAGCCGGGCCGCCTCGAGCCGCGGCACCGAGCAGCCGACCAGGCGCACGGTCGTGAACCGGGTCTCCGGCAGCAGGAGTTCCTTCTCGAAACGGCAGCCATTCATCTCGACATACGGGACGATCGTGCCGCCCGCGAGATCGAGTACGCCGGTGATCCGGATGCCGGTCAGCTTCAGGGACGAGACGCGGCCGTCCAGCGCGGGCGGCCCGTTCAGCAGCAGCATGGCCACGACGCGGGCCCGCACACTCCGCTCCGGGCCCCATGGACGGCCGCGGTGCGGATCGTCCGCGGTGGTGTCCCCGGTGCGCAGGTCGTACATGCTGCCGTTGCGGAACGCCTGCCACATTCCCGTCTCGGCGGCGGTGAGATCCTCTGGCGGATCCACGTCCCGGACCCCGTCCCGGATGCCGACACCCTCTGTCACGTTCCCCTGCTTCCCCTGGTACTCGTGCCACTCAGCGTTCGTACAGCTGTTCATGTGATGCCCTCTGAGTGACGATTTGAACGCGCAGAGTGAAGGTGGTCTGTCGGTTCGGGTGTCGTCCCAGCGATTGATACAGCCGTCCGGCGGCCGATCCCCGTCTGAGAGAATTGCCACGTGATCTCTCGAATCGATCTGCGCGGCGACGCCCTCCCCGAGGGCCCCGCCCTGCGCGACCTGCTGCCCCGAGCCGACTTCGACGTCTCGGCCGCCCTGGAGAAGGTGCGTCCGATCTGCGAGGCCGTGCATCATCGGGGCGACGCGGCGCTGATCGACTACGCGGAGAAGTTCGACGGGGTCAAGCTCGACCAGGTGCGGGTGCCCGCCGCGGCGCTCGACCGCGCCCTCGAAGAGCTCGACCCCGCCGTCCGCGCGGCCCTGGAGGAGTCCATCCGCCGCGCCCGCATCGTCCACCGCGAGCAGCGCCGCACCAGCCACACCACCCAGGTCGTGCCCGGCGGCACGGTCACCGAGAAGTGGGTGCCGGTCGAGCGGGTCGGCCTGTACGCGCCCGGCGGCCGGTCGGTGTACCCGTCCTCCGTGATCATGAATGTCGTGCCCGCGCAGGAGGCCGGCGTCGGCTCCGTAGCCCTCGCCTCGCCCGCCCAGGCCGAGTTCAACGGCCTCCCGCACCCGACGATCCTCGCGGCCTGCGCGCTGCTCGGCATCGACGAGGTGTACGCGGCCGGCGGCGCCACCGCGGTCGCGATGTTCGCGTACGGCACCGAGTCCTGCCCGCCCGCCAACATGGTCACCGGGCCCGGCAACATCTGGGTCGCCGCCGCCAAGCGGTACTTCACGGGACTCATCGGCATCGACTCCGAGGCCGGCCCGACCGAGATCGCGATCCTCGCGGACGAGACCGCCGACCCGGTGCACGTCGCCGCCGACCTGATCAGCCAGGCCGAGCACGACCCGCTCGCGGCCGCCGTCCTCGTCACGGACTCCGTGGCGCTGGCCGACGCGGTCGAGAAGGAGCTCGAGCCGCAGGTCGCGGCCACCAAGCACATCGAGGACCGGATCACCCCGGCGCTTGCGGGCCGGCAGTCCGCGATCGTGCTGGTCTCCGGCGTGGACGAGGGCCTGCGGGTGGTGAACGCGTACGGCGCGGAGCACCTGGAGATCCAGACGGCCGACGCCACCGCGGTGGCCGACCGTGTGACGAACGCGGGCGCGATCTTCATCGGCCCCTGGGCGCCCGTCTCACTGGGCGACTACGCGGCCGGCTCCAACCACGTCCTGCCGACCGGCGGCTGCGCCTGCCACTCCTCGGGGCTCAGCGTCCAGTCCTTCCTGCGCGGCATCCACATCGTCGACTACACGCGCGACGCGCTGGCCGAGGTGGCGCACCACGTGGTGACGCTTGCCGAGGCCGAGGACCTGCCCGCGCATGGCGCCGCGATCAAGGCACGCTTCGAGTGGAAGGTGCCGGGCAAGTGACGCGTATCGACGATCTCCCCGTACGGGACGAGCTGCGCGGCAAGTCCCCCTACGGCGCGCCTCAACTCGACGTCCCCGTACGCCTGAACACCAACGAGAACCCGTACCCGCTGCCCGAACCCCTCGTCGAGCGCATCGCCGAGCGGGTGCGCGAGGCCGCCCGGAACCTCAACCGCTACCCCGACCGGGACGCGGTGGAGCTGCGCACCGAACTGGCCAAGTACCTGACGGACACCGGTAAGTACGCGGTCGGCCTCGAGAACGTATGGGCGGCCAACGGCTCGAACGAAGTCATCCAGCAACTGCTGCAGACCTTCGGCGGGCCGGGCCGTACGGCGATCGGCTTCGAGCCCTCGTACTCGATGCACGGCCTGATCGCGCGCGGCACGGGGACCGGCTGGATCTCCGGCCCCCGCAACGACGACTTCACGGTCGACCTCGCCGCCGCCGAGCGGGCGATCGCCGAGCACCGGCCGGACGTCGTCTTCATCACGACCCCCAACAACCCCACGGGCAACGCCGTTCCGCCCGAGACGGTCATCGCGCTGTACGAGGCCGCGCACGCGGCGAAGCCGTCCATGGTGGTCGTGGACGAGGCGTACATCGAGTTCAGCCACGGCGACTCGCTGCTGCCGCTGCTCGAAGGCCGGCCGCATCTGGTCGTCTCGCGGACCATGTCGAAGGCGTTCGGCGCGGCCGGGCTGCGGCTCGGTTATCTCGCCGCGCACCCGGCGGTGGTGGACGCCGTCCAGCTCGTACGGCTGCCGTATCACCTGTCGGCGGTCACACAGGCGACCGCGCTCGCCGCCCTGGAGCACACCGAGACGCTGCTGAAGTACGTCGAGCAGCTGAAGGCCGAGCGGGACCGGCTGGTCGCCGAGCTGCGGGCGATCGGCTACGAAGTGACCGAGTCCGACGCCAACTTCGTGCAGTTCGGGCGGTTCGCCGACGCCCATGAGGTCTGGCAGAAGATCCTCGACCGGGGCGTCCTGGTCCGGGACAACGGCGTACCGGGGTGGCTGCGGGTCAGCGCCGGTACACCCGAAGAGAACGACGCGTTCCTCGACGCGGTACGTGAACTCAAGAAGGAGCAGAACGCATGAGCCGCGTAGGCCGTGTCGAACGGAATACCAAGGAAACGTCCGTCGTCGTCGAGATCGACCTCGACGGCAGCGGAAAGGTCGATGTGTCGACCGGAGTCGGCTTCTACGACCACATGCTCGACCAGCTCGGCCGGCACGGTCTGTTCGACCTGACCGTGAAGACCGAGGGCGATCTGCACATCGACTCGCACCACACCATCGAGGACACGGCGCTGGCGCTGGGCGCGGCCTTCAAGCAGGCCCTCGGCGACAAGGTGGGGATTTATCGATTCGGCAACTGCACGGTCCCGCTGGACGAGTCGCTCGCCCAGGTGACCGTCGACCTCTCCGGCCGCCCCTACCTCGTGCACACGGAGCCCGAGAAGATGGCTCCGATGATCGGCGAGTACGACACCACGATGACCCGGCACATCCTGGAGTCCTTCGTCGCCCAGGCGCAGATCGCGCTGCACGTGCACGTGCCCTACGGGCGCAACGCGCACCACATCGTGGAGTGCCAGTTCAAGGCGCTGGCGCGGGCGCTGCGTTACGCCTCCGAGCGTGACCCGCGGGCCGCCGGCATCCTTCCGTCCACGAAGGGCGCACTGTAAAGCCATGAACGGCCTGTCCACCGTACTGATCGTCGTCGGGCTCTTCCTGGTCGGCGGCATCATCTCCTTCGCCAAGCAGCAGATGCCGAAGAGCCTCATCGTGCTGCTCTCCATCGGTGCCGCGATGTGTCTCGTGGCGGGGATCCTCCGGCTGGAGGTATGGAATTGAGCACCCCTTCAAAACGAGTGGTCGTCTTCGACTACGGCTTCGGGAACGTACGGTCCGCCGAACGCGCTCTCGCGCGCGCGGGTGCCGACGTCGAGATAACCCGCGACTTCGACAAGGCCATGAACGCGGACGGGCTGCTGGTGCCCGGAGTCGGTGCCTTCGCTTCCTGTATGCAGGGACTGACGGAAGCCCGCGGCAACTGGATCATCGACCGCCGGCTGTCGGGCGGGCGGCCCGTGATGGGCATCTGCGTCGGTATGCAGATCCTCTTCGCGCGCGGCATCGAGCACGGCGTGGAGACCGAGGGCCTGGACGAGTGGCCCGGCTCGGTCGAGCCGCTCCAGGCCGACATCGTGCCGCACATGGGCTGGAACACTGTGGCGGCACCGGCCGGTTCGGAGCTGTTCGCGGGCCTGGACGCCGACGCCCGCTTCTACTTCGTGCACTCGTACGCCGTCCACGACTGGTCCCTGGAGACCGCGAACCCGGCGATGCGCGCGCCCCTGGTGACCTGGTCGACGCACGGCAAGCCGTTCGTGGCGGCCGTGGAGAACGGCGCCCTGTGGGCGACGCAGTTCCACCCCGAGAAGTCCGGCGACGCCGGAGCGCAGCTGCTGAAGAACTGGATCGGAACCCTCTGATGACGTCGAACCCCTCTGGGAAGCTCGAACTCCTCCCCGCCGTCGACGTCCGTGACGGCCAGGCGGTCCGCCTGGTGCACGGCGAGTCCGGTACGGAGACCTCGTACGGCTCCCCTCTGGAGGCCGCTCTCGCCTGGCAGCGGGCGGGCGCCGAGTGGCTGCACCTGGTGGACCTGGACGCGGCGTTCGGGACCGGCGACAACCGTGAGCTGATCGCCGGGGTCGCGGAACGCATGAAGGAACTGCACATCAAGGTCGAGCTGTCCGGAGGCATCCGCGACGACGCCTCGCTGGCCGCCGCCCTGGCCACCGGCTGCACCCGCGTGAACCTGGGCACGGCCGCCCTGGAGACCCCCGAGTGGGTCGCCAAGGTCATCGCCGAGCACGGCGACAAGATCGCGGTCGGTCTCGACGTACGCGGTACGACGCTGCGCGGTCGCGGCTGGACCCGTGACGGCGGCGACCTGTACGAAACGCTGGAGCGCCTCAACAAGGAGGGCTGCGCGCGGTACGTGGTGACGGACATCGCCAAGGACGGCACCCTGCAGGGCCCGAACCTGGAGCTGCTGCGCAACGTGTGCGCGGCGACGGACCGCCCGGTGGTGGCCTCCGGCGGGGTGTCCTCCCTGGACGACCTGCGGGCCATCGCCGAACTCGTACCCCTCGGTGTCGAGGGCTCCATCGTCGGGAAGGCCCTGTACGCGAAGGCGTTCACCCTGGAAGAGGCCTTGGAGGCGGTAGCCAAGTGAGCGACGTACGACGCGTCGTGACCGGCGCGCCCTGGGAGGAGAACTTCGGTTACTCACGAGCGGTGGAGCTGCCGAACGGCCTGGTGCTCGTCTCCGGCTGCACGTCCATCGTGGACGGCCAGATCGCCGGAGGCGACCCTCACGAGCAGACGATCAACTCCTTCAAGGTCGCGTTCGCCGCGCTGGAGCAACTGGGTCTCGGCCGCGACGACGTCGTGCGTACGCGCATGTACATCACCCACGCCCGGGACGTGGACGACATCGGACGTGCTCACAAGGAGCTGTTCGACTCCGTCAGGCCCGCCGCATCCATGATCATCGTCTCCGGCTTCGTGGACCCCAGCCTGGTCGTCGAGGTCGAGGTGGAGGCGTTCCGCCCCGGCGGAGAACACGGAGAGCCCACAGCATGACCCTCGCCGTACGAGTCATCCCCTGCCTGGACGTCGACAACGGCCGGGTCGTCAAGGGCGTCAACTTCCAGAACCTGCGCGACGCTGGCGACCCCGTCGAGATGGCGAAGGTGTACGACGCCGAGGGCGCCGACGAGCTGACATTCCTGGACATCACGGCCTCGTCGGGCAACCGCGAGACGACGTACGACGTGGTGCGGCGCACGGCGGAGCAGGTGTTCATTCCGCTGACGGTCGGCGGCGGGGTCCGTACCACCGAGGACGTCGACAAACTGCTGCGGGCGGGCGCGGACAAGGTGG
Organism: Streptomyces sp. NBC_00286; assembly: GCF_036173125.1. Taxonomy (NCBI): domain Bacteria; kingdom Bacillati; phylum Actinomycetota; class Actinomycetes; order Kitasatosporales; family Streptomycetaceae; genus Streptomyces; species Streptomyces sp. NBC_00286. The sequence goes on from NZ_CP108054.1 coordinate 7,810,602, forward strand.
GCGTGAACACGGCCGCGATCGCCCGCCCCGAGCTGATCCGGGAGATCGCCGAACGCTTCGGTCGGCAGGTGCTCGTCCTGTCGGTCGACGCCCGCAGGACTCCGTCCGGAAGCTTCGAGGTGACGACCCACGGCGGGCGGCGCGGCACAGGCATCGACGCCGTCGAATGGGCGCACCAGGCCGCCGAGTTGGGCGCGGGCGAGATCCTGCTCAACTCGATGGACGCGGACGGCACGAAGGACGGCTACGACATCGAGATGATCGAGGCGGTACGCAAGCACGTCACCGTCCCGCTGATCGCCAGCGGCGGCGCCGGACAGCTCGCCGACTTCCCGCCGGCGATCACAGCGGGTGCGGACGCGGTGCTCGCGGCCTCCGTCTTCCACTTCGGTGACCTGCGAATCGGCCAGGTCAAGGAGACGCTGCGGGGGGCGGGGCATCCCGTGCGGTAGCGCGAAGCCAAGCGCTCCACGGACAGCCCGCGCCCCCGACGGGCGACGGGGGGCGCTCAGATCCCGAGCTGCTTCGTCTCGTGCAGCTTCGCGATCGCGTCCTTGTCACCGTCCAGCTCCACATCGGCCTGGTTCTGGCGGCCGTACGTGAACATCAGCAGCTCGGAGGGTTCGCCGGTCACCGTCACCACCGGGGTGCCGCGGTGGGCGACCGCCGTCTGGCCGTCGGGGCGGCGGAGGACCAGGCCGGTGGGGACGCCGCGGCCCACGAGGCGGGCTGTTCGTTCCAGGCGGGACCAGAGGGCGTCCTGGAAGACGGGGTCCAGTTCGCGTGGGGTCCAGTCCGGCTGTGCGCGGCGTACGTCCTCGGTGTGGACGTAGAACTCCACCGTGTTCGCCGCCTCGTCGATCTGCTTGAGGGAGAAGGGCGAGAAGCGGGGCGGGCCGGTACGGATCAGCTGGATCAGTTCCTCGTACGGCTTCTCGGTGAACTCCGTCATCACCCGGTCCAGGCGTGGCGCGAGCTGCTTGATCAGGGTGCCGCCGGCGGCGTCGGGGCGGCGTTCGCGCACCACCACATGGGCGGCCAGGTCCCGGGTGTTCCAGCCCTCGCACAGGGTCGGGGCATCCGGGCCCGAGGCTTCCAACAGGTCGGCGAGGAGAAGTCGTTCACGCTTCGCATGGGTCGACATGTCAGCCAGCCTACGACCGGGCCCGCGGTCCGGACAGTGGACGCCCGCCGGACGGCCCGTACGGGCGCGGCACAATGGGCGTCATGACCCGCACGCCCCCGCCCAGCCCTCTCGATCCCAGTATCGCCGCGCGCCTTAAGCGCAGCGCCGACGGGCTCGTCCCCGCGATCGCCCAGCAGTACGACACCGGGGAGGTGCTGATGCTGGGCTGGATGAACGACGAGGCGCTGCACCGCACGCTGACCACGGGCCGCTGCACCTACTGGTCGCGCAGCCGCCAGGAGTACTGGGTCAAGGGCGACACCTCCGGGCATGTCCAGTACGTCAAGTCCGTCGCCCTCGACTGCGACGCCGACACCGTACTGGTCAAGGTCGACCAGGTGGGCGCCGCCTGCCACACGGGCGCCCGCACCTGCTTCGACGCCGACGTCATCAAGTCCGCCGTATCTGGCGAGGATGCAGCGTCCGCGGAGGACGCCGGGTCCGACGTACCGTCCCTCGGTCAGTAAGGTCAGCCGCCATGGACCTCGAGACGTTCCGCAAGCTGGCCACCGACCGGCGAGTCATCCCCGTCAGCCGCACCCTCCTCGCGGACGGTGACACCCCCGTCGCGCTGTACCGCAAGCTCGCCGCCGAGCGCCCCGGGACCTTCCTGCTGGAGTCGGCGGAGAACGGCCGCTCCTGGTCCCGCTACTCCTTCGTGGGCGTCCGCTCGGCCGCCACGCTCACCGAGCGCGACGGGCAGGCGCACTGGCTCGGCACCCCGCCCGTCGGCGTCCCCGTAGAGGGCGACCCGCTCGCCGCCCTGCGCGCCACGATCGAGGCCCTGCACACCCCCCACCAGGAGGGCATGCCCCCGTTCACCGGCGGCATGGTCGGCTACCTTGGCTACGACATCGTGCGCCGCCTGGAGAAGATCGGCCCCGGCGAACGCGACGACCTGAAGCTGCCCGAGCTGACCATGCTGCTCACCAGCGACCTCGCGGTCCTCGACCACTGGAACGGCACGGTCCTGCTGATCGCCAACGCGATCAACCACAACGACCTCGACACGGGCGTCGACGAGGCCTACGCGGACGCCGTCGCCCGCCTCGACGCCATGGAGGCCGACCTCTCGCGTCCCGTCTCCCAGCCCCCGGCCGCACTCCCGCCCTCCGAACTCCCCGAGTACACCGCGCTGTGGGGCGGCCCCGACTTCCAGGTCGCCGTCGAGGACATCAAGGAGCGCATCCGGGCAGGCGAGGCCTTCCAGGTCGTACCCTCCCAGCGCTTCGAAACCCCTTGCACGGCAAGCGCGTTGGACGTCTACCGCGTGCTGCGGGCCACCAACCCGTCCCCGTACATGTACCTGTTCCGCTTCGACGGCTTCGATGTCGTGGGCTCCTCCCCGGAGGCCCTCGTCAAGGTCGAGGACGGGCACGCGATGGTGCATCCCATCGCCGGAACCCGGCCGCGCGGCGTGACCCCGCAGGAGGACCAGGCCCTCGCCGACGAACTCCTCGCCGACCCCAAGGAACGCGCCGAGCACCTGATGCTCGTCGACCTGGGACGCAACGACCTGGGCCGCGTCTGCGAGCCGGGTTCCGTCGAGGTCGTCGACTTCATGTCCATCGAGCGGTACTCGCACGTCATGCACATCGTGTCGACGGTGACCGGCAAGGTCGCGGGAAGCCGTACGGCCTTCGACGTCCTGACCGCCTGCTTCCCCGCGGGCACCCTCTCCGGAGCCCCCAAGCCGCGCGCGATGCAGATCATCGACGAGCTGGAGCCGAGCCGCCGCGGCGTGTACGGCGGCTGCGTCGGCTACCTCGACTTCGCGGGCGACTCCGACACCGCCATCGCCATCCGTACGGCCCTGCTGCGCGACGGCACGGCATACGTGCAGGCCGGCGCCGGAATCGTCGCCGACTCGAATCCCGTGGCCGAGGACGACGAGTGCCGCAACAAGGCGGCGGCGGTGCTGCGGGCGGTACACACCGCGAACCGGTTGGGCGGGTGACCTGTGGGGTTGGCCTGTGACGACATTGTTGCGCTACGTTACTTCTCCCACGCGAGAATCCCTGAAGGCACAACTCCGGCACGTCTGGTGGACCCGGTTTCATAAGGGTGTCGATCGCGTAGGTGCGGGGTGCAGTCAATCACCCCTGCTTCACGCATGTGGAGCTGGACGCAAACGTCACGTCACAGCCAGTGGCGCACGTTGTGCAAGCCCCGGTGTCACGGTGCCTGGCAGTTGACGCGATAGTGGGTACATGACTGCCGTACCTCAGCCTCGCTTCGAAGCGGCCGGACCCGCCCGGTCCGGCCGCCGAAGCCTCGCCATCGCCCTGCTCTGCGGCGCGCTCGGCGCGGCCGTGGCGCTGCTCGCCTCGCGGCAGGGCTGGTCGGAGGGCACCGCGACGGTGGCCGGCGGCGACTTCCCGCTGAAGGCCACGGGCAGCGACGTCACGGGTGTGCCCGCGGCCCTCGCCATAGTGGGCCTGGCCGCCCTCGTCGCCGTCTTCGCCGTACGCCGTGCCGGGCGCTTCCTGGTCGCCGGGCTCCTCGCGCTCTCCGGCGCGGGCACCGTGGCCGCGGCCCTCCTCGGCGCCTCCGACAGCTCCGCACTCGACGACAAGGCCGCGCAGGCCTCCGGCGACACGGCTGCGACCGTCGACTCCATGAGCCATACCGCCTGGCCGTACGTGGCGGCCGCGGGCGGAGTGCTGCTCCTGCTCGCGGGACTGCTGGCGCTGCGCTACGGACGGCTGTGGCCGGCCATGTCGGGCCGTTACGAGCGGGACGGCGCGCCCAGGCCCCGTAAGGCCAGGCCCGCCGCGGACCCGGACCGGCCCGAGGAGATGTGGAAGGCACTGGACCGCGGCGAGGATCCGACGGGGGCCTAGGGTGCCCGCTTGGGGCAGGACCCCCGATCACCGTGCACGCGCGCGTGCGGGACAATGACCTTCGAGCGTCCGACTCATACAGCCACACACGTAATCAGCAACGAGGAGCAAGTCATGGCGGGCAACCACCACGGTCACACCCCGGCCGCCTGGACCGGTGTCATCATCGCCTTCATCGGTTTCTGCGTCGCGGGTGCCTTCATGGTGCTGGCCAACCCGCTGGGCTTCTGGGCCGGCATGGTGATCGTCGTCCTGGGCGGCGTGGTCGGCATGGCCATGAGCGCGGCGGGCCTCGGGCAGCCGAAGGGCACGCACCCGCCGCACAAGGTGGCCTCCGACAGTTGACCCGTCCTCGCGGTATCGAGGAAGGCGGCCCGGCCTTCCAGCGCCGGGGCCGCCTTTTCGCGTGCATGGAGGGCTGCTCCCGAGGAGAATGCGTCGAGTGGACACCGAAAGCCGACGGGTGACCTCCCGTCCCGGATCCGTGGTGCGGCGGCTCGCCGTGCCCGGCGGTGTGTTCGCGGCCGTCGCCGGGGCCTTCGCGTACGTCGCCGCCGTGGACCCGAACGAGCCGGGGCACTACCCCGCCTGTCCGCTGTTCCAGTACACGGGCGTCTACTGCCCCGGCTGCGGCGGACTGCGCAGCGCGCACGCCTTCGTGCACGGGGACTTCGCGGCGGCGCTGCAGGCCAACGCGCTCGCGGTCGTGGCGTACTTCGTGTTCGCGGTGCTGTGGACGCTCTGGGTGGTCCGCTCGGTGCGGGGCCGGCCGATGAGCTTCGAACTGCGGCCCGTTCATCAGTGGGGCATCGGGGCGGTGCTGCTCGTCTTCACGGTTGTCCGGAACCTGCCGTTCGGTGGCTGGCTTCATCCTTGATCAACTGGCGAATGTCCAGGTAGTGGGAATGGCGTCAACCGGATGCGGGGGCAACGCCCTCCTGCGGATACCATCGCAGTGACCATCGGTTTCGTCTGATGCGGGCGACCTTCGAATCAACCGCTCAGCAGCTCGACAGCTTGAACCGTCCACCGTCAGGAAGGGGGCCGCTCGCGTGAGTGTGCTCGACGAGATCATCGACGGAGTCCGTGCCGACCTCGCGGAGCGGCAGGCAGGCGTCAGCCTCGACGAGCTCAAGGAGCGTGCGGCGAAGGCTCCTGCGGCCAAGGACGGCGTGGCCGCCCTGCGCGGCGACGGCGTCAAGGTCATCTGCGAGGTGAAGCGTTCGAGCCCGTCCAAGGGCGCGCTCGCCGCGATCGCCGACCCGGCGGGGCTCGCGGCGGACTACGAGGCGGGCGGCGCGGCGGTGATCTCGGTACTGACCGAGCAGCGACGCTTCGGAGGTTCGCTGGCCGACCTGGATGCCGTACGGGCCCGGGTGGACATCCCGGTCCTGCGCAAGGACTTCATCGTCACGTCGTACCAGCTGTGGGAGGCGCGCGCATACGGCGCTGACCTGGCCCTGCTGATCGTCGCGGCCCTGGACCAGGCCGCCCTGGAGTCCCTCGTCGAGCGCGCCGTGTCCATCGGGCTCACACCGATCGTCGAGGTGCACGACGAGGACGAGGTCGAACGCGCGGTGGAGGCCGGCGCGAAGGTCATCGGCGTCAACGCCCGCGACCTGAAGACCCTGAAGGTCGACCGCACGACCTTCGACCGCATCGCCCCCGAGATCCCCGACACCATCGTCAAGATCGCCGAGTCCGGCGTCCGCGGCCCGCACGACCTCATCGCCTACGCCAACGCCGGCGCCGACGCGGTCCTGGTCGGCGAGTCCCTGGTCACCGGCCGCGACCCGAAGGCCGCGGTCTCCGACCTGGTGGCAGCGGGCGCCCACCCCGCGCTGCGGCACGGACGGGGCTGACCTATCGCATGTACGCCGACCTCGCCGCCACCCTCCGTCCGGGCTCCCGCCCCGACGGTGGCCGGGCGTGCGTACGGTCGGCTGCCGCGGCCCCCACGGCGCCGCGGGACCCCTACGCCCGCCTCGCCCGAGGCTGCCGCCCGCGCGGCTGCCGGGCACCCGCCCGCCGGGTCCACGGACGCCGGGTGCGGTACGTGATCGGCGATGAGCCCGGCCAGGTCAACGGAATGCGATGGCGTCGGCGCCTCGCGCGCCTTCCCGGCCGGTAGGTCTCCGCACGGTGCACGACTGGGCGGATACCTCTGGCGGCACATGCGCGCACACCGTGACCGTCATCCGATCTGCAACCGGGGCCCACGCCCCTGCGAGGTAACCGCATGCCCAGCGAGTTCTTCATCCCTGACCCCGAGGGTCAAGTCCCCAGCGCCGAGGGGTACTTCGGCGCGTTCGGCGGCAAGTTCATCCCGGAGGCGCTGGTCGCCGCCGTGGACGAGGTCGCCGTGGAGTACGACAAGGCGAAGTCCGACCCGGAGTTCGCACGCGAGCTGGACGATCTGCTCGTCAACTACACCGGGCGGCCGAGCGCACTGACCGAGGTGCCCCGATTCGCCGAACACGCCGGTGGCGCCCGGATCTTCCTCAAGCGGGAAGACCTGAACCACACCGGCTCACACAAGATCAACAACGTGCTCGGCCAGGCCCTGCTCACCAAGCGCATGGGCAAGACCCGCGTCATCGCCGAGACCGGAGCCGGCCAGCACGGCGTCGCCACCGCCACCGCCTGCGCCCTCTTCGGCCTGGAGTGCACCATCTACATGGGCGAGATCGACACCCAGCGGCAGGCCCTCAACGTCGCCCGTATGCGCATGCTCGGCGCCGAGGTCATCGCCGTGAAGTCCGGCAGCCGCACCCTCAAGGACGCCATCAACGAGGCGTTCCGCGACTGGGTCGCCAACGTCGACCACACCCACTACCTGTTCGGGACCGTGGCAGGCCCGCACCCCTTCCCGGCCATGGTCCGCGACTTCCACCGCGTCATCGGCGTCGAGGCCAGGCGGCAGCTCCTGGAGCGTGCCGGTCGCCTCCCTGACGTCGCCATCGCCTGTGTCGGCGGCGGCTCCAACGCCATCGGCCTCTTCCACGCGTTCATCCCCGACCCGGACGTACGCCTCATCGGCTGCGAACCGGCCGGCCACGGCGTCGAGACCGGCGAGCACGCGGCCACCCTCACCGCCGGTGAGCCGGGCATCCTGCACGGTTCGAGGAGTTACGTACTCCAGGACGAGGAAGGCCAGATCACCGAGCCGTACTCGATCTCGGCCGGGCTCGACTACCCGGGCATCGGCCCCGAGCACTCGTACCTCAAGGACAGTGGCCGCGGCGAGTACCGGGCCGTCACCGACGACGCGGCGATGCAGGCCCTTCGCCTGCTGTCCCGCACGGAGGGCATCATCCCGGCGATCGAGAGCGCACACGCGCTCGCCGGTGCCCTGGAGGTGGGCCAGGAGCTGGGCAAGGACGGGCTGATCATCGTCAACCTGTCCGGACGCGGCGACAAGGACATGGACACGGCCGCCCGTTACTTCGGCCTCTACGACACCGACGCGGCGGTCGCCGCCGACGCCGACAGTGACACCGCCGAGATCGAGGGGGACGCCAAGTGAGCGGCAACATCCAGCTGTTGAGCGACACTCTCGCGGCAGCGAAGGCCGAGGGCCGGTCCGCCCTCATCGCGTACCTCCCGGCCGGCTTCCCGACCGTCGACGGCGGGATCGCCGCCATCAAGGCCGTCTTCGAGGGCGGCGCGGACGTCGTCGAGGTCGGGCTGCCGCACAGCGACCCGGTCCTCGACGGCCCGGTCATCCAGACCGCCGACGACATCGCCCTGCGCGGCGGAGTCAGGATCGCGGACGTGATGCGCACGGTCCGCGAGGCGTACGAGGCGACCGGGAAGCCGGTGCTCGTGATGACGTACTGGAACCCCATCGACCGCTATGGCGTCGAGCGCTTCACCGCCGAGTTGGCGGCAGCCGGCGGGGCGGGCTGCATCCTGCCCGACCTCCCGGTCCAGGAGTCCGCCCTGTGGAGGGAGCACGCCGAGAAGCACGGCCTCGCGACCGTCTTCGTCGTCGCGCCCAGCAGCAAGAACGCCCGGCTTGCAGAGATCACCGCGGCGGGCTCCGGGTTCGTGTACGCGGCCTCCCTGATGGGCGTCACGGGGACCCGTGAATCGGTGGGCGCGCAGGCACAGGACCTCGTAAGACGCACCAAGGCCACCACCGAACTGCCGGTCTGTGTCGGCCTCGGCGTCTCCAACGCCGAACAGGCCGCCGAGGTCGCCGGCTTCGCCGACGGCGTCATCGTCGGCTCGGCCTTCGTCAAGCGCATGCTGGACGCGCCGGACGAGACGGCGGCCCTGGAGGCCGTACGCACGCTGGCCGCGGACCTCGCGAAGGGCGTGCGCGGGACGGTGTGACAGGCGGCCCGGCCGCCGGAAATCCGCTCACTCGTACGGGTGGACCTGGGACCGGGGAGGCGCTCTGTGCCTCCCCGGTTCGTTCTGCCACATGTGAGCGAGAAGAATCGTGAAGGAAAGCGCACCGCCCGCGAGCGGCTGGCGGTCGAGCGAGCGAAGCAGCAGGCCGGGGAGAAGCGCCGCCGAGCGCTGATCGTGAGTTCCACCGTGGTCTGCGTGCTGGCCCTGGCCGGGATGATCGGCACTCTGGCCGCGAACGCGGGCCAGGGCAAGTCGGATACGGAGGGGCCGGTCAGAGCACCCTCCGGGGCGAGCGGCGGCGACAGTCCCGCCATCCCCGTCGGCCAGAAGAGCGCGAGATCGACGCTCACCGTGTGGGAGGACTTCCGCTGCCCGGCCTGCAAGAGCTTCGAGGACGCGTACCGCTCGACGATCCATGAGCTGACGGACTCCGGACAGCTGAAGGTCGAGTACCACCTCGCCACGCTGATCGACGGGAACATGGGCGGCAGCGGCTCCCTGCGCGCCGCCAACGCCTCGGCATGCGCTCAGAACGCCGGGAAGTTCCCCGCGTACCACGACGTGCTGTTCCAGAACCAGCCTCAGGAGACGAGCGACGAGTTCGCCGACAACGGCAAGCTGATCGAGCTGGCGGGCAAGGTCGACGGACTCGACACCCCCACGTTCCGGAAGTGCGTCGAGGACGGCACGCACAACAGCTGGGTGACCAAGTCCAACAAGGCCTTCCAGAGCGGCGGCTTCCAGGGCACCCCGACCGTGCTGCTGAACGGCAAGAACATCTACCAGGACCGGGCGATGACCCCGGCGAAGCTGAAGCGGATGATCCAGGAGTCGGACAAGTCGTAGCACCGGTACGGGTTTCGGGGCGCGGGGCCCGTTACCCGTTATGGAGCCGTAGCCCGGGCGGGTTGCCGCACGTCCCGCCCGGCAGGGTAGCGTCGACCCTGCCATGGAACTTGCCTATATCCCCAGCCCGTCGCGCGGTGTGGTCGAACTCGGCCCCATTCCGCTGCGCGGCTACGCGTTCTGCATCATCGCCGGCGTCTTTCTGGCCGTCTGGCTCGGAAACAAACGGTGGATCGCCCGCGGGGGCCGCTCCGGCACCGTGGCCGACATCGCCGTGTGGGCGGTGCCGTTCGGTCTCGTCGGCGGCCGGCTGTACCACGTCGTCACGGACTACCAGCTGTACTTCAGCGAGGGCGAGGACTGGGTCGACGCCTTCAAGATCTGGGAGGGCGGCCTCGGAATCTGGGGCGCCATCGCGATGGGCGGCCTGGGCGCGTGGATCGGCTGCCGCCGCCGCGGGATCCCGCTGCCCGCCTGGGCCGACGCCGTCGCCCCGGGCATCGCACTCGCGCAGGCCGTCGGACGCTGGGGCAACTGGTTCAACCAGGAGCTGTACGGGCGCGCCACGGATCTGCCCTGGGCGGTGGAGATCACGTCCTCGGACGACGGGCGCATTCCTGGTACCTACCACCCGACCTTCCTCTACGAGTCGCTGTGGTGCATCGGCGTCGCACTGCTCGTCATCTGGGCGGACCGGCGCTTCAAGCTCGGACACGGGCGGGCCTTCGCGCTGTACGTCGCCGCGTACTGCGCGGGCCGGTTCTGGATCGAGTACATGCGCGTCGACGAGGCCCATGAATTCCTCGGGCTGCGTCTGAACAACTGGACCGCGATCGTGGTCTTCCTCCTCGCCGTCCTCTACATGGTGCTGTCGGCCAAGAAGCGCCCGGGACGGGAAGAGGTCGTCGAGCCGGCAGCTGTCGCCGACGCTCCGTCCGACGACGCGAAGACCTCCGCTGAGGAGTCCGACTCTTCCGATTCCTCCGATGCTGACCACTCCGATGCGAAGCCCGACCTGAAGAAGGACGAGGCCGAGTCGGCCAAGAAGACCTGACCCCGGCTTGTACGTCGAAGGGGGCGCCCCAGTTGCTCGGGGTGCCCCCTTCGTCATGCGTCCCACACCCCGCGTCGCGCAAAAGCGCAGGTAAGTACGGCCTTCCTTGCTGGCAGAGGCGAAATTCCCGGCGTACTTTTGATGTTGTCAAGACGTGGAATCAGTCCAGTCAAGCTCTCTGGGGGAACCGGCGTGGCCATCATCGAGACCGAAGCGAGCCTGCACGAGGCGCACCGTGACAACCACACCCACCGGGACGTCAACGGTGGCTGGCTGCGTCCCGCGGTCTTCGGCGCGATGGACGGTCTCGTCTCCAACCTGGCGCTGATGACCGGGGTGGCGGGCGGTGCCGTCGCCCACCAGACGGTCGTCCTCACCGGCCTCGCGGGACTCGCCGCCGGCGCCTTCTCCATGGCGGCCGGCGAGTACACCTCCGTCGCCTCGCAGCGCGAGCTCGTCCAGGCCGAACTCGAGGTGGAGCGCAGGGAGTTGCGCAAGCATCCCCGGTGTGAGGAGTGGGAGCTGGCCGAGCTGTACGAGGCCCGGGGCGTCGCCCCCGCACTCGCCCGCGAGGTGGCCCGGCAGCTGTCGAAGGACCCCGAGCAGGCCCTCGAGATCCACGCGCGCGAGGAGCTCGGCATCGACCCTGGCGACCTGCCCTCGCCGACCGTGGCCGCCGCCTCCTCCTTCGGCTCGTTCGCGCTGGGCGCTCTGCTGCCCGTACTCCCGTATCTGCTCGGTGCGACCGCGCTGTGGCCGGCGGTGCTGCTGGCGCTGGTCGGGCTCTTCGCGTGCGGGGCGGTTGTGGCCAGGGTGACCGCGCGATCCTGGTGGTACAGCGGGCTGCGGCAGCTCGCCCTGGGCGGTGCCGCGGCGGGTGTGACGTACGCCCTGGGCAGTCTGTTCGGTGCGGCCGTATGATGGATCGGCTGAGGGTTCTATGCATGGGACTGCATAAGTAACTGTTACTCGGCGGTTTCGAATCCTTAACCACTGGGCATGAGCCGTAAGCGCTGCGGGCAATGAGGCCTGCTGTGCACCAGCGCGGTGGGCGACGTTGCCTGCCGCGTTACCCGGACCGGCGGGCATGGATCTGTCCCCGTTGGGCCCCTTATTCCACCGCCACGAGCGGTACCCCCACCGCGACCCGCGGTGTCCGCATGTTGGAACGCGGTATCCGGTTCCCGAGAACCGCTCCATCATGTAACCTGCACGAAATTTTGATCTCAGCAGAGGGCCAACGTCGTCCCTCGGCAATCTGCATATGCCACATGACGACGACGGGAGAGCCGATGCGTACGCCGCGCCAGCCGTCCCAGCATTCCGAGAATGGCCAGAAGTGGTCGTTCATGGATGCTCGCCCTGCTGCGCAGGGTATGTACGACCCCCGCAACGAGCACGACGCCTGTGGCGTCGGCTTTGTGGCGACCCTCACCGGCGAGGCGAGCCATGCGCTGGTCGAGCAGGCGCTGACCGTTCTGCGCAACCTGGAGCACCGCGGTGCCACCGGCGCCGAACCCGACTCGGGCGACGGTGCCGGCATCCTGTCCCAGGTCCCCGACGCCTTCTTCCGTGAGGTGGCCGGATTCGAGCTGCCCGAGGCCGGCGCGTACGCGGTCGGAACCGCCTTCCTGCCCGAGCACGGCGGGGCCGACGCCGTGGCGCGGATCGACGCGATCGCCGCCGACGAGGGTCTGACCGTCCTCGGCTGGCGTGACGTCCCGATCGCCCCCGAACTCCTCGGTGCCACCGCCCGCTCCACGATGCCCGCCTTCCGGCAGATCTTCGTGAGTGACGGCGTCAGCAACGGCATCGACCTCGACCGCAAGGCCTTTGTGCTGCGCAAGCGTGCCGAGCGTGAGGCCGACGTGTACTTCCCGTCGCTCTCCGCGCGCACCATCGTCTACAAGGGGATGCTGACCACCGGCCAGCTGGAGCCCTTCTTCCCGGACCTGTCCGACCGCCGCTTCGCCTCCGCGATCGCGCTCGTGCACTCCCGGTTCTCCACGAACACCTTCCCGAGCTGGCCGCTCGCGCACCCGTACCGCTTCGTCGCGCACAACGGCGAGATCAACACGGTCATGGGCAACCGCAACTGGATGCGCGCCCGTGAGTCGCAGCTGGTCTCGGACCTGTTCGGCCCGCAGGAGAAGCTGGACCGGGTCTTCCCGATCTGTACGCCGGAGGCCTCCGACTCGGCGTCCTTCGACGAGGTGCTGGAGCTGCTGCACCTGGGCGGCCGTTCGCTGCCGCACTCCGTGCTGATGATGATCCCGGAGGCGTGGGAGAACCACGACTCCATGGATCCGGCCCGGCGCGCCTTCTACCAGTTCCACTCCACGATGATGGAGCCCTGGGACGGCCCGGCCTGTGTCACCTTCACCGACGGCACCCAGGTCGGCGCGGTCCTCGACCGCAACGGACTGCGCCCCGGCCGCTACTGGGTCACCGACGACGGCCTCGTCGTCCTCGGCTCCGAGGTCGGCGTCCTCGACATCGACCCGGCGAAGGTCGTCCGCAAGGGCCGGCTGCAGCCCGGCCGGATGTTCCTCGTGGACACCGCCGAGCACCGCATCATCGAGGACGACGAGATCAAGCGGACGCTCGCGGCGGAAAACCCGTACGCGGAGTGGCTGGAAGCCGGCGAGATCGAGCTGTCCGACCTGCCCGAGCGTGAGCACATCGTGCACACCCACGCCTCGGTCACCCGCCGCCAGCAGACCTTCGGCTACACCGAGGAGGAGCTGCGCGTCATCCTCGCGCCGATGGCCAAGGCCGGTGCGGAGCCCATCGGTTCGATGGGTACGGACTCGCCGATCGCGGCCCTGTCGGACCGCCCGCGTCTCCTCTTCGACTACTTCACCCAGCTGTTCGCGCAGGTCACCAACCCGCCGCTGGACGCCATCCGCGAGGAGCTCGTCACCTCGCTGCGCTCGTCCCTCGGCCCCGCGGGCAACCTTCTGGAGCCGACCGCCGCGTCGTGCCGCAGCGTCACGCTGCCCTTCCCGGTGATCGACAACGACGAGCTGGCCAAGCTCATCCACATAAACGCCGACGGCGACATGCCCGGCATGAAGGCCGCGACCCTGTCGGGTCTCTACCGGGTCGGCGGAGGCGGCGACGCCCTCGCGGCCCGTATCGAGGAGATCTGCACCGAGGCCGACGCCGCCATAGAGAACGGCGCCCGACTGATCGTCCTCTCGGACCGGCACTCCGACGCCGAGCACGCGCCGATCCCGTCGCTGCTGCTCACCGCGGCCGTCCACCACCACCTCATCCGTACGAAGCAGCGCACCCAGGTGGGCCTGCTCGTCGAGGCCGGCGACGTCCGCGAGGTCCACCACGTGGCCCTGCTCATCGGCTACGGCGCCGCGGCCGTGAACCCGTACCTCGCGATGGAATCCGTCGAGGACCTCGTCCGCGCAGGCACGTTCCTGCCCGGCATCGAGCCCGAGAAGGCCATCCGCAACCTGATATACGCCCTCGGCAAGGGCGTCCTCAAGGTCATGTCCAAGATGGGCATCTCGACCGTCGCCTCCTACCGCGGCGCCCAGGTCTTCGAGGCCGTCGGCCTCGACCAGGCCTTCGTCGAGAAGTACTTCAACGGCACCGCCACCAAGATCGGCGGCGTCGGCATCGACGTCATCGCCAAGGAGGTCGCCGCCCGCCACGCCAAGGCGTACCCGGCGAGCGGTATCGCGCCCGCGCACCGCGCCCTCGACATAGGCGGCGAGTACCAGTGGCGCCGCGAGGGCGAGCCGCACCTGTTCGACCCGGACACGGTGTTCCGCCTCCAGCACTCGACGCGTACGCGCCGCTACGACATCTTCAAGCAGTACACGGACCGCGTGAACGAGCAGTCCGAGCGGCTGATGACGCTGCGCGGCATGTTCGGCTTCAAGTCGGACCGCGAGCCGATCTCCATCGACGAGGTCGAGCCGGTCAGCGAGATCGTCAAGCGCTTCTCCACCGGCGCCATGTCGTACGGCTCCATCTCCAAGGAAGCCCACGAGACGCTCGCCATCGCCATGAACCAGTTGGGTGGCAAGTCCAACACCGGTGAGGGCGGCGAGGACGCGGACCGGCTGTACGACCCGGCGCGCCGTTCGTCGATCAAGCAGGTGGCGTCCGGTCGCTTCGGCGTGACGAGCGAATACCTCGTCAACTCCGACGACATCCAGATCAAGATGGCCCAGGGCGCCAAGCCGGGCGAGGGCGGCCAGCTGCCCGGCCACAAGGTCTACCCGTGGGTCGCCAAGACCCGGCACTCGACGCCGGGCGTGGGGCTCATCTCCCCGCCGCCGCACCACGACATCTACTCCATCGAGGACCTGGCCCAGCTGATCCACGACCTGAAGAACGCGAACCCGCAGGCGCGGATTCACGTGAAGCTGGTCTCCGAGGTCGGTGTCGGCACGGTCGCCGCGGGTGTTTCCAAGGCTCACGCCGATGTCGTACTGATCTCGGGTCACGACGGTGGTACGGGCGCGTCCCCGCTGACGTCGCTCAAGCACGCCGGTGGTCCCTGGGAGCTCGGCCTCGCCGAGACCCAGCAGACGCTGCTGCTCAACGGCCTGCGTGACCGCATCGTCGTGCAGACCGACGGCCAGCTGAAGACCGGCCGTGACGTCGTCATCGCCGCGCTGCTCGGCGCCGAGGAGTTCGGTTTCGCGACCGCGCCGCTCGTCGTCTCCGGCTGCGTCATGATGCGCGTCTGTCACCTGGACACCTGCCCGGTCGGCATCGCCACGCAGAACCCGACCCTGCGGGACCGGTTCACGGGCAAGGCCGAGTACGTCGTGAACTTCTTCCAGTTCATCGCCGAGGAGGTCCGCGAGCTCCTCTCCGAGCTGGGCTTCCGCTCCATCGAGGAGGCCGTCGGCCACGCCGAGACGCTCGACGTCACGCGGGCCATCGACCACTGGAAGGCGCAGGGCCTGGACCTGGAGCCGCTGTTCCACGTGCCCGAGCTGCCCGAGGGCGCGGTGCGCCGCCAGGTCGTCGGGCAGGACCACGGCCTGGAGAAGGCGCTCGACAACGAGCTGATCAAGCTCTCCGCCGACGCCCTGGCCGCGGCCGGCGCGACCGACGCCCAGCCGGTCCGCGCCCAGGTCCCGATCCGCAACATCAACCGCACGGTCGGCACCATGCTCGGCCACGAGGTGACGAAGAAGTTCGGTGGCGCGGGCCTGCCCGACGACACCATCGACATCACCTTCACGGGTTCGGCGGGCCAGTCCTTCGGCGCCTTCCTGCCGCGCGGTGTCACGCTGCGCCTGGAGGGCGACGCCAACGACTACGTCGGCAAGGGCCTGTCCGGCGGGCGCCTGATCGTCCGCCCGGACCGGGGCGCCGACCACCTCGCCGAGTTCTCGACGATCGCGGGCAACACCATCGCGTACGGCGCGACCGGCGGTGAGCTGTTCCTCCGGGGCCGTACGGGCGAGCGGTTCTGCGTCCGCAACTCCGGCGCGACCGTCGTGTCCGAGGGCGTGGGCGACCACGGCTGCGAGTACATGACCGGCGGTCACGCGGTGATCCTCGGCGAGACGGGCCGCAACTTCGCGGCCGGTATGTCGGGCGGCATCGCCTACGTGATCGACCTGAACCGCGACAACGTGAACGTCGGCAACGTCGGCGCCATCGAGAAGCTGGACGACACCGACAAGCAGTGGCTGCACGACGTGGTGCGCCGCCACGCGGAGGAGACCGGCTCCACGGTCGCCGGGAAGCTCCTCGCCGAGTGGTCCGAGTCGGTGGACCGCTTCAGCAAGATCATCCCCAGTACGTACAAGGCAGTGCTCGCCGCCAAGGACGCCGCCGAGCGAGCCGGGCTCTCCGAGTCCGAGATCACCGAGAAGATGATGGAGGCGGCGACCAATGGCTGATCCCAAGGGCTTTCTCAACCACGGCCGCGAGGTCGCCAAGAGCCGTCCCGTCGAGGAGCGCGTCAAGGACTGGAACGAGGTCTACGTCCCCGGCTCGCTGCTGCCGATCATCTCCAAGCAGGCCTCGCGCTGCATGGACTGCGGTATCCCGTTCTGCCACAACGGCTGCCCGCTGGGGAACCTGATCCCCGAGTGGAACGACTACGCGTACCGCGAGGACTGGCACGCCGCGAGCGACCGTCTGCACGCGACGAACAACTTCCCGGAGTTCACCGGGCGGTTGTGCCCCGCCCCGTGCGAGTCGGCGTGCGTCCTCGGCATCAACCAGCCCGCCGTGACCATCAAGAACGTCGAGGTCTCGATCATCGACAAGGCCTGGGACAGCGGCGATGTCGCACCCCAGGCACCGGAGAGGCTGTCCGGCAAGACGGTCGCGGTCGTCGGCTCGGGCCCGGCGGGCCTGGCGGCGGCGCAGCAGCTGACGCGCGCCGGTCACACGGTCGCGGTGTACGAGCGCGCGGACCGTATCGGTGGTCTCCTCCGCTACGGCATCCCCGAGTTCAAGATGGAGAAGCGGCACATCAACCGCCGTATCGAGCAGATGCGCGCGGAGGGCACCCGCTTCCGTACGGGCATCGAGATCGGCCGCGACATGAAGGCGACGGACCTGCGCAAGCGGTACGACGCCGTGGTCATCGCGGCCGGGTCGACCGTCTCGCGTGACCTCCCCGTCCCCGGGCGTGAGCTGAACGGCATCCACTTCGCGATGGAGTACCTGCCGCTGGCCAACAAGGTGCAGGAGGGTGACTACGTGTCGCCTCCGATCACCGCCGAGGGCAAGCACGTCGTGGTCATCGGCGGCGGCGACACGGGCGCGGACTGCGTGGGCACCGCCCACCGTCAGGGCGCGGCCTCCGTCACGCAGCTGGAGATCATGCCGCGGCCGGGCGAGGAGCGGAACCCGGGCCAGCCCTGGCCGACCTTCCCCATGCTCTACAAGGTCACCTCCGCGCACGAGGAGGGCGGTGAGCGGGTCTACTCCGTCTCGACCACCCACTTCGAGGGCGACGAGGACGGCAACGTGCAGTGGCTGCACCTTGTCGAGGTCGAGTTCGTGGACGGCAAGCTCAACCAGAAGCCGGGTACGGAGCGGAAGATTCCGGCTCAGCTGGTCACGCTGGCGATGGGCTTCACCGGGATCGACCAGGAGAACGGGCTGGTCTCGCAGTTCGGCCTGGAGCTCGACGCGCGCGGCAATGTCGCCCGTGACGGCGACTTCCAGACGAACGTTCCTGGTGTGTTCGTGGCGGGTGACGCCGGCCGCGGCCAGTCGCTGATCGTCTGGGCCATCGCGGAGGGCCGCTCGGCCGCCCGCGGAGTCGACCGCTTCCTCACGGGCGCGAGCGACCTCCCGGCCCCCATCCGCCCGACGGACCGCGCCCTCGCGGTCTGACGGCCCTCAAAGCGTCCCGTACAAAGGCGTACGGAACACACAACGCCCGCCCCTTGTCCCCGACCGGACGCTGGGCGGGCGTTGTGGTGTTCTTCGCCCCCGCCGCCCCTGCCCGTCCCATCCCGGGGCCAGCCCCGGGCCCCGCTGGGGGCTGCGCGCCCCCAGACCCCCATCGGGGCTGCGCCCCTGGCCCCGCTCGGGGCGCTGCCCCGGACCCCGTTTCGGGGGCCAGCCCCCGGACCCCCGGTCCTCAAACGCCGGACGGGCTGATTGTTCGCGGCTCGGGCTGACATTTCGCCGGACGGCTTTCCCCGGACGGCGCTGATTTCCGCCGGACGGGCTGAATTTCAGCCCGTCTGGGGGCACCTCTGGGGGCACCCCCAGCGGTAGCTGGGGGAGTTTGAGGACGAGGCCGCCAGGCCGATAGCGGGGGTCTGGGGGCTACGCCCCCAGCGGGGTCCAGGGGCGGAGCCCCTTGGTATGGGACGGGTAGGGGCGGCGGGGGCGAGAAAACCCGCGGCCGCCGACCGGCTACTTCGGCACCCGGAACGTTTCTCCGTACATCGACCACTCCAGCGGAGTGTCGAGGTCAAGATTCCCGTCGTACAGGAAACGCCGCTGTGCCGTATCGATTCGGCTCGTGTCGCGGTGGTGCTTCCGCGACTTCATCGCGTCGCGACGGATGTCCAGGAAGATGTCGAGGTACGGCTTCTCCTTGCCGCCCTGCGCAGGCGTGTCCGCCTCGGAGACGGCCCGCTCCCGCAGCCCGTAGAAGCCGGTCGCACCGGTGCCGGGACCGTGCATGACCATGGCGTCGTAGTAGATGAACTGACCGAGCGTACCGAGACCGTCGAGCTTGGCGAGGCGCACCGCGGGCTCGAAGTAGACACGGTCGCGCTCGGCGTTCTGGGCCTCCTGGAAGGCCCTCACCTCCGCCTCCTTCTTCCAGGCCGCGGTGAAGCCGGGGTCCAGGCCCTCGTGGGAGTCCGTACCGTCCACCTTGCGCAGAGCGGGCAGATAACGCGCGAGCCCGTTGTCCGGGTGGGCCTTCGTATAGCGCTCCACGAGGACGAGGAGATCGTGCGTACCCGTACAGAAGCCGACGATGCCCGCGGTGTAGCCCTGACCGTCGCCGATGTCCTCGATATAGCCGTACTGCTCACGCCACTTCAGCGTGGAGTTCTCCGCGCTGGTCACAAGCTTGTTGGCGAGCTCCTTCTTCTCCGGCGCGGCAAGCCCGGGCGGCAGATCCGCGATCACCGCGTCCTCGGCCGCCCGCCCGCTCGACTGCGAAGCCGACGGCCGTCCCTCGGAGCCGTCCGACTCCGTGTCGGGCGTGAAGAAGTAGACCGTAGCCGTCACAAGGACGGGCACGGCAGCGAACAACAGACAACCAGCACGCTTCATGGCGCTCAGGGTACGTTCCGCCGTACGCCGGCTTGGCGAGTGGTTCCCCGAGCTAGGCTCCATCGGTCAGCCCCTGACCGAAAGGAGCCGGTGTGGCCGGGATCAGCCTCAGAAAGGTGGAGGAGACGGCGCCCGCGCTGGTCTCCCTCTACAAGAGCGCGGGAGCGAGCCTCGCCGAGCGGGGGCTGAGCGGACAGCGGGCCGCCGTCTATCTCGTCGTCGACTACTCGGGCTCGATGAAGCCGTACTACAAGGACGGCAGCGTACAGGCGCTCGCCGACCGGGTGCTGGGCCTCTCGGCGCACTTCGACGACGACGGGACCGTACCCGTGGTGTTCTTCTCCACGGACATCGACGCGGTGACGGACATCGCGCTCGACAATCATCAGGGTCGTATCGAACAGATCGTCGCGGGCCTCGGCCACATGGGCAAGACCAGCTACCACCTGGCCATGGACGCGGTCATCGACCACTACCTGGACAGCGGCTCCAAGGACCCGGCCCTGGTCGTCTTCCAGACCGACGGCGGCCCGATCAACAAACTCGCCGCCGAGCGGTACCTGTGCAAGGCCGCGAAACTCCCCCTCTTCTGGCAGTTCATCGGCTTCGGCGACGCGACGAGCAAGCAGTTCGACTTCCTCCGCAAGCTCGACGAACTCGCGGTGCCGGGCAAGCGGATCGTCGACAACGCCGGTTTCTTCCACGCCGGTTCGGACCCGCGACGAGTCTCCGACCGCGAGTTGTACGACCGTCTGGTGGCCGAGTTCCCGCAGTGGCTGTCGGCGGCCCGGGCGCAGGGCATCGTCCACTGACCGAGCGCTCGCCGCCCCGTTGGATTTGTGTGATCGTCGTGTCACTCTGGGAGGATCTGCGGCGAGAGGCGGCTTATGGGCGCGCGATCGGCGGACCGGCACGGCAGCGGCGGGCGGCCGGTGCAGACGGGCAAGGGCGAGCGGCTGGCGGACTGGGCCGACGGACGGCTCGGGGTCTACGGCCTTGCCAAGGCCCAGATGCGCAAGGTGTTCCCGGACCACCCGTCCTTCATGCTGGGTGAGATCTGCCTCTACACCTTCCTCATCCTGATCCTCACGGGCGTCTACCTCACCCTGTTCTTCGAGCCGAGCAGCGCCGAGACCGTCTACCACGGTTCGTACGAGCCCCTGAACGGCATCATCATGACCAGGGCGTACGAGTCCACGCTCGACATCAGCTTCGACGTACGCGGCGGACTCCTCATCCGGCAGATCCACCACTGGGCGGCGGTCGTGTTCGTCGCCGGGATGCTCATCCACATGATGCGGGTGTTCTTCACCGGGGCGTTCCGCAAGCCGCGCGAGCTGAACTGGCTGTTCGGCTGGACGCTGCTGTTCCTCGGCATCATCACCGGGCTGACCGGCTACTCGCTCCCCGACGATCTGCTCTCCGGCACGGGCCTGCGCTTCGCCCAGGGTGCGATCCTGTCGGTGCCGGTCGTGGGAACGTATCTCTCCTTCTTCCTCTTCGGCGGAGAGTTCCCGGGGGACGACATCATCGCCCGGCTGTACCCGATCCACATTCTGCTGCTGCCGGGGATCATGCTCGGCCTGGTGGTCGCCCATCTGATCCTGGTCTTCTACCACAAGCACACGCAGTTCCCCGGGCCCGGACGCGACCAGAAGTCCGTGGTCGGGATGCCGTTCCTGCCGGTCTATATGGCCAAGGCGGGCGGCTTCTTCTTCCTGGTCTTCGGTGTGCTGTCGGTGATGGGCGCGATCGCGACCATCAACCCCGTCTGGGCCATCGGCCCCTACCGCCCCGACCTGGTCGGCACGGGCGCCCAGCCCGACTGGTACCTCGGCTTCTCCGAGGGGCTGATCCGGGTGATGCCGGCATGGGAGATCAACGCCTTCGGCCACACCCTGGCGCTCGGCGTCTTCATCCCCTTCTCCCTCTTCCCGCTGATCATGCTCGCGATCGGCGTCTATCCGTTCATCGAAGCCTGGATCACCGGCGACAAACGCGAGCACCACATCCTGGACCGCCCGCGCAACGTCCCCACGCGCACCGGCCTCGGCGTCGCCTGGCTGAGTCTGTACGGGGTGCTGCTGATCGGCGGCGGCAACGACATCGTGGCCACGCGCTTCCATTTGTCGATCAACGTGATCACATGGTCCGTGCGGATCGGCTTCTTCGTGGTGCCCGTCCTCGCCTTCCTCATCACCAGACGGATCTGCCTCGGGCTGCAACGCCGCGACCGGGACAAAGTGCTGCACGGCAGGGAGTCCGGCACCATCAAACGACTGCCGAACGGCGAGTTCGTCGAAGTGCACGAACCGCTCTCGCAGGCCCAGCGCTACACCCTCACCCAGCACGAGCACGCCCCGCCGTACGAGGTGGGCCCGACTGTCGACGCCAACGGTGTCGTCCGGAAGGTCAGACCCACCGAGCGGCTGCGCGCCCGGCTCGCCCGCGTCATGTACGGGCCGAACACGCACGTCCCCAAACCGACCCCCGAGGAGTACCGGGAACTCACGAGCGGCGACCACCACCACTGATCCCGCCGCCGAGCACCATGGCCCGGCACTCGCCAGGACTGCCCCAGGCGGTCCGCAGGGCGCGGGCCTTGGTCAGCCACAGGGACAGGTCGTACTCCGCGGTGTAGCCGATCGCGCCATGCAGTTGCAGCGCCGTGCGCGCCGTCGCGTACGCCGCCTCACACGCCGTGACCTTGGCCGCGGCGACGTCCGCCGGGTCCATGGACAGCGCGGCGCCGAAGACGAGCGGGCACGCGAACTCCAACGCGATCTTCGCATCGGCCAGTTGATGCTTGACCGCCTGAAACGAGCCGATGGGCACGCCGAACTGGTGGCGCTGCTTGACGTACGCGACCGTCGTGTCGAGGAGCGCGAGTCCCACCCCCAACGCCTGGGCGGCGGTGGCGAGCCGGGCCCAGGTGAGGGCCCGGGGGAGGGGCGGGTTCCTGGCGAGGAGTTCACCGCCGGGGTCGAGGCGCGTGAGGCGGCGGGCCGGGTCCAGGGACATACGCACCGGGCCGTGTCCGGGGGCCAGTCGCAGTTCCTTGGCGCCGACCGCGAGGAGGACCGTGGCCATGTCACCGTCCAGGGCGTACGAACCCTCCGGCGCCACCGTCGCGATCACCTCGCCGGACGCCAGGGCTGGGAGCAGCCGCTTGGCGGCCTCCAGTTCGTTGAGCAGCACGGCCGCCGCGACCGTCTCCACCAGGGGCCCCGGCACCGCATGCCGCCCCAACTCCACGAAGGCCACGGCCAGTTCGACGGGTAGCGGCCCCACTCCCTCGTACGCCTCGGGAACCGCCAGCGCGAAGACCCCCGCGTCGGCGATACGACGCCACAGCGCGCGCCCGGCCGTGGGGTCCCCGGCGCTCCAGGACCGTATGACCGACGGCGTGTCCGCGGCCGTCAGCATCGCGTCCAGCGAGCGGGCGAAGGCCTGCTGCTCGTCGTCGAGGAGGAAGCGCATCAGCGGCGTCCCTTCGGCAGGCCGAGCAGGCGCTCGGCGATGATGTCGCGCTGGATCTCGTTGGTACCGGCGTAGACGGGACCGGCGAGCGAGAAGACGTAGCCCTCGCTCCAGTCGGTATCCGCCAGCTCGCCCTCCGGGCCCAGCAGATCGAGCGCCGTCTCGTGCAGGGCGATGTCGTACTCGGACCAGAAGACCTTGTTCAGGCTGGACTCGGGACCCAGGGGCTCGCCCTGGAGGAAGCGGGAGGCATGGGCGTAGGTGAAGAGCTGGTACGCACGGGCGCCGATCATCGCGTCGGCCACGCGGTCGCGCAGGGCCGTGTCGGTGGAGTCGCCGTGGGTGTGCCACAGGTCGATGAGCCGGTCGGCGGCGGCCAGGAAACGGCCGGGGGAGCGGAGGGTCAGTCCGCGTTCGTTGCCCGCTGTCGACATGGCGACCCGCCAGCCCTGGCCGGGCTCGCCGATCACGTCCTCGTCCGGCACGAAGACCTCGTCCAGGAAGAGCTCCGCGAAGGCCGGCTTTCCGTCGAGGCGGCCTATGGGGCGGACGGTGACGCCCGGCGCGCGCAGGTCGAACATCACATAGGTGAGCCCCTGGTGGGGCTTCGGGGTGTCGGGCTCACTGCGGAACAGGCCGAACGCGCGGTCGGCGAACGCGGCCCGCGACGACCACGTCTTCTGCCCGCTCAACAGCCAGCCACCGTCCGTGCGCACCGCCCTCGACCTGAGCGAGGCCAGGTCCGAACCGGCCTCGGGCTCGGACCACGCCTGCGCCCAGATCACCTCGCCGGACGCCATGGGCGGCAGGATCCGGGCGCGCTGCTCCTCGGTGCCGTGGTCGAAGAGGGTGGGGGCGAGGAGGCTGATGCCGTTCTGGCTGACGCGGCCGGGGGCGCCCGCCGCGTAGTACTCCTCCTCGAAGATCAGCCACTTGAGGAGGCCGACGCTCCGCCCACCGTACTCGGCCGGCCAGGACACCACCGACCAGCGGTCCGCGGCCAGTTCGGCCTCCCACGCGCGGTGCGCCGCGAAGCCCTCCTCGGTCTCCAGGGAGGGGAGGGGCGCGGGCGGTACATGCGCGGCGAGCCAGGCCCTGGCCTCGGCGCGGAACGCCTCGTCGGCGGGGGAGTGGTCCAGGTCCACGGTCACCTTCCTTGGAGTTCCTTGGAGTTCCTTGGAGTTCCTCAGCGTTCCTCGGAATCCATCGAGGCTCCGCGAAGCGAAAAACGGCCTTCCCTAACAAGTGTTTGGTAGGTTAGCGTGGCTCCATGACAGACGTCGAGGGTCCGGCGTACGTGCCAGGACACGGGCTGCTGAAGGGGCGTACGGCCGTCATCACCGCCGCCGCGGGCGCGGGGATAGGCGGCGCCACGGCACGCCGCTTCCTGGAGGAGGGTGCGCGCGTACTGATCAGCGACGCGCACGCACGGCGACTGAAGGAGTACGAGGGGGAGCTGGCGGCCGAGTTCGAGGGGGTCGCGGCGCTCGCCTGCGACGTCACCGACGAGGCGCAGGTGCAGGCGCTCTTCGACACCGCCCTGCAGCTGCACGGGCGGCTGGACATCGTGGTCAACAACGCCGGTCTGGGCGGGACTTCGGACCTCGTCGACATGACGGACGAGCAGTGGTCGAGGGTGCTCGACGTGACGCTGAACGGGACGTTCCGGTGCGTACGCGCGGCCCTGCGGGCCTTCCGCGACGGTGGACACGGTGGCGTGATCGTCAACAACGCCTCCGTCGTCGGCTGGCGCGCCCAGGTCGGCCAGGCGCACTACGCCGCCGCGAAGGCGGGCGTGATGGCGCTGACCCGGTGCGCGGCCGTGGAGGCGGCCGAGTACGGGGTGCGGGTGAACGCCGTGTCGCCCAGCCTCGCCATGCACCCCCACCTCGTGAAGGTCACCAGCCCCGAACTGCTGGAGGAGCTCACCGAGCGCGAGGCCTTCGGGCGGTATGCCGAGCCCTGGGAGGTGGCCAACGTGATCGTGTTCCTCGCGTCCGGCTATTCCTCGTACATGACGGGCGAGGTCGTCTCCGTCAGCAGCCAACACGCCTAGGACGACAGACGACAATGGAACCGTGCCTACGAAGAAGAAGCCCCAGGTGACCGCCTCGCCCGCCAGGCGCAGTGAACTCCTCGGCACCGCCGCCGAGGTCTTCGCCGAGCAGGGCTACAACGCCACCACCGTCCGCAAGATCGCCGACCACGCGGGCATGCTCGCGGGCAGCCTCTACTACCACTTCGACTCCAAGGAATCGATGCTGGAAGAGATCCTGCGGACCTTCCTGGACGAGCTGTGGGACGGGTACGACACCGTCCTGGATGCCGAGCTCGGGCCCCGGGAGACGCTGGAGGCCCTGGTCATCGAGTCCTTCCGGGAGATCGACCGGCACCGCGCGGCCGTCGCCATCTACCAGAAGGAGTCCAAGCACCTGGTGTCGCAGGAGCGCTTCGCGTTCCTCGCCGACTCGCAGCGCAAGTTCGAGAAGGCCTGGCTGAGCACGCTGGAGCGGGGGGTGGCCGCCGAGGTGTTCCGGGCGGACCTCGACATACGGCTCACCTACCGGTTCGTCCGCGACACGGTGTGGGTCGCCGCGTCCTGGTACCGGCCCGGCGGACAGCACGGCCCCGAGGAGATCGCCCGGCAGTACCTGTCGATGGTGCTGGACGGGATCGCAGTACGTACGTAACCGAACTGGGTCGCACCGGATCGACCTCGAACCGGACCGACCGTAGCCGAACTGGATCGACTTGATCTGACTGGGAGTTGTCATGGCCGAGACCTACATCGTCGAAGCGGTCCGTACGCCCGTCGGGCGGCGCAAAGGGGGCCTGAGCGGGGTGCATCCCGCCGACCTTGGCGCGCATGTGCTGAAGGCTCTCGTCGCGCGCTGCGGAGTCGACCCGGCCGCTGTCGAGGACGTCGTCTTCGGCTGTCTGGACACCGTGGGGCCGCAGGCCGGTGATATCGCGAGGACGTGCTGGCTGGCGGCCGGACTGCCCGAGGAGGTGCCGGGCGTGACGGTCGACCGGCAGTGCGGTTCGTCGCAGCAGGCCGTGCACTTCGCCGCGCAGGGTGTGCTGTCCGGCACGCAGGACCTGGTGGTCGCGGGCGGGGTCCAGAACATGACGCAGGTCCCCATCGGCTTCGCCTCCGGGCGGGCCACCGCTCCGCTGGGGCTCACGGAGGGGCCGTTCGCGGGAAGCGAGGGGTGGCGGGCCCGGTACGGGGACCAGCCGGTCAACCAGTTCGTCGGCGCCGAGATGATCGCCGCCAAGTGGGGCATCAGCCGCCTCGACCAGGAGGAGTTCGCGCTGCGGTCCCATCAGCGGGCTCTCGGGGCGATCGACGAAGGCCGCTTCGCGCGCGAGACCGTGCCGTACGGCGACGTCACGGTCGACGAAGGGCCGCGCCGGGACACCTCACTGGAGAAGATGGCGGGCCTGAAGCCGGTCATCGACGGCGGCACCATCACCGCGGCCTGTTCCTCCCAGGTCTCCGACGGTGCCGCCGCGATGCTGCTGGCCTCCGAGCGGGCGGTACGCGAACACGGCCTGACGCCCCGCGCGCGCGTGCACCACCTCTCCGTACGAGGCGAGGACCCGATCCGCATGCTCACGGCCCCGATCCCGGCCACCGCACACGCCCTCAAGAAGACCGGCCTGACCATCGACGACATCGACCTCGTGGAGATCAACGAAGCCTTCGCCCCCGTCGTCCTGGCCTGGCTGAAGGAGACGGGCGCGGATCCGGCAAAGGTCAACGTCAACGGAGGCGCGATCGCCCTCGGCCACCCGCTGGGCGCGACCGGCGTCAAGCTGATGACGACGCTGCTGCACGAACTGGAGCGCACGGGAGGCCGGTTCGGCCTGCAGACGATGTGCGAGGGGGGCGGTCAGGCGAACGTGACGATCATCGAACGGCTCTCTTGATTCAGAGGGAGCGGTACACGTCGCGCCGGTTGCCGACCTTGACGACGAGAATGATGAGCTGGCCGTCGTCGATGCAGTAAGCCACGCGGAAGTCACCGACGCGCAACCGGTACAGGTCATCGTGGCCGGAGAGCTTCTTCACGTCGGCGTCGTCGCGGTACGGATCGTCGCCGAGCCGCGTGAGCGCAGTGAGGATGCGCATGGCGCTGGTTCGGTCGATGGTCCGGAGTTGGCGCTGGGCGGTGGCCGTGAATCGGAACGCGTACTTCACGCGGCGCCCCGGTCGTCGGTCTCGCTGAACAGATCCGCAAGGACCTCGGCCATGCTCACCGTGGACTCGTCGAGGTGCTGGAGCGCTTCGCGGGCCAGCAGTTCGTCTGCCGCGTCCTCAAGCGCGTCGTAATCCGGCATGGGCACGAGCGCGGCGACCGGGGTGCCATTGCGAGTGATCACGGTCGCCTCGCCTGCCTCGGCCTTGTCGAGGATCGAGGCGAACCCTGCACGGGCTTCGCGAATGCTCTTGGTCTCGGACATACCTCGAGTGTACGCGGTGGCGTGTACAACGGTCACCGATCGGCCATAGCCAGCTCCTGAAGCACCCCCTCCGCCTCCGTCATCACGCGTTCCACCAGCTCCGCGCACGACGGCAGGTCCTCGATCACGCCGGCCACCTGGCCCGATGCCATCACCCCCAGATCCGTACGCCCCTCGACCATCGACGCGCGCAGCAGCATCGGCGTGTTCGCGGCGAGCAGGACCTGGCCCCAGGACAGGTTCTTGCCGTGCTTCATGGCGAGACCGTCGCGGATCAGCGCGGGCCAGGTGAGGCCGGAGAGCTTGCGGAACGTGGCGGCTCGGCGCACTGCCCGCGCCAGGGATCTTGTACGGCCCGCTCCCTCAAGGGAGTTGACCAGGTCCGTGCGGAGCATGCGGTGGGGCAGTCCGTCCACTTCCCTCGTCACCGTGACGTCCTTGACCGTCGCCGTCAGGTACTCGGCCTTCACGGCGTCCGGGACCGTGGAGTCCGAGGTGAGCAGGAAGCGGGTGCCCATCGCGATGCCCGCCGCGCCGTACGCGAGCGCCGCGACCAGGCCCCGGCCGTCGAAGAAGCCGCCCGCTGCCACGACCGGTATCTCCACCGCGTCCACGACCTGCGGCAACAGCACCGTCG
Source organism: Streptomyces sp. NBC_00286 (assembly GCF_036173125.1). NCBI lineage: Bacteria > Bacillati > Actinomycetota > Actinomycetes > Kitasatosporales > Streptomycetaceae > Streptomyces > Streptomyces sp. NBC_00286. The sequence goes on from NZ_CP108054.1 coordinate 7,838,222, forward strand.
TCGCCACCTCGCCCGTGTGCCCGCCGCCCTCGCCGCCCTGCACGATCACCGCGTCGGCGCCCCAGGCCGCGACCTTCTCGGCATGGCGGCGGGCCCCTACGGACGGGATGACGACGACACCCGCGTCCTTCAGCTCGGTGATCAGCTCACGGGAAGGCGCGAGCGCGAACGAGGCGACCTTCACGCCCTCGTCGATGATGATCCGCACCCGGTCGTGGGCATCGCCCGCGTCCGCCCGCAGGTTCACACCGAACGGCGCGTCCGTACGGGACTTGACCTCCCGGACGGCCCTCCTCAGCTCCTCCAGGCCCATGGTCGCGGAGGCCAGGATCCCCAGAGCGCCCGCGTTCGCGGAGGCGGAGACCAGCCGGGGGCCCGCGACCCAGCCCATACCGGTCTGCACGATCGGGTGGCGTACCCCGACGAGTTTCGTCAGCGTGGTCTCCATCAGCTCCTGACCTCACGGTTGCGCAGCCCCTGCGGGTCGAGCACCTCGCGTATCAACTCCAGCTCCTCCCCAGTGGGTCCGCGGGTGTACGGCACCTCCTCGGGAACCGTCAGCTCGAAGCCCGTCGCCTCCCTGACCTCCTCGACCGTCACCCCGGGATGCAGCGAGGCGAGCCGCATCGAGCGGTCCGGGGTCGCGAAGTCGAACACACCGAGGTTGGAGACGACCCGCGGTATGCGGTGGTAGCGGCTCGCCGTGGGACCGGCCGCCGCGGCGCTGTCGTACCCCACCCCGCAGATCATGTCGACCTTCTCGACGAAGACCCGGGTGGAGTGCCTGGGGACCCAGTAACTGACCGGATTGTTGAGGGTGTTGACCGGCGCGCCCCGCACCCCGAGAAGCTGCCGCGCGGGCCGCTCCCAGTCGCCTATGCAGGAGATGTTCTGGTTGCCGAACCGGTCTATCTGGCTGGCGCCCATCATCACGTGGCGTCGGCCGCCGGTGACCATCGTGAGGTGCTGCCGGTACGGCAGCCAGCCCTCCACGGTACCGTCCGGGCCGACCAGCATCGCCTCGCCGTCGGTGAGGAGCAGGTCCGGGGCGAAGGTCAGCCTGGCGAGCCGGGCGCCGACCGACGGGACGGCACCCATGGGGCTGGCCAGCACCTCGCCGTTGTCCCGCCAGGCCTCGGCGCAGGCGATCACGCAGTACTCGGCCCGCGTGACGTCGCTCAGTACCTCGCTGCTCCGTACCTCGCTCATCAGCGCTCCTCGTTCGACGCATGCCAGGCTTGTACGGCCGTCTGGTAGTCCTTCTCGCCCCCGTGCAGGAACCGCTCGGCGAACTCCGGCCAGGGCGTGGTCGCGTACAGCCGCTGGAAGTCCTCGTCCCGGTCGTAGTCGGGTGCGCAGGACGTGAAGTGCGCCCCGTTCGGGGCCTCTACGACGCCGGTCACGCTGTGCCGTTTGATCAGCAGCGTCTGCGGGGCGGCCTCCTTCGTCAGCTCGGCCGTGTCGACGATGCGCTCGCAGGAGACATACGCGGTGTCGGCCGCCTCGCAGAACAGGTCGTCGAAGTACGGATCCGGGCCCAGGTACTGCCCGTTGCCGACCCGGTCCGCTCGGTTCACATGGACCAGCGCGGCGTCCATGCGCAGGGCGGGCATGGCGACGAACGTCTCCTGGAGTCCCGTCGATGCGTCCTCGTACGGTGAAGTGACCGTCCGCAGCCCGGGGTTGACCCGCATCACGTCCGAGCCGAGGCCGGCCCGCACCGGTATGAAGGGCAGCCGGTTCGCGGCGGCGTGCAGGCCCCACATGAACATCGCCTCGTCGATCTCCATCAGTTCGAGAGCACCGCTCTCGCGCGCCGAGCGGTAGTGCGGTTCGAGGGGGATCGAGTCGAGGGTCGCGAAGGCGGCGACCAGTTTCCGTATCCGCCCGGCGGCCGCGAGCATGCCGACGTCCGGACCGCCGTACGAGACGACTGTGAGATCGGTGATCCCGGAACGGAGCAGTGCTCTCACCAGTGCCATCGGCTTGCGGCGTGACCCCCAGCCGCCGATGCCGATGGTCATCCCGCTCTCCAGACGGCCGACGACCTCCTCCGCCGACATGGTCTTGTCGCTCACCGGTCCTCCTCTCCAGATGTCTCCTGGCCGAATGTGCTCCGGACCCGGTCCGCCACTCCGCTGAGGCCCGCCTCGAAGGTGAAGCCCTGCTCGAAGCGGTAGCTGCGGCGTACGTCGACGGGGTCGATGCCGTTGATGGCGGACTTGGCGAGCCGGATCAGCTGTCCGTCTTTGGCCGCGATCTCCCGCGCCAACTCCAGGGCGGCGTCGAGGACTTCGGCACGCGGCACGACCCGCCACACCGAACCGTGCGCGTGCAGCTCGGCCGCCGTGGCCGTACGCGAGGTGTAGTACAGCGCCCGCATCAGGTGCTGTGGCACGAGGCGCGCCAGATGCGTGGCCGCGCCCAGTGCGCCCCGGTCCAGCTCGGGCAGCCCGAACGTGGCGTCGTCGCTCGCCACGATCGCGTCCGCGTTCCCCACGAGACCGATGCCGCCGCCCAGGCAGAAGCCCCGTACGGCCGCCACCACGGGCACCTCGCACTCGTACACCGCGGCGAACGCCTCGGCGCAGCCGCGGTTGGCGCCTATCAGCGCACCATGGCCCGTCGCGCCCCGCCGACCGTCCCGCTGCCGTCCGTCTCTCTCCTGCCCGTCGTGCTCCTGCCCGTCCTGCTCCCGCTGTATCTCCTTGATGTCGACACCGGCGTTGAACCCCCGCCCCTCGGCGGTCAGCACTACACAGCGGATCTCGGGGTCGCGGCCCGCCGTGCGCACGGCGTCGGCCAGGTCGAACCAGCCGTGCACCGGAAGCGCGTTCACGGGCGGGAAGTCGACCGTGACGACGGAAATCCCCTTCTCCGGGGACGAGGTGGAGACACCCATGCGCGCATCAGCTACCTTTCCACCAAACATTTGTTAGGTTCGATCTGATGTGAAGGTAACAGCGATTGCCGACCAGCGGGAGGCCCTGTGGATAACCGGGAGGACAGCCGGCAGGACAAGCGACTCGTGGTGGTCACCGGCGGAACCCGCGGCGTCGGCGCCGGGATCGCCCGGGCGTTCGCAGAGGCCGGTGCCGAGGTCGTGGCCTGCGCCCGCAGACCCCCCGAAATACCGGTCGAGGGAGTCGAGTTCATGCCCCTCGACGTGCGCGACCCGGCGGCCGTGCGCGCCTTCTTCGACGCGCTACCTCGCCTCGATGTCCTGGTCAACAACGCGGGCGGCGCCCCGTACCGGCTGCTCGACCGGGCGGACGCCGCCGAGCGGCACGCGCGCGTGATCGAGCTCAACCTCACCGCACCGCTGACCGTGTCCCTGGCGGCGTACGAACATCTCAAACGTGCCCGGGGCTCGATCGTGATGATCGGCAGCGTCGGCGGGACCCGGCCCTCTCCCGGTACGGCGGCCTACGGAGCGGCCAAGGCCGGCCTGGAGAATCTGGCCCGGTCGATGGCCGTGGAGTGGGCGCCGGACGTCCGCGTCAACACGCTGGTCGTCGGGATGGTCCGCACCGAACTGTCCCACCTCCACTACGGGGACGATGAGGGCATCGCGTCCGTGGCCCGCACGGTCCCTCTGGGCCGCCTCGCCGCTCCCTCGGACATCGGCGAAGCGGCCGTGTTCCTCGCCTCGGACGCCGCCGCGTACATCACCGGCGCCAGCCTGCTCGTGCACGGCGGGGGAGAGCGGCCCGCCTTCCTGGACGCGGCGACGGTCAACAAGGCCGCGACTGCCAACAAGAGGGTCAATAAGGGGAGTTGAGATGACCGGAATCTGTTGCGGCCGGGTAGTGATCGTCACCGGGGCGGGACGGGGCCTCGGGCGGGCGCATGCCCTCGCCTTCGCGGCCGAGGGGGCGCGGGTCGTCGTCAACGACCTCGGTGTCGGGCTCGACGGAGCGCCCGGGCCGGACAGCCCGGCCGCGCTTGTCGTCGAGGAGATCCGGGCGGGCGGAGGGGAGGCCGTCGCGCATGGCGGGGACGTCGCCACGCGCGCGGGCGCCGAGTCGCTGATCGCGGCGGCGCTCGATGCGTTCGGGCGGCTCGACACGCTCGTCAACAACGCCGGGTTTCTGCGCGACCGGATGCTTGTGAATCTCGACGAGGACGACTGGGACGCTGTTGTGCGCGTCCACCTGAAGGGGCACTTTCTGCCGCTTCAGCAGGCCGCCGCGCACTGGCGGGCGGAGGCGAAGGCCGGGCGTACGCCTGAGGCGCGCGTCGTCAACACCAGCTCCGGAGCGGGGCTGTTGGGGTCGGTCGGGCAGGGCAACTACAGCGCGGCGAAGGCGGGCATCGTCGGGCTCACGCTGGTGGCTGCCGCCGAGATGGGCCGCTATGGAGTGCAGGTCAACGCCATCGCGCCGGCCGCGCGTACGCGGATGACGGAGCGGGCCTTCGCCGACACGATGGCGGCGCCGGAGCCTGGCACTGGCTTCGACGCCATGGCGCCCGAGAACGTCTCGCCGCTCGTCGTCTGGCTCGGCTCGGCCGCGTGCGTCGGGGTGACTGGGCGGGTCTTTGAGGCGGAGGGTGGGCGGATCACTGTCATGGAGGGATGGCGGGCTGGGCCGACCGCGGACAATGGGGCGCGGTGGACGCCGGCCGAGGCGGGGGATGCGGCTCGCAAGTTGCTTGCGGGGGCGGAGGTGCCGGGGGCTGTGTACGGGGCGTGAGCGCTCCGCTGGGGGCGGTTTTTGGCTGCGGGTTGAGTGTGGCTGGTCGCGCAGTTCCCCGCGCCCCTTGGGTGGTTGGTGGGTGCGGGGCCGCGGTCCGGTGCGTCAGCCCGTCGCCAACAGGGCATACGGCCCCTTGCTGACACAGGGCGTAGCTGTGCCCAGACCGAAGCTAAGCGACGGGCATAGGACGCACCGGCCCACGTCCCCTCCCGCCGGAGGGAGGGTGCCGGTTTCGTCGGGGTGTGGGCTTGTCGGTTCGCTTGCTCTTCGGGGTGCGGGCAGTCGCAGGCTGTTTAGGGGCGCGGGGGACTGCGCGATCAGCCACAACGCACCCGCAGCTGCGACACGACTGTCACACCCCACCCCGGTAGGCACCCCACCCGCCGGAGGCGTCCCTCCCGCCGGAGGCAGGGGCCTGGGGCGCAGCCCCCCACGCGGCGGAGCCGCAAATTGTTACAGCCGGGAAGGGGCGGGGCTGGGAAAAGGACCCCCCCGGCTCAGATCCGCCGCGGCAGCGTAGACGCCAGCAGCGTCCGGACCCGGTCGTCGCGTATGTGCTCGACCGCCTCCTCCGCCGTCGCGCGCGGCGTACTGTCGGGCCGCTCCTCGGCAAGCAACCGCTCCAGCACAGGGATCGCGCGGGAATCCTGACGCACAGCCAGTCCCCGCGCCGCCTCCGCGGCAACCTCCGCATCCGGGTCCCCCAACAGCGCGGCAAGCGCATCCCGCAGCGCTGGCGTGTCCGCGTCGAGCACGGCCAGCGCCGTCGTCGCCCAGTTGCGCACGTCCCTGTCGACGTCACGCGACAGGGCGACGAGCCGAGCGACGCCCTCCGCGTGCGAGGCGGGGACCAGCCCGCACAGGGCAACGGCGACGGCACGTCGTACGCCGGTGTCCGCGTGGCGGGCGTGCCGCAGGATCTCGGGCAGGGCGGCGGGATCCTGGTGCTGCCCGAGCGCCGCGACCACGCATCGCAGCGTCAATGGGTCCTGGGCCCCGCGCGCCAACTCCCGCAGCAGCGGCACGCTTTGGGCCGCGTACGGGCGTACAGCCTCCTCGCCCTGACCCGGCCCACCCTCCGCCCCCAACCGCCCCAGCACATCCGCCCCGAACACCTGCAGCAACGGCTGCGCACCGTCCCCGCACCACAGCACCGCCGATCGAAACGTCTCCTCGTCGCCGCGCCGCGCGAGCACGGTCACCGCCTCGGTCCAGTCGTCGTTGTCGGGGTCGGCGCAGCGCAGGGCGCGGTCGGCGAGTTCCGGGGCGGGGGCTGCGATGCCCAGCGAGGTCTCCAGGACGGTGACGATGGCCGCGTGGCCCGTCTGCTGGTCGTTGCCCGAGGTGTGGCTTTCCCCGGCCTTCAGCAACCTGACCTCGACGGTCACACCGCCGTCCTCCCGGTAGCGGCGGGTGACGCACTCATGGCCGGTGCCGTGCGTGCGCTCCAGGCCCGCCCGCAGCTCCGCCGCCACATCGAGACTCAGCCAGCGCCGGGCCTCGGTCAGCGCCTCCGCCCGGGCCCGCGCCCCGTGCTCGAGCAGGGCGCGGACGCAGCCGAGGGAGCCGCGGCGCGCGGCCGTCACCAGCGAGGGCTCGCCGTTGGGGCCCAGACGGTTCGGATCCGCACCGCGCGCCAGGAGCTCGGCGACCACGGGCGCGTGGCCGCGCTGGACAGCCCAGGCCATGGCCGTGAACCCGAACTCCTCCACCAGATCCGGCCGCGCCCCGGCCGCCAGCAGCGCTCGTACGACCTCTGTGTGCCCGCCGCACGCAGCCCCGCACAGCGGCGAGTCCGTGCCCGAGCTGAGCCGGTCCGGTTCGGCTCCGGCGGCCAGGAGGAGGCGTACGACACCGGGGCCGTCCGTGATCATGGTCGCCAGATACAGGACCGTCTGCCCGTCCTCGTCCACCGACTCCGGACTCGCGCCCGCGCGCAGCATCCGTACGACCGCGTCCTCGTCGTCCTCGTACACGGCGGTGAACAGACCGGCCGCCAGATCGTGCGTGTTCATCTTTCGACCTTCGCCCGTCAGACACGTATAGGGCAAAGCATTTCGCCATGAATCACGTGACCTTGCCCATACGTCGCACTGGGTTACGTGTCGCACTCCAGCACCGTGCGGCACAGACCGCAGCGGGCCCGTACCCGGCCCCGTACCGGTACCCGGATCCGTTGATGGCAGGTCGGGCAGGGAAACGACACGCGCAGCGGGCCATGGCCGTCGGGCGTGAAGTCGTACGGGACGCCGACGGGACGGCCGTGGTGGTCCTGGGCGTGCCGGCGGTCCTTCGCGTAGCGGCGGCGGCCCGCCCAGCCGGCCGCGGTCAGCGGGGGCTGCTGCTCGTCGTGGCGGGCCCGCGTCATGCCCTTCGTGTACGCCGTGTACGCCTGCGGGCTGGTGAACCACGTCGCCGGATCCTCGCCGAAGACCAGCGACCGCTTGGCCAGGACGTACCCGAACTCCTCCGGAGTCAGATAGCCGAGCTTCTGCGAGGAGGCGCCGTCCTCGCGGAACGCGTCGAGCAGCAGCCAGCCGGCGCCCAGATACGTCGTCGCGGTGTCCGTGAGGATCTCGTTGTCGCGCGTGCCCGGGAACGACAGGTCCAGACGGTGCAGGTACACATGCATGATCTCGTGCGCGAGGGCGGCGCCGATGTCCCTGCGGTGGGTGCGGAAGCGGTCGTTCAGCTCGATGAAGTACTCGGGGCCCGCGGCGAGTTCGACATTCGCCGCATGGTGCATCTCGCGGAAGCTGACGATCATGCGGGCGTCCGGCAGCCGGAAGTGCTGGACCAGCTCGCGGGCCACGCGCTGGGCACCCAGGTACAGATCGTCCTGATCCGCGAACGCCACGTCGGCGGGGGCCACGCTGGTGTCGAAGGTGTGGATGGTGTCGTACGAGAGCCGCTTGTACAGCGCGGTGATCGCCGCCCGCACCGTGTCCAGGTGCGGGTAGCCATGCTCGACGGGACCGCCGTTCGCCACGCCCGCACCCCCAAGAGGCCCTGAACCCACATCCACGATAATCCCCGGCGCTCGCGGGTGGCGTCGAAGACCCGTGGGGCGGGTCGTAGGGTGAACGCTCATGACCACCAGCGACAACGGAACCTCAAACGTCGAGCCTGCCGCCCCCGCCGTCCGCGCCGAGCTCGACCGGCTGCGCGACAGCATCGACAACATCGATGCCGCCGTCGTCCATATGCTCGCCGAACGCTTCAAGTGCACCCAGCAGGTCGGCCACCTCAAGGCCGCCCACCAGCTGCCGCCCGCCGACCCGGCCCGTGAGGCCCACCAGATCGCCCGGCTGCGCCGGCTCGCGGAGAACGCCAAACTCGACCCCGCGTTCGCCGAGAAGCTCCTCAACTTCATCATCGCCGAGGTCATCAGGCACCACGAAAACATCGCCGGCAACGCGAACACCGGCAGTGTTTCGACCGGCTGACCCCATACATCGCGCTTTTGTCCGCGCACCCCCTCGGCCTCGCGGCCGAAATGAGGCATCCTGCGCGCAGCACTCCTTGTCAGTCTGTGAGTACTCCCTGTCAGCCAGTCCGGGCACACTGGTTGTCCAGAACGAGGGGACTTCGCGCGATGCTGTCGGATGCCAAGATCCTCATCGTCGACGACCATGAGGAAACGCTCTACGCGCTGGAAAGCGCCCTGGCCCCGCTCGGCTACCGGCTGGCGCGCGCCACCAGCGGCGACGCCGCCCTCAAGGAAGTCCTCCGCGGCCAGGTCGGACTCCTCGTCCTCGATGTGCACATGCCCGACGTCAACGGCTTCGACGTCGTCCGCTATCTGCGTCGCCTGGAACAGACCCAGCACATCCCGGTCATCCTGGTCACCGGTTTCGGCCCGGACGCCGAACTCACCACCACCGCCTTCCGGCTCGGCGTCGCCGACCTGGTGATGAAACCCATAGACCCCTGGGCCCTGCGCACCAAGGTGCGTTACCTGTATGACGCCCACCAGAGATATCTGCGGATGAGACAGGAGGTACGCGAACTCCGCGCGCTGGTAAAGGAGTTACCGCCGCCGAACCAGACCCCCGAACCCGACCCGCGCCTCGACACCCGCGTACCGCCGCAGCGGCCGATCCTCCGCCAGCACGACCAGACCGCGTAGGACCACCCGCGACCACGTCTGACCACGATGACCGTGTCCGTACCAGGCAGCCGACCGGAACCGGACCTCGCCTGCGCCGCGCCCCGCCCATCAGGCAGCATGTCCCCATGTCCGTACTGACGCGCGCCGAAGCGCAGACCCGTGCCCGGCTCCTCGACGTCCACCGCTACCAGATCGAACTTGACCTGACACGCGGCGACGAGATCTTCACCTCCCACACCGTCATCCACTTCACGGTACGGAGCGACCTCGAGGCCGTGGACACCTTCGTCGAGCTCAAGCCCGCCGAGCTGCGCAACGCCCGCCTCGACGGATACCACCTCGACCTGGACACCCTGGACGAGAACCGGCTGCCCCTCAAGGACCTCACCCCGGGCGAGCACGAACTGGACATCGAGGCCGGCATGCGGTACTCACGCACCGGCGAGGGCATGCACCGTTTCACCGACCCCACCGACGGCGAAACGTACCTCTACACCCAAATGTCCCTGGAAGACGTCCAGTCCGTCTTCCCCGCATTCGACCAGCCCGACCTCAAAGCCGTCTTCGAACTGTCGATAAAGGCACCCGAAGGCTGGACCGTCCTCGCCAACGGCATCACCGAGCACCAGGGCGACGGCCTGTGGAAGGCGGCCCCCACCCCGCTGATCTCCACCTACCTCGTCGCCATCGCCGCCGGCCCCTGGCACTCCGTACGCACCGAACACCGCGGACTGCCCTTCGGCCTCCACTGCCGCCGCTCACTGGCCCCGTACCTGGACGCCGACGCCGACGAACTCCTCGCCATCACCCGCGCCTGCTTCGACCGCTACCACGAGAAGTTCGAGGAGCCCTACCCCTTCGACTCCTACGACCAGGCCTTCGTCCCCGAATTCAACTTCGGCGCCATGGAGAACCCCGGCCTCGTCACCTTCCGCGACGAGTTCGTCTACCGCTCCGCCGTCACCGACACCGAACGCCAGACCCGCGCCATGGTCATCGCCCACGAGATGGCCCACATGTGGTTCGGCGACCTCGTCACCCTGCGCTGGTGGGACGACATCTGGCTGAACGAGTCCTTCGCCGAGTACATGGGCTACCAGACCCTCATCGAAGCCACCCGCTTCACCGGCACCTGGACCGACTTCGGCGTCACCCGCAAACCCTGGGGCTACGAAGCCGACCAGCGGACCTCCACCCACCCCGTCGCCCCCGACCCCGACTCTGTCCCCGACACCGCCTCCGCGCTCCTCAACTTCGACGGCATCTCCTACGCCAAGGGCGCCTCCGCACTGCGTCAACTCGTCGCCTGGCTCGGTGAGAAGGACTTCCTCGCCGGCATCAACACCCACTTCGCCCGGCACAAGTTCGCCAACGCCACCCTCGCCGACTTCATCCAGTCCCTCGCCGACAGCACCGAACGCGACGTCCACGCCTGGGCCGACTCCTGGCTGCGCACCACCGGAGTCGACACCCTCACCCCGAAGATCGTCCCGACGGACAACGGCACCTGCGCGCTGACGATCGCGCACGACGGCAGCCGGCCTCACCGCATCGCCGTCGGCCTCTACGACCGCGACCCCGACGAAGGCCGCCTCAGCCTCCGCGAACGCCTCGAAGTCGACGTCCCCCAGGCCGAACCAGCGCACCCCATCGGCAAACGGCCCGCCCTGCTCCTCCTCAACGACGCCGACCTCTCCTACGCGAAGATCCGCTTCGACCCCGACTCCTTCGCGACCGTACGCGCCGAACTGTCCGCCCTGCCCGATCCGCTGACCCGCGCAGTCGTCTGGAACGCCCTCCGCGACTGCGTACGCGACGGTGAACTGGCCCCCACCGCCTACCTCGAGGCCGCCCGCACCCACCTGCCGCTCGAGCGGGACCTCGCCCTCGTCCAGGGCGTCCTCGCCTTCGCCACCGCCCAGGTCGCCGACCGCTACCTGCCGGCCCCCGACCGGCCCGCCGCCCTCGCCACCATCACCTCCCTGTGCCGCGACATGATCCGCCGCACCGAGGACGGCTCCCACCCCGGACTGCGCCTGACCGCCGTACGCCATTTCATCGACGCCGCCGCCCAGCCCGACACGATCACCGCCTGGCTCTCCGAAGGCACCGTCCCCGGCGGCCCCGAACTCGACCCCGAACTGCGCTGGCGCATCCTCGGCCGCCTCGCCGTACTCGGCGCCATCGACGACGCCGTCATCGAGGCCGAACTCGTCCAGGACCCCAGCGCCACCGGCCAGGAAGGCGCCGCCCGCTGCCACGCCGCCCTCCCCGACCCCGAAGCCAAACGCCAGGCCTGGGAGGCCATGTTCACCACCGACGACCTCTCCACCTACCTGTTCACCGCCACAGCCAAGGGCTTCTGGCAACCCGAACAGGCAGATCTGGTACGGGACTACGTGCCGCGCTACTTCAAGCAGGCCCCGGCAGTGGCAGCCCGCCGGGGCTCCGCGATCGCAGAGGCAGCGGGCCGCTGGGCATTCCCGGTGTACGCGGTTTCACCGGAGACACTCCGCCTGGGCAAGAAATGCCTGACCAAGGGCAACGCGACTCCGGCCCTGCACCGCAAGCTGGTGGACCAACTGGACGACATGGAGCGAGCTTTGAAAGTAAGGGAGGAGTAGACGCGCCCCGTAGGGGCGCGGGGCTGTGACATTTGCGGCTCCGCCGCGTGGGCGCGAGCAACCACACTCAGCCCGCAGCTGCAAAACTGCCCCTACCCGCCGAGCTCTTTACCTGCTCAACCAGCGGAGCGTACCCGTACCCCCATTCGGGTAACGATCGTTGAGTCCTCCGGGCGCGCAGCCCCAACCCCGCGCCCCGGAGGACGACCATGAGCCCGCTCGCAACAGGCCCCACACCGGGCCTGGCTTCAAGCTTCGCTTCAGACCTCGCTTCAGGCCCTCAAGGTCCGGCCGCCCTAAGGCCGTTGATCACCACGGTCCTCGAAGCCCTACGCACCGGCGCCGCCGCAAGAAGAGGCCCCCTCCCCACCGGCGGCCCCGAAACAGTCGCCGCACGCATACGCACCGCCCTGGGCGAGCCTCTGCCCACACACTGCGACCCGGACGGGCTACGCACCCTCGTCCACGCCTTCGCCGCAGGCGCCGCCGACCCGGCCGACCCCCTGTGCACCGCCCACCTCCACTGCCCGCCCCTCGCCGTCGCCACCGCCGCCGACCTCGCCGCCTCCGCGCTCAACCCCTCCCTCGACTCCTGGGACCAGGCCCCCGCCGCCTCCGAGCTGGAGGCCCTGGTCACGGCAGCGCTCGCCAAGGAGGTGTACGGCACACCAGCCGACGCCCTCGTCACCACCGGCGGCACCGAGTCCAACCAGCTCGCCCTCCTCCTCGCCCGTGAACTGAACGGCGCCGTCCAACTCGTATGCGCCCAGAACGCCCACCACTCCCTGCACCGCGCCACCTGGCTTCTGGGCCTCCCCGCACCCATCACCGTCCCCGCCCTCTCAGGCACGCTCGACCCCGCCACCCTCGACGCAACCCTCACCAAGCTGCCCGGTCCACTGATCGTCGCCGCCACCGCCGGCACCACCGACGCCGGACTCATCGACCCGCTCCCCGCCATCGCCGACGTCTGCCGGGCCCACGGCGCCCGCCTGCACATCGACGCGGCGTACGGCGGAGGCCTCCTCTTCAGCGACCGCCACCGCGGCAGCCTCGACGGCCTCGCCCGCGCCCACACCGTCACCCTCGACCTGCACAAACTCGGCTGGCAGCCCGTCGCCGCAGGCCTGCTGGCCGTCCAGGACCCGCACGACCTCCGCGTACTGGAACACCACGCCGACTACCTCAACGCCGACGACGACACCGAGGCCGGCCTCCCCGACCTCCTCGGCCGCTCCCTGCGTACCACCAGACGCCCCGACATCCTCAAGATCGCCGTCACCCTCAAAACACTCGGACGGCAGGGACTCGGCGCACTCGTCGACCAAGTCTGCGCCCACGCCCGCGAGTTCGCCCACCTCATCGCGTCACACCACGGGTTCGAGCTCTACGCACCGCCCACCATCAGCACCGTCCTCTTCCGTCCCGTCCACTGGACCGACGACGCCGTAGCCGACGTACGCCGCACCCTCCTCACCGAAGGCAGCGCCGTCCTCGGCCGCGCCCGCCCCGACGGCCGCCTCTGGCTCAAAGCCACCCTGCTCAACCCGCACACCACACCCGGCGACCTCGCCGCCCTCCTGAAACTGGTGGAAGGACACGCACCCCGATGATCCCAAGTCCTCGCTCCGCACAGCACGAACCCGAGGCACCCCGCGACCTGGTGGGCATCGGCATCGGCCCCTTCAACCTCTCCCTCGCCGCCCTCGCCCAGCCCCTCACCGAACTCGACACCGCCTTCTACGACCAGCGCCCCGCCTTCGACTGGCACCCCGGCCTCCTCATCGACGGCGCCACCCTCCAAGTCCCCTTCCTCGCCGACCTGGTCACCCTCGCCGACCCCGTAAGCCCCTGGACCTTCCTCAACTACCTCCGCAGCCGCGACCGCCTCTTCCCCTTCTACTTCGCCGAGCGCTTCCACATCCACCGCGCCGAATACGCCGCGTACTGCCGCTGGGTCAGCGACCACCTCCCCGGACTCCACTTCGGCCACCGCATCGACGCCGTCCGCTGGAACCCGCACCGAGACCTCTTCGAAGTCGACTTCACCCGACGACCCGAAGGCGGCGCAGGCGCGGAAAGCGGGGAGGCCCACGGCTGTACGTACGCCAAGAACCTCGTCCTCGGCATCGGCACCGCCCCCCACATCCCCGAACCGCTCCGCCCCCTCGTCGAAGCCCCCGGCGTACCCGTCATCCACGCCGCCGACTACCTCGAACACCGCGAACGGCTCCTCACCGCCGGCCACATCACCGTCATCGGGTCAGGACAGTCCGGCGCCGAGGTCTACCTCGACCTCCTACGCCACCGCCCCGCAGGCCGCGAAAAGATCCACTGGCTCGCCCGGACAGAAGCGTTCGCCCCCATGGAGTACTCGAAACTCGGCCTCGAACACTTCACCCCCGACTACACGCGCTACTTCCACGCCCTGCCCGAACCCGTACGCGACCGCCTCGTCCCCGCCCAGTGGCAGCTCCACAAAGGCATCGACGCCGACACCATCGCCGCCATCCACGACGAGCTCTACCAGCGCACCCTCCACGGCGGCTGGCCCGACACCGTCCTCACCCCCGGCGTCCACGTCCGCACCGCGGGCCGCATCGACCGGACGGCCATCGAGCTCCACCTCGAACACGTCCAGCAGGGCACCGGTACCCGCCTCACCACCGACGCCGTCGTCCTCGCCACCGGCTACCGCGAACGCCCCCTCGAACCCCTCCTCGCCGGCCTCGACCCCTACGTGAGCCGCGACAGCGCCGGCCGCCCCCACATCGACGACCAGTACCGCCTCAGCCTCGCCCCCGCCGTCACCGGCTCCCTCTACGTCCAGAACGCCGAACTCCACACCCACGGCGTCGGCACCCCCGACCTCGGCCTAGCCGCCTGGCGCAGCGCCACCATCCTCAACTCCCTCACCGGCAAAGACCCTTACCCACTGCCGCGGCGCACCGCCTTCACCACCTTCGGCCTTGAAGACGGGATCACGGAGGGAGGGGATCAGGGGAAAACAGGGGCGCTCTCCCGCGTCCGTGTCCCGTGAGTGCGCGAGCCGCAGGTGTGGAGCCGACGGCAGCGCGTCACATGGCCACGACAGCGGTCTTTCCGCCATCCACAGTCAGCGTGGTGCCGTTGATGTAGGACGCCTTGGGTGACACAAGGAACCGGACAGCGTTCGCGACCTCTTCGGGGTCTCCGCCACGTCCGGCAGGCAGCGAGGCGAGGTAGGTGCCGTACATGTCGCGGATGCCCTCGTTCACCGGGGTGACGATGAAGCCGGGATCGACGGAGTTGACCCGTACCCCTCGAGGTCCGTATTCCGCCGTCCACGACCTGGTCATCATGGACAACGCCGCCTTCGACGCCTGGAAGGCGCACGTGCCGGCAGCGGCCATCGAGGTGCTCAGGCTCCCTACGTTGACGATGGCCCCGCGGCCACGCTCGGCCATGGCCGGGGCGAAGGCGCCCGTCAGGATGAACGGCGCCTTGGCGTGGACGTTGAAGGCAGCGTCGTACATCTCCTCCGGAGTGGACTCGGTCGGCGCGAAGCCTCCGCCTCCGGCGTTGTGCACCAAGACGTCGAGCGGGCCGTCGATGGCATCCCGTATCCGCTCGACCAGACCGCGTACCGCCGCGGGATCGCCCAGGTCGGCGACCAGATCGACCGCCCGGCCACCTTCGGCCTCGATGGATCGACGAGTCTCGGCGGCCCGCTCTCGATCGCGACCCGTGACGATGACCGAGTACCCGTCCTGAGCCAGGCCGGCCGCCGTCGCGCGACCGATCCCACTCGTCGAACCGGTCACCAGCGCCCATAAAGAGCCCTGCGTGGACGTCTCCAAGTGGCTGTGCTCGCTCATTGCCGCGTTCCTTTCACGTTCTCTGTTGGATGATCACCTCGCCGGCGATCACCGGGATCGTATTGCCCGGCAACCTGCCAGTAGGCAGCGGTCGCAGCAGAACCCGACAACAGCTCAGTCCCACAACCAGGCCACCGATGACAGAGTGGGACGTATGACCTCATCCGCAGAGGAACCCCGACCCGCAACCCCCTACGGCACGCCGGACGCTCCCCGCCTCGCTGTCCGCGGTGAAGCCCACCTCGAAGTCGACCCCGAGATCGCCCGCATCGGCGTCACCGTCATGGCCCGCGGCACCGACCGCCGCTCCGCCCTCGACGACCTCACCCGCCGCAACGCCACCACCCTCGACCTGATCAAGACGTACGGCCAGGCCGTCGAGCATCTGGAAACCGGCGCCTTCTCCATCAGCCCCGAACTCACCAAACACGGCCGCGGCGAACGCATCCGCGCCTACCACGGCCGCGTCCACACCACCGCCGAACTCACCGACTTCACCGCACTCGGCGAACTGACAACACGCCTGGCCGACCTGGACCTCACCCGCGTCGACGGCCCCTTCTGGGCGCTGCGCCCCACCTCACCGGCCCACCGTGAAGCCCGGCAACAGGCGGTACGTGAAGCCGTCCAACGCGCCCGCGAATACGCCGAAGCACTCGGTACGACCCTTGCGGCGCTGGTCGAACTCGCCGACATCGGCGCGGAAAACAGCGAGCGTTACGCAGTGGCCGCCTCAAGTCGCATGCGCAGCGCCGGTTACGCCGACGCCATCGAGGAATCCCGCGCCGCACCCCTCGACCTCGAACCCCAACGCCAGCACGTCTACGCCCACGTAAATGCCCGCTTTACGATGGCGCCCCCGGAGCTGTAATCACCGCCTTAAATGCTCATCGGAGCACCTCGGCGCACAATTCAACACTTGTCAATAGCCCTTCACGCAAAGGTCGTTGAGTAGTCATGCACGACCAATTCCTTACCCGCCGGTAAGCCCTAGGCTCGAACCATGCGCCGAGCAAAGATCGTCTGTACTATGGGCCCCGCCACCGACTCGTACGACCAGATCAAAGCACTGGTCGAAGCCGGAATGGACGTAGCCCGCTTCAACCTCAGCCACGGCACCTACGCCGACCACGAGGAGCGCTACCAGCACGTACGAAAGGCCTCCGACGAAAGCGGCCGCAGCGTCGGAATCCTCGCCGACCTTCAAGGCCCGAAGATCCGACTCGGCCGATTCAGCGAAGGCCCCGTACTGCTTGAACGCGGAGACACCTTCACCATCACCGTCGAAGACGGCGTCCAAGGCGACCGCCAGACCTGCGGCACCACCTACGACGGACTCGCCGCCGACGTCACCACCGGCGAACGCATCCTCGTCGACGACGGCAAAGTCTGCCTCGAAGTCACCGCCGTCGACGGCCCCCGCGTCCACACCACCGTCGTCGAAGGCGGCATGGTCTCCGACCACAAGGGCCTCAACCTCCCCGGCGTCGCCGTCTCCGTCCCCGCCCTCTCCGACAAGGACGAGGCCGACCTCCGCTGGGCCCTGCGCACCGGCTTCGACGTCATCGCCCTCTCCTTCGTCCGCAGCGGACGCGACATCGAGGACGTCCACCGGATCATGGACGAAGAGGGCCGCCGCCTCCCCGTCATCGCCAAGGTCGAAAAACCGCAGGCAGTGGACAACATCGAAGACATCGTGGCGGCATTCGACGGCATCATGGTCGCGCGCGGCGACCTCGGCGTGGAAATGCCCCTGGAACAGGTCCCGATCGTCCAGAAACGCGCCATCAAACTCGCCAAGCGCAACGCCAAGCCGGTCATCGTCGCCACCCAGATGCTCGACTCGATGATCGACAACTCCCGCCCGACGAGGGCAGAAGCGAGCGACGTCGCCAACGCCGTCATCGACGGCACGGACGCGGTGATGCTGTCCGGCGAGACAAGCGTCGGCAAATACCCGATCGAAACGGTCAGCACGATGTCCCGCATCGTCGAAGCAGCCGAGGAAGACATCCTCGCAAAGGGCCTGCCACCCCTGACCGAACGCAACAAACCCCGCACCCAGGGCGGCGCCGTAGCCCGCGCAGCAGCAGAAATGGGCGACTTCCTGGGCGCAAAGTTCCTGGTGGCCTTCACGCAGAGCGGCGATACCGTCCGCCGCCTCTCCCGCTACAGGTCGCCCATCCCTCTCCTGGCCTTCACCCCGGACCCGGCCACCCGCTCCCAGCTGAACCTCACCTGGGGCGTCGAAACCTTCCTCGGCCCCCACGTCAACTCCACTGACGCGATGGTCGACCAGGTCGACGAACAGCTCCTGAAGATCGGCCGCTGCCAGAAGGGAGACATCGTGGTGATCACGGCCGGCTCCCCGCCGGGCGTCTCGGGCTCCACGAACCTGGTCCGGGTGCACCATATTGGGGAGGACGACGCGCCCAAGTAGTGGTGTGCGGTTAGTGCTTGGGGCCTACGTGGGTGTCCATCAGGGCTACGGAGGCTTTGCGGGCGACCGAGATGTTGTACGGGTTTCCGTGCCGGGTACAGGGCTTCCACTCGATACCGAGCTTGTCGAGGGTGTCGGTGTAGAGCTGACGGATGTCGTCGGAGACGTTGGTGAAGAAGTACCGGGGGTATTCGTAGCGCTTGCGCTCACCCGCTACGAGGCGCGTTGTCCAGTTCGTGATGCGGCAGCCGTCGGAGTGTATGAGGCCGCGGATGAACTCCCACGGGTGGGCGTCGACTATGTCCTGCTGCCAGGGCTCGAGGGCGATGGTGCGCTCGTGCTTCTTGCCGGGGCCGTGCTGGGGAAACATGCACGTCCAGTGCTTGGTGTAGGACTTCACCTCGACACAGCCCGGCTTGTAGCGCTGTCGCACGCTCGGGATCGGCATCACGTTACGCATGGCATCTTCGGCGGCTGCAATCAGCCCGGTCTGCAAGGCGTTGCAGAAGATGGACAAGTGATGCTGCTTGCGCTTCGAGATGATGTGGCCATCGCCGAGATAGAGGCCGAGGAGATAAGCGTACGCGGCTCTGTCGAACTCGCGGCCCGTGCAGCGGGGGCAGTCCGTGGGCTGCTCGTACGTTTCGCCGCGCGCTTTCCGATCTTCGCTGCGCCACCAACCGATGGTTCCGCGCGGGATGTTGAGGCGCTCAGCGACTGTGCGGTTGGGGACGCCCTGGCGCATGAGTGCGACGGCTTGGGCGCGAATCGAAGGGCTGTGCTGTTCCATGCGGACACTCTCTGCCACTGATCGCTACAGTGCGCAGCAAAAAGCGGATGTTCACGAGAACGAGAACATCCGCTTATTTTGGTGACCTTGGAATCTAAGGAAAAGTGCCCCGAGTCGGATTCGAACCGACGCTGTCGGTGGTTTGAGCACCGTGCCTCTACCGCTGGGCTACCGGGGCTTCCTGTAAAACGAAGGTCAGCGGTCGCCCGCTGTGTTCCCACCATACCGCAGCTAGGTACGCTCTTGGGAGCAGTACCCCTGTGCCCTGAACGAGGAGCCCCCGTGACCGCCCCCGAGTCGCCCCAGCCCGTAGACGCGCCCGACGAGGACAAGTCGCACGTGCCTCCGCTGACGACCCGTGTCGTCATCGCCGAGGACGAGGCGTTGATCCGTCTCGACCTCAAGGAGATGCTCGAAGAAGAGGGCTACTCCGTCGTTGGCGAGGCCGGCGATGGCGAGGAGGCCGTGGAGCTCGCTCGGGAGCACCGTCCGGACCTGGTGATCCTTGACGTGAAGATGCCGAAGCTCGACGGAATCTCCGCGGCCGAGAAGATCGCCGAGGAGTCCATTGCTCCGGTCCTCATGCTGACGGCCTTCTCGCAGCGTGATCTCGTCGAGCGGGCCCGTGACGCCGGTGCGATGGCGTACTTGGTGAAGCCGTTCAGTAAGAGCGATGTCGTCCCGGCGATCGAGATGGCTGTCTCCCGCTTCACGGAGTTGAAGCAGTTGGAGAAGGAGATCGTCGATCTGACGCAGCGTCTTGAGACGCGCAAGCTCGTGGATCGTGCGAAGTCGGTTCTGCAGACGGAGTACGGGCTTTCGGAGCCCGCCGCGTTCCGGTGGATTCAGAAGACGTCGATGGATCGTCGGATGTCGATGCAGCAGGTGGCGGAGGCGGTTATTCAGGACGCGGAGGAGAAGAAGGCCGCGAAGGACTGAGGTCGGTTCCTGCACGCGCGTACATACGGCGAGGCCCGCGCCCCTTTTGCAAGGGGTGCGGGCCTCGCCGTATGAAGGGTGGAGCTTAGTCCTCGCCCAGGTACGCCTTGCGTACGGATTCGTCGTGCAGGAGGTCCTGTCCGCTGCCGGAGAGGACGATGTTGCCGACTTCCATGACGTGCCCGTGGTCGGCCAGTGACAGTGCCGCCTGGGCGTTCTGTTCGACCAGGAGGATGGTCGTGCCCTGGGATTTGAGTTCGGCGATGGTGGCCATGATCTTCTGCATCATGATCGGCGAGAGGCCCATGGAGGGTTCGTCGAGCATGAGGAGTTTGGGCTGTGACATGAGGGCGCGGCCCATGGCGAGCATTTGCTGTTCGCCGCCGGAGAGGGTTCCGGCGGCCTGCTTACGGCGTTCTCCGAGGATGGGGAAGAGGTCGTAGGCCCGCTGGATGTCCTTTTCGATGCCCGCTTTGTCGTCGCGGAGGAATGCGCCGAGCCGCAGATTGTCCTCGATGGTCATGCGGGGGAAGATGTGCCGCCCCTCGGGGGAGTGGGCGAGCCCCAGCGAGACGATCTGGTGGGCCGGGGTCTTCTTCAGCGATTTGCCGCCGAATTTGATCTGGCCGCTCAGCGGCTTCAGCAGCCCTGAAAGGGTGCGGAGAGTCGTGGTCTTGCCGGCTCCGTTGGTGCCGATGAGAGTGACGACTTCGCCGGCTTCGACCTTGAAGGAGATACCTTTGACGGCTTCGATTTTGCCGTAGGCGACGCGGAGTTCGTCGACTTCGAGGAGGGCGGTCATCGGTCGTTCTCCTTGCGGGGCGCGGCGTCCGTCTGGGTGGCGGCGTTGGCCTCGGCGGCTTCGACTTCCGCTACTTCTTTGGCGCCGGGGGCGTCTTCGAAGGGTTCTCCGAGGTAGGCGGCTACGACGCGTTCGTCGCCTTGGACGGTTTCGCTGCTGCCTTCGACGAGTTTTTCGCCCTGTACGAGGACTGCGACGCGGTCGCAGAGGTTGAAGATGAAGCGCATGTCGTGCTCGATGACGAGTACGGCGATGCCCATGTCCCGGATGGCGAAGACGAGTTCTTCGGTTGCGCGGGTTTCCTGCGGGTTCATGCCGGCGGTGGGCTCGTCGAGCAGGAGCAGGCCCGGCTCGCTGGCGAGCGCCCGCGCGATTTCCAGCTTGCGCTGTTCGCCGTACGGGAGGTTGCGGGCGAGGTGCTCGGCCTTCTTGTCGAGGCCGATGAACTTGAGCAGTTCCATGGCCCGTTCGCGGGAGGCGGCTTCGGCTTTGTGGAAGCCGGGGCCGCGGAGCAGCGCGGACCAGAGCCCTTCCTTTGTACGGGTGTGGCGGCCGACGAGTACGTTTTCCAGAACCGTCATGTTGGCGAAGAGCCGGATGTTCTGGAATGTACGGGCGATTCCGGCGGCGGTGACCTTGAAGGATTTGGCCGGCAGGACGGTGCCTTTGTAGCGGACCTCTCCCTCGGTGGGGATGTAGAGGCCGGTGAGGCAGTTGAAGAAGGTGGTTTTGCCGGCGCCGTTGGGGCCGATGAGGCCGACGATTTCGCCGCTGTTGACGGTGAGGTCGACGTTGCGTACGGCGGTGAGGCCGCCGAAGCGCATGGTGACGCCGCGTGCGTCGAGGACGGTCTGGCCGGGCGTGGGTGCGGCCGGTGCGGTGTCTTTGGTGGTGGTGTCGGTTGTCATGGTGGTCAGGCCCCTGCCTTGCTGAGGACTGTGGGCGCTTCCGCTTCTTCGTGGAATTCGAGCTGGCGGCGCCGGTTAGGGATGAGGCCTTCCGGACGGAAGCGCATCAGCAGGACGAGCGCGAGGCCGAAGGCGAAGAGCTGGTAGTCGCCGAGGAATTGGAGCTTGGCGGGGATCAGGTAGAGGAGTGCGGCGCCGACGAGGGGGCCGCTGATGGTGCCCATGCCGCCGAGGACGACTGCGGCGAGGAGGAATGCCGAGTTCGGTGGTACGACGTGGGCGAACTGGTATTGCTCGGGTGTCACGGTGTAGGTGACGTGGGCCTGGACGGTGCCGGCGAGGCCGGCGAGTGCGGCGCCGAGGGCGAAGGCGATGAGTTTGACGCGGAAGCCGTTGATGCCCATGGCGAGGGCGGCGGTTTCGTCTTCGCGGATGGCGATCCAGGCGCGGCCGATGCGGGAGTCGCCGCTGCGTCGGAAGACGATGACGACGATGAGGGTGATGAGGAGCATCAGCAGGAAGTAGTTGGCGAAGCGGGCGATGGTGAACCCGGCGATGCTGTGTTCCTGGCCGAAGTCGAAGCCGAAGATGTTGAGGTTCGGGATCGACGAGATGCCGTTGGAGCCGTTGGTGATGTCCGGGCCCGAGGTGCCGTCGGCGTTGAGGACGGCGATGCGGAAGATCTCACCGAAGCCGAGGGTGACGATGGCGAGGTAGTCGCCGCGCAGGCGCAGGGTGGGGGCGCCGATGAGGACGCCGAAGATCATGGCGACGGCTGCGCCGCAGAGGGCGGAGGCCCAGAACGGCAGGTGGATGTCGAAGGGCGAGGAGGGCGAGCCGGAGACCATGGCCCCCGTGTAGGCGCCGACGCCGAGGAAGGCGACGTATCCGAGGTCGAGGAGCCCCGCCATGCCGACGACGATGTTCAGGCCGAGGGCGACGGTCGCGAAGATCAGGATGTAGACACCGATGGTCGCGTACTGGTCGTCGGACTGGGTGAAGGGGAAGGCCGCGGCGGCGACGAAGGCGCCGATCATCGTGACGTTGCGGTGCTTGGCGGTGATCGCGGAGACCCTGGCGACCAGTCCTGCCTTGGCGACCGCGGCGAAGCCGAAGGCCACGGTGATCATGAAGCCGACGAAGAGTTCGTCGTATTCGGTGCCGATGCCGTAGGTGAAGACGGTCAGGCCGAGGGCGAGCGCCGCGACGATGATGAGGATTTCGGCGTACGCGGGCAGCTTGCGGGCCGGGGTCACCTCGCTGGAGGCGAAGGCCGCTTTGAAGACCGTCAGCTTGTTGCGGGTGTTGTGGCGGAACTGCTCCCAGTCGGTGTCATCGGGGTCGGCCGGTTCGGTCACGGGCCGTTCGAAGGGCAGGGAGAGTGCGCCGAGGAGGGTCGCGAGGGTGACGATGGCGACGACCCAGCCGCCGGGTTCGAGGTTGGCGAGGCCGCCGAGGTTGACGCTGATCGCGATGATCGTGAACCAGGCGGTGGCGAAGGCGGCGAGTGCGGCCAGCTTGATGGCGCTGTCGGCCGAGCCGGGGGTGAGCCAGCGCAGGCCCTTGGTGCCGTAGGAGGCGAGGCCGAAGAGCGCGGTGAGGGCGCCGGCGATGAGGACGAGGACCTGGAGGCCGCCGGGGTAGCCGTAGACGGTCAGGTCGCCGGGGAAGGCGTCGGTCCAGGTCCAGGCGAGGAAGGTGGACACGACGGTGAGGACGCCGCCGCCGGTGGCGAGGGCGCGGCCCAGGTTCTCGGGCATGCCGATGAGGCCGCTGGGCTTGCCCTTGGCCGGGGTGCTCGGCGTCTGGGGTGCAGTGGTCTGTGTGGTCATCGGTGTCACGCCCTGTCCGCCACGCGCTCACCCATCAGGCCTTGTGGCCTGAAGAGGAGGACGAGGATGAGAAGTACGAAGGCCCAGACGTTGGCCCAGGACTGGCCGCCGAGTTGCTCCATGCCGGGGACGTCGGCGATGTAGGCGGTGGCCATGGTTTCGGCGATGCCGAGGACGAGGCCGCCGATCATGGCTCCGTAGATGTTGCCGATGCCGCCGAGGACGGCGGCGGTGAAGGCCTTGAGGCCGAGGATGAAGCCCATGCGGAACTGGACCTGGCCGTACTTGAGGCCGTAGGCGACGGCTCCGACGGCGGCGAACACGGCGCCGAGGGCGAAGGCGACCACGATGATGCGGTCGGTGTTGATGCCCATGAGTTTGGCGGTGTCGGGGTCCTGGGCGGTGGCCTGCATACCGCGTCCGGTGCGGGTCTTCATGACGAAGTAGGCGAGGATTCCCATGCTGATGGGGGCGACGACGAGCAGGAAGATGTCGCCGGTCTGGACGGTGACGCTGCCGATTTCGAAGGGGCCGCCGGCGATCTCGGGGAAGTTGATGGATTCCTTGGCACCGGGGTACCAGGCCCATACGGCCTGCTGGAGGGCGAGGGAGAGGCCGATGGCGGTGATGAGGGGGGCTAGGCGTGGTGCGCCTCGCAGGGGGCGGTATGCGAACCGTTCTGCTCCCACGGCGACGATGATCGCGGCGATGACGGCTCCGAGGAGCATGAGTGGCAGTGCGATCCACATGGTGGTGCCGTCGGGCAGGACGTACAGGTAGACCGTGAGGGCGCCGAACCCTCCGATCATGAAGATCTCGCCGTGGGCGAAGTTGATGAGCTGGACGATGCCGTAGACCATCGTGTAGCCGATGGCAACCAGCCCGTACATGGATCCCAGTAGCAGGCCGTTGACCAGCTGCTGCGGCAGTTCGTTCACCGCATGTCCTCCGAGACTTCGGATATGTCGAGGAATGTGACCGGATGCGAGTCCGCGCGGGGCGCCAGTGGTGCAGCGCCCCGCGCGGCTCGTTCAGTGGTGCGGGTGTGGATCAGCCTTCGTACGTGCCCGACTTCACCGGGCTCCAGTCGGCGCCCTCGACGGAGTAGACGGTGAGCTGCTTGTTGGTGGCGTCACCGAATTCGTCGAAGGAGACCTTGCCGGTCACACCGTCGAAGGAGACGTTCTGCATGGCCTCCGTGACCTTGGCTCGGGCGTCGTCGGGAAGCTTGCCGTCGTTGTCCTCGACGACCTTCTTCACGGCTTCGATGACCGCCCAGGTGGCGTCATAGGAGTAGCCGCCGTATGCCTCGTAGGCCTCCTTGTATCCGGCGGCCTTGTAGTTGGCGACGAACTCCTTGGCGGAGGGGAGTTCCTCGACGGGTGCGCCGACGGAGGTGGCGAGGTCGCCGGTGCTGCTGGCGCCGGCCAGCTTGATGAACTCGGCGCTGTAGATGCCGTCGCCGCCTACGAGCGGGATCTTGGCGCCGGCGGCCTTGATCTGCTTGCTCAGGGGGCCGGCCTGCGGGTACTCGCCGCCGTAGTAGACGACGTCCGCACCGGAGTTCTTGACCTTGGTGGCGACCGCGGAGAAGTCCTTGGTCTCGGGGTCGATGTGCTCGGTGCCCGCTATCTTTCCGCCGAGCTTCTTGAACTCGTCGGTGAAGGTGCCGGCCAGTCCGGCGCCGTAGGTCTTCTTGTCGTCGATGACGAAGACGTTCTTCTTCTTGGCTTCGTTGAAGACGTACTGCGCGGCGTACGGGCCCTGGACGGCGTCCGTGGTGGAGGTGCGGAAGTACGACTTGTACGGGCGGACCTTCTTGCCGGTCTGCCAGTCGGGGCCCTGGGTCAGGGTGGGTCCGGTGTTGGCGGGGGAGACCTGGACGAGCTTGGCGTCGTCGAAGACCTTCTGCATGGATTCGGCGACGGAGGAGTTCAGGGGGCCGATGGCGCCGAGGACGTCCTTGTTGGCGACCAGCTTGGTGGCGTTCTGCTGTCCCGAGGAGGGCTGTGCCTGGTCGTCGAGGGCTTCGATCTTGAAGGTGATGCCGTCGACGACCTTCTCCTTGTTGGCCTGCTTGGTGGCGAGGTCGGCGGAGTTCTTGATGCCGAGGCCCAGTGCGGACAGGTCGCCGGTCAGCGGGGCGTCGACACCGATGACCACGGTGGTGCCACCGCCGCCGGAGTCCGAGCCGCCGTTCTCGTCGCGCGAGCCGCAGGCGGTGAGTGTGAGTGCTCCCGCCGCCAGCGCGGCGGTGATGGCGATGAGCGAACGTTGGCGCACGATCAGTCCTTTCCCATGCGCGGCACTTCCCCGTAGAAGTGGCCGAGTCGAGCGCTGGTCCGAAGGTGATTCGGATCCCGATGGCGCGGTGACTGGGCGTGACTCTAAGCGTGTGTAGGGAACGTGTAGGAGGGTCTGGCCAATGCTGTGACGCTCTTGTTATGACACGAGGTAATGCAGAGCGGTACTCAGTGGGTGGAAGAGTGGAATTACGGCCGATTCGCCCGGTCCGCATTGTGAGACCTTGCAGGCCTCACCAGGTACGGTCAGTAGTGTTCTACGGTTTTGGTGATGACGCGGAGTTGGTGCCGCATACTACTTGAACGGCTTCCGACAGGTCCTGTGCATAGCGCTCACCAAGGATGAAACTGTGCACTTGTATTGCGCGCGTATTACGCAGAGTTACGTCCAGGAAAGGTAGTCCGGCGTTCTTCGGCACTTGTGCGCATTCCGTCACCTGCATGGTGATGTTGATCTTGTGGGGAAAGCCGGTCCTTGTCCGGAAAGGGAGTTGGGGAACCGAGGCCAGCGAAAGGCCGGCGTAGGGCTGCGTGATTCGCAGCACGGTGACCTGAGGGCCGGACTGAACGGTCAGCTCCACGCCGATGTTGAAGCTCTTGGGCGGAGCGTTGTCAGGTGTGGGCTCCCGCCCGAGGTAGGTGATGCCGGCCACCTGTGAGGGGTACGGCGGCGGGTCCGGTGGGGCTTCTTCGGGCCGGGTGATGTAGAGGTAGCCGCCGCCCGCGAGGAGTACGACCGCAGCCACGATCGCCAGGATGATGCGGCGGTGCCGCGTATACGCCTGCGCTAGGCGTCCGCGCGGTGGTTCCGGCGGGGACGGGCTGTCCGGGGCCGGGAGATCCCACGCGCGTGTGCCTTCGCCCGGCTCGACGGGGCCGACGCCGCTCATCCCCACGGCTCCCTGCTCGGGGCGCCGTCGCGGTACAGGTCCTCGCAGCCCGCGCGCGTTTCGCGGTCGATCAGCCGCTCGGCGGCCTGTGCGCCCTTGCTCTTCTTCTCGGTCCGGGCGGCGTCCACGACCTTCATCAAGAGCTCGTACTGCCTGCCGGACAGGCCCATCGACTGGTAGTCCCCGTACGTGTCCCCGGTCAGGGCCTCCCGCGACCAGTACGTGACGATCCGCGTGCACAGGTCCTCGGGAGGAGTGGTCGACGGCGACGGCGAGTCGGCGCCGGTCCGCGCGGCATCCCGCGGACCCGCGCTGGCCTTCGAGCCGTCCTGTCCGCACCCGGTGATCAGGCCGCCGGTCAACAGCGCGAGCCCGAGCCCGAATCCGAGCGCGGCCCCCGACCAGGGGGCTCCTCCCGATGTCATGCCTTGACGCTAAGCCGCCGGGTGCCGGGGAGCAACGGCGCTGTGGACAACCACCGTGCTGTGGACAACGCCGGTACCCGCCAGGGTGATTGGGGTCCGGCAGAACCGGGTTCCGAAGCGACGGGGATCAGTCCGCGGCCCGTACGCGCTCCTCGTCGCTCGCCGTCACATCACGCAGCAAACAGGTGAGCCGCGCGGTGCATACGCGCTTGCCCGCCTCGTCACTGATCGCTATCTCGTACGAAGCGGTGGACCGGCCGCGGTGCAGGGGTGTCGCGACACCGGTGACGAGACCGGAGCTCGCTCCCCGGTGGTGCGTGCAGTTGAGGTCGATACCGAGGGCGATCTTGGAGCTTCCGGCGTGCAGCATCGCGCCGATCGAGCCCAGCGTCTCGGCGAGCACGGCGGAGGCGCCGCCGTGCAGCAGCCCGTACGGCTGGGTGTTGCCCTCGACCGGCATGGTGCCCACGACGCGGTCCGCGGAGGCCTCGCTGATCTCGACGCCCATGCGCGTGCCCAGGTGCCCCGCGGAGAACATGGCGACGAGGTCGACCCCCAGGGCCGAATACTCGTCGATGACCTCTTGCGGGAAGTTCACGTGCTGGTGCTCGCCCATGGGCTCCGGCTCCTTCGTCTTTCGGCCGTCTGTCGGCGCGCTCGCTAAGCGAACGCTCAGTTGGCGCCCGATTGTTCCAGACGGACCACGACGGACTTGCTGGCGGGGGTGTTGCTGGTGTCCGCGGTGGCGTCCAGGGGGACCAGGACGTTGGTCTCCGGGTAGTACGCCGCCGCGCAGCCCCGCGCGGTCGGATAGTGCACGACCCGGAAGCCGGGGGCGCGGCGCTCCACACCGTCCTGCCACTCGCTGACGAGATCGGTGTACGAGCCGTCGGCCAGGCCCAGCTCACGGGCGTCCTCGGGGTTCACCAGCACGACCCGGCGGCCGTTCTTGATGCCGCGGTAGCGGTCGTCCAGGCCGTAGATCGTGGTGTTGTACTGGTCGTGCGAGCGCAGCGTCTGCAACAGGAGACGGCCCTCGGGGAGCTTCGGGTACTCGACGGGCGCGGCCGTGAAGTTGGCCTTACCGGTGGCGGTGGGGAAACGGCGTTCGTCGCGCGGGGCGTGCGGCAGGGCGAAGCCTCCCGGCTCGGCCACGCGCGCGTTGAAGTCCTCGAAACCGGGGACCACGCGCGCGATGCGGTCGCGGATCGTCGCGTAGTCCTTCTCGAACTCCTCCCAGGGCGTGCGGGATTCGTCGCCCAGTACGCGGCGCGCGAGGCGGCACACGATGGCCGTCTCGGACAGCAGGTGCTCGCTCGCGGGCTCGAGGCGGCCGCGTGAGGCGTGCACCATGCCCATGGAGTCCTCGACTGTGACGACCTGCTCGCCACTGCCCTGGAGATCGCGCTCGGTGCGGCCGAGGGTCGGCAGGATCAGGGCACGCGCGCCCGTGACGGCGTGCGAGCGGTTGAGCTTCGTGGAGACATGCACCGTGAGCCGGGCACGGCGCATGGCCGCCTCGGTGACCTCGGTGTCGGGGGAGGCCGACACGAAGTTGCCGCCCATCGCGAAGAAGACCTTCGCCTTGTCGTCGCGCATCGCGCGGATGGCCCGTACGACGTCGTAGCCGTGCTCGCGCGGCGGTGCGAAGCCGAACTCCCTCTCCAGGGCGTCCAGGAAGGCCGGCGCGGGGCGCTCGAAGATGCCCATCGTGCGGTCGCCCTGCACGTTCGAGTGGCCGCGCACCGGGCACACGCCCGCGCCCGGACGGCCGATGTTGCCGCGCAGCAGAAGGAAGTTGACGACCTCACGGATGGTCGGCACGGAGTGCTTGTGCTGGGTCAGGCCCATCGCCCAGCACACGATGGTGCGCTTCGAGGCGAGGACCATGCGCAGCGCTTCGTCGATCTGCGCGCGCGTAAGGCCCGTCGCGGTGAGCGTCTCGTCCCAGTCGGCGGCGCGGGCCGACTGAGCGAACTCCTCGTAGCCGTGAGTGTGTTCGCTGACGAAGGCCTCGTCGACCGCGCCCTCCGTCTCCAGGATCAGCTTGTTGAGGAGGCGGAAGAGGGCCTGGTCGCCGCCGATGCGGATCTGCAGGAACAGATCCGTCAGGGCGGCGCCCTTGAGCATGCCCTGGGGGGTCTGCGGGTTCTTGAAGCGCTCCATGCCCGCTTCAGGGAGCGGGTTCACCGTGATGATCCGCGCGCCGTTCGCCTTCGCCTTCTCCAGGGCCGAGAGCATGCGCGGATGGTTCGTGCCCGGGTTCTGCCCGGCGACGATGATCAGATCCGCCTTGTAGAGGTCCTCCAGGAGGACGCTGCCCTTGCCGATGCCGATCGTCTCGCTGAGCGCGGAACCCGACGACTCGTGGCACATGTTGGAGCAGTCCGGCAGATTGTTCGTGCCGTACTCGCGGGCGAACAGCTGATACAGGAACGCCGCTTCGTTGCTGGTGCGGCCCGAGGTGTAGAAGAGGGCCTCGTCCGGGGAGCCGAGGGCGGTGAGCTCCTCCGCGATGATGTCGAAGGCCCGCTCCCAGGACACCGGCGCGTAGTGCTCGGCGCCCTCCGCCAGATACATGGGGTGCGTGAGGCGGCCCTGCTGCCCCAGCCAGTAGCCGCTGCGGGTGGCGAGGTCCGCCACCGTGTGCGCGGCGAAGAAGTCCGGCGTGACCCGGCGCAGCGTCGCCTCCTCGGCGACCGCCTTCGCGCCGTTCTCGCAGAACTCGGCCTTGTGCCGGTGCTCCGGCTCCGGCCAGGCGCAGCCCGGGCAGTCGAAGCCTTCCTTCTGATTGACCCGCAGCAGAGTCAGCGCCGTACGCCGCACTCCCATCTGCTGCTGGGCGACGCGCAGCGAATGGCCGATGGCGGGCAGACCGGCCGCCGCATGCTTCGGCGCGGCGACCTGCGGCGCGTCCTGAACCGGATCCCCCTGGGGCGGCTTGCCGGCCATCTCGGCCTCCTCATTCGAGCGCATGTGTGAGGTACGTCTTTGATCCTGCCACGCGCCGGTGACAACAACCGTGGCCGGGCCGCGGGGGCCGCGTTGTCAGTGGCTCGTGGCAGGATCGGGGTCGTGGCAGAGACAGCATCGAAGAAGACCGAGAAGACCTCCTCCGGCGGGCGCCCGCGACTGATGCTCATGGACGGGCACTCGTTGGCGTACCGAGCGTTCTTCGCGCTGCCCGCGGAGAATTTCACGACGGCGACGGGACAGCCGACGAACGCGATCTACGGCTTCGCGTCGATGCTGGCCAACACCCTGCGCGACGAGGAGCCCACGCACTTCGCGGTGGCGTTCGACGTCTCCCGCAAGACCTGGCGCTCCGAGGAGTTCACGGACTACAAGGCGAACCGTTCCAAGACCCCGGACGAGTTCAAGGGCCAGGTCGAGCTCATCTGCGAGCTGCTCGACGCCATGCACGCCGAGCGGTTCGCGGTCGAGGGCTTCGAGGCGGACGACGTCATCGCCACTCTCGCCACCCAGGCCGAGGCCGAGGGTTTCGAGGTGCTGATCGTCACCGGCGACCGCGACTCCTTCCAGCTGGTTTCCGAGCACACGACGGTGCTGTATCCGACGAAGGGCGTTTCGGAGCTGACCCGGTTCACCCCGGAGAAGGTCTTCGAAAAGTACGGGTTGACGCCGGCCCAGTACCCCGACTTCGCGGCCCTGCGCGGCGACCCGTCCGACAACCTGCCGGGCATCCCCGGTGTCGGCGAGAAGACCGCCGCGAAGTGGATCAACCAGTTCGGTTCGTTCGCCGAGCTGGTCGAGCGTGTCGAGGAGGTCAAGGGCAAGGCGGGCCAGAACCTCCGCGACCATCTGGAGGCCGTCAAGCTCAACCGCCGGCTCACCGAGCTGGAGCGGCACATGGAGCTGACCAGGACGGTGACGGACCTGGAGCGCGCCGCGTATGACCGCAAGGCCGTCGCGATGGTCCTGGACACCCTGGAGATCCGTAACCCCTCGCTGCGCGAGCGGCTCCTGGCCGTCGACCCCGGAGCCGACGAGGCCGAACCCGCGCCCGCGGTCGCCGAGGGTGTGCCACTGGACGGCGCGGTGCTCGGCGCGGGCGAGCTCAAGCCATGGCTCGACCAGCACGGCAACGCGGTCCTCGGTGTCGCCACGGTCGACACCTGGTCGCTCGGCACCGGCGCGGTGGCCGAGGTCGCGCTCGCCGCGGCGGCCGGAGCGGCCGCCTGGTTCGACCCGGCGCAACTGGACGAGGCCGACGAGAACGCGTTCGCGCAGTGGCTCGCCGACCCGGCCAAGCCCAAGGTGTTCCACAACGCCAAGGGCGCCATGCGCGTCTTCGCCGACCACGGCTGGACCATCGCCGGCGTCTCCATGGACACCGCGCTCGCCGCCTACCTCGTCAAGCCCGGACGCCGCTCCTTCGATCTGGACGCCCTCTCCATGGAGTACCTCCACCGGGAGCTGGCGCCCGCCGCCGCGGCCGACGGACAGCTCGCCTTCGGCGCCGACGAGGGCGCCGAGGCCGAGGCGCTGATGGTGCAGGCCCGCGCCGTACTCGACCTGGGCGAAGCCTTCGGGGACCGGCTGAAGGAGGTCGGCGCGGCCGATCTGCTGGGCGACATGGAGCTGCCGACTTCGGCGCTGCTCGCCCGTATGGAGCGGCACGGCATCGCCGCGGACCGCACCCACCTCGAAGCCATGGAGCAGTTGTTCGCGGGCGCCGTGCAGCAGGCCATAAAGGAAGCGCACGCGGCAGCCGGGCACGAGTTCAACCTGGGCTCGCCCAAGCAGCTCCAGGAAGTCCTCTTCGGCGAACTGGCCCTGCCCAAGACCAAGCGCACAAAGACGGGTTACACCACGGACGCGGACGCTTTGGCCTGGCTGGCCACCCAGACCGACAACGAACTGCCGGTCATCATGCTCCGCCACCGCGAGCAGGCCAAGCTGCGCGTGACCGTCGAAGGCCTCATCAAGTCGATCGCCGCGGACGGCCGTATCCACACCACGTTCAACCAGACGGTCGCCGCCACGGGCCGCCTCTCCTCCACGGACCCCAACCTCCAGAACATCCCGGTCCGCACCGACGAGGGTCGTGCGATCCGCCGCGGCTTCGTCGTCGGCGAAGGCTTCGAGTCGCTCATGACCGCCGACTACAGCCAGATCGAGCTGCGCGTGATGGCCCACCTCTCCGAGGACGAGGGCCTCATCGAGGCGTTCACCTCGGGCGAGGACCTGCATACCACGGTCGCCTCACAGGTGTTCTCCGTGGAGCGCTCCGCGGTCGACGCGGAGATGCGGCGCAAGATCAAGGCGATGTCGTACGGCCTGGCGTACGGCCTGTCGGCCTTCGGCCTGTCCCAGCAGCTGAACATCGACGCGGGGGAGGCGCGGGTGCTGATGGACACGTACTTCGAGCGCTTCGGCGGCGTACGGGACTATCTGCGCCGGGCCGTGGACGAGGCGCGGGCCACGGGCTACACGGCGACGCTGTTCGGGCGCCGCCGCTACCTCCCCGACCTCAACAGCGACAACCGCCAGCGCCGCGAGGCAGCCGAGCGGATGGCCCTGAACGCGCCCATCCAGGGCACCGCCGCCGACATCGTCAAGATCGCCATGCTGAACGTCGACCGAGCCCTCACCGAAGCGAACCTCAAGTCCCGGATCCTTCTCCAGGTCCACGACGAAATCGTCCTGGAGATCGCCCCCGGCGAGCGCGAGCAGACCGAGGCCCTGGTCCGCCACGAAATGGCCAACGCGGTCCACCTCCGGGCCCCACTGGACGTGTCGGTCGGCTCGGGCGACGACTGGGAGTCGGCGGCGCATTAGCCTTCGGCGGGCTGGGATTGGGCGACGCAAGGGCTGAGTCGTCGGTGGCCGCGCGCCGCTGAGGCGCGAACGGTTCGTGTCGCGCCCCGTAGGGGCGCGGGCTGTGTCAATTTGCGGCTCCGCCGCGATGGGGGTCCCCCCCCGCTCGAGCGAAGCCGAGAGGGGGGGAACGACCAGCCACCAACGACCCGCAGCGTTCGTACCGGCCGCACCCCATTTCCTGCGGAGCGCGCGGCGGAGCGACCGTCACCCGCGTGGCTCTCCAGCACAAGCCCCGCCCTCCGCGCCCCCTGAGGATGCGGGCATGGGCCCTCACATACGACGGCACTGCCGCACCGCACTCGCGTCCGCGCTGCGCACCCCGGTCCCCGCCCTCGCAGCCGACGCCAGCACCGCCCGCATCCCCACCGGCGCAGAGACCCTCGACGCACCCATCCGATGCGCCCACTGCCACTCCTCCCACGCCCCGGTCACCGTGACAGTGCCCGCAGAAACCGCACCGACCTGCGCGTTCGACGCGAACGCGCAGCAGTAGACGGCTCAGCGAGGAGACGGACGGCTCGGCTCCGTACGATCCGCTGCCGGGCCAGAAGGAACCGGAGCCGGACGCCACACCCTGACTCCCAAGCCGTACAAGAGCAGTCCGACGGCCAGCCCGGCCCCCGCCCCGAAGCACACGGTGGGAATCAGCTCCCAGGGCTCCGCGCGCGACCCCCAGTAAGCCCACCACCGAGACGCCCGCTGCACCGCTGCCACCACCGCACAGCCACCGATCACCAGCCCGGCGAGCCACCGGTCCCGTACGGACAGCACCGGCACCCCTACGGGTTCCACGGCGGGCCGTCGCCGCAGAGCGAGGGCCACGAAGACCGCGATCACCACCGCCAGCACGGCCGAACCGCCGTACTGCAGATACCAGTACAGCGGCGAACCCGCCAACTCCCGCCCCAGTACGGGAAAGACCCGCATCCCCCACCGGTCGAGGTGAGTGAACGCGTCCAGCACGACGTGCGTCAGCGCGCCCAGCAGCGCGGATACGTACCACCACAGCGCACGCGCCGGCCGGAAGGGCGCACGTGGCGCTCCACATCGCAGCAAAGCCCCCGTACGCCCTTGCCAGCGCGGCGGCAGCAGTGCCACCAGCGGTTCGCGCAGCAGCAGCCAAACACCCACAAGCATCCAGGCGATGAGGACGTCGATCGTGAACACACCGGTGAAGGAGTGCGTGAACTCGCCGAACTCCATCGCCTCAGGCAGCACGCTCGCCACGTAATAGGTCAAGTCGGGCGCGAACGAACCGGCGATGAGCACCGCGGGGACCAGCGGACCGCGACCGCTTCCGTCCATGCGGACGACGGGCAAGACAGCCGCGGCATGGCTGAGAGTGAACGGCAACTGGGCTCCCCGTTAACGACGTTGACCGAACCTGACGGTCCTGAACGCTCCCTTGATCGAGGACGCCAGTATGCGGGACGAGCACCGCATGCTTCGGGTGCGCGCCGACAGCAGAAAACGGATCCGGCCAACCGGTGAATTTCGGGCACGAACAGGTGTATGCGCGCCGCAAGTTGTCGTAGGGTCGCCTGAGTTGCCGCGCTGGGGAGCGTGGCCGGCCGGCAGGACAACGCGCGCAGCGCGGACAGTCGACGACGGGAGGGGTTCACGCGATGGCGGCGCAATTCGGCAGGAGGCTGGCCAAAGGGGCGGTAACGACCGCTGTGGCCGCGGCCGCGGTGGCGGCCCTCTCCGCGTCCCAGGCCCCGGGCGTGACCGACAACACGCAAGACCGCCAGAACGCCGGTTCGCAGCCCTCGACCGAGGTCAACCCCGAAGAGAGCGCGACCGGTAACTCGCCGTACTACACGGACCTCCCCCCGCTCAACAGCCCGACCCCGAGCCCGAGTACGACTCCCGGCGGCGAGGGCCCCATCGGCGAGTCCGAGGCCGGCATACCCGCGACCGTCCTCGACGCCTACAAGAAGGCCGAGGCGGCGCTCCGCGAATCCAAGCCCGGCTGCAACCTGCCCTGGCAACTCCTCGCCGCCATCGGCAAGGTCGAGTCCGGCCAGGCCCGCGGCGGCCGCGTCGATGCCGACGGCACCACGACCGCGCCGATCCTCGGCCCCGTCCTCAACGGCAACGGCTTCGCGAACATCTCCGACACGGACGGCGGGGAGTTCGACGGGGACACCTCGCACGACCGGGCCGTCGGCCCCATGCAGTTCATCCCCTCCACCTGGGCCTGGTCGGGCCGGGACGGCAACGGCGACGGCACGAAGGACCCCAACAACATCTACGACGCGGCCCTCGCCGCCGGCCACTACCTCTGCCGGCTGGACCGCGACATGTCCGTCCAGAAGGAACTGAACCGCGCGATCCTCAGCTACAACCAGTCGACCGAGTACCTGAACCTGGTCCTGACGTGGCTCGAGTACTACCGCAAGGGCACCCACGAGGTGCCGGACGGCACCGGCGCACTGCCCTCCGACCGCAGCGACGACAACAACAGCGGGGCGGGCCGCAGCCCGTCACCGACCCCTCCGGGCACGTCGAGGCCGTCGGGCCCCAACTCCACGCCTGAGGGCGGCGATTCCGGCAGCCCCTCGCCCGGCGGCAACGGCTCCAGCACGCCCAAGCCTCCCGGGTCCGGCAGCCCGACCCCGCCCAGTTCGCCGCCTCCGAGCTCGCCTCCGGCCTCCCCGTCCACGCCCACGGACACGGTGACCCGCATCGAGAACGCGGGCACCGGAAAGCTCACCGCGACCGCCGGTGACGCCTTCACGGGGAAGATCGCCGCGCGTACGGAGACCAAGGCCGGCAAGGCCGTGGCGAAGGTCCGGGTCCGCTTCACGATCGTCGGCAGCACGGACGCCACCTTCAACGGCGGCGAGAGCGTTGCCACCGTCGTCACCAACAGCGCGGGCGTGGCCACCGCGCCCGCGCTCATGGCCGGTGAGGAGACGGGCCAGTTCACGGTCCGCGCCACCGTGGTCGGCCGCAGCGTGCCCGCCCTGAACTTCGCGGCGACGGTCACCGCCCGCCAGGCCGACGCCCTCGCCCGCACCAGCGACGACGAGCTGACCTGCGCCCCGGGCGACGAGTTCGCCGAGCAGGTCGAGGTGAAGGCCACGTACAAGGGCGCCGCCGCCGACGGTGTCGCGGCCACCGCCACGCTCGTCACATCGGCGGACGACGCGACCGTGAACGACGAGGGCCCCTACTTCAAGGACGCCGACGGCGAGGCCGTACGCACCCTGAAGGGCCTCAAGACGGACGCGAACGGCCTGCTCGAGCTGCCCAAGCTGTTCGCGGACGACACGACCGGCACGTTCTTGCTCCGCATCACCACCACCGGCGGCGCGACACTGACGGTCGAACTGAAGGTAGCGGCGGCGACGGCCTCGCCGAGTCCTTCCGCTTCGTAGACTCCCTGGATCAGCGGCGCCCCTTCCGTCCGGTCGACGGAAGGGGCGCCGCTGTCTGTGTGTGCAACGTGTTCTCATCTCGGCCTGCCGTTGCTACGGTGCCCCAGCCCTGACGCTCCATCAGCTGACTGGGGAGGCCCCGTATGCGCGCCCTGATCGCCGCCGCGACCGGTCTCGCCGTCGCGCTCGCGCTGGTCCTCACGATCACGGCCATCGGCTCGCCGGCCGGCAAGACCTCACCGAAACCGCTGCTGACCACCATCCCCGAGCACCCGTAACCCCTAGGGAGGGCCGCCCAGATGCGCCGCAAGGCCAGCCTGATCCTCCTCGCCTTCGCCGTGTTCTGCACGGCGCTGTCCCCGCTGCTGCGCTGGTACGCCTTCCCTCGCCTCGCCAAGATCCCGGCCAACCAGTACCAGGACATGGTCCTGGAGGCGAAGGACGCGACCCTCCTCGACTACGGGACCATGACGGCCAGGAAAGTCGACAAGGTCAGCATCGTGCAGACCCTCAAGGGCAACGTCGAGGCCTCCGAGAAGATCGAGAAGACAGCAGGCCGCGATGTCGTCGTCTGGGACGGCCTGTCCTACGTCCAGGGCCCCGACGGCAAGATGGTCTCCAAGATCCCCGAGCGCTACATCTTCGACGCCCACACCCAGGAACCCGTCCACGCCACCGGCGAGATGGTCGACGGCGACGCCGTCAGGCGCGACGGCATCGAGTTCAAGTGGCCCTTCCTGACGGAGAAACGGGACTACGAGTACTTCGACGCGCAGGCCCGCGTCACCGCCCCCATCCACTACAAGGGCACGCAGGACTTCCGGGGCGTAAACGTTTACTACTTCGAGCAGACCATCCCCTGGACCAAAGTGCCCTTCCCCAAGGCCATGCCGGTCAAAGGCATCACTCCGGAGTCGGTCGCCAAGACGGGCACCACCCGCTGGTACACCACAGTGCGCAAGTTCTGGGTCGAACCCGCCACCGGAGCGCCCGTCTACGGCGAGGAGATCCACAAGGAGGAACTGCGCGGCGGCACGCTCCTGGGGGGCCGCGACAAAGTGACCGCGTTCTCCGGGCACGTCAAAATGCGCGAGGACTACATCGACTCGACGGTCGACCTGGTCAAGTCCCAGCGCGTACTCATCATGCTGCTGACGTCGTACCTGCCGTGGGGCTTCCTGATCCTGGGCGCCGGGCTGCTGTCGCTGTCCCTGTACCTGGAGGCGCGCAGCCGACGCCCCGCGGACCCCGCGCCCACGGAGACGCACGAACCGGAACCCGTCAGCGCCTGAGGCGCGCGTTCGTGTACCGGGTCGGCTCCGCCGTCGCGGGATCCTCGGGCCACGGATGCTTCGGATACCTGCCGCGCAACTCGGCTCGTACGCCCCGGTACCCGTCCCGCCAGAACGAAGCGAGATCGGCGGTGACGGCGGCGGGCCGTCCAGCGGGCGACAGCAGATGCACGAGTACGGGCACCCCGGCGACGGCCGGGGACTCCTGCAGACCGAACATCTCCTGCAACTTCACGGCGAGTACGGGCTGTTCAGGATCCGCGTAGTCGATCCGGATTCTGGACCCACTCGGCACCTCGATCCGCTCGGGCGCCAAATCCTCGAGCCGCGCCGCCTCCCCGGAGGCCCACGGCAACAGCCGCCCGAGGGCCTGCCCGGCGTCGATGCGCTCCAGATCGGCCCGCCGCCGCGCCCGGCTCAGCTCGGGCTCCAACCAGTCGTCCACGCGCGCGTGCAGGGCGTCGTCCGACACCTCGGGCCAGGGAGCCCCCAGATGGTGACGCAGAAACCCGAGCCGCTGCCGCAGCACCTCGGCATCCCGCGACCACCGCAACAGCCCGAGCCCGTCCTCCCGCAACCCGTCAAGCAGCGCCTGTCGTACGAACCCGGAGTCGGCGTCCTTGATCGGCCGCACCGTCAACTCCACGGCCCCCAGCCGCTCCACACGCCGAGCGACCACGTCCCCCTCCGCCCAGCGCACCTCCTCGCCCTCGCCGTATAGCGCCCCGGCGGCCCGCCGCGCGGTCTCCTCGTCCACCACGGCCCCGACCCGCACACGCGCGTGCCCGGCCCCCACAGGCCGATCCGCAACGGCGACAGCGAGCCAGGCCGCTCCCCGCAACCCCGTCCCTCCACCGAGCTCGGCCCGCGTACCGGACACCATGAGATACGAGCCGCTCTGCACACGAGCAACCCGCTCGGGAAAGGCGAGAGCGGCGACGAGGCCTGCCACGTGGTCGTCGCCGGGTGCTTCCTGCACGCGTGTGCCGGACTTGGCGGTCCCGGGCGTCGTCGCGGCACGGAGCCGTCGCGCCTCCGCCTTCCACCGGAGCGCATACGCGTCGCCGCCGCGCCGTGCGGTACGCCAAGCCGCGGCGAGGTCGTCGCCGTACTCCCGTGGTGGCTCCTCGCTCAGCAGGGCGACCACCTCGGCTGCCCGGTCGGCGCCGACCTCGGGGGCTGCGTCCAGGAGGGCGCGGGCGAGCCGGGGATGCAGGCCCAGCCGGGACATACGTACGCCCCGCTCCGTGGCCCGACCCGTGGAGTCCACTGCTCCGATGGCCGTCAGGACGGTGCGTGCCGCGGCGAGCGCGCCGCTCGGCGGCGGGTCCAGCAGGGCGAGCCCGGACGCCTCCGGATCGCCCCAGCACGCCGTCTGCAGGGCGAATGCCGTCAGGTCGGCCACCTGGATCTCCGGCGCGGGGAAACGCGGCAGACGGGCGTCCTCCGCCTCCGCCCAGCACCGGTACACCGCCCCGGGCCCCTCACGCCCGGCCCGCCCCGCACGTTGCCGTCCGGCCGCCTGCGACGCCCGTACGGTCGTCAGCGCGCTCAGCCCTCGCGCATGGTCGACGCGCGGCTCCCGAGCCAGCCCGGCGTCCACGACTGTCCGTACGCCGGGAACCGTGAGGGACGACTCGGCCACGGACGTCGCGAGCACCACCCGGCTCCGTGACCCGGGCGAGAGCACCGCGTCCTGGACGGCCACCGGCGCCCGTCCGTGCACCTGGATCACCTCGACCCCGCCCAGATCTCCCAACTGCCCGGCGACTCGGGCGATTTCCCCGACGCCGGGCAGAAAGCACAGCACGTCCCCCTCGCGCTCGGACAGCGCCCGCCGCACCACCGACGCCACATGCGTCAGCAGCGCCGGATCCACCCGCATCCCGTGCGGCGGCCGCACCGGCCGCGCGGGCGGCGCCCACACCACCTCGACGGGGTACGAAGCGTCCCCCGAGGTGATCACGGGGGCATCGCCCAACAACCGGGCCCAGCCCTCCGCGTCCGTCGTCGCGGACGCGGCCACCAGCCGCAGCTCGGGACGGAGAGCGGCCCGAACATCCCACAAGAAGGCCGCCACCGTATCGGCGTCCAGATGCCGCTCGTGGCACTCGTCGAGCACGACCACATCGACACCGGCCAGCTCCTGGTCCCGCTGCAATCGCTGCAACAGGACACCGGTCGTCACGACCTCCACGCGCGCGTGCGGACCCACCACCCGCTCACCGCGCACCGTGTAGCCGACGCGCTCGCCGACCTTCTCACCGAGCAGCCACGCCATCCGCCGAGCGGCGGCCCGGGCGGCGATCCGCCGAGGCTCGGCGACCACGACACGACGTACGGGCGGACGATCCGCATCCGCGCCCGGGTCCAGCAGCCCGGCCAGCTCCAGCGGAACCAGCGTCGTCTTGCCCGTTCCCGGCGGCGCACACAGCACAGCCGTGCCATGCCCCTCCAGAGCGTCCCGCAACGCGGGCACGACAGAACGAACGGGCAGCCGGTCCAGAGCGTCGGTACGGATCACGCCCCCAGTGTCGTACGACGGCCAAAACGCCCCGCACGCGCGCGTGCCCCCGCACCACCCGCACGCGCGCGTGCCCGTTCGGTTATTCGTCCCGCTCGTCCCGCACGCACACGAAAATCGCCGTCCCAGGGATCAGATTTCCGCGCAGCGGCGACCAGCCGCCCCACTCCTGGCTGTTCCAGGAGGGCCACTCCGGTTCGACGAGATCGACCAGCCGGAAACCCGCCGCCACCACGTCCCGGACCCGGTCGCCGACCGTCCTGTGGTGCTCGACGTACTCCGCGCGCCCCTTCTCGTCCTGCTCCACGTACGGCGTGCGGTCGAAGTACGAGGCGGACACGCTCAGGCCCTCTGGTCCCGGCTCATCGGGAAAAGCCCAGCGGATCGGGTGGGTGACGGAGAAGACGAACCGGCCGCCGGGCCGCAGCGCGCGGCGTACCTCACGAAGGACCCGCACCGGATCGGCGACGAACGGCAGCGCCCCGTACGCCGAGCACGCCAGGTCGAACGTGCCGTCCCCGAAGGGCAATGCCCCGGCGTCCGCCTCCACCAGAGCCACACCCTTGGTGCCGATTCGCAGCGCGTGCTGAAGCTGCCGGTGCGACAGATCCAGAGCGACCGGGCGGGCTCCCTGGGCGGCCAGCCAGCGTGAACACTGCGCCGCACCCGCGCCGATCTCCAGGACGTCCTTGCCCTTCAGCTCCTCGGCCGGCCCCAGCAGCTCGGCCTCTACCTCGTCGAGCCCTTCGGGCCCCCATACGAAGCGGTCGTCGCCGAGGAACGTGCCGTGCTCGACCTGGTAGTCGTCCGCGTTCCGGTCCCACCAGCCACGGCTGGCGCGGGAGCTCTCCGCGACCCCCGCCGGGCGTCGCGTCGCCTCTGGCTCGACCGGTTGGGGCTCTTCGCGCTCTTGGATGATCGGCTCCCTCGTATTAGTCTGCGGCCTCGACCGGCGGACCCGTCCCGGTGGTGTCACAGAAGGGGCTGCTTGAGCCTGCGTGACGCCAGAGAGTGTCTGGTGTGCGGCTCGGCCGCGAGTGGTCTTGTGCCGGGTATGCGGCGATCCGCCCCGGGTGTGCGCCTTCGCGCATTGACCCTGCCTGGCTGCCCCCGTATGCTACAAGTTGCGCTGCGGGCCTGCGCACCTCAGACGTAGCAGGCTGCGCTCGCATCTGTATGTATGTCCCCTCGGTTGTCGAGGCGCCACCGTTCAACGGATTTCGGCGCTTCCTTGGCTGTCCGGCTTCTGCAGAGCGAAACGGGCTCCCGGCGTGAGCAGTACCTACGACTTCAATGTCCGTACCGGAGCCCTTTCCCACATGACGAGCAGCACCGAGACCACCGCCACCACCCCGCAGGTTGCGGTCAACGACATCGGTAACGAGGAAGCCTTCCTCGCCGCGATCGACGAGACGATCAAGTACTTCAACGACGGCGACATCGTCGACGGCGTCATCGTGAAGGTCGACCGGGACGAGGTCCTGCTCGACATCGGTTACAAGACCGAAGGTGTCATCCCGAGCCGCGAGCTCTCGATCAAGCACGACGTCGACCCGAACGAGGTCGTCGCCGTCGGTGACGAGATCGAGGCCCTGGTCCTCCAGAAGGAGGACAAAGAAGGCCGCCTGATCCTCTCGAAGAAGCGCGCCCAGTACGAGCGTGCCTGGGGCACCATCGAGAAGATCAAGGAAGAGGACGGCATCGTCACCGGTACCGTCATCGAGGTCGTCAAGGGTGGTCTCATCCTCGACATCGGCCTCCGTGGCTTCCTGCCGGCCTCTCTCGTCGAGATGCGCCGCGTCCGCGACCTCCAGCCCTACGTGGGCAAGGAGCTCGAGGCCAAGATCATCGAGCTGGACAAGAACCGCAACAACGTGGTCCTGTCCCGCCGTGCCTGGCTGGAGCAGACCCAGTCCGAGGTCCGCCAGACCTTCCTCACGACCCTCCAGAAGGGTCAGGTCCGCTCCGGCGTGGTCTCCTCGATCGTCAACTTCGGTGCCTTCGTGGACCTGGGTGGCGTCGACGGTCTGGTCCACGTCTCCGAGCTGTCCTGGAAGCACATCGACCACCCCTCCGAGGTCGTCGAGGTCGGCCAGGAGGTCACGGTCGAGGTCCTGGACGTCGACATGGACCGCGAGCGCGTCTCCCTGTCGCTGAAGGCGACCCAGGAAGACCCGTGGCAGCAGTTCGCCCGCACCCACCAGATCGGCCAGGTCGTGCCCGGCAAGGTCACGAAGCTGGTTCCGTTCGGCGCGTTCGTCCGTGTGGACGAGGGCATCGAGGGTCTGGTCCACATCTCCGAGCTGGCCGAGCGCCACGTGGAGATCCCGGAGCAGGTCGTCCAGGTCAACGACGAGATCTTCGTCAAGGTCATCGACATCGACCTCGAGCGTCGCCGGATCTCGCTGTCCCTGAAGCAGGCCAACGAGTCCTTCGGTGCCGACCCGGCCTCGGTCGAGTTCGACCCGACGCTGTACGGCATGGCCGCGTCGTACGACGACCAGGGCAACTACATCTACCCCGAGGGCTTCGACCCCGAGACCAACGACTGGCTCGAGGGGTACGAGAAGCAGCGCGAGGAGTGGGAGCGCCAGTACGCCGAGGCGCAGCAGCGCTTCGAGCAGCACCAGGCGCAGGTCATCAAGTCCCGCGAGGCGGACGCCCAGGCCGAGGCCGAGGGTGCTGCCGGCGGCGGCGGCACCCCGGGTGCGGCTCCGGCCGCCTCCGGTGGCGGCGGCGGTTCGTACTCCTCGGAGTCGGACGACAACTCCGGCGCCCTGGCGTCGGACGAGGCCCTGGCTGCCCTTCGCGAGAAGCTGGCCGGCGGCCAGAGCTGAACGCTCGCGCTGGACTGAGCAAGTAACCGGGCCCGCACCCCTGTTGGGGGTGCGGGCCCGGTGCTTTGCCCTGCCGGGGGTCCCTTAGGCGCCCGCGCGGCATTAATCGCCCTCCACGCGCGCGTGCCGATGTCATAGCGCATGAGAAGCCAGTAAGAGGATCAGGAAGAGGCGTGCTGCGGGAATGCCCGCGTTCCAGGGCTCGTTGTGCAGTATGAACACGAGGAGGAGCGGTCACAGTGCTTGATCCGCAGGGTTTGTACGCATGGGAGCCGAAGGGCCTGGCCGTCGTCGACATGGCGCTCGCCCAGGAGTCGGCGGGCCTTGTCATGCTCTACCACTTCGACGGATATATCGACGCGGGCGAGACCGGCGACCAGATCGTCGACCGGCTCCTCGGCTCGCTGCCCCACCAGGTCGTCGCCCGGTTCGACCACGACCGGCTCGTTGACTACCGCGCCCGTCGCCCGTTGCTGACGTTCAAGCGCGACCGCTGGACCGATTTCGAGGAGCCCACGCTCGACGTCCGGCTCGTCCAGGACGCGACAGGTGCCCCCTTCCTGCTCCTCTCCGGACCCGAGCCGGACGTCGAGTGGGAGCGCTTCGCCGCAGCCGTTCAGCAGATCGTGGAGCGGCTCGGCGTCCGCCTGGCCGTGAACTTCCACGGCATCCCCATGGGCGTCCCGCACACCCGCCCCGTCGGCCTCACCCCG
Source organism: Streptomyces sp. NBC_00286 (assembly GCF_036173125.1). NCBI lineage: Bacteria > Bacillati > Actinomycetota > Actinomycetes > Kitasatosporales > Streptomycetaceae > Streptomyces > Streptomyces sp. NBC_00286. The sequence continues at coordinate 7,881,433 of NZ_CP108054.1, forward strand.
CACGGCAACCGCAACGAACTGGTGCCCGGCCACACGAGCCCCTTCGACGAGGCCCAGGTCCCCGGCAGCGCCGAATCGCTCGTCGAGTACCGCCTCATGGAGGCCGGACATGACGTCCTGGGTGTTGCCGCGCACGTGCCGCACTACATCGCCCGTTCCCCGTACCCCGACGCTGCGCTGACCGTCCTGGAGGCGATCACCGGCGCGACCGGCCTGGTCCTGCCCGGTATCGCACACGCTCTGCGTACCGACGCGCACCGTACCCAGACCGAGATCGACCGGCAGATCCAGGAGGGCGACGAGGAACTCGTCACGCTCGTCCAGGGCCTTGAGCATCAGTACGACGCTGCCGCGGGCGCCGAGACGCGGGGCAACATGCTCGCCGAGCCCCTGGACATCCCGTCGGCGGACGAGATCGGGCTCGAGTTCGAGCGGTTCCTGGCGGAGCGGGAAGGCGACGCGTAGCGGGGCGGGAGAGGGCCGATGAGGCCCGTCGACGGCGTTGTCAGAGGCAGGTCCTAAGCTTTCCGGCATGCTGACAGTGGGCCTGACCGGCGGTATCGGCGCCGGCAAGAGCGAGGTGTCGCGGCTGCTCGTGGAGTGCGGCGCCGTGCTGATCGACGCCGACAAGATCGCGCGAGAGGTCGTCGAACCCGGAACTCCCGGTCTCGCGGCGGTCGTCGACGCCTTCGGGGAGGACATACTCACCCCGGACGGCGGTCTCGACCGGCCGAAACTGGGCTCGATCGTCTTCACGGACCCGGAAAAGCTCGCTCAGCTGAACTCGATCGTGCACCCCCTCGTGGGCGCACGCTCCCGCGAACTCGAGGCAGCTGCCTCCCCGGACGCCGTCATCGTCCACGACGTCCCGCTCCTCGCCGAGAACGGTCTCGCGCCGCTGTACGACGTCGTGGTGGTCGTCGACGCGACCCCCGAGACCCAGCTCGACCGGCTCGTACGTCTGCGCGGCATGAGCGAGGAGGACGCTCGCGCCCGTATGGCCGCCCAGGCCACCCGTGAGAAACGCTTGGACATAGCGGACATCGTCATCGACAACGACGTACCGCTGGAGGAGCTGGAGCGACGCGTACGGGAGGTTTGGGCGGATCTTGTGCGGCGGGCACAGCAGAAAACGACCTTGGAATAGCGGGCCCCGCCCGGGGCGTTGAAGCGAGGCAGCGAGGGAAGGAGTGAGGCGTGCCTGAGTCCAGAGGTTCCACCGGACCTACTCCAGAGACGCATGTCATCGACTTCCGCGCCGCCGAGCAGCTGCTGGCCGCGCGTGATCCGCGGGGCGCCGTGAAGCTGCTCGACAAGGTCATCGCCGCGCATCCCGAGAACACGGCGGCGCGGCTGCTGCGTGCGCGGGCCTTCTTCGCGGCAGCTCAACTGCGGCCCGCCGAGCTGGAATTCACGGTCGTGCTGGAGCGCGAGCCGGACAACGCGTTCGCGCACTTCGCGCTGGCCCGTACGTACGAGCGCTCGGGCCGGCCCGAGCAGGCGATACGGCACTTCCGGCTCGCGGCGGCGCTGGATCCGCAGCCGGAGTATGTGGCTGCGGCTCGCTTCGACTCCTGACCTTGACGGAGAGCTCCGCTGGCTAAGGCGGTTTCTCTGAAGGGGCGCAAGTCCGCTTAGCGACGTCTGTCCGGCGGTCGGTAAGGCGGGATGTCAGGGCCTGGCTGGTAGTGGGGGCCCTGGCGGATGTGCCGGAGGATCATTGCCAGGTCGACGGTGACGATCAGCCACAGCACCCCGCAGGCGATCGCCCAGCCGGGCCGCCCGGCGAGGGCGAAGGCCGCGGTTCCGGCGATCGCCCAGACCAGACCCCACACGCTGAGCCACATGCGCGCTCGCAGGGCACTGCGCGCAGTCGTCGGTTCACTGCCCGTACGCATCCGGATCACTGCTCCTACTCGGAAACGTACTCTTCGTAGTGCACGTTCACCAAAGGGCGGACGAACGGGGGAGCGGCTGTGCTGCTGGAGGCGCTGCGGGCCGACGAGAGGCTCGCGGAATGGCTGAGAGACCTGGAGAGCGAGGCCGTCCCGCGCGTGGAGGCCGTTCTTCCGGACGCGGTCGCGTTGCCGGACGTACTCCTCGATCTGTCCGTGCCGCACGAGTGCGTCAATGAACTCGTCGCGCAGCGGGAGCGGTTGGCGGCGGATCCGGACGCGATGATGCTGCTGCGACGATGCGTCGGCCGGTTCGTACGTGACATGGGGGCGATCGGCAAAGGGTGGGAGCCGCCGGCCTTCCCGGAGTCCACGGGGCCGCTCGGCCGCAGCTTCCACGTGTTCGTGTTCGTCGCCGCACTGCCGTACGTACGCGCGTACCACCGCGACAGGGGAATCCCGGAGGCCGTGTCCCGGCGCAGCCTCGCCGATCTGGGGCGCCATATGGCCGTGCACCGGCGACGGTTCGGTACCTGCGGTCTCCTGGAGCCGTGGTGGCTCACCCTGCACTTCCACGGGGAGCTGTACCAGCTGGGGCGGCTGCAGTTCCAGCGTGCGCGGCTCGGCGGGCGTACGGGGCGGGCGGCTGCCGCCGCCGGCCTCGACACCGGCCCAGGCGACCCCTGCCTGAGCCTGCACATCGCCGACTTTCGCGGGCCCCTGTCACCGCGCGCGTGCGACCAATCCCTGGGCCTGGCACGGGAGTTCTTCGCCCGCCACTACCCGGACGAGCGATACAGGGTGGCGGTCTGCCACTCCTGGCTGCTCGACCCGCAGCTAAAGCGGTATCTGCCGGCGGACTCCAACATCGTCCGCTTCCAGGAACGGTTTCAGCTCGCGTACGAGGAGGCGAAAGCGGACGACAAGAGCGCGGTGGGCTTCGTCTTCGGCGATCCGGAACTGCCGGTGGAGGGTCTTCCTCGGCGTACGAGTGTGGAGCGGGCGGTCGGGGATCATCTGCGGGCGGGCGGTCACTGGTACGGCGGGCATGGCTGGTTCGCGCTGTAACTCGAACGGGTGAACCGGTGTGGAGGGGGAACGGGGCCGCGGGCACGGGCCGTTTGACGGGTATGACGACCGAGATGCGTGCGGGATACGAGGGAACAGGGCCCGGAGCGGTTACGCCGGACGGCTGCGCGGTGGAGCTGTATGCGCGACTGCCCGTCGGTGACGAGCCGGACATCATCAGCGGGGCCGTGCCCGCGGGGGCGCACATCCTCGAACTGGGCTGCGGGGTGGGGCGGATGACGCATCCGCTTCTGGAGCGGGGGTTCACGGTCACGGCGGTGGACGAGTCGGCGGAGATGCTGGAGCGGGTGCTAGGGGCTCGCACGATATGCGGTCCGATCGAGACGCTGTCGCTGGGGGAGAAGTTCGACGTGGTGATGCTCGCGTCGTTCCTCGTGCACACCGGTGACGTCGAGGTGCGGCGCGGGATGCTGGACGTCTGCCGGAGCCATGTCGCGGACGACGGGTGCGTGTTGATCCAGCGCGAGGGAGAGGACTACCACACGAATCTGCCACGCGAGACGCGTGATCCGAGCGGGTTCACGGTGCGGATGCTGTCCGCGGAGCCGGTCGGGGACGGGGTGAACTCGGTGCGCGCGGAGTATGTCTTCCCGGACGCGATATGGACCCAGACGTTCCTTGCCCGACCGCTCACGAAGGGCCAGTTCGAGGAAGCGCTGGCGGAGGCGGGGCTGAAGGTCGACCGGTATCTGACGGAGGACGGGATATGGGTGCGGGCGGTTCCGGCGGGGGCGTGAGTTTGGGGCGGCGGGTGGCGTGAGCTCGGGTTGACGGGCAGCGGCCGCGGGCCGCGGGGGAGTGAGTTTGCGTCGGCGGCGGGTGGTGTGAGCCTGGCGCGACTCGGCAGCAGGCAGCCGGGCAGCGGGCCGCAGGTGGCGTGAGTTTGGGGGGTGATGGGTAATGAGTTTCGCGGTTCGGCGGAGAACTCCGCTTGCCGAGCGATGAGTTTCGGGAAGCGGGCCGGTCTACCTCTCTGACAGCAACGCGAACCGCTTCACCCAGGAGAACCTCATGTCCGAGACCGCCGCTTCCGCCGCCTCCGTGAACTCCGGCATCGTCGTCGCCGAATCCGCGACCGCTCGTGGCCGCCGCGCCCGAATCGCCCTGCGTGGCCTGCAGGTTGTACTCGCTCTCTTCTTCGGCTTCGCGAGCGCGCTGCCCAAGCTGATCGGGCACGAATCGGCCGTCGAGTCCTTCGAGAAGATCGGCTGGGGCAGCGCGGGCATGTACAGCATCGGAGTGCTCGAACTGCTCGGCGGTATCGCCCTGTTGATTCCGCTGCTGTCGTCGGTGGCGGCGGTTTCGCTGAGCGCCTTGATGGTGGGCGCCTTCATCACGCAACTCGCCGTCTTCGACGGTCAGTACGCCGCGACTCCGCTGATCCTGATAGTCCCGCTGGCCTTGATCGCCTACGCACGCCGGAGTCACAACGCCGAGCTGCTGCGGCTCATACGACGACGGTCGTGACCCCTTAGTCGGACGGCGTCCGGTGCGGGGGAGGGGGCCGCGCGGGGCGCTCCGCTGGGGGTGCGGTTTGGAGCTGCGGGTCCATTGTGGCTGGTCGCGCAGTTCCCCGCGCCCCTTAAGGGGCGCGCTAGCCAGACTTCGGCAAGTCCGGCTAGCGCGCCCACCCTGGGCCGCCGCGCCAACAGTATCGGGGTGCCTGCGCGGGGCAGGGTGATCAACGTGGGCCGGCGCCGGAGCCGGAGGCCGGTCCAGGGCCAGGCCCCGCCAAGCCCCGTAGGCGTTCCAGTTCGCGGCGGTCGCGTTTGGTGGGGCGGCCGGTGCCTCGGTCGCGGATGCCTGCGGGGGCGACCGCTTCGCGGGGTGGGGGTGGTGGGGAGTTGTCGATGTAGCACTCGGCGGCTACAGGGGCTCCGACTCGTTTGCGGATCAGGCGCTTGACGACGACGATCCGTTCGCGGCCGTCGCGGCGCAGGCGGACCTCGTCGCCGACGCGGAGGGAGTGTGCGGGCTTGACACGTTCGCCGTTCACGCGGACGTGGCCACCGCGACAGGCGGTGGCGCCCATCGAGCGGGTCTTGACGAGACGTACGGACCAGATCCAGCTGTCGACGCGGACGGTCTCACCGTTCGCGGGGGCGGCGGCCTTCGCGGCGGCCACGGCTTCGGCCGAGCCGACCGTGCGCTCGCCCGTGCCGTTCCTCTGAGGTCCTGAAGCCATGCTTCGACCTTAGCCCTCGGGAAGCGGGTAGTCGGAGCCCTTTTGTACCCCGCCTTACATCCGCATCCCGGGCATACCGTTGTGGGCATGGACAACAGCGTCTCTGGAACTCTTGAGGATCCTGGGTTACCGCGTGGCCCCGAGGGGGTGGAAGCGGTAACGAGCTCGGACGAGTCCGGGCCGATCCTTGGGCAGAGCCCGTGTGCGGCGTCACTGGCGGTGACGCGGTGCCGGCGTCTGGACTGTGGCCGGCTCTTTCGAGTGGTCACACCCTGGGATCGCCGCCCCGCCGGACGCTGAACCGATCACCGCAGGTGACCGCGATGCCGGTGGCGGGGATCGCGCGCATTTCAAGCACGCGGCGTGTATGTCGGGTAGAACGAGAGGCAGTCCATATGGTTACGCCCGAGCCGGAATCAGCTTTCCGCGGCTTCCCCAAGCCAATCGCCGCACCGTTGGAGACCCTGGCCGAGCTGGACGCGCGGGTCTCCGGCTGCCGGGCCTGCCCGCGGCTGGTCGACTGGCGCGAGGAGGTGGCCCGTACCAAACGTGCTGCCTTCGCGGAGTGGACGTACTGGGGTCGGCCGGTGCCGGGGTTCGGACCAGCGGACGCCTCGCTGCTTGTCATCGGGCTCGCGCCCGCGGCGCACGGTGGGAACCGGACCGGGCGGATGTTCACCGGGGACCGTTCCGGGGACGTGCTGTATGAGGCGTTGCACGAGGTGGGGCTGGCGTCGCAGCCCACGTCCGTGAGTGCGGACGACGGGCTGACCCTGTACGGCGTACGGGTCACCGCACCCGTGCACTGCGCGCCGCCCGCCAACAAACCGACCCCCGAGGAGCGCGACACCTGCCGCCCCTGGCTGGTGAGCGAGCTGAAGTTGCTCAGGCCCACCCTCCGGGCGGTCGTGGTGCTCGGAGCCTTCGGGTGGCAGGCCGCGTTGCCCGCGTTCGCCGAGGCGGGCTGGACGGTGCCCCGACCCCGGCCGGCCTTCTCCCACGGCGCACGGATCATCCTGGAGAGCCAGAGCCAGAGCCAGAGCCAGAGCCAGAGCCAGAGCCAGAGCCAGAGCCAGAGCCAGAGCCAGAGCCGCAGCGGCGGCGGCGCGGCCAACAACCCGCTGGAACTCTTCGGCTGCTTCCACGTGAGCCAGCGCAACACCTTCACCGGGCGCCTCACCCCCGAGATGCTGCGGAGTGTGCTGCGTACTGCAGCGGAGGCGGCAGGGCTTTCGACCAGGCCGTATGCGGGCTAGGGTCGCCCGATGCCTCTTTATCCGGAGATCGAACCGTACGACCACGGCATGCTCGATGTCGGCGACGGCAACCACGTCTACTGGGAGGTGTGCGGCAATCCGCGTGGCAAGCCCGCGGTGGTGCTGCACGGCGGGCCCGGTACCGGGAGCAACCCCTTCTTCCGGCGGTACTTCGACCCGGCCGCGTACCGCATCGTCCTCCTCGACCAGCGCGGCTGCGGACGCTCGATGCCGCACGCGAGCGCGTACGACACCGACATGAGCGTCAACACGACGGCGCACATCATCGCCGACCTGGAGCTGCTGCGAGCTCACCTCGGTATCGAGCGGTGGCTGGTGTGGGGCGTGTCGTGGGGGTCGGTGCTCGGGCTGCGGTATGCGCAGACGCACCCTGGTGCCGTATCCGAGCTGGTGCTGACGGCGGTCGCGACCGGTGCCAGCCGTGAGGTGGCCCTGATGACCAGAGGGCTCGGGCAGTTCTTCCCCGAGGCCTTCGAGCGGTTCCTCGCGGAGCTGCCAGAGGACGAGGACAAGCGCGAGGGGAATCTGGCGGCGGCGTACAACCGGCTGATCGAGTCGCCCGACCCCGAGGTGCGGGCGCGGGCGGCACGGGCCTGGACCGACTGGGAGACGGCCATGGCTCCCGCCCCGCCGCGTTCGATCCCCCGGTACGAGGACCCGGTGTTCCGCATGGGCTTCGTCCGCACGGTCACCCACTACTGGGGCAACGACCACTTCCTCGGCGAGGGCAACGAAGAGGGAGTGGTCCTCCGCGACGCCCTCCGCCTCAAGGACATCCCCGGCACCCTCGTCCAGGGCAGCCTCGACCCCGGCAACCTCCTCGGCACCGTCTGGCGCCTCCACCACGCCTGGCCCGGAAGCGAATTGATCATGATCGACGACGTGGGCCACAACGCGGGAGCGGCGGACGCCGTGGACGCGCTGGTCGCGACGACGGATCGGTACGCGACGGACGGGTACACGACAGGCCGGCACGCGGCGTCCCGCTGACGCCAACGCGCACCGTCCCGTCCAACCCATGCCCTCCACCATGTCTCCCAGAGTCGGCCTCGGAGCCGGCCTAGGAGCCGCCCCCTGCGTCGCCAAAGAGCTGCCGCACCGTAGAGCGGTAGTTGGCCTGGACGTGGGCGAGAGCGTGGGTGCGGGCGCGTTCCGGGTCGCCGGAGGCGATGGCGGCGTACAACTCGCGGTGTTCTACGAGGAGTTGGGGCCACTCCTCGTTCTGGTGGGTGAGCCAGCGTACGCGGCCTGCGACCGGTTCCATGACCGAGATGAGCAGGCCGTTGTCGGCCATCGCCAGGATGCGGTCGTGGAAGCGGGTGTTGATCTCGGGGATCGCCTCCGCGTCCTCGGCCTGGGTCGCAGCGGCCGCGCGGTCGAGGAGTTCCTCCAGTTCGGCGAGGTCGGCCCGGGTCGCGCGCTGGGCCGCGAGCCCGGTGGCGTACACCTCCAGGGCCTCGCGGAGCTCGAAGAGTTCCTTGACGTCTGTCGGGGTCAGCGGGCGTACGACGGTGCGGCGCGGGGTCTCGAAGTGGACGAAGCCCTCGGCGACCAGGGCGCGGATGGCCTCGCGGACCGGGACGCGGGAGACCCCGAAGCGGTCGGCCAGCTCGCGCTCGACCAGCCGGTCGCCGGGCCGCAGCCGCCCGGTGATGATCTCCTGCCGCAGTGTGGCGAGGACTCGTTCACGGACCGCCCCCAGCGGTTCCACCGTTGTCATGGCTCCATCTTCGCCGAACCGGGGGCTGTTTTACCGAGCTGTAACCGCATGGACATTGCCGGGTGTCGTTGACGGCGGGACCATAACGCAAGTTTGGTATACCAAATAGCAGGCGAGCACCGAGCGGCCACCCCCGCTCACGAACGCGAGCGATCATCCCCCGCCCGCGACCGCGAGCGACCACCTTCCGCTCGCGCCGCCCCGGTCCCATCCGCTCCCCAACCCCCCGTCCCCATCCCGCTCCCCACACCCCCGGCTCCCTCCCCGCCCTCCGTCCCTCCCCCTGGAGGCCCCGTGTCCCTCGCCGATCCGGCCGCAGCCCAGAGCGCCACCGAGTTCGTCCCCGATCCCCGGCTCACCAACGAAGACCTCGCCCCCGCGAAGAAGCGCAACTGGAAGGTCTTCGACCTCTTCGCCATGTGGATGTCCGACGTCCACAACCTCGGCAACTACACCTTCGCCGCGGGCCTGCTGGTCCTCGGCATGAACGTGTGGCAGGTCTTCACATCCCTGCTCGTCGGCTTCGTGATCATCTACATCGGCATGAACTGGATGGGGAAGATCGGGCAGCGTCACGGCGTGCCCTTCCCGGTCGTCAGCCGCATCAGCTTCGGCGTCTGGGGCGCCAACATCCCCGCCCTGATCAGGGCCGTCATCGCGATCATGTGGTACGGAATCCAGACCTACCTGGCCTCCGTCGCCGTCAACATCATGCTGCTGGCCGCCTGGCCGGGCCTCGAGTCCTGGACGCACAACTCCTTCCTGGGGCTGCACCAGCTCGGCTGGTGCACCTTCATCGCCCTGTGGCTCATCCAGGCGGCGATCATCAGCCAGGGCATGGAGTCGGTGCGTAAGTTCCAGGACTTCTGCGGTCCGGCGATCTGGATCGTGATGATCGCGCTCGCCGTGTGGATCCTCGCCAAGGCCGGCTGGACCATCTCGCTCACCGACACCCCGAACCCGGTCTCGGTGGGCGAGCAGTGGCGGCAGTGGTTCGGCGCGATCGGGCTCATCCTCGCCACGTACGGCACCCTGATGCTCAACTTCTGCGACTTCTCGCGCTTCTCGCCGAACTACAAGACCGTCAAGCGCGGCAACTTCTGGGGCCTGCCCATCAACTCGACGGCGTTCGTGGTCGTCTCGGTCATCGTCACGGCGGGCTCGATCGAGGTCTTCGGCAAGGCCCACACCGAACCGGCCTACCTCGTCGCCGAGATCGGCAACACCTGGGTACTGGTGCTGGGCGCGCTGACCTTCGCCATCGCCACCATGGGCGTCAACATTGTCGCCAACTTCGTCTCACCGGCGTACGACCTGGCGAACGTCTGGCCGCAGAAGATCACCTTCAAGGTCGGCGGCATGATCAGCACGGTGGCCGCGCTGCTGGTGACCCCGTGGAACCTCTTCTCCAACCCCACCGTGGTCAACTACTTCCTCGGCGGCCTCGGCGCCTTCCTGGGCCCGCTGTTCGGTGTGATCATGCTCGACTACTTCTGGATCAAGCGCGGCCGTATCGACGTCGGCGCGCTCTTCGACGCCACACCCGGGTCCCGCTACTACTACCGCAAGGGCGTCAACCCCAAGGCTCTGTGGGCGTTCCTGCCCGCGGCGGCGGTGTCGGCGGTGCTCGCGCTGGTGAAGGACTTCAGCGCCGTGGCTCCGTACTCCTGGTTCATCGGCACGGCGATGGCCGCCGGTACGTACGCCCTGCTCTGCCGCCCGGAGCGCGCCGCCGCCGAAGCCGTTGCCTCCCAGCCCGCAGCTGTGGAGGGCTGAACGTGCGGATCGTCGTCACCAACTGCAATACGACGCAGGAGATGACCGCGGAGATCGTACGAGGTGCCCGGGCCGCCGCAGGCCCGGGCACCACCGTGACCGGTCTGACCCCCGCCTGGGGGCCCGAGTCCGTCGAGGGCTGGCTCGACAGTTACCTCTCGGCGGCGGCCGTCCTCGACACCCTGCGGACGTACGACGAGCCGTACGACGCCGTCGTCATGGCGGGGTTCGGGGAGCACGGGCGCGAGGGCGTACGGGAACTCGTGGACGTACCCGTCGTCGACATCACCGAGGCCGCGGCCCATCTCGCCTGCCTGCTCGGGCGACGGTACGGCGTCGTCACGACGCTGGAGCGCTCGCGCGGACAGATCGAGGACAGCCTGTACGCGGCCGGGGTCGCCCAGAACTGCGCCGCCGTCGTCGGCACGGGCCTCGGCGTCCTCGACCTCGGCGACTCCGTCCGCACGGAGGAGGCCTTCGTGACCGCCGCCGAACGGGCCCGCGACGCCGGCGCGGAGGTACTGGTACTCGGCTGCGCCGGAATGACGGGACTCCAGCGGGTGGTCGGCGAGAAACTGGGGCTGCCGGTCGTCGACGGGGTCGCCGCGGCCGTGAAGCTCGCCGAGTCGCTGGTGAGCCTGGGGCTGACGACGAGCCGCGCCGGGAGTTACGCGAAACCGCTGCCGAAGAGGCGGAGTTGGGGCCCGACAGACGCTTCGTAGTGCCTACGGTGTGGCGTCGGGCTCGGGCTCAGGCTCGGGCACGACGGCCGTCGCCGTGATCTCCACGAGCTGGTCCGGATAACCGAGACAAGCGACCCCGAGGAGAGTCGACGCGTGCGGGCCGGTGCTGAGCCCGGAGGCCTCGACGACGTTCCAGACCTCCGAGAGCACCGCGGGGTCGCTCGTCACGACGTACACGTCGGTGTACGCGACATGCGCCAACTCGCTGCCGATCGCCCGCAGTTGCTCACTCAGATTCGCGATGACCTGCTCGGCCTGCCGTACCGGGTCGCCTTCGCCTACGAGATTTCCGTCGGCGTCGAGGGGGACGGAGCCGGCGAGGAACGCAAGCCGCGTGCCCGCTTCGACCACGGAGGCGTGGGAGTAGGTCGGGGGCGGGAAGAGGGTGGGGACGGTGACGCGCTGGAGCATGGGACCTCCCAAGGGTCAGGGATCGGCGGGTCTCATCAAGGAGTGACTTGCGGTTACTTACGGCGGCTTGGCCTTCGGCGACTTGACGAGAAATGACCTTCCGATCCTGCGCGTGGCAGGGCCGGTCGCGCATCCGAGTTTTCGGGTGGGAGCGGGGGAGCGGGATAGGACGGACGGCGGCTTCGCCCCGCCCTTACGAGACGACCCGGCCCTACCGCCGAGTAGCTCAACTCCCGCCATTTTCACAGGGGGTGGTGGCCGGAACGTTATCCCGGAACCGTATGATCCCTTGCGTCTTCAAGCACGGCTGGCGCACGGGGCCCGTATGCCCCAGTAGCCGTCAGGAACGAGCACGGAACCCGTAAGGATCCCCCCGATGACAGTTCCCCCCACTTCCCATCGCCCCAAATCCCGCGTCACCCGGCGTGGTTTGATCGGCGCCGCAGGCGCGGTCGCGGCAGGTGCCGTGATCACCCCGGCCGTGATGGCGACCACCAACTCGGAGTCCACCGACGCGGACGCCAAAGACGCCGACACCACAGCGGCCGAACCCGGTACGACACCGGAGAACTTCCCCAAGACCCGCACCAAGGCGGCCACCGGCGAAGCATCCGTCGAGGCCGCCTTTCCCATTGCCTACGTGGGCCTGACCTGGGCGGGCACGCGCAAAGCGACCGGCGGCGGCATCCGGCTGACCGACGCCGACGGCAGCCAGGGCGCCTGGAAGGACCTGAGCGCCAGCGGCTGTTCGGACAGCAACGGCGGTGTCCTGCTCGTCGCGGCGGGCCAGGCGTCCGCTTACGAGGTGAAGGCCCCGAACGGCGCCACCGAGCTGCGTTCCTGTGCCATCGACACCAAGCAGGGCCCGGCGCGCAAGGTGGCCGTCCCGTCCGACACGACCCGGGTGCGCGGCATCGCCTACCTGACGCGCGCGGCCTGGGGCGCGGACGAGTCGCTGCGCTTCAAACCGGACGGTACGGAGAACTCGCCGACCGCGTTCTACCCCTTCCAGACCCTCACGGTCCACCACACCGCGTCCGTCAACGCCGACCCGGACCCGGCCGCCACGGTGCGTGCGATATACCAGCTCCACGCGGTCACCAACGACTGGGGCGACATCGGCTACCACTTCCTCATCGACGAGGCGGGCACCATCTACGAGGGCCGCTTCTCGGGCGACGACGGCATCCCCGCCCACGACGGCGACGGCAAGCTCGTCACCGCCTTCCACGCGGCCGGCTTCAACTCCGGCAACCTCGGCATCGCCCTCCTCGGCACCCTCACCACCCAGGGCCCGACCGAAGCCGCCCGCGAGGCACTCACCCGCCTGACCCGCGTCCTCGTCCGCCTCCACGGCGTCGACCCCAAGGCCCAGGTCACGTACACCAACCCGATCAACGGCACCACCAGGGACGTACCGGAAATCAGCGGTCACCGCGACTGGATGGAAACCGAGTGCCCCGGCCAGGTCATGTACGACGAACTGGCCACCCTCCGCGACGCGGTAGCCGCCGGCTGACCCCTTCGGGGACTCCGGGAACTCCGGGGTCTTCGGGGAACGGGGGACCCTGAAGCCCAGCCCACCAGCCAGACTCGGGGATGCCCGGCCACACGCGCCGGGCATCCCCTGCGGCTGAGTGAGGGACGGCTGTCACCCCGCGAGTGATGTCAGTCCCGAGGATTACGGTGGAGCCTCCACATCACGCGCATTGCGTACGGCGCTGAAGGGGCCCCATGCATGAAGCAACCGACTCTGCTTTCCTCGACCCCATCGCCGACCGCCTGGCCGCCCTCCCCACCGTCCAGGCGGTGGCCCTTGGCGGCTCTCGGGCCCAGGGCACTCACACCTCCGAGAGCGACTGGGACCTCGCCGTCTACTACCGCGGAGCCTTCGACCCCGAGGACCTACGCGCCCTCGGCTGGCCCGGCGAGGTCTTCGAAATCGGCGGCTGGGGCGGCGGAGTCTTCAACGGCGGGGCGTGGCTGACGATCGAGGGCCGACGTGTGGACGTGCACTATCGGGACCTCGACGTGGTGGAGCACGTGTGGGCGGAAGCGGAGGAGGGGCGCTTCCGGATCGAGCCCCTGATGTTCCACCTCGCGGGGATCCCGACGTACCTGCTAGTTGCCGAGCTGGCGATCAATCAGGTGCTACGGGGTGAACTGCGCCGCCCGTCCGCCTACCCGCAGGCTCTGCGCAAAACCGCCCCCGAGCGCTGGTACGGCATGGCCACCGCCACCCTCGCCTACGCCAAGGCCGGCCACGCCCCGAAGGGCGCCCTCACCCAGGTCGCGGGCGCGATCGCCGTCGCGGCGACGCAGACGGCGCATGCGGTGCTGGCGGCGCGGGGGGAGTGGGTGACCAACGAGAAGCGGTTGCTGGAGCGGGCGGGGTTGCGTGAAGTCGACGCACTGGTGGGGGACTTGACCCCGGAGCCGATGGCCCTCGTCCAGGCCGTCGCGGAGGCCGAGACGCTCTTCAGCCGGGCGGTTTCTCAGTAGGATCACCGACCGCGTGAACGGCTATGCCCCGCACCGGAGTTGACCGAGGATGCTGTTGGCGAATTCGGGGCGTGCGTGACGGCGGTCCCCAAGACCCGGTTGTGGTCTTGGGGACCGCCGTTGTCGTATGGGGAGGGTGTCGATGTCGATGCAGCCGATGGAGCCGGGTGAGGTGCCGGCGGAGACGGCGCGGGTGGCGAAGGCGGCGTTCCCCAAGGGCAGTCTGGCGATCCGGCTGAGGGATGAGCTGGGCGCGCTATTCACCGACGAGCAGTTCGCCGGGCTGTTCCCATCCCGGGGCAGGCCCGCCTGGTCGCCGGGCCGGCTGGCGCTGGTGTCGGTGCTGCAGTTCGCCGAGAACCTGCCCGACCGGCAGGCGGCGCAGGCCGTGCGGGCCCGGATCGACTGGAAGTACGCCCTGGGCCTGGACCTGACCGATCCGGGGTTCGACTACTCCGTCCTCAGCGAGTTCCGTGCCCGGCTGGTCGAGGCCGACGCCGGGCAGCAGGTCTTCGACCAGGTCCTGACGGCTGCTCGCGAGGCCGGGCTGGTGCGGGTGCGCGGGCGAGCGAGGACCGACTCCACTCACGTGCTGGCCGCGGTCCGGTCACTGAACCGGCTGGAGTGCGTCATCGAAACGCTGCGGGCAGCGCTCAACGCGCTCGCGGCCGTCGCCCCCGAGTGGCTGACCTCCCATGCGGAACCCGAATGGTTCGACCGGTATGCCGCCCGCCCGGACGATTACTGGCTGCCGGAGCACCGCCGCAAACGGATCGAGCTGGCCGAGCAGACCGGCCGGGACGGGATGCGCCTGCTGGCCGACGTGTTCGCGCCCGGCACGCCCCTCTGGCTGCGCCAGGTACCGGCCGTGGAGATCCTGCGCCTCACCTGGGTGCAGCAGTACACGCTCGGCGCCGGGGGCGAGGTGGTGTGGCGGGACCCAAAAGACTGCCCGCCGGGCGCGAAGCGCCTGGTCAGCCCTCATGACACCGAGTCGCGGGCGAGCGCGAAACGGGACATCAACTGGGACGGTTTCAAGGTGCATCTGACCGAATCCTGCGACCCGGACGCCCCGCACCTGATCACCAACGTGCTGACCACCTGCTCCACCGTCCCCGACATCAAGGCGACCGACCCGGTCCACGAGGCGCTCGCGGCCCGCGGCCTGCTGCCGGACGAGCACGTAGTGGACATGGGGTATGTCGACGGTCCCCGCATCGTCACCGCCCACCAGGAGCACGGCGTCACCCTCATCGGTCCCATGGCCCGCAACACCACCCGCCAGGCCAAAGGAACCTATGCCCAGGACGCGTTCACCGTGGACTGGGAGAACAAGACGGTGACCTGCCCGAATGGTGCCACCGCCCGCAGCTGGCGTGACGCGCTCTCGCACCGCGGCACCCCGATCATCCGCATCACCTTCCGCAAGAGCGACTGTCGGCCCTGCCCGGTCCGCTCCGAGTGCATCAGCTCCGCCACCGCCGACCAGCGGCAGGTCACCGTGCGCCCGCGTCCCGCGCACGAAGCCATCCAGCAAGCCCGCGCCGCCCAGGACACCCCCGAATGGCGGGAACGCTACGCGACCCGCGCCGGCATCGAGGGCACGATCTCCCAGGCCGTCCACACCAACGGCCTACGACACAGCCGCTACCGCGGACTGCCCAAGACCCGGCTCCAGCACCACCTCACCGCGGCCGCGATCAACCTGACCCGCATCGACGCCTGGTACTCGGACAGACCTCGGGCCCGCACCCGCACCACACACCTGGAAGCACTCCGCCCTGCCGGCCAGAAGCCGGCAGGGCGGAGAAGGCTGCGTGCCCTCAATTGACCAACAGCATCCCGGAGTTGACCGAGTGCGGGGCACAGTGTTGTGAACGGTCAGGCCTGGGCGGCGTACGAGACGAAGTCGGTCCACGCGGTGGGGGAGAGGGCGAGTTGCGGGCCCTGCTTGTCCTTGGAGTCGCGTACGTGCACGGTGACAGGCTCAAGAGCGACCTCGACGCAACTGTCGCCCTGAGAGCCGCTGTAACTGCTCTTGAACCAGGCCAGTTCGGACGTGCTGCTCATTGCTCTCCTCGCATTCGCTCCAGCAGGCTCCTGGAGTCCTCAGGGATGAGAGCCTGCGAGCGCAGTTTTGCATACCGTTGCTGGAGTCGGCTGATCTCTTTCCGACTGGAGATGAGACGGCCATTTTCCTGGCCCTCGGAGTAGCCGAACCACTGGTTCTCCGGCGTCTCGAGCAGTTGCACCGGCCCGTCCAGTCCTGCATGCATGGGCGCCCACAACGGCATGAGCTGCACCTCGACGTTCCAGTGCCGGTCGATCACGTTCAGCAGGTGATCCAGCTGCTCCCGCATGACCTCGACCCCGCCCGTGCCCCGCTTCAGCAGCGCCTCTTCGATGATGAAGCTGAACGCACACGGCGGCTTCCGTCGCGTAGACAGCAGTTCCTGCCGTGCGAGCCGCGCATCGATCCGCTCGGTCAGTTCGTCCTCGTCCGGCAGCGGCGGCACGCTCAACGACACGGCCCGCGCGTAGGCCTCGGTCTGCAACAAGCCGGGAACCACGCGGCATTCGTACGTGTACAGGCTGATCGCCGTCGCCTCCAGCCGAGCCCACTGCCGGAACCACGCCGCCAACCCCGGCTGCCGTGCCAGATGCCGTACCGACATCCGTAGCGCCCCGGTGTTGCCCGTGGCCTCCTCCGAGCGTTCCACCAGCGTCGGGTCCGGCATCCGGCGGCCCAACTCCACCGACGCCACCGTGTGTTTGGAGAACCGGACCAGTTCGGCGAACTCCTGCCTGCTCAGCCCCGCATGTTCGCGCAGGGCCTGGAGGACTGCGCCGAACGTGCGCAGGCTGTCGGAGGATTCCGGCTCGCCGCGGAAGGTGGCCGGGACTGCGGCCGTCGCCTCCGTCGGCGTACCGTCCGCTTCCGCTCCGCCGACATCCGTACCGACCGTGTCATCGGCCACCCTTGGCCACCTCCCGCGCACCTGCCCCGCCGCACACACTCAACCCGCCCATGATTACGGGGCGTTATCATTACTGTCCAGCCCGTAACCGTGTACGCTCGCGCAGCGTACGCGGCTCAGACCTGGTGAAGTCCCCTCCGCGGCCGCGACATTGGGCTCTCAGTTGCCAGAAGTGCTGGTCAGCGCGTCGATCAGCTGGCGGGCGCGGGTCTCCTCGCTCAGGAGGGCCTCGACCAGGGGGCCGGTGCCCGGATCGGCCGTACTCGTCAGGTTCAGGCCCGCGGCCTCGTCGACGTACTGCTCGACGGGCCGGGCGTCGGCTGTCAGGTGAATGCGATCACCGGCGGTCAGCGCACGGTGAACCGAGGCGTAGTCGATGCCCAGGCGGGCCAGTCGCTCGCCGCCCTCGTACTGGGTTTCCTGGTCGGGGGCGCTCCCCGCCGACAGATGCGGGTACCGGAGCGCGACCTCGTGGGTGGCCAGGATCGCGAGCAGTACATGCTCGGTGCCCACCACGCGATGGCCGAGACGACGTGCCTGCTCGTACGTCTCCTGCCTGACCCAACCGGCAGGCAGCGAGGCCCAGTTGACCCCACTGAGTCTGACCAGCCACCGCATCCAGAGGGAGGGCATCCGGCGATAGTGGCTACGGCCGAGGAGAACGTCGCGGGTGGGGTGCAGCAGAGGGTTGAGGTCATCCTCCTGACTCCCTGAGCCACCGTCGAGGCGGGTGCGTACGGCGTGCGGTGAGATGCCGCAGGCGCCCAGCAGCTCCACGGCGCGGTTGTCCTCCTCCAGCAGTCCCCTCAGCAGGTACTCGGCGCCGAACTTCTTCGCGTCTTCCCGCTGCGCGTGCTCCATTGCGGCGGTCAGCGCTCTGGCCGCGGCGCCCGTGAAGTGGGTGCGCCGATCACCGTCCTCCCCGAGGATGTCCTGCGAGGCGACGCTTCCCTCCGCGTCGTCGTCGGCGCTCCACGCGCCCTCCTTGTGCATCCGGTTCCGCAACACCGTCAGCAGGGCGGTCTTGGTCGCCCCTTCATCCGCGAGTGCTTCGCGCGCCGGGCCCTTGGCCGTGGTGATGCCGGCCAGTAGATGCTCGGTGCCGATGGCTCCCTCGGCGTCACCCTTCGCACCCCGGGCGGCCCCCAGGATTCCCACGACGTTCCAGTCGGGCGTCTTGGTCGCTTCCATACGGCCTTCCTCTTCCTGCTGGTCCTGGGGTTCAGCCTCCCTGACCAGGGCGGTAGACCGCGTCGCTCCGGAGGGCGATCTGCTCCTGCACCCTGGGGTATACCTGGAGCGTCGCCGGGTCACCGGATGCCTGGAACGGGACCTTCAGGAGATCGGCGGTCGCGGCCGTACCAGGCCGGTGTCGTACGCGAAGATCGTCGCCTGCACCCGGTCCCGTAGATCCAGCTTGCTCAGGAGAGCGTTGACATGGGTCTTCACGGTGCCCGTGGCAACGCCCAGGCGAGCGGCGATCTCGGCGTTGGCGAGGCCGGTCGCGATCAGGGAGAGGACCTCGCGTTCCCGGGGGGTGAGGGCGTCGAGGGCCGCGGGGGCGGACGGTGGGGCGGGGGCGGTGGCTGTGAACGTGTGGATGAGACGGCGGGTGATCGCGGGGGCCAGCATGGCCTCGCCGGCGACCACCACCCTGAGCGCCGTGAGGAGTTCGGCCGGCTGGGCGTCCTTGAGGAGGAAGCCGGAGGCGCCTGCGCGCAGGGCCTCGTAGACGTACGAGTCGAGGTCGAACGTGGTCAGGACGAGCACCCGGGGTACGTGGCCCGACGTCGGGCCGGTCAGGAGGCTCGTCGCCGTCAGGCCGTCCATGCCGGGCATGCGGATGTCCATCAGGACCACGTCCGGGGTCAGTCGGCCGGCCAGGGTGACCGCTTCGGCGCCGTCACCCGCCTCGCCGACCACCACGAAGTCCGGCTCCGCGTCGACGATGGCCGCGAATCCCGCGCGGACCACGGCCTGGTCGTCGACGACCAGGACCCGGGCCGGGGTGGAGGGCGAGGTCATGGGGCGTCACTGTAGCGAGCCCTCGGTGGGGCTCACGGGCCGGGCGTCGGCCGGGGTGCCGTCGCGCAGGCTGCCCAGGAGCTCGCGCATCGCCGCCAGAGACTCGCGGGCCGCCGGGGCCACGTCGTCGAGGCGGCCCTCCTCGGCGGCGGTGACGACTTCGGCGGTCCGGTCGAGGACCGCGGCGCGCAGCCCGGCGGCAACCCTCTGCCGTTCCGCGTGGGCCGCGGCGAGCGCCTCGTGGACGACCGCGCCCAGCTCGCCGTCCTCGCGGCGGGCGATGCGCCCGCGCCGGGACCGTACGAGGAAGCCCGCCAGCCACGCGCAGCCGAACAGCGGCAGCAGCATCACCGTCAGGGCGAACACCGTGATCCCCACGACGAGGGTTCCGGCCGGGTCCCCGTCGATCGTGCCGTCCCGCGCCGCTGTCACCGACACCGCGCCGGCCAGTACCGACGCCGCCGCCGGCACCGATGCCCAAGTCGCCCACGGATCACGGCCGTACGCCCCCACCGCGTACACCCCGCCCACCAGGGCGCAGGCGCCCGCGATCAGGGCCAGCCAGGGATCCGCGTCGGAGCCGGGTGCCCACGGCCACAGCCAGGCTCCCGCGAGCAATGCGGCCAGCACCGGCCAGGGCGCCGACCGCCGCCACAGCAACGGCAGCAGCTGCACGATCAGCAGCGCGCCCAGCAGCAACAGACTGGGCGCGTCCCGGTCCTCGGTGAACAGGAACACGGCCGGGAGGATCCCGGCGGCCGGCAGCAGGGCGTGCGAGGCGAGGCGCCAGTCCAGTGCCCTGCTCCGCCCGGTCGAGGGACGTGCGGTCTGCCCTGGGTGGGCCGGCAGTTCCGCCCGTACCGACCAGCCGCCGGACGGGCCCGCTCCCGGCCCGGCGGTCACCGAGCCGCCGACCGCCTCGGCGCGCTCGCGCATACCGGTCATGCCCCGCCCCGAGCCAAGACCCCGGCCACTGGCACCGGCCGCCAGATTCGTACGGGACCCTCCGTCGTCGTCGACGGTGAGCGCCAGCCACCCGTCGCCCAGGTCCTGCACACCGACGCGTACGACCGCCCCCGGGGCGTAGCGCAGCGTGTTCGTGAGGGCTTCCCTGGCGATGCCGAACACCGCCTCCGTCACCTTCGTGCCGGCTGCCGCGACGTCCGCGACGCCGGTGATCTCCACTCGCTGTCCGAGGCGGATGAAGCCGCTGGCGAGTTCCTCGAGCCGGGTACCCAGCGGGACGTCGTCGCCCTCCTCGGCGGCCCCCAGAGAGGTGACCAGGCGCTGCACGGTGGTCTGGGTCTCGCGGCCGGTGCGGGCGGCGAAGTCGAGGGCCTCGGCGGCCAGTTCGGGACGGCTGGCGGCGAGGTGCAGGGCGGCCTCCGCGGTGACGACGACGGAGGTGAGGTGGTGGGCGCTGACGTCGTGCAACTCCCGTGCCAGCCTGCGCCGTTCACTCACCCCCGCTTGCTGCCCCTCGGCCCGGGCCCGGGCCAGGCGGGCGGCGGCCCCGGCTCGTGCGGCCGACTGGTGGGCGCGGCCCCGGCCGAGCCCGACGACTCCCAGGTGGAACGCGACGGCGACGGCCAGGCCGACTCCGGCCTCAAGGCTCGCGCCATCGACGGCGAGGCCGACCAGGACCTGGTAGCAGACGAGGACGCCCACCGCCCTCAGCGTCACCGGCAGGGTGGTGCGGGCGGCGACCGAGTACACGGCCACCAAGTCGCCCACGATGACGAACATCTGGACCGCGTCCGAGGCCGCCGTCAACAGGGCCAGTCCGTAGCAGGCGGCCACCCCTGCCAGCGCCACCAGCGGCATCCGCCGTCGCAGCCCCAGCGCGACGGTCGTCCCGGCCGCCACGACCAGGGTGAACCCGAGGTCGTCGCGGTAGAGGCCGTAGCCGCCGTCCAGCGCCTCCGGTCCCGGCCACACCAGAAGAAGGGCCGCGACGGCCGGCGGCAGCAGCCAGTTCCGTAGGGTTTCCATGAGGGCCTGAGCCTACGATGCGCCCGCTCGCCGACACGTCCTGCGCCGGAACGACCCGCCCCCGGCCGCCTCCACCTTCCGATAGAGACGGCAGGCCGGTTACGGGACGTTATGAGTACTGTCCAGCTTGTAGCCGTGTACGCTCGCGCACCGTACGCGCGTCAGGCCTGGTGAAGTGTCCTTCCAGGCGGCCACATTGGGCGCATGACACCACCGGCCACCCGCCAACTCCCCGTCACCGTACGTGTGTTCACCCAGCGCTTCAGTGCCACCCCGCTCGGCGCCCGCCTCGCCCGGCACCTCGCGCTGAACCAGCTCCACGACTGGGGCATCCCGCACGGCACCCGCGCCTCCGACACCGCCGCCGTGATCGTCGCGGAGCTGGCGGCCAACGCGGTGACCCACGGACGCGTACCGGGCCGCGACTTCGAACTGTGCCTCTCCCTCATCCCCGGCAGCCTCCGCATCGAGGTCACCGACACCCGCACCGAGGCGCGCCCGCCCGGCCCCGGCGACGTAAAGCCTGCGGAGCCTCTCGCCGACTCCGGCCGCGGTCTCGTCCTCGTAGAGGCGCTGGCCGACCGCTGGGAGATCCTGGACCGTGAACCGCCCGGCAAGACCGTACGGGCCGAAATCGACCTGCCCCGCTGGCTGTCCCTGTTCCAGCAGCACCTGAACGAGAGCGACGACGCCCGGCGTATGGAGCCCGCTGAGGAGCAGATACGCCGAGGCAGTGGTGCAGAGAAGGTGAAGGACGCAACCTTGTGGCTGTCCAGGTGATCTGGACGTACATGCACAAGGTCAGGTCTCGTCGCACCAGGATGGGTCACACGTACGTGAACACGCGCGCGGTCAAGGTCAACGTGGCGATCGCCGCGGCCCTGTTTCTGTTCCTCTCCGCGGTGGTCCTCGAAGTCGCCAGCGACTCCGGCATGACCAGGAACTCCGGCGGCGGCTCCGGCATGACCAGGAACTACGGCGGCGGCTCCGGCATGACCTGGAACTACGACAAGGCCTTCGACCCCAGGGCCGACAGCACGACCAAGCTGTCCGCCGTGATGGCGACCGCCGCCGACGACATCTGGGCGGCGGGCCAGTCCACCCCCAACATCAGCACAGCAGGAGACGAGTCGGCCGACGACGGCTTCCTCATGCACTACGACGGCACCGACTGGCAGCGCCGCCCCATGCCGGCGTCGTTCGGCACCAGCGTCTACGACGCGCGCTTCGACGCCGTGGACTCCGGCGGACTGCTGCTGACAGGGAGCCTGCGCCTGAACTCGCTGCGGATGGCCCACTGGGACGGCACTCGCTGGACGCCGCTGCCCAAGCTCCCCGGAGACCCCCGGGCGTCCGACATCAAGGCCCTCGCCCCGGACGACATCTGGGTCCTCGGCTGGGTCCTCGGCGGCGAGAACGGCGAGGACGTCGAGACCAGGGCGTACCACTGGGACGGCACCCGTTGGACCGCCATGGACCTGCCCACCACCGTCACCGCACTCGACGGCGTCGCGTCCGACGACCTGTGGGCGGTCGGCAGCCGCTACGGGAAGGGGGACGCAGGACCGGGGCTGCCGGGCGGCCAGCCCGCCGCCGTGCACTGGGACGGCCGTGCCTGGAAGCTCGTACCGACGCCGGAGTACCGCTACAAGGTCCAGGCCCCCGAGCAGACGGCGCTCCTCACCGAGGTCGTCGTGCAGGACGGCGACGTACACGCCTACGGCGAACTCACCTCCGTCAGCGAGGACGACGAACCCGACCCACCGACGGAGAACATCCACCTCCGCTGGAACGGCACCCGCTGGACCAAGCAGCCGACCCCCGAGGGAGCCTGCGCCGACCGCGGCCACGCGGTCCGCGACGGCGAGCGCGGAACGGTCCTCAGCGCCCGCAAATACCTCACCGCGGACGGCAGTTGCGAACAAATCGCGACTCCAGAACCACCGAGCAGCTACGGCATCAAGGGAAAGGCACGGTTCACCCTGGACGCCATCACAGCAGTCCCGGGCACCGACAAGATCCTCGGAGTCGGCTCCGTGGCCTCGGTGGGCAGCGATCCGGCGTACAAGGTCGTCATCGTCAGCCTGAAGCGGTGAGGACCGCCAACTGTCCTGGCGCTGCCGTGCGGAGGCAGCATGCCCAATGACTCAGGGCGGCTGGTTACTAAGGCGTGCATCGGGTCGTGATCAATGAGCATCGCAGCCTCCGGGGCGGGTGCCTCGTCTGGGGCGCGGGGCCCGGCGATCTGTGGCTGCGCCGTGTGGACGCGGGTGACCGGAAGCGTTGCCGCAGGCGGGCAGCGGCGGGGCCCGAGGGCCCCGGCTGCGTGCCGGCCGGGGCGGTGCGTCAGACCATGGGGAGCCGGTTCACCAGCAGCTCCACCCTCGGCTCGGCGTCCTCGGGCGGCAGGCGGCCCGCTCGGGTCAGGGTGGCCAGGCCGTGCAGGGCCGCCCAGAACGTCTCGGTGAACAGCCCCGGGTGGACGCCGTCGCCGGCGACCTCGGCGAGCGTCTCCAGCAGGGCGGCGAAGGCGTCCTTCAGCGGCTCGGGGGTGTCCTCCTGTGCGTACGCCAGGCCGCCGTCGAGCTGGAACAAGGCGTCGTAGACCGCCGGGTTGCGTGCGGCGAAGTCGAGGTAGGCGCGGGCCAGGGCGGCGACCCGGGCGCGCGGGCCGTCCGAGGCGGAGGTCGCGGCCCGCACCGCCGTGGCCAGTTCGGCGGCCCCCTGAAGGGCGACGGCGCCGATGATCTCGCGCTTGCCGCGGAAGTGGCTGTAGAGGACGGGCTGGCTGTATTCGATGCGCTCGGCGAGCCGGCGGGTGGTGACAGCGTCCCAGCCCTGCTGCTCGGCGAGTTCGCGGGCTGTCGCCACGATGAGGCGCTCGCGCTCCGCCCGTTCGCGCTGCTTGCGTTCCTGTACCGACATGAATCGATCCTAGCATCGCTAGACAATCGAGCGGCAGCAGTACTAGCGTTGCCTCATCGGCTAGCAACGCTAGTTCACGGAGGGATCGTCATGCTCAACGCACTCGAAGTCGTCACCACCGTCGTCGTCGGCCTGATGGTGGGCGTGGAGTTCTCCGTCGCCTTCATCATGAACCGGATCCTGGACGCGCTTCCCGAGGACAGCGGCCAGCTCGGCCACGCTCACGGCGGCCGGATGCTCGGCGCCCTGATGCCGTTCTGGTACGTCGGCTCGCTCGTCCTCGTCGTGATCTGGGTCGTCGCCGGATGGCACCACGACGGCGCCGGACTCGTCGCCACCGCAGGCGCGCTGCTGATCGTCAGCGTGATCATGTCGATACTGCTGCTCGTCCCGATCAACAACCGAAACAAGACCTGGACACCCGACAACCGGCCCGCCGACTGGAAGCAGCAGCTGCACCGCTGGGGCCGCTACCACTACGTCCGCGTCGCCGTCATCATCGCCGCGTTCACCCTGCTGGTCGCCGCCCTCGCCTGAAACCACCGCTGCCCCGACATGCGCTGGTTAGCCCTGCATATCGACGGCTCTTGCCCCGTCGGGGTGAGCCCGAGAGGGCATCGGATTTCTGACCCTGCGGGCCGACGCCGCGCCGGTGGCCGCACAATCCCCACTCCCCGGGCGGCGGCTGCCCACCGAAATCCCGGCATCCGGGAATGCAGCTGCCGCTCAGATCCCATAACTGCGATCCCGGCAAGCTACGCCCCTCGATCAGCCGCGTCCGCGCGGCCTGCCCAGGCCCCATACGACACGGCAAGCTCCACGAAGCTCACCAAGCCGACGAAGTCTCGCAAGGAGAAGAGCAGTGTCGCTTAAGAAGATCAATACCGTACTGGCCGCCGCCTTCATCCTCTTCATCCTCTGGTTCGGGACGGACTTCATCCTGAGCCCGGAGACGACGGCGCCGGGCTTCGGCCTGCCGAGCCGGCCGTCCGGCGACGGCGACGGCTTCCTGATCATCAAGGGAATCCGCGACGTCGTCCTGGCCCTGGTCCTGGGCATCCTGCTGGTGACGGGCCACCGCCGGGCGCTGGGCTGGGTGCTGCTGGTGGAGGCCCTCGCCGCGTACGGCGACATGACTACGGTGCTGGCCCACCACGGCTCCGTGGCCACCGCGCTCGGCGTCCACGGCCTGACCGCGACACTGATGGTGGTCAACGGCCTGCTGATCATGCGCGAGACCCGCAACGTCGCGGCCGCTCCGGAAACGCCCGCCCCGCAGCCCGCTTAGCGCGGATCGGGTCGTGATCAATCCGTGGGTTTCGCCCGTCCCAGGCCCAGGCCCAGGCCCGGTAGACCGTCGTGGGTGACGCGCGCGCAACTGACGGACGAAGAGTGGCAGTTCCTCGAGCCGTACCTGTCTGAGAGGGCGTTCTGTGACTGTTCAAATGAGCTGCGGGGAGAGAAGCAGTTGCGCGGAAGTGTGACACTTGGCCCCCTCACTGTCACATTTCTGCGCAACAGCCCCCCTCCTCCCATGGTCGCATCGGCTGCCTGGCCCAGCCCCCGCATCGCTTCAGCGGGGCGTGGCGAGCACTTTGTGCAGGAACTCTGTGAGCGAGTGCGTCGCCGTGTTGTGTGCCGTGGCGGCGAACAGTGGGTCCAGGTGGTTCATGCCGTTGTCCGATTCGTAGATTCCGTACGGCACGCGGGAGTTGGCTGCGAGCTTGCGGGCCGCCTCCAGGACCGTGCCCTTCGCGTAGCTGGTGCCGAAGGCGTAGAGCGGTACATCGATGTCGGTGGCGTGGTGCAGGCGCAGGTCCAGGGAACGGGCGAGGTCGGTGTCGGCGTAGACGTCGGCGATGTCGAGGTCCACGGACAGCCGGGCGGGCCAGTACCACTCCCAGACATTACGGGATTCCGCGCATCGGAGGGTTCGTCATTTTCGGTCGTCACCTTGGAAGTTGGGGAGGGAGACGCCACTGGTCTCCACCCTCTCGCGAGCGCCGGGCGGGCCTCGCGCCGGGGTGCCGGGCAGCTCCACCGGGATGACCAGGCCCACGGGTCGAATAACCCTTCGAGAAAGCCCACTTGCCGCTGCTACCGTCACCGACGTGGCGAAACTCAATCAGATCATCGCAGTCGAGAAGGGCGTCAAGGCCAAGTCTCATCAGGACCTGACGGCGGCTCACCATGGGCTGCAGAAGCCTGCCCTGCTGGCCGGTATCTCGCGTACATATCAGCCGAAGGACGAGGAGGGTGAGCAGTTGCCGCCCGAGTCGACCCGGGTGCAGGTGAAGGCCGAGGATGTGCTGCGGGACACCGCGGCCACCCTGACGCGGCTGTTCGATGTGACTGCCACCAAGGACTGGGCCAACACCTCGGCCAGGGCGGACATCACCGTCGACGGGCGGGTGCTCGTCGCCGATGTGCCAGTGTCCTATCTGCTGTTCCTCGAGAAGCAGCTCACCGATCTCAACACCTTTGTACGGAAGCTGCCGGTGCTCGACGCCTCCGAGTCGTGGATGCAGGACCCGTCCACCGACGCCTGGAAGACCGAGCCGGTCCGGACGCTTCGTACGAAGAAGGTGCCTCGCAACCATGTGAAGGCCGAGGCGACCGACAAGCATCCGGCGCAGGTCGAGGTGTACTACGAGGACATACCGGTCGGCTACTGGACGACCGTCAAGTTCTCGGGTGCCCTTCCCGCCCGGCGTGTGAACGAACTGCTCGACCGGGTCGAGAAGTTGCAGCAGGCCGTCAAGTTCGCCCGGGAAGAGGCGAACGGTGTCGAGGTCGTCGACCAGCGGGTCGGTGACGCCGTGTTCGGCTACCTGTTCGGGTAGCCTCAGAAACTCCCCGGCCATCAGAGCCACCTCGGCCGGGGTGCGCGAGGAGCGCAAAGCTGAAGCTGAGCCTTGTCGTGACTGCGCGGTCCCGGATCGGGAACCGCGATCAATCTCAGACTATTGCTCCAGACTCAGCATTCGCCGCCGATCGCCGGATCGACCGGGCCCGGGCCCCGGACGTCGAAATGCCGGTTCAAGTCCGGCCCGCACAGCTCGATGTGCGGTGGTCCAAAGGCAGGACGCGGCGACTTCAGACTGACCTGGGTCCTCAAGCGTGCCGGCGTGCGACATGGGCGGCAGATCAGGGCTCGGGGGCCGGCTACGCCCCCGGGTCCGCTCCTTTTTTGATCCTTCTTACGCACGTCGCCTGGCGTCCGGTTCGCGCGCACAGCGCCTGCCCTCCGGTCGCGCGCACCGCCTGCACTCGGTTTCGCGCTCAGCACATGCCCTCCGGTTCGCGTGCATCGCCCGCGCTCCGGAGGCCCGCCCCAACAGCCGTAACCCCGGATTGCGTTCATAAAGAACGCGGTCCCCCGGCCGCCCGTCACCTCGCTGAAATGCGAGAGTTGCATTTGCTCCAGGTTCGCGACCTACCGTGGGCACCACACAACACCGCCCGGCCGACGTCGCCCGAAGGCACACCCCCGCCCTCGTACTGACAGGAGCCCCGTGCCCCGCCCCGCCCTTGCCCTGCCTCCCTGGCTCGCCCATGCGCTGCGCGCCCAGCGGGGACCCGTGCCGTGGAGCGCGGTCGTACGAGGGGCGCTGGCCGCCGGGCCGTTGCTGCTCGTGGCCGTGCTCGTCGACCGGCCCTCCATCGGAGTCGTGGCCGCCCTCGGCGCCATGCTCGCCGGGACGAACGACCGGCCGGGGAGCAGGCGGGCCTCCATCAAACGGCTCGGGGTGCCCGCGCTCGCCGGGGCCGGAGGCCTGTTCCTGGGGGCGTACCTCGGGGAGCAGGCCGGAGCGGTGCTGCTGACCCTGGCGCTGACCGGACTCGGTCTCGTCGGCGGGGCTGTCAGTGCCGTGGGGCCGGTGGCTTCCGGAGCGGGAACGCAGTTGCTGGTCGCGGCTGCCGTGGGCGCCGGGATGCCGTTGCCCGAACCAGGCTGGCAGCGCGCCCTGTTCTTCTTCGGCGGCGCGGTCTGGCTGATCGTGCTGCGGCTTGTGCTGCCGACACCCGGGGCCCTGGTCAACGACCTCCGCGACTTCCGCTTCGACGGGGAGCGGGCAGCCGTGGCCTCCGTGTACGAGGCCGTCGCCGCGCTGCTCGCCGCCGTGGGCGGTGACGACGCCATGGCCCGGCGTGCCGCGCTGACCGCCGCGCTCGATCACGCGCAGGACGCGCTCGCGGGACCGCGGCTGCGGCGGTACGCCAGTTCCGCGGCCGAACGGCGACTGCGCGCGCAGTACGCCGCCGCACTGCCCCTCGCCGAGGCCGCGACCGCGCTCGCCTGGTCCGGGGACGCCCTGCCCGCGCGGGCTGCGGACGGGCCGCGACGGCTCGCCGTGGCCGTACGGACGGGGGAGGCCTGTGGGCCGCTGCCCGCGCCCTCCCGTTCCGTACCGGGTTTGCGGGCCCTCGACGACGCGCTGCTGCACGCGGCTGAAGCCTTCGACCGGGGCGGCAAGAAGCCCAGCCCCAAGGGTTCCAGCGGGCCCATCGACCTCGGCGCTCAGCTGACCGCCCGCCATGGTCTGCATCTACGTCCCGTCCGCGCCAAGGCCCTCCTGCGTACGGTCACCGGCGCCGGAGGCCGCGAGTACGGGCTCCGGGTGGCGCTGAGCTTCGGCGCGAGCGCCGCCGTCGCACAGGCGCTGCACCATGTGCACTGGTACTGGCTCCCGGCCACCGCCGTCTTCCTCGTCAAGCCCGACCTCGGGCCACTCGTCTCGCGCGTACTGTGCCGGGCCGCGGGAACCGTCCTCGGCGCGGTCGTGTTCGCCGGGTTCGCCGCGGTACTGCCCGCGCCGGAAGGGCTCGTGGCGCTCGTGGCCGTCAGCGGGGCCCTGATCCCGGTCGCCCTACGGCACTTCGCCGCCCAGACCGCCGTCATCACCGTGCTGGTGCTCTCGCTCGTCATGGTCGGCGGCGAACCGCAGGCCTCCTGGAGCCGCATCGGCGAGACGCTGCTGGCCTGCGCGATCGTGCTGCTCGTCGGACATCTGCCGGCACCGGGACAGCGCGGCGGGAACGTACGGGCCCGCCTGGGGCGTGCGACCGAGGCGGCGCACGCGTACCTGGCGCAGGTGCTCAGCGGCGCCGACGACCGCGCGGCACGCTGGGCCCTGCGCCGCGAGGCCTACCGGACGCTGGCCGAGGCCCGCGCCGCGATCGACCGCGCCTCCGCCGAACTCCCCACCCTGGCACGGCACACGGAAGGCACCGACGAGGTGGCGGACACCCTCGAACGCCTCGTGGACACGACCACCGCATGCGCCGTCCACCTCGACGACACGGGACGGCTCACCCCGCAGCACACCGAACGCATCGCAACTCTGCTGGACGAACTCGTCGAGCGGCGGGAGCGGGCGGGGCTCACATCGGAGTACGACCGGTTGGGTCCGGGCTCGAGCCTGAACTTGAGTGCCTGATCAGCTCGTACGGGTCTGTCTCAGCCTGTACGGACTTGGCTCAGCCTGTACGGACCTGGCTCAGCCTGTACGAACGTGACTCAAGGAAGGGCAAGGGAGCGCGAGGACACGCAAGGACACGCAAGGAAGCCCTCACACCCGTATTCGCGCCCACACCGGAGCATGATCCGAGCCCGCCTCGTCCCGGCGCGCACTCGGATCGTCGCCCACCGACGGCAGCGTGGTGACCTCCTGGGCCGGAGCGCCGGTCCCCGCGCCGGTCACATGGTCGAGGAGGAGGCGGCTGACCAGTATGTGGTCGATCAGTTCGGGGCGGCCGGCGTGCACCCGGGAGAATCGTTGCTTCTCGTCGATGAGCGGGGCGATGTTCCACAGGCGGGACGCGTCGCCCTTGTCGGGGCGCTCGAAGCCGGGGGTCTTGATCTCGGAACCCGGCGGACCCTGGAGGATCTGGGTCGTGGCGGCGGCGATCTCGTCGTTGAGGTCGCCGAGGACGGCCACGTTCCGCTCCCGGCCCTTGCCGTCGAGGAACTCGTCGGCGAGCGCGCGCAACGTCGTGGCCTCGGCGGCCCGCCGATAGAGGGCATACGCGCCGTACCGCGCCCGCTCGCCCTCGTCCCGCGGCTGGAACCGCCCGCCCGGATAGGTCAGCAGCTTCGACTTCAGGTGGCACACCGCCACCGTCAGGGTCATCGCCCCCATGGCGATCTCCACCGCCAGGAAACCGCGGCCCGTGCGATCCACCGGCTCACCGTCGTCGTCGCCCTGCACGGGCCGCAGTGGTGTGGGGAAGGCGTTCGTGTCGGCCCGTACCCGTAGTGCGGGGCGGCTGAGGAAGCCGACCCTGATGCCGCGGGGGTCCGGGTGCTCCGAGAGCGCGATGTGCCAGTCGCCGTCCAGCATGTCGGCCAGATCGCGCAGCGCCGCCGGGTCGCCGACCTCCTGGACACCGAGCAGTGTGGGGTCGAGGTCCGTGATCATCGAGGCCAGGGCGGTGAGCTTCGCCTTGTACGCGTCCTCGTTCCTCGGTCCGAACCGGCCGCCGGGCCGGTACAGGTTCTCCAGATTCCAGGTGCCGAGAAGCATGCCGGGCTCCTTCCGGGGAGCGCTGCCGGTCGGGACGGCCGGGTTCCTTGACGGGGCTTCGGTGAAGCCAGAGTGCGCGCCGAACCCTTGCGGCGACAGGGCGAGGACCGGATGCACGGTTCACATCACCAGGCGGTACGACCCCGTCGTACCGTGGCGTGATGACATCGCCCGACGCGAAGAACGCCGCCGATCTCATCATCACCGGATGCACCGCCCTCGTGCACGACGATCATGAACAGATCGACCTCGTCGAGGACGCCACCATCGTCGTACGGGACGGGCTCATCGAGTCCGTGACGACCGATGACCCGGACGACCTGGAGTACACCCCCGCGATCGAACGCATCGACGCGCGCGGCCAGCTCGCGATGCCCGGCCTGGTCAACTGCCATACGCACGCACCGATGGTCGCCCTGCGCGGTGTCGCCGAGGACCTGCCCCTCGAGGAATGGTTCAACGACGTCATCTGGCCCATCGAGTCCAACCTCAAGGACAAGGATGTGGAGTTGGGGGCGCGGCTCGCCTGCGCCGAGATGATCCGGGGCGGTGTCACCTGCTTCGCGGACCACTACTTCTCCATGGACACCGTCGCCGCCGTGGTGGCCGACTGCGGAATGCGCGCCAATCTAGGCGAGGCCTACTTCTCCTCGCAGGGAGCCGAAGGGCGCGAGCGGTCACTGGACTTCGCACTACGACAGCGAGGGGCGGCCGACGGCCGCATCACCACCTCGCTCGCCCCGCACGCCCCGTACACCGTCGACGACGCCGATCTCGCGGCCACCGCTCAACTCGCCGGTGAGCACGGCCTGTTGGTGCACATCCATGCCGCCGAGAACCGCGACCAGACCGACACCAGCCTGACCCGGCACGGCCGCACGCCGATCGAGATCCTTGAGGGCGCCGGGCTCCTCGATGTCGATCTGCTCATCGCGCACGGCACGGGGATCGTGGAGCGTGACCTGCCCGTCCTCGCCGGCGCCACGGGGCGCGTCGCGGTGGCCAGTGCGCCGCGCGGCTACCTCAAGTTCGCCTGGCCGACGACCACTCCGGTACGCGCCCTGCGGGAGCTCGGCATCCCTGTCGGGCTCGGCACGGACGGGGCCGCGTCGAACGGTTCGCTGGACGTGTGGGATGCCATGGCCCTCACCGCGCTGATGCAGAAGTTCACGGAGCGTGACGCGCGGTGGCTGACCTCGCGGCAGGCTCTGCATCACGCGACGTTGCAGAGTGCGCGGGCGGTCGGGCTCGGGGAGTCGATCGGCAGCCTTGCACCGGGGCGAAAGGCCGACATCATCCTCGTCGACCTCTCCGGGCCGCACACTCAGCCTGTGCACGACGTCGCCGCCGCCCTGGTGCACAGCGCTCGCTCCAGTGACGTACGCACGACGATCGTCGACGGGCGGGTCCTCATGCGTGAGCGTGAGCTGCTGACGCTCGATGTGGCGGGGATCGTGGGGGAGCTGGGGGAGCGGATGCCGTCGCTGCTCGATCGGAGCCATGGCAGGAAGATTCAGGAGTACGACGCCTGAGTGTGGCGGAGGGGGTGGACTTGAGGTGGGGAGCACGGGGCGGGTGTGAAGAAGGGCCCGATATCACTACGAGTGCGAGGAGTGACACGAAACGTCACGAAAGCTGAGAGATCACTCACACCGAGGCAGTAACCGAGTGTCAGCTACGTCTCAGTACGGTCACTCAGCGATCCGTTTCCCCCATGGTTGGCGTTTATTAACTCTAGGAGAACAGCGCTTCTACGGGAGCAGCGCTACATGGAGGTGCAAGGTGAACGGGCGAACGGTGCTTGGGCGCTTTCCAGCTGGGGGGCCGCGGGGGTCTTGGCCTGCGGAGGAGTTTGCGCAGGCTTGCCGCCTCGAGGGGCAGCAGGCTGAGGTTGTTATGGACCTGACGTCCGATGCGTTTCTGGTGGTCGTTAGTGACCGTGGCGAGTGAGGGGGTTCTTTTTCCCCAGCCCCGCCCCTTCCCGGAACTGGGGGCTGCGCCCCCAGGCCCCCCATGGTCGTACCTCGGGTGCGGGCCCGTTGTGGCTTGTCGCGCAGTTCCCCGCGCCCCTTACGGGGCTCAGGCTCGGACTACCCTCGACCACACCGGCGTCGTCCCCGTAACCCGGCACAGTGCCAAGTACAGCGGTATCGGTGGTGTGTACGGGAGTGTGGTGTCCGGCTTGTGGATCAGGTCCGGGGGTGGGAGTGCTGGTGTGCCCGGGATTATTGCGCCCGTTGCGTAGTGGGTGGGGGCGGGCCATTCCAGGGAGACGTCGGAGTCTGAGGGGACCAGCCACCACCATTGGGAAGCGTCGGCGTATACGCAGCCGACGCGCGGGAGCCGGGGCATCAGCAGGGGGCCGAAGCGGGCGGGCATTGCCACCGCGTCGCAGCCCAATGGCGCGTCCATACCCTCCGGGACGGTGAGGCGTCGCAACGCTCCCGCCCCGGAGGGGGCCCGCAGCGAATGACGTAGACAAACCAGTGTGTCCAGGTGAAGCACCCGGGGCACCCCGGCCGACGTAGCCCTCACACCCATGCAGCCCCGTCCGTTCTCAAGTTTTCGAACGTCTTCGAACGATTCAGAATCAGTGCCCTGTCGCGGGCCCGTCCGCCCCGGTCAAGGCGGTGCCGGTTCGCGAGGAGCCGGCTGGGGCCGGCCGGCTCCTCGCACTCCAGCCCAGGTCCGACCGCGGCTCGGCGCCGTTGTTCGCCGAGCGCGGCAGGTCCGCCCAGACCAGCAGTCCGGGTCCGGAATCCTGGGCGCCCCAGGCCGTGCACACCGCAGCGACGAGAAGCAATCCCCTCCCGTGCTCCTCCTCGGGGCGCTGTGGCGAAGGGTGGGGCTCACCCGTCGCACACCCCTCGTCGCGTACGGCTATTCGCACCCGGTCGTCGCCGTCGTGCAGTTCGCACATCACCTGGCGGCTCGCCGTGTGCACGACCGCGTTGGTGACCAGCTCGGAGACGACCAGCTCCGCCATGTCGCAGATGTCTTCACAGACGGCCCACCCCGAAAGCCGGGCGCGGGTAAGGCGCCTGGCCTGTGCGGCGGAACCCGGATGCGCTGCCAGTTCGAAACGAAACCGGCGCTCGGCAGCCGCATCGGTGGCGCCGAGACCAAACCGGCTCCCGGCGTCTGCGGCGTCTGCTCTTAACGGCGAAGGCGGAGTCACGCTTGCCACTATCTCCCCGCCGTGAACACTTGGCAAGAGTCACTCTGAAAATTGCAGAGTGCAGTGTTCCGTGCGGAGGGGGCCATGGCACACTGCATCGCAACAGCACGTAACGCGGCGTCTGTTGGGTACTCGCCGGGTATCCACCGGGCGCCGCCCGGGCTGTTCAGGACTATGTGGAGGTGGACGTGAGTGAGCCACGGTCCGCGCCGACGGTCGGTCAGGTCGTCCTCGGACGGCGCCTGCTGGACCTGCGGGAGCGCGCGGGGCTCAAGCGCGAGGAGGCGGCGCGCATACTGCGCGTCACGGCCGCCACCGTCCGCCGCATGGAGATGGCCGAGGTCGCCCTCAAGATCCCGTATCTCCAGCTCCTGTTGAAGGCGTACGGCGTCTCCGAGGAAGAGGCCGACGCGTTCGTCACCCTCGCCGAGGAGGCCAACAAGCCAGGCTGGTGGCAGCGGTTCCACGACATCCTGCCGGGCTGGTTCTCCATGTACGTCAGCCTGGAGGGCGCGGCCGGCCTCATCCGCAGCTACGAACCCCACTTCGTGCCCGGACTGATGCAGACCGAGGAGTACGCCTATGGCGTCATGGAATCCGGCGCCATCGGCCAGACGAAACCGGAGGACATAGAGCGTCATGTGGCGCTGCGCATGCAGCGCCAGGAGCTGCTCAGGCGTGAGGACGCGCCACGGCTCTGGGTCATCATGGACGAGACGGCCGTGCGCCGGCCCGTCGGCGGCCCCGCCGTGATGCGCGCCCAGATCGACAAGCTGCTCGAGGTCACGAAACTGCCGAACGTGACGCTGCAGATCGCCCCGTTCTCCTCGGGGCCGCACGCGGGCACGTACGGGCCCTTCGTGCTCTTCCGATTTGCCGTGCCCGAACTGCCGGACATGGTCTACAGCGAGTACCTGACCGGCGCCGTCTACCTGGACGCGCGTTCCGAAGTGGCAACCCACCTCGAGGTCATGGACCGCATGGCGGCGCAGGCCGCCACAGCACATCGCACGAACGAGATCCTCCTGGATCTCCGCAAGGAGCTGTGAATGAATCGCATCAAGGCCCGGGTCCACAACGGGCGGATCTACAACGGCATGCCCGCACGCGAGCTGGGCAGCGAAGGCTGGCACAAGCCCTGGAGCGGCGGCAACGGCGGCAACTGCCTGGAAGCGATGAAGCTCGCCGACGGCCGCATCGCGGTCCGCCAGTCCGCGGACCCGGACGGCCCCGCTCTCATCTACACCCCCGGCGAGATGACGGCGTTCATCCAGGGCGCGAAGGCGGGGGAGGCGGACTTCCTGCTGTCCTGAGACTGTTGTTCACGAACCCCGTTGTCAGTTGTCTCTTATTAGTTGCCCTTTCTGCCCTCTGTCCTTTCTCAAGAGCTCTGCTCGATCGGCGGCGGCCCGTCCGCGAGATGCGGCGGGCCGCCGCTGAGCGATGGGCCGGGTGGTGGCCGCCGCGATCCTTCGGCTACGTGGTTCGTGTGGCCAACTACCCGGGCGGCAACGCCGCGCACAGTGCGTCGAGTGCGGCCCCGTACGCGTGCTCCGGAGGCGTTGCATAGCCGACGACAAGCCCATCTGGTCCCTCCGGCGCGGAGATCGGCGCCTCCGGGTGCCGGAATTCAGCGAGCCCATCCAAGGCCAGCCCCTGCCAATGGGCGGCCCTGACGGCGGCCTGCTCGCTTCCGGGCGGCAGCCGTAGCACCGCATGCAGCCCGGCCGCGATCCCGGTGACCGTGATGTGTGGCGCGTGCGCGGCCAGCGCGACGACGAGACGGTCCCGTCGCGTCCGGTACCGCTGCCGCATGCGCCGCACATGACGGTCGTACGATCCGGAGACGATGAAGTCCGCGAGCGCCAGCTGGTCGAGAACGCTCGCCCATGCCTCACGCTCGCCCTTCGCCTCCAGTACGGCATCGACGTACCGCTCCGGAAGGACCATCCAGCCCAGCCGCAGCGCGGGCGACAGGCTCTTGCTGACCGAGCCGATGTGGATGACCCGCTCCGGGTCCAGACCCTGAACGGCGCCCACAGGCTTGCGGTCGTAGCGGAACTCTCCGTCGTAGTCGTCCTCCAGAATCACCCCTCCACGCGCGCGTGCCCAGTCGATCACGGCTGCGCGGCGCGCGGGATGCAGCGGACCGCCCGTCGGGAACTGGTGCGCCGGTGTGAGCAGCACGGCCCGCTCCTTGCCCAACTCCTTGACCTGGGCGCCGTCTTCGTCGAGGGGCAGCGGGAGTGTCCGTACACCTGCCGCTGCCAGCAATTCGCGGTGGAAGGGCAGCCCGTACGCCTCTACGGCCAGCGGGCCCTGGAGCACCCCGCCTCCGGAGCCACTGAAGAGGAGCCGTAGCGCGTGGGCGAAGCCGGAGCAGATCACGATCCGGCCCGGCTCGGTGCGTACGCCCCGCGCGCGTGCCAGGTACTCCGTGAGCGCTTCCCTTAGCTCGCGACGGCCGGCAGGGTCTCCGGGCCCGAACGCCTCGCTGGGCGCCTGTTGCAGGGCGCGCCGGTACGAGGTGAGCCAGGCCGTACGCGGGAACGCCGACACGTCCGGGGTGCCCTGCCGCAGGTCGTGTCGCGGTCCGCGCGCGCGTGGGAGTGCCTTTTTGGGGACGCGCGTGGCGTGTCGCAAGGGTTCGGCCCGGTCGGCGACCCGCGTGCCCGAGCCCTGGCGCGCGGTCAGCCAGCCCTCGGCGACGAGTTCGGCGTACGCGTCGGCGACCGTGTTGCGGGCGACGCCGAGATCGGCGGCCAACGAGCGGTACGGGGGGAGGCGGGTGCCGGGAGCGAGACGGCCGCTCCGTACAGCCTCCCGCAAGGCGCGGATGAGGATGGCGCGACGGCCGCCCGTACCCGACAGCTCCAGTTCCAGATGCAGGTCGGCGCCGATGCGCTCCGCCGAATTGACCCACGAATCTGCCATGGAAATGAACCCTACAGACGGTCTTTCCGATCCGTAGATTCATGGTCATGACGACGAACACGACAGCCACGAAGACCGCGACGGACCTGGTGAACGCGGCGAACACGGTGAGCGCAACGAAGGCGGTGAGCCAGGCCGCGGTAGCCGAAAACGTTCGCCTCGACTTCGCGAAGTCCGCCCGAAAGGCTTTCCGAGCCCTCATCGGCTTCGACGCCGCCGCCCGTGAAGGGCTCGACCCGGCCCTCGTCGAGCTGATCCAGATCCGCGCCTCGCACCTCAACCACTGCGCATACTGCCTCCACATGCACACCAACGACGCGCGCAAGGCGGGCGAGAGCGAGGACCGGCTGCACATGGTCGCGGTGTGGCGTGAGGCCCGCCACTTCTTCACGGAGCGGGAACAGGCGGCGCTCGCGCTGACCGAGGCGGTGACGCTGGTGGCCGACCGCGGCGTCCCGGACGACGTTTACGCGCGGGCCGCCGACCAGTTCGAGGAGCACGAACTGGCGCAGGTCCTGGCGTTGATCTTCGCGATCAACACCTGGAACCGGATCGCGCTGGCGACGGGGAAAGTGGCGGGCACGGACGAGCGCTGATCCTGGTGTTCCTGGCGGCCCTGCTGCCTCACACCGTCATCGGGCGGTCGTACGGGCCTATCGGCGCCGGAAGTCGTGAGCTTCCCGTCAGTTGGCGGTCGACCGCTGCCGCTACCGCTCGGCCCTCCGCGATGGCCCACACGATCAGGGACTGGCCGCGTGCGGCGTCGCCGGCGGCGTACACGCCGGGGACGTTGGTTGCGAAGTCTGCGTCGCGGGTGATGGTGCCGCGGGGGTCGAGGTCGAGGCCGAGCTGGTCTACGAGGCCGTCGGAGCGGTCGGGGCCCGAGAAGCCGAGGGCGAGCAGGACGAGGTCGGCGGGGAGCCGGCGTCCAGTGCCGGGAACGGGCCGGCGCTCGGCGTCGACCTCGACCAGGTGCAGCGCGCGTACATGCCCGTTCGCATCGCCGGTGAAGCGGAGCGTGGACGCCGCGAAGAGCCGGGCGTCGGCGTCCGCCGAGGGCGCCGTCCGCAGCTCGCGGGCCTCCTCATGCGCGGCCGACAGCCGGTAGATCTTCGGGTACGTCGGCCAGGGCTCGACGTCCTCGTCGCGTTCCGTGCCCGGCTGCGTATAGATGTCGAGCTGGGTCACGGACGCGGCGCCCTCGCGTATCGCCGTGCCCAGGCAGTCGGCCCCCGTGTCACCGCCGCCGACGATCACGACATGCTTGCCGGCCGCGGACAGCGGGGAGACCTCCATGTCCCCCTCGCGCACCCGGTTGGCCAACGGCAGATACTCCATCGCCTGGTGTATGCCGTCCAACTCGCGCCCCGGCACGGGCAGTTCACGCCAGGCCGTGGCACCCACGGCGAGCACGACGGCGTCGTAACGGGACCGTAGCCCGGCGGCATCGATGTCCCGGCCGACGGCCGTCGACGTACGGAACTTCGTTCCCTCCGCCCGCATCTGCTCGAGCCGCCGCTCCAGTTGCCGCTTCTCCATCTTGAACTCGGGTATCCCGTACCGCATCAGCCCGCCGAGCCGGTCGTCCCGCTCATACACGGCGACGGTGTGCCCGGCCCGCGTCAACTGCTGTGCCGCGGCAAGGCCGGCAGGACCCGAGCCGATCACCGCGACCGTACGTCCCGAAAGCCGGTCCGGCGGTCGCGGCGGCGCGAAGCCCTCCTCCCAGGCCCGGTCGGCGATCGCGACCTCGACGTTCTTGATGGTGACCGCGGGCTGGTTGATCGCCAGCACGCAGCCCGCCTCACAGGGCGCTGGGCACAACCGGCCGGTGAACTCGGGGAAGTTGTTCGTGGCATGCAGGCGATCGCTCGCCGCTCGCCAGTCGTCGCGCGACACCAGGTCGTTCCAGTCGGGGATCAGATTGCCCAGCGGACAGGCCTCGTGACAGAAGGGGATGCCGCAGTCCATACAGCGGTCCGCCTGCGTGCGGATGATGGGCAGCAGCGCGCCCGGGACGTACACCTCGTCCCAGTCACGGACCCGCTCCTCGACGGGGCGGCGCGGCCAGTCCTCGCGGGAGGCGTTGAGGAAACCCTTGGGATCGGCCATGGCCGTCTTCCCTCACGTACGCGAACGGGGCCCGTACGGCATCCCGCCTCCGGGCTGGCGCGGCGGGGCCGGGGCCGGAGGGCGGGGTGCGCAGGGCCATGCGGCAGACTCTTCCTGCCACGATACGTCGCCCACGGCGCGTAAGCCCCAGTGCGTGCGCCGGGGCATGCGCCTCTGCCTCGGGTGAGCGTCAGGACGTAGTCCGGCTCAGGTCCGGCTCAGGCGGGTGCCGGGACGCACTCGGCTCAGGCGAGCGCCGGGACGTACTCGGGCTCAGGCGAGCGCCAGTACGTACGAGATCGCCGCGCCGGCAGACGCGATCATGCGGACGTGGTTCCACGTCGTCCACTCGCTCACGTACGAGCGCCAGTACGCGGCGGCCTCCCGCGTGCCGGGGTCCATCGTGGCCAGCTTCTCGTTGCGCGGGACGTTCGCGACCATCGTGACGCCGAAGCTGCCGAACAGATACAGCGCGCTGCCGAGCAGCAACTCCACCGTGCCCTCGTCGGGCCACAGCACGAACGTGACCACCGCGAGCACCGCGCACAGCACCGCCGACCCGGCGAACACCGCCATGAAGGCCGGCGTCAACGCCGTCACATTGATCGACTTCATCGCCGCCACGCCCTGCGCCGGCGGCAGCGCGGCAAGCCCTCTCATCACGAACGTCGAGAACGCGCAGAAGACCCCGGCCACCAGCCCCGTACCGAGCACACCCAGCACCGTCAGCACGAAGTACGGTCCATCGATCATGAAAACTCCCGCATATTGAAGGATCCTGCCCGGCACTCCCGGTCACCACAAGTGAAGTCCGGCATGGCCAGGGTCACCATCGCCGAGGGGCTCGGGGGCATAAGCGAAGCGCTCGGGCTCGGGGCCCCGCCCCCCGCCCCCCGCCCCTCCCCACCTGCCCGCCCCGCCCGCGCGGCATCATGGCCCTGTGCGACTCGAAGCGATCACTTGGGAGCGCGTCGGTGACCTCCTCGCCGAGCGGTTGCTCGATCTGAAGCCGGACGACGGCAGTCCCTGGCCACGCATCGCCCTCGACGGAGCACCGGCCGCCCACCCCGGTGA
Source organism: Streptomyces sp. NBC_00286 (assembly GCF_036173125.1). Taxonomy (NCBI): domain Bacteria; kingdom Bacillati; phylum Actinomycetota; class Actinomycetes; order Kitasatosporales; family Streptomycetaceae; genus Streptomyces; species Streptomyces sp. NBC_00286. The sequence goes on from NZ_CP108054.1 coordinate 7,920,776, forward strand.
TCTCGCCGAACGCGTGGCCGAAGCCCTGCGCCTGCGCGGCCGGTCCGCGTTCGTCGTCGGCGCGCAGGGCTTCCTACGCCCCGCCTCGCTCCGGTTCGAGCACGGGCACCGGGACGTGGAGGCGTACTACGACGGCTGGTTCGACACGGGAGCCCTGTGGCGCGAGGTCTTCGGCCCGCTGGACCCCGGCGGTGACGGTCGTGTCCTGCCCGACCTCTGGGACCCGGTCGCCGACCGCGCCACTCGCAGCCCCTACGTCCAACTCCCGCCCGGCGCCCTGCTGTTGCTGCACGGCCCGCTGCTACTGCGCCATTGGTTCCCGTTCGACTTCACCGTCCACGTACGCCTCTCTCCGGGCGCCCTGCGCCGACGCACCCCCGAGAGCGAGCACTGGATGCTTCCCGCCTTCGAGCGCTACGAGAACGAGGTCACCCCGGGCGACACCACCGACGTCCTGGTACGCGCGGACGACCCACGGCACCCGGCATGGAACGGTTGACCGCGACGGCGCGTGACTCTGGACCACTTCACCGGCTCTCTCCCGGCAGGGCCGCCGAAATCCGGGCACCCTGCGGGTGCGTATCGCTTCCCGCCCGGCGAGAATGTAGGGCGCCGGGACTAGCGGTGCGTCCCCGCGCCGCGCCGGCCCGCCGGCATCGGGAGGTACTTCATGACCACCGCCGGAGACATCATGCACCGTGGTGCCCAGTGGATCCCCGCCCACGAGACCCTGGACCGCGCCGCCCAGCTGATGCGCGAGCTCAACGTGGGCGCGCTGCCCATCAGTGACGAGAACGAACGGCTCTGCGGCATCCTCACGGACCGTGACATCGTGGTCGGCTGCGTGGCCATGGGCCACGACCCGGCACGCGTCACCGCGGGCGAGATGGCCCAGGGCACACCGCGCTGGATCGACGCGAACGCCGATGTCAGCGAAGTGCTCGGCGAAATGCAGGGGCACCAGATCCGCCGCCTTCCTGTGATCGAGAACAAGCGTCTGGTCGGAATGATCAGCGAGGCCGATCTGGCCGCGCATCTGACGGACGAACAGCTCGCGCACTGGGCCGAGAGCGTCTACGCGAGGACCGCCACCGGCTGACGCCGGGATCCCGCCGCCACTGGGAAGCCGCCCTCGTCCGGCCGGCCGTGCCGGACGAGGAGCGTCACGGCCGGTGTCACAGCCAGCCGTTGCGCTTGAAGCCTCGGTACAGGACGAAACAGGCGGTGGCGATCACACCGAGCGTCAAGGGATAGCCCAACTTCCAGTGCAGCTCCGGCATGTGCTCGAAGTTCATGCCGTACACACCGCAGACCATCGTCGGCACGGCGATCAGCGCCGCCCATGCCGTGATCTTCCGCATGTCCTCGTTCTGCGCGACGCTGACCTGCGCGAGGTGCGCCTGCAGAATCGAGTTGAGCAGTTCGTCGAACGCGGCTATCTGCTCGGTCGCCCGCAGCAGATGGTCGGAGACGTCCCGGAAGTACGCCTGTATCTCCGGATCGACCACCCGTATCGGCCGGGTGGCGAGGTCCAGGAGCGGGCGGCTCAGGGGCGCCACCGCCCGCTTCAGTTCAAGGAGTTCACGCTTGAGCTGGTAGATACGCCCGGGGTCGGCCCGCGCGCCGCTCTCCTGGAACACATCCGTCTCGACCTGGTCGATGTCCGCCTGTACCGAGTCGGTGACGTTCAGATAGTCGTCGACCACATGATCCGCGATCGCGTGCAGAACCGCGGCCGGTCCCTTGGCGAGCTGCTGGGGATCGGCCTCCAGCTCCTCGCGCAGCGGGCCCAGCGAACCGTGTCGGCCATGCCGCACCGTGATCACGAAGTGGTGGCCGACGAACACCATGATCTCGCCGGTGTTCACCACCTCGCTGGTCGCGGTGAGTTCGGTGTGATCGACGTAGCAGACCGTCTTGAACACCGCGAACAGCGTCTCGCCGTACCGCTCCAGCTTCGGGCGCTGATGGGCGTCCACCGCGTCCTCGACCGCCAGCGGGTGCAGGTCGAAGAGCTCGGCGATGCCCGCGAATTCCAGCTCCGTCGGCTCGTGCAGCCCGAGCCAGACGAAACCGTCGCCGGCCTTGCTGACCTGCTCGACCGTCTCTACGAGATCGCGGCCGCCGGGCACTCTCGTCCCGTGCTCGTACGCCACGCAGTTCACCACCGCGGAGCCCAGCGGGGACCGGGCCGGATGACTCAGGTCCACACGGGGGCGCCGCCGTGTCAGCCGCGCCACCTTGCGAAGGCCGCTGACCCTGCCCAGGCCCGTGACCTTCCGCAGATTCCCTGCCATCGACATCTGGAATCTCCTCGTGGATCTCCTCGCGCCGCACTCTGCGCCCGCCGCGGCCAGTCTGCCAGGCTGCTTCGACGGCGGAGAAAGCCTGTGGGAACGGAACATTCCGCTCCGATAGTCCTGACGTGCGTCACCGGGAGCGTCACCCATCACGGATAAGCGGGACAACTGGGATGATTCCCGCATGACGCGAACCGACGGGTATCTCCTCGACAACCGGCAGACCGAGGCGGGGCAGCGCTTCGAGGCCCTCGCCACCCTCTTCGACCCCACGACGTTCCGCCACATCGAGCAGCTCGGCATCGGATCCGGCTGGCGCTGCTGGGAGGTCGGCGCGGGCGGCACATCCGTGGTGTCCTGGCTGGCCAAGAAGGTCGGCCCCACCGGACGGGTCGTCGCGACCGACATCGACACCTCGTGGGCGGCCTCGGCCACCCGGGCACCGGTCGAGGTGCGTGTGCACGACGTGGGCGTGGATGAGCCGCCGGGCGACGGCTTCGACCTCGTGCACGCCCGGCTCGTACTGTCCCATGTGCCGCACAGGGAAAGGGCGTTGCGGTCGATGCTCCGAGCCCTGCGGTCCGGCGGACGGCTCCTGGTGGAGGACGCCGACCCATCCCTGCAACCGCTGCTCTGGCCCGACGAGCGCGGCACCGAGCAGCAACTGGCCAACCGGCTGCGCCACGCCTTCCGCCAACTGCTCGCCGAACGCGGCGCCGATCTCGCGTACGGCCGTCGGCTACCGCGGCTGCTCCGCGAAGCCGGACTACGACACGTGGAGGCCGACGCGTACTTCCCGATCACCTCGCCCGCCTGCGCCGCCCTGGAAACCGCGACGGTCCGCCAAGTCCGCGACCAACTCGTCGCGGCGGGCCACGTCACCGCCCAGGACATCGACCGGCACCTGGCCAACGTAGCGGCAGGCGCCATGGATCTGGCCACGGCACCGCTGATCTCGGCGTGGGGGCGCAAGCCGTAACTCCGGAGCGGCGGCTGGAAAGAGCGGCCGTCACGTGTCTGTCCGAGGCCTCCCGCCCACCTGGCGGGCGGCCTGTCCGGCCAAACCCTTGCGGCGGCCGGAAGGGGGCCCCAGCCTGGGAGCATGACGGACAACTCGATACGTCTCGACCACGTCGTCCTCTGGGTGCGCGACCCCGTCGCCTCGGCCGACTTCTACGAGAAGACGCTCGGCATGGAGCCCCTCAGGGTCACCGAATTCGCCGCAGGGTTGGTGTCGTTCCCCTCTGTACGCCTCAATGACGAAACCATCTTCGACCTTGCACCCCTGCCGCTGGCCCCACGCATGGACGCCGTCCCCGGGGCGGCGGAAAGCGCCGGTCACCCGGTCAACCACGTATGCCTGTCCCTCCCCGGTGAGGACTTCGACGCGCTCCGCGCTCGTCTCGAGGAGCGGGCCGTCCCCGTCTCGGACTTCTCGTACGACGCGTTCGGCGCCCGCGGAATGGCCAAGCGCAGCTTCTACTTCCGTGACCCGGACGGAAACATCTTCGAGGCGCGGCACTACGAGTAGTCGGATATCGCCTAGCCGGATATCGCTTCGTCGGATATCGCCGTGCCTGCCTTGCGCTTGCCGCGGGTGAACAGTGCCAGCGCGCCGAGCGGCAGCAGCAGACAGGCGGCGATGAGGTTGAGCCAGCCGTAGCCCGCCTGCGCGACGATGAGGCCCGCCGCCGCGCCGCCGACGCCGGCCGAGGTGTTCATGGTCAGGTCGGACAGCCCCTGTGCGGCGGCGCGCGCTGGCTGGGGCACGGAGTCCGTGAGGAGTGCGGAACCCGAGACGAGTCCGGCCGACCAGCCGAGGCCCAGCAGGAAGAGCCCGGCGGCGCTCTGCCAGTGACTGCCGCCCGCGGTGCCCGCGAGTAGCGCCGCGCAGGCCAGCAGCCCCACGGCGAGGCCTATCACCGAGTAGCGACCGAACCGGTCCGACAACCGCCCCATGATCGGCGAGAACGCGTACATGCCCGCGATATGGACGCTGATGACCAGTCCGATCAGATCGATGCTCGCGCCATGGTGATCCAGGTCGACCGGCGTCATCGACATGACAGACACCATCGCCGTATGCGAAACAGCGACCGTCACCAGGGCGAGACGGGCGCGCGAAGAGGCCCGTACCGCGGCCAGTCCGGCCCGTATGGAGCGCGCCTCGGCGGACTGCTCGGCCACTGGTGCGAGCGCGCGGGCGGTGAGGAGTGGGTCGGGGCGCAGCAGCACGGCGACCACGAGCGCCGAGAGGAGGAAGACTCCGGACGCCCACAGGAAGGGGCCCGCTGTCTCTGGTATGCCGAGCCCGGAGACGCTGCGCCCCGCGGGCGCGGCGATGTTGGGGCCGAGGACCGCACCGATGGTGGTGGCCCATACGACGTTCGAGATGGCCCGGGCCCGTCGCTGGGGCTCGGCCAGATCGGCGGCCGCGAAGCGTGCCTGCAGATTCGCCGACGAGGCCGCGCCGAACGCCGCCATACCGAGCAGCAGCAGCGGGAAGTTGCCGACGGCCGCGGCGATCACGCAGAGGCCCGCGCCCAAGGCACCGATGAGATAGGCCAGTACGAGCCCCGGGCGACGACCGCGCGCGGTCATCAGCGCGGCCAGCGGCATGGAGAGCACCGCCGTCCCCGTGACGGTCGCGGTGGGCGCGAGTCCCGCCAGCGACTCCGTGCCGCTGATGTCCTCGGCCAGTACGACGGCGAGCGCGATGCCGGTGGCGACGCCGAGCCCGCCCAGGATCTGACTGGCGATGAGCACAGCGGACGTACGGCGCTGCAGTGCCGACAGCGCTACCGCGTCGCCAGACACGGTGGTCTGCCGCTCGACGGCGCTCATGGTGAACTCGCCGTGCCGGACGCGTGCGCACGTGTGAAGAATGTGGTCACCGGCGCAGTCTCCCCCCTTTTCCCAACTCGGTCTTCCGAATTCGGGACGCCCTCAGAACAGCGGCTCCGGCAGCACCCCTTCCAGCGCCAGCAGCTTCCTCTTCGTCTCCAGCCCGCCCCCGAAGCCGCCGATGCCGCCGTCGCTCTCGACGACCCGGTGGCACGGCACGACGACCGGCAGCGGATTGGCGCCCATGGCCATCCCCACGGCCTGCGCAGCGCCCGGCTGACCCACACGGTCGGCCAGGTCGCCGTACCCCACGACCTTCCCGTACGGAACGCCGGACGCCAGCTCGTGCAGCACTTGGCGGTTGAACCCGGAGATCAGCGACCAGTCCAGCGGCAGCTCGAAGTCGTGCCGGTCACCCGCGAAGTACGCCTGAAGCTGGCGTATCGCCTCGGCCATCAGCGGGGAGTCGGGCGCCTCGACGGGCTCGGTGCCGAGCCGGGACTGCAGTCGGTCGAGCGCCTTGTCGCGCACCGCGTCCGTGGCGTGGAAGACGACGTTGACCAGGCCCTCGCCGGTCGCGGCCAGCAGCAGCGGACCGATGTCGCTGCTGACGACGGCCCACACCACCCGCTGCTCGTTCTGCCCTTGGCTGTTCATGCGCTCCACCGTACGGCGCACCACTGACAACGCCGGTGGCGCGGACGCGAGCCGCGTCCGCGCCACCGGTGAGCGCTTCGGTCGAGAGCCTCAGAGCTCGTTCAGCGCCGCCCGGACCACGTCCGGCTTGTTCGTGATGATGCCGTCCACACCGAAGTCCGCGACGCGTCGCGCACCGTCCGCGGTGTCGACGGTCCATGTGAAGATCTCGAGCGGCCTGCCGTGCGGTCCCCGGAGCGCGTGGATCGAGGAGACGTAGTCGGCCGAGATGGATGTGTGCGCCGCGTTGATCTGGTCGGCGAACTTCGCGTACGCGGGCAGATCCGCGACCGCCGGCGTGCCCAGGAAGCCCGTCTTGATGTCGGGCCGCAGCTCATGCACGGTCCGTACGGTTTCCGCGCTGAAACTCTGGATGACCAGCTTGCTCCGTACGTGGTGCGGACCCAGCCAGCCCTCGTTGCTGAGGACCTTGAGGGTCTCCTTCTCGATGCCCGGGTAGAGCTCGGGCTTCTTGATCTCCAGCACGAGCTTCTGGTGGTTGCGGGAAACCCGGTTCATGTACTGCTTCAGCGTCGGCACGCGCGCGCCCGCGTACTCAGGGCTGAACCAACTGCCCGCGTCCAGGCGCGCGATCTCCGCCGCGGTGAAGTCCGCGACCTTCCACGGAGCCCTGCCGGGGAAGACCTCCTCGACATTGGTCGTGCGCGCCAGGTTGTCGTCGTGGATCACCACGAGCTCGCCGTCCTTGGTGCGCTGGACGTCGTTCTCGACCCAGCGGAAGCCCAGCTCCGCCGCCTTGTCGACGGCGGCCAGGGTGTTCTCCGGGGCGTAGGCGGAAGCACCGCGGTGGGCGACGACCAGCGGCTGATCGTCGCCCACCGCGGCGTGAGCGGGGGAGAGGGGCAGAACAAGGGCGGCGGCTCCCAGGAGTGCTGTGGTGGTGCCGGCGGCAGCGCGCGCATGCATGCGTACTCCTTGCGTCTGTGGTCACGGACCGCTCCAGCGTGACAGCGGAGTGTCAACAGGAGGGAGGTACAGGATGGCCACAGATTGAACGGAGTTGCCCGACGGCGATCACCGGTGCCGCACAACTGAGGCAAGGCCGTGTTTCTTTGCCGGAAAATCGTTCGAGGGCTCCGGTGGGGGTCATACTCTCTGCGTCAACCCTGGTCGCCATGGCGGTCCTGGGACGGGGGCATTGCACGAAATTCCGGGACGCAACAGGGCGGAAGGGCAGCCGCGCATGCAGGGCACGGTCGACGGATTCAGCTACGGACTCGTCACACCGCTGGTGGCGTACCTCATGGCCTGCCTCGGTGGTGCGCTCGGCCTGCGCTGCACCACCAGATCGATGCTGGTCTCCCACTCCTGGCGGCCCGGCTGGCTCGCGCTGGGCTCCGCGGCGATCGGCTCCGGCATCTGGACCATGCACTTCATAGCGATGATGGGTTTCTCCGTCCAGGAGACCCCCATCCACTACGACAAGCCGATCACGTTCGCGAGCCTCGGCGTCGCCATCCTCATGGTCGGCATCGGGATCTTCATCGTCGGCTACAAGGGGGCTTCCGGAACTGCCCTGTTCACCGGAGGCACCATCACCGGCCTGGGCATCGCCTCGATGCACTACCTGGGCATGGCCGGAATGCGACTCAACGGAAAGCTCGAGTACAACACCTTCACCGTCGCCGCCTCAGTCGTCATAGCCGTCGCGGCCGCGACGGCGGCGCTCTGGGCGGCGGGTCAGATCCGCGGTTTCCTGTGGAGTGTGGGCGCGAGCCTCGTCATGGGCCTCGCGGTCAGCGGCATGCACTACACGGGCATGGCCGCGCTCAGCGTCCATCTGCACGGCACCACCAACGTCCCCGCCGGTGACTCGCCCGCGGCCCTGCTGGCCCCCATGCTGATCGGCCCTCTCACGTTCCTGTTGCTGGCCGGCGCCGTCGTGATGTTCGACCCGCTGATGGTCATGGGCAAGCCCGAGTGGAGCCCCGCCCAGAAGAAGCCCGGAATCCCGGCCCACATGGTCCGCCACACCGGCCGCCGGCCCACAACCCGCCCGCGTCGCCGCCCCGACCGCCCCGGCTCCAGGACCCCGCAGCGCTGGTAAGCCGACCCCGTTGTCAGTGCGGAGTCGTACGGTGGATTCCATGCGGCCCGTATCCAAGATCGAACGCACGGTGGCGCCCTTCGAGGTCGTCAGCCCCTACTCGCCCAGCGGCGACCAGCCCGCTGCCATCGCCGAGCTCGAACGGCGCATTCGCGCAGGTGAGAAGGATGTCGTCCTCCTCGGCGCGACCGGCACCGGTAAGTCCGCGACCACCGCGTGGATGATCGAGAAGCTCCAGCGCCCCACCCTCGTGATGGCGCCGAACAAAACCCTGGCCGCCCAGCTGGCCAACGAGTTCCGAGAGCTCCTGCCGAACAACGCGGTCGAATACTTCGTCTCGTACTACGACTACTACCAGCCCGAGGCATACGTCCCGCAGTCGGACACCTACATCGAGAAGGACTCCTCGATCAACGAGGAGGTCGAGCGCCTGCGCCACTCCGCGACCAACTCACTGCTCACCCGCCGTGACGTCGTCGTGGTCGCCTCGGTCTCCTGCATCTACGGCCTCGGCACACCGCAGGAGTACGTCGACCGCATGGTCGCCCTCAAGATCGGCGACGAGATCGACCGCGATCAGCTGCTGCGTCGCTTCGTCGACATCCAGTACACGCGCAACGACATGGCGTTCGCCCGGGGCACCTTCCGGGTCCGCGGCGACACCATCGAGATCTTCCCGGTCTACGAGGAACTGGCCGTCCGCATCGAGATGTTCGGCGACGAGATCGAGGCCCTCTCCACGCTGCATCCGCTCACCGGCGAGGTCATCAGCGACGACGAGCAGCTGTACGTCTTCCCGGCATCCCACTACGTGGCAGGCCCGCAGCGCATGGAGAAGGCCGTCAACGGCATCGAGAAGGAACTCGAGGAGCGCCTCGCCGAGCTGGAGAAGCAGGGCAAGCTCCTGGAGGCCCAGCGGCTGCGCATGCGCACCACGTACGACCTCGAGATGCTTCGCCAGATCGGCTCCTGCTCCGGCGTCGAGAACTACTCGATGCACTTCGACGACCGCGAGCCCGGCTCCCCGCCCAACACCCTCCTCGACTACTTCCCGGACGACTTCATGCTGGTCATCGACGAGTCGCACGTCACCGTGCCGCAGATCGGTGCCATGTACGAAGGCGACGCCTCCCGTAAGCGCACGCTCGTCGACCACGGCTTCCGGCTGCCCTCCGCCCTGGACAACCGCCCCCTGAAGTGGGAGGAGTTCCAGGAGCGCATCGGACAGACCGTCTATCTGTCGGCAACCCCGGGACAGTACGAACTCTCCCGCTCCGACGGCCATGTCGAGCAGATCATCCGCCCCACCGGCCTCGTCGACCCGGAGGTCGTGGTCAAGCCCACCGAGGGCCAGATCGACGATCTGGTGCACGAGATCCGCAAGCGCACCGAGAAGGACGAGCGCGTCCTGGTCACCACGCTCACCAAGAAGATGGCCGAGGACCTCACCGACTACTTCCTCGAACTGGGCATCCAGGTGCGCTACTTGCACAGCGACGTCGACACGCTGCGCCGAGTCGAACTCCTGCGGGAACTGCGTGCCGGAGAGTTCGACGTCCTGGTCGGCATCAACCTCCTGAGGGAGGGCCTCGACCTGCCAGAGGTCTCCCTGGTGGCGATCCTCGACGCCGACAAGGAGGGCTTCCTGCGCTCCGGCACCTCACTGATCCAGACCATCGGCCGCGCGGCGCGCAACGTCTCCGGTCAGGTCCACATGTACGCCGACAGGATCACCCCGGCGATGGAGAAGGCCATCGAGGAGACCAACCGCCGCCGGGAGAAGCAGGTCGCGTACAACAAGGAGAAGGGCATCGACCCGCAGCCCCTCCGAAAGAAGATCAACGACATCGTTGCGCAGATCGCCCGCGAGGACGTCGACACGGAGCAGCTGCTCGGCACGGGCTATCGCAACCTGAAGGACGGCAAGGCCGCCAAGGCCCCGGTGCCCGCGCTCGGTTCGCAGGCCGCCAAGGGAGCCAAGCCCGCCAAGGGCAAGGCCAAAGAGACCGTGCCCACCGACCGCCCCGCCGCCGAACTCGCCGCACAGATCGAGGAGATGACGGAGCGGATGCGCGCGGCGGCCGCGGACTTGCAGTTCGAGATCGCCGCCCGGCTGCGCGACGAGGTCTCGGAGATGAAGAAGGAACTACGCCAGATGAAGGAGGCGGGCATCGCCTGACCACCGCGGATGGCGCGCTGTGTTGCAAGACCGACACAAAGTGTGGGGCAGGCTTCGGCACTGTCAGTGCCCCTGCGTAGGGTTGCTGGTCAACCGCAGGTTTCTGCGGCAACAGGGGACGTTCGAGAGGGGAACAGCGCGTGACGGTCAACATGACCAAGGGTCAGGCCATCAGTCTGCAGAAGAACGACGGAGGCACCCTGACCGCGGTGCGCATGGGGCTCGGCTGGCAGGCGGCCCCGCGTCGCGGCCTGTTCGGCTCGCGCACCCGGGAGATCGACCTCGACGCCTCGGCCGTGCTCTTCGCGGACAAGCAGCCGGTCGACGTGGTGTTCTTCCGTCACCTCGTCAGCGACGACGGCTCCGTGCGCCACACCGGGGACAACCTCGTCGGCGGTGTCGGCCAGGGCGGCGACGACGAGGCGATCCTCGTCGACCTCGCGCGCATCCCGGTCCACATCGACCAGATCGTCTTCACCGTGAACTCCTTCACGGGGCAGACGTTCCAGGAGGTACAGGACGCGTTCTGCCGGCTGGTCGACGAGACCAACGGCCAGGAGCTCGCCCGCTACACACTCGCGGGCGGCGGCCAGTACACGGCGCAGATCATGGCGAAGGTGCACCGCGCGGGCACCGGATGGCAGATGACCGCACTGGGTACGCCGGCCAACGGCCGTACGTTCCAGGACCTGATGCCCGCGATCCTGCCGCACCTGTAGACAGCCCGGCGCAGACGAAACGAGGGGGAGAAGGCGATGACGGCCGAGCTGGTGCGGGGACAGAACCATCCGCTGCCCCAAGCCCGACTCGAGGTCCGGGTGTCCGCCGGGAAGCCGATCGTGGCGGGGGCCACGCTCAGCGACGAGAAGGGCAAGGTGCAGGGCGTCGAGTGGGTGGCCCACCCCGGCTCGCCCACACTGCCCGGCCTGGAGGTCTCCAAGCAGGCGGCGGCCGACCACCGTCTCGCCTTCGACCTGGACGCCCTGACAGAGGCCGTGCACCGGGTCAGTGTGCTCCTCGCACTGCCGACCGGAGTCGGAGGCCCAGCCCGGTTCGGCTCCGTCGCCGCTCCCTTCGTGGCGGTCACCGGACTCGACGGGACCGAGATCGCCAGCTACACGATCACGGGCCTCGACGCCGAAACGGCCGTCGTCGCTCTTGAGCTGTACCGCAGGCAGGGTGCCTGGAAGGTGCGCGCGGTCGGCCAGGGGTACGCGGGAGGCCTCGCCGAACTCCTCACCGACCAAGGGCTGCCCCAGGCACCCCAGCTTGCGAACGACATCAACGAAGCAGTGGCTCGGGGCCTGGCACGTTCGGTGGCCGAGCCTCCGCCGCGCACGGCCGACGGCGCCCGCTCCCGGCACACCGCGGCATCCGCGCTGGGCCCCGACCAGGGCGGCCCCACCCCGCAGGGCGCCGCCGGACACATATCGCAGCAGGCCGGCTACTCCGGAGGACCTGCTCAGCCGGATCCGGCCGCCGCCACGCAGCCTTCCATGCCAGGAAGCGGTGGTCCGGTCGACTACAGCCACCCCGGCCGGCAGGCCGCCGCGCCTCCGTCGCCCCCGCCGACCGCGCCACCGGCCCAGCCCGGCCAGCCTGCGCAGCCCGTCGCGGGCGACGCGACCGGCTGGTCCATGGAGGAGCGGCTCTACAACCAGGTGTGGGGCATGTTCGAGGACCTGGCCCGCACCACGGCCGCCTATCGCAGCGCCGTCGACTTCGCCGACTCACGTATGGAACAGGAGCTCGACAAGGTCCTGTCCGACCCGCGCAGCCGCATAGGCGGACAGGCGGACGCCGCACGCGAGACGGCCCGCGCCAAACACTCCCAGCTCGTCGACCAGGCCCGGGCCGCGCTCGACCGTGACCTCGCCCAGCTCAGCGCCGAAGCCGAAGTCGTCGAGCCCGCGCTGCCCCCGGCGTTCGCGCGCTGGGACAACCCCGTCTGGCAGGGCTACCGCGTACCGATGGAGATCCCCATGGCCCTGCGCCTCGGCGACCTTCAGCTGCCCGAGAGTTCCGGCCTGAGCATCCCGATGCTGGTGCGGCTGCCGCTGGAGCGTGGCCTGTGGATCGACAGCGGCCGCGCCGGATCCCTCGACGGCTCCCTCGCCGACTCCGATGAGCTGCGCCGCCTCGCCGTGGACACAGCCGTGGCGCTTGCCGCCCGGCTGCTCGCCGTCTACCCGGCGGGCGAGTACACGGTGCACGTCATCGACCCGGCGGGTTCCGGCGCCTCGGCGCTCGCACCGCTCGTCCAGACCGGTGTGCTCCACAGCCCGCCCGCCGTCGGCGCCGCAGGCGTCACCGACGTCCTGGCCAGGCTCACCCAGCGCGTCGACCTCGTCCAGATGGCGATCCGCGCAGGCGCGGCCGACTCGCTGCCGCCCGACCTCGACACGGCCGAGCAACTGCTGATCGTCAATGACTTCCCGCACGGTTTCGACGACCGCGCGGTGACCCAGCTGCGCTACCTCGCGGACGAGGGTCCGGCCGTCGGCGTCCACCTCATGCTGGTGGCCGACCGGGAGGACGCGGCAGCCTACGGACCGCTGCTCGACCCGCTCTGGCGCTCGCTTCTGCGTCTCACCCCCGTGCCCGACGATCACCTCGCCGACCCCTGGGTCGGGCATGCGTGGACGTACGAGCCCTCGCTCGTACCGCCCGGCAGTCAGGTGCTCCATCACGTCCTCACTCAGGTCGCGGCGGCCCGCCGCGCCTGGAACCGCTGACGCTCCCGGAGTCCGTCGCCTGACCGGACACGCTCAGCCCCGCGTGCCGCCCCAAGCCTTGGTCAAGCCGTCTGACCAGCATATTTGCCCTTTCCTTTACCAATCTCTTTACCAATCCTTGGTGATTGGGGTACTGTTTTCCGTGCGGAGGGGGAGTACTCCCTACCTACTGCGGCGTACCCGTCAATACGGATCTGGCCAGATCCCGGGGCGTCGGCCCGAAGGCACCAGGCGCTCATTGCGCCCCAGGAGCCCCGGGTGGAAGAGACCTCCGGCAGCGACGACGCTGACATTTGCCGTTACGTACTGCCGGAGGCGCAGTGGATGTTTCGACGACCCTTTGGGTCCTGACCATCGTGGGCCTTGCCGCCCTCATCGCGGTCGACTTCTTCATCGGCCGCAAACCCCACGACGTATCGATCAAGGAAGCCGGGATCTGGACGGCCGTCTGGATCGTTCTTGCCGTGCTCTTCGGACTCGGCCTGCTCGTCTTCTCGGGCGGCCAGCCCGCCGGAGAGTTCTTCGCCGGCTTCATCACCGAGAAATCGCTGAGCGTCGACAACCTCTTCGTCTTCGTCCTGATCATGGCGAAGTTCTCGGTGCCCTCGCAGTACCAGCAGCGCGTTCTCCTCGTCGGCGTGCTGATAGCCCTCGTACTCCGGGCGATCTTCATCGCAGCGGGCGCCGCGATCATCGCGAGCTTCTCGTGGGTGTTCTACATATTCGGCGCGTTTCTCATCTACACCGCCTGGAAGCTGATCCAGGAGGCCAGGGCCGAGGAGCCCGAGGAGGAGTACGAGGAGAACAGGCTGCTCAAGGCCGTCGAGAAGCGCTTCGGCGTGGCCGACCGCTACCACGGCACCAAGCTCTGGATGATCCAACAGAACGGCAAGCGGGTCATGACGCCGATGCTGGTCGTGATGCTCGCCATCGGTATGACGGACGTGCTCTTCGCGCTCGACTCGATCCCGGCGATCTTCGGCCTGACCCAGGACCCGTACATCGTGTTCACGGCCAACGCGTTCGCGCTGATGGGCCTCAGGCAGCTGTACTTCCTGATCGGCGGCCTGCTGAAGAAGCTGGTCCACCTGTCGTACGGCCTGTCGGTCATCCTCGGCTTCATCGGCGTCAAGCTCGTGCTGCACGCGCTGCACGAGTCCGGCGTCCACGTCCCCGAGATCTCCATACCGGTCTCGCTCGGTGTGATCTGCTCGGTCCTGATCGTCACCACGATCACCAGCCTGATGGCCTCCAAGAAGCAGGCGGCGGCCGAGGCGGCGCAGAAGGAGACCGAAGGCACTCCGAAGGACAGCATCGAGGCCTGAGCCTGACGGCGTCGAAAGCAGCAGCAACTAAGCGGCCTCGGGGCGTGTTTCACTGCCCCGAGGCCGCTTGGCACCGGGAGCGATGTTCGGCGCCTTGCCGACGGCCGCTCCCGGTGCTCGCTTCCGTCCTGCGTCCGCCCGTCCCCGAGGGTGACGTGCGCTGAGGCGTCCGCCCGTCCCAGAGGGTGACGTGCGCTGAGGCGTCCGCCGCGAGCCGCCGCGCGGGCGGAGGCTCGGCCTCCGATCAGTACGTGACCGTGATGCGCCGGGCCGGGCCGTCCACGCGGATCAAGCCGCCGTAGGGGACGACCAGTTGCGGATCGGTGTGACCGAAGTCCACGTCGAAGACGATCGTCATGTCGGGGGCGTACACACGCAGGGCGCGCAGGACGGCCTCACGCTGTTCGGTGGCGTAACGGGCGCCTTCCTCAGGGCTGTTGGGACGCTCAAAGGACCAGGCCTTGGCCCGGCCCATCAGGAGCGCGGAGAAGCGCTGGAGCAGCCCGCGTTCGCCCATGTTCCGCAGGGTGCGGAAGACTTCTTCGCCGCTCGGCATCTCCTCTGACGTCTCCAGGAGCAGCACCCCGCCGTCGAATTCCGAGAGATCGCGCGGGATCTCCCGGTCGGCCATCAGCAGCCAGCCGACGATCTCCAGACAGCCGCCCCAACTGCGGCCCTCCACCACCCGGTCGGGGTTCACCCAGGTCCATCCGGTGCCAGGCAGGGTCTCCGGTTCGGCGTCGAAGGTCGCAGGGTCCGCCCAGTCACGGTTGACGTCGTTCCAGCGGTCGGCGGGTTTCAACTCGTACTCGCCCGAGGTGAACAGCGCCGCCCGCAGCGACTCCGCCGTCAAGGGGTCCATGGCGACCGGGCGGCCCAGCGCGGTCATCACCGGCGCGCCGTGATAGCCGACGATGCCCGTGTTGCGCAGGAACATCAGCAGGTTCGTGTTGTCGCTCATGCCGAAGAACGGCTTCGGGTTCGCGCGGATCAACTCCCGGTCCAGCAGCGGCAGTACGGTGATCTGGTCGTCGCCGCCGATCGACGCGATGACCGCCTTGACCGTCGGATCGGCGAACGCCGAGTGGATGTCGTCTGCCCGCGCCTGAGGTGTCGCGTCCATTGTGCGGGTCGTCGGGTACTCGACCGGTTCGAGGCCGTACTCCTTGCGCAGCCTCTCCAGGCCCAGTTCGTAGGGGAGTGGGAAGAGACCGGGGAGCCCCGCGGACGGCGAGATGACGGCGATGCGGTCGCCGGGCGACGGCTTGGGCGGATAGGTCGGTGGCGTCATGACCGGAGCGTACGAGCCGTCACCGCTTCGGCGCACCGTGATAAACCGAGTCCGAGCAGCAGACCCGAGCAGCAGACCCGAGCAGCAGACCCGAGCAGCAGAGCTGAAAGGCTCCCTCGGGCGACCGACCAGCCGACAGAACCGGAGGAGCAGTGCCCCGCACCCTCGCCACCGCCCCGATCATGATCCTCAACGGCCCCAACCTCAACCTCCTGGGGCAGCGCCAGCCGGAGATCTACGGCTCGGACACGCTCGCCGACATCGAGGTGATGTGCGCCAAGGCGGCGGCCGCGTACGGCGGCACGGTGGACTTCCGCCAGTCCAACCACGAGGGCGAGTTGGTCGACTGGATCCACGTGGCCCGCCGGAACCATGCCGGCATCGTGATCAATCCCGGCGCCTACTCGCACACCTCCGTCGCGATCCTGGACGCCCTCAACACCTGTGACGACATGCCCGTGTTGGAGGTCCACATCTCCAACATCCACAAGCGCGAGGAGTTCCGGCACCACTCGTACGTCTCGCTTCGTGCCGACGGGGTCATCGCGGGCTGCGGCGTGCAGGGGTACGTGTTCGGGGTCGAACGGGTCGCGGCGCTGGTGGGAGCGGGTCGGGCGGAAGCCTGACGCGCGGGCCGCCCAAGACGGGCCTGGGTCTCGTGAGCCAGGCGCAAGTGTTCCCGGGACGCCACGGTGGTGGCCGGCCGCCGGACGTCGGCCGGCCACCACCGTGGTGGGCCGCCGGCCCGAGGGCGGGGATCGGGTGGCCGGCGGCCCCTCCGCTCAGGAGCCGTCTTCCTGCGCGGGCTGCCTCCAGTGGACCGCGCCGCCACGTGCGCCGGGAGCGCGTGCGTGACACCGGCGTGTGCGCTCGGTTCACACGGGGCGCGCGACGGCGCGCGCCCGCGACACGCGCGTCCCCGTCGGACGAGTCACCAACGCCATGCCGCGCCCGACGAACAACCGGTTCACCAACTCACTGCCGGGGCCTAGCAGTTCACCAACCCCGAGCGCGCCATTCCGGCAGATGCGGGCGCTCCGCGCCCAACGTCGTGTCGTTGCCGTGCCCCGGGTAGACCCATGTCTCGTCCGGCAGCACGTCGAAGATCTTCGTCTCGACATCGTGGATCAGGCTGGCGAACGCCTTTGGATCCTTACGGGTGTTGCCCACGCCACCCGGGAAAAGACAGTCACCCGTGAACACATGAGGATGCCCGTGCGGATCGTCGTAGACGAGCGCGATCGAGCCGGGCGTGTGCCCCACCAGATGGCGCGCGGTCAGCTCCACGCGCCCCACGCGGATCGTGTCACCGTCGTCGACCAGGACGTCGGTCGCTACGGGGATGCCCTCCGCGTCGTCCCGACCCGCGTACGTACGCGCGCCCGTGGTCGCGACGACCTCCGCGAGCGCCTGCCAGTGGTCGCCGTGCTGATGAGTGGTGACCACGGACGCGATGCCGTCGGCGCCGATCAGCGTGAGCAGTGTCCCGGCGTCGTTGGCCGCGTCGATCAGCAGCTGCTCGTCGGTGGCCCGGCAGCGCAGCAGATAGGCGTTGTTGTCCATCGGGCCGACCGCGACCTTGGAGATCATCAGGTCCTGCAACTCGTGCACATCCGCAGGGCCGCCGACCTTCACCGCTCCGCTGTACGTCATGTTGTTCAGCCTATAGCGGGGGGAGTGCGGGGAGCGGTCCGCCTTCGGTGGTCAGTACGGATCCGTCGCGGCGGCCGCAGAGCCAGCCGAGGAGGTCGGCCTGACGGCCGCTGACCGTGAGCCCGGGAAGGGGCGGCTCGTAGCCGCTCTCGATCTGCTCCTGGGAGACGGACTCGACGGCTCCGGTGGGAATCATGCGGCCGTCGTCCTGCTTGATCAACAGGGCCGGTACGTCGGGGTGGCCCCGGAAGCGCTCGGCGAGGAAGTTGATCTCCCGCTGAGTGAACTCCTCGGAAAGGTCCTCCAGCTCGTACCCGATCCCCAGATCCACGTGATGCAGCTCCACCTCGACCCACCGCCGGAACGGCACCCGGGACGCGGAGTCCTTGACCCCGTTCCGTAGTTCCACCGTGCGGGACCAGTCCGCCGAGACGGAGGCCGCGTCCTGGAAGCGGTCCGCGCTCTCGCGCAGGTCCGCGAGCTGGATGCCGAGCGCGCGCGGGGCGTCCCGCTCGATCTCGGCGTCACGGGTGGCGGGGCTCGCGTACATGGGCCGCCCAGCGAGGACGTTCACGAGCGCGTCCGCGTTCCGGGCGAGGTGGGCGAGAATGTGCCCGCGGGTCCAGCCGGGCAGCCGTGACGGCTCGGCCGCGGCGGCGCTGTCCAGTTTGGCGACTGCGGCGAGTAGCCGGTCGGTCGCGTCACACACAGAGGCCAGGTCGTGCGCGTGATCAATCATGGGCCCGACCCTAGCCTCGCAACACGTTCGGGTGAAGGTGGCGGACCGCCCCTGCAAATCGAATGCGCGTGCTATAGGCTCAGGCGCGGCGTCGGGCATGCTGGATGGCCCGGGATTGTTACCAACCAGGGAAACCAACCGGCGCTGTCAGTGGCTCCCCCTAGTCTGAAAAAAGACGGGGGCCTCGCCCCTGTCACTTCTCTCAAGAAAGGTGCGGACCGGCGTGGCCGACCGTCTCATCGTCCGTGGGGCGCGCGAGCACAACCTCAAGAACGTCTCGCTCGACCTCCCGCGCGACTCGCTCATCGTCTTCACGGGTCTGTCCGGGTCGGGCAAGTCCTCGCTCGCGTTCGACACGATCTTCGCCGAAGGACAGCGGAGGTACGTCGAGTCGCTGTCCTCGTACGCCCGGCAGTTCCTCGGGCAGATGGACAAGCCGGATGTCGACTTCATCGAGGGCCTGTCGCCGGCTGTCTCCATCGACCAGAAGTCGACCTCGCGCAACCCGCGCTCCACGGTCGGCACCATCACCGAGGTCTACGACTACCTCCGCCTGCTCTTCGCGCGCATCGGCAAGCCGCACTGCCCCGAGTGCGGCCGCCCGATCTCGCGCCAGTCACCGCAGGCCATCGTCGACAAGGTCCTGGAGCTGCCCGAAGGGAGCCGATTCCAGGTCCTGTCGCCACTGGTGCGTGAGCGCAAGGGCGAGTTCGTCGACCTCTTCGGTGATCTCCAGACCAAGGGCTACAGCCGCGCCCGGGTCGACGGAGAGACGATCCAGCTCTCCGAACCGCCGAAGCTGAAGAAGCAGGAGAAGCACACCATCGAGGTGGTCGTCGACCGCCTCACGGTGAAGGAGGGCGCCAAGCGCCGCCTCACTGACTCCGTGGAGACCGCGCTCGGCCTGTCCGGGGGCATGGTCGTACTCGACTTCGTCGACCTCCCTCAGGACGACCCCGAGCGCGAGCGCATGTACTCGGAGCACCTCTACTGCCCGTACGACGACCTGTCCTTCGAGGAGCTGGAGCCCCGCTCCTTCTCCTTCAACTCGCCCTTCGGCGCCTGCCCGGAGTGCACAGGTATCGGTACGCGCATGGAGGTCGACCCCGAGCTGATCGTCCCCGACGAGGAGAAGTCCCTCGACGAGGGAGCCATCCACCCCTGGTCCCACGGACACACCAAGGACTACTTCGGGCGCCTCATCGGAGCCCTCGCCAACGCGTTGGGATTCCGGACCGACATCCCCTTCGCGGGCCTCCCGCAGCGCGCCAAGAAGGCCCTCTTGTACGGACACAAGACGCAGATCGAAGTGCGGTACAGAAACCGCTACGGCCGCGAGCGCGTCTACACCACACCCTTCGAAGGGGCCGTCCCCTTTGTGAAGCGGCGGCACAGCGAGGCCGAGAGCGACGCGAGCCGCGAGCGCTTCGAGGGCTACATGCGCGAGGTGCCCTGCCCCACCTGTGAGGGCACACGCCTGAAGCCCCTCATCCTCGCCGTCACCATCCTGGGGAAGTCGATCGCCGAGGTCTCCGCGATGTCCATCAGCGACTGCGCGGAATTCCTGGGCGAGATGAAGCTCAACGCGCGCGACAAGAAGATCGCCGAGCGCGTCCTGAAGGAGGTCAACGAACGGCTGCGGTTCCTCGTCGACGTAGGCCTCGACTACCTCTCGCTGAACCGCGCGGCAGGCACCCTCTCCGGCGGCGAGGCCCAGCGCATCCGCCTGGCCACCCAGATCGGCTCCGGGCTCGTAGGCGTTCTGTACGTGCTGGACGAACCCTCCATCGGCCTGCACCAGCGCGACAACCACCGCCTCATCGAGACCCTGGTCCGGCTGCGCGACATGGGCAACACGCTCATCGTCGTCGAGCACGACGAGGACACGATCAAGGTCGCCGACTGGATCGTGGACATCGGCCCCGGCGCGGGGGAGCACGGCGGCAAGGTCGTACACAGCGGCCCCCTGAAGGAGCTCCTGGCCAACCCCGAGTCGGTGACCGGGCAATATCTGGCGCGCAAGAAGGAGATCGCGCTCCCGGAGATCCGCCGCCCCGCCGACCCGGTTCGCAAGCTCACCGTGCACGGCGCCCGGGAGAACAACCTCCAGGACATCGACGTGTCCTTCCCCCTGGGTGTCCTCACGGCCGTCACGGGCGTCTCGGGCTCCGGAAAGTCGACGCTCGTCAACGACATCCTCTACACCCACCTGGCCCGCGAGCTGAACGGCGCCCGGAACGTTCCCGGGCGGCACACGCGCGTGGACGGCGACGACCTCGTCGACAAGGTCGTACACGTCGACCAGTCGCCCATCGGCCGTACGCCCCGGTCGAACCCGGCGACGTACACCGGAGTCTTCGACCACGTCCGCAAGCTGTTCGCCGAGACGACCGAGGCGAAGGTCCGCGGCTACATGCCGGGGCGCTTCTCCTTCAACGTCAAGGGCGGCCGCTGCGAGAACTGCTCCGGTGACGGCACGATCAAGATCGAGATGAACTTCCTGCCGGACGTGTATGTCCCCTGCGAGGTCTGCCATGGGGCGCGCTACAACCGGGAGACTCTGGAGGTGCACTACAAGGGCAAGTCCATCTCCGAGGTCCTGGACATGCCCATCGAGGAGGCACACAGCTTCTTCGAGGCCGTGCCCGCGATCGCCCGACACCTGAGAACCCTCAACGACGTCGGTCTCGGCTATGTCCGCCTCGGCCAGCCCGCGCCGACTCTCTCCGGAGGCGAGGCCCAGCGCGTGAAGCTGGCCTCCGAACTCCAGAAGCGGTCGACGGGACGCACGGTCTACGTACTCGACGAGCCGACCACCGGTCTGCACTTCGAGGACATCAGCAAGCTGATCTCGGTTCTCTCGGACCTGGTCGACAAGGGCAACACGGTCATCGTCATCGAGCACAACCTCGACGTCATCAAGACCGCGGACTGGGTCGTCGACATGGGCCCCGAAGGCGGCAGCGGAGGCGGCCTCGTCATCGCCGAGGGCACACCCGAGCAGGTCGCGGGCGTACCGGCCAGCCACACCGGCAAGTTCCTGCGCGAGATCCTGCAGCCGGAGAAGATCAGCGACGCCGCGGGTTCGACGAAGGCACCATCAAAGAAGGCTGTGAGCCGCAGGAAGGCGACAGTGCGCTCCGCTGGGTAGGCGGTTCGAAAGCAGCGGGTTCGTTGTGGCTGGTCGCGCAGTTCCCCGCGCCCCTAACGGGGCGCTCCCCGAACCGCCGGCCACAAAGCTCACCAGCCACAACGAACCCCGCAGCTTCCCGCCGGGGGAGGGGACGTGGGCCGGTGCGTCGCACCCCAACAAACCCAGGGGCGCGGGGAACTGCGCGAGCAACCACAACGCCCCCGCAGACAAAAACGAACCCAACCGCTCAACCGTCGGAGACCTCACGCGCGTACGGCGGTTCCGCGCCCGCTCGTGAGCAGGTGATCGCCGCCGCACGCGCCGCATACCGCAGCAGCTCGCTCCAGCCGTCGGCGCCCAGGTCCGCCAGCGCTGCCGCGGACAGGGCGTCGCGGCGGGCGAGGCCGTGCAGCAGCGCCGCGTTCACCGTGTCGCCGGCGCCGATCGTGTCCACCACGTCGACTCGTTCGCCCGGCACGGAGTGCTCCGCGCCGTCGCGGGTGAAGACGGTCAGGCCGTCGCCGCCGTGCGTGACCACGACGGCCGCCGGACCCGACGCCAGCCATTCGCGCGGGGTGCCGCCGAGCCAGTCCGCGTCCTCCTCGGACAGCTTGAGCAGCGACACCGAGGGCAGCCAGCTCTTGAACCGAGCTCGGTAGGCGTCCGCGTCGGCGATCAACACGGAGCGGATGTTCGGGTCGAGCGCGGTGAACACGCCCTGCGCGGACGCGACCCGCATCAGCTCCTCGTACGCGCTCGCGCCCGGCTCCAGGATCAGCGAACAGGTGCCGAAGGACACCGCCCTTGTCCCGGGCGGGAGTTGGTCCGGCGCCGAGAACAGACGGTCCGCCGTGCCCTCGACGTAGAACGTGTAACGGGCCGAGCCGTCCGAGCCGATCGACGCTACAGCGAGCGTCGTCGGCTCCGCGCCCCGCTGCACGGACGACACGTCGACGTTCGCCTCGCGCAGCCCGTCGAGCAGGGCCTCGCCGAAGGCGTCGGACGACACCCGGGAGCAGAAGGCGGCCGGCGAGCCGAGACGGCCCAGCGCCACCGCCGTGTTGTACGGGCCGCCACCGCGGCGCGGATCCAGTCCCGCGAGCGCGCCCGCCTCCTGCGGCACCAGGTCGATCAGGGCCTCACCGGCGACGACGATCACGAGTCGGGTCCTTTCTCGGGGCAGCCGCACGAGGTGCGGTGAACGAAGGAGGAGGGCAGCCGGAGCGTACGGCCCGGACGGTCGGGGGAGGCCAGCCGCTCCAGGAGCAGCCGTACGGCCTGGGCCCCGATCTCCTTGCTGGGCTGGGAGATCGCGGTGAGCCGGGGCGAGAAGAGGTCCGCCCAGGAGAAGTCGTCGAAACAGCACAGGGCCACGTCGTCGGGCACGGACAGACCCCCCTCACGCAGGGCTCGCAGTGCGCCGATGGTCATGGTGTTGTTCGCGGTGACGAGTGCCGTCGGCGGCGCCGGGAGGGACAGTAGGTCCCCGGTCGCGCGTTCGGCGCCCTCTGCTTCCGAGCTGCCACAGACCACGAGACGCTCGTCGTACGGGAGCCCCGCGTACGCGAGCCCGTGCCGGTACCCCGAGATCCGCTCGCTCGTGGTGCTGAGCCCCGGCAGGCCGCCGACCAGACCGATCCTCTTGTGGCCCAGCTCGGCGAGGTGGGTGACCAGCTGCCTGACGGGCTCGGTGTTCTCCGCGCAGACCTGGTCGAACGTGAAGCCGGGCGTCGCAGCCTCGTCGACCAGCCGGTCCAGGAACACCGTCGGTACGTCATGCCGCCCGAGGTAGCCGATGAGCTCGTCCGGCTGCACCGACGGCGCCACGATCATGCCGTCCACCCGCCGCTCGTGCAGCAGTTGGACCACCTTGCGCTCGTGCGCCGGATCGTCGTGCGGGTCCGCGATCAGCAGGCTGTACCCCTGCTCCAGCGCCCCGGCCTCGACGCCCTGAAGGATCTCCGTGAAGTACGGATTGCTGATCGCCGACACCGCGAGCCCGATGGACCGGGTGCGCGCCGTGACCAGGGATCTCGCCAGCGAGTTGGGCGTGTAGCCGAGCTCGTCGATGGCGTCGAGCACTGCTTGGCGGGTGGCCGGCCGCACGGTGCGGGTGTTGTTGAGGACGTGCGAGACCGTCGCGACGGATACGCCCGCGCTGCGGGCCACGTCGACCATGGTCGCCATGGGGTTCCTCCTCCCACCCGCTACCCCGGCCGACCGGCCGGGCGCGCTCTGGACGGGACCGTACCCCATGGGAAGGGCAGACGTAAACGCTTGCGCAAGCGATTACGTAAGCGTTTACGTCCCGCCCGCGGCCCAGCCCCGCCTCAGCCGCTCACTCCCAGTCCCACCCGATCCCCACGATTCCCGACCGCACCCGCGGTTCGACTATGTGAACCGACCGATGGCGCTCGCTGAGCGCCAGTTCTTGACGGCCGCTACGCGGCGCCGCCGCCGAGTGCTGGGTGAACCGGTGGCAGCGCACGGGCAGTGCGTCCTCGGTGAACCGCACCTCCAGGGCGTACTGCCCGCCCGCGGAGCCGAAGTCGCGCACGTACTCGCTGGACGCGTCGGCCGTGCCGTCCTCGACGCCGTAGCGGAACAGGCAGGTGTCGCCGATCCGCAGCCGGGTGTCGAAGAGCAGCTCCGCCACGAGCACCCCGGTGTCATGGTGCCAACGCACGCGCCCTGTACGGCAGTTCTCCAGGGCTTGCACCACCATGCGCTCCGGTGCGCACCCCGGGTCGCCGAGGTGGACTGCCACATAGCGGTCGATGCCGTCCTTGTGGGCGCGCACGATGTGCTGCGAGTCCCGCCCCGACAGCTCCCGGCGCGAACCGATCCGTACCCGCTCGTGCTGGCCGAGCATGTGCAGTCCACTGTCGAGCGACGCTCCCAGCTCGGCGAGCAGCTTCTCCAGGGCGCCGGAGGCCTCCACCAAGGCGCGGTACGAACGGGCCGCGGGGCGTGCCTGACCGGGTCGCTCCTCGGCCTGGGCGAGCAGTCGTACGAGCGACTCGTCGGGCAGCTGGAGTATCTCCTCCAGGGCGCGTACGGCCCGCAGAGACTCCGGGCGCTGTGGGCGGCGGGCGCCCTGCTGCCAGTAGCTCAGGCTCGTCACGCCGACCTTGACCCCGTATCGCGACAGATGGTGCTGGACGCGCTGCAGCGGCAGTCCGCGGGCGGTGATCGCGGCGCGCAGGGCGACGTGAAAGGGGCCGCCCTGCAGGGCTGTCTCCAGTTCGGCCGTGGCGACGTCCGCGTGCTCTGTGCTGTGCCGCATGCAGGAGCCCTTCTGTGAATGCCGAGGGTTGTGGCCCCAAGTCAACCCGCATTGAAGCGGGTTGATCACGGCTCGACAACTGGTTCGAAGCTGCGGGCCGCCTGCGACTGGTCGCTCCCCCACTCTCGGTACCCCCCGGATCAAGCCCCCAGCGGCACTGTCCACAGGGGCGCTGAGGCTTCATCCACAGGCCCGTCGCGGTGTCACACCTCGCCAGTAGGGTGTGAGACATGGCCGACCCCTCCAGCTACCGCCCCAAGCCGGGGCAGATCCCCGACTCGCCGGGGGTCTACCGATTTCGCGACGAGCACCGCCGGGTGATCTACGTCGGGAAGGCAAAGAGCCTGCGCCAGCGGCTGGCGAACTACTTCCAGGACCTGGCGGGCCTCCATCCGCGTACGCGCACCATGGTGACGACGGCCGCGTCGGTGGAGTGGACGGTGGTGTCCACGGAGGTCGAGGCGCTGCAGCTGGAGTACTCCTGGATCAAGGAGTACGACCCCCGGTTCAACGTCAAGTACCGCGACGACAAGAGCTACCCGTACCTCGCGGTGACGATGAACGAGCGGTTCCCGCGCGTGCAGGTGATGAGGGGCCAGAAGCGCAAGGGCGTGCGCTACTTCGGCCCGTACGGGCACGCGTGGGCGATCCGCGACACCGTGGATCTCCTGCTGCGGGTCTTCCCCGTCCGTACCTGCTCCGCCGGCGTCTTCAAGAACGCCGAGCGCACCGGCCGTCCCTGTCTGCTCGGCTATATCGGCAAGTGCTCGGCCCCTTGTGTGGAGCGGATCTCTGCCGAGGACCATCGTGAACTCGCGGAGGAGTTCTGCGACTTCATGGCCGGCCGCACCGGGACGTACATCCGTCGTCTGGAGCGGCAGATGACGGACGCGGCCGAGGAGATGGAGTACGAGCGGGCGGCCCGCCTCCGCGACGACATCGACGCCCTCAAGAAGGCCATGGAGAAGAACGCGGTCGTGCTCGCCGACGCGACGGACGCCGATCTGATGGCGGTCGCCGAGGACGAGCTGGAAGCCGCCGTGCAGATCTTCCACGTGCGGGGCGGACGGGTGCGTGGCCAGCGGGGCTGGGTGACGGACAAGGTAGAGGCCGTCACCACCGGGGATCTCGTCGAGCACGCACTCCAGCAGTTGTACGGCGAGGAGACCGGTGACTCCGTGCCCAAGGAGGTGCTCGTCCCGGCACTGCCCGATCCCGTCGAGCCCGTCCAGGAGTGGCTCACCACGCGCCGGGGTTCCAATGTCTCGCTGCGCATCCCGCAGCGCGGCGACAAGAAGGCCCTCATGGAGACCGTGCAGCGCAACGCGCTCCAGGCGCTCGGGCTGCACAAGACCAAGCGCGCCTCCGACCTCACGACCCGATCGCGCGCCCTGGAGGAGATCGCCGAAGCCCTCGACCTGGACAGCGCGCCCCTGCGGATCGAGTGCTACGACATCTCGCACCTCCAGGGGGACGACGTGGTGGCCTCCATGGTGGTCTTCGAGGACGGCCTTCAGCGCAAGAGCGAGTATCGCCGTTTCCAGATCAAGGGCTTCGCGGGGCAGGACGACGTCCGC
Organism: Streptomyces sp. NBC_00286; assembly: GCF_036173125.1. NCBI lineage: Bacteria > Bacillati > Actinomycetota > Actinomycetes > Kitasatosporales > Streptomycetaceae > Streptomyces > Streptomyces sp. NBC_00286. The sequence continues at coordinate 7,946,602 of NZ_CP108054.1, forward strand.
TCCATGCACGAGGTGATCACCCGCCGCTTCAAGCGCTACCTCGCCGAGAAAGAGAAGACCGGCGAATGGGCGGACGGGGAGAACACGCTCACCGAGGAGGACGGGCGGCCCAAGAGGTTCGCGTACCCGCCGCAGCTGGTCGTCGTCGACGGCGGACAGCCTCAGGTCGCTGCCGCCCAGAAGGCCTTGGACGAGCTCGGTATCGACGACATCGCCGTCTGCGGCCTCGCCAAGCGCCTCGAAGAGGTCTGGCTGCCCGGCGACGACGACCCGGTGGTGCTGCCACGCACTAGCGAAGGGCTCTATCTTCTTCAGCGTGTACGCGACGAAGCGCACCGCTTCGCGATCAACTACCAGCGCACCAAGCGGGCCAAGCGCTTCAGGGCGAGCCCACTGGACGACGTGCCGGGCCTCGGCGAGACGCGTAAACAGGCGCTGATCAAGCACTTCGGTTCGGTGAAGAAGCTGCGATCCGCGACCATCGAGCAGATCTGCGAGGTCCCCGGCATAGGCCGCAAGACGGCCGAGGTGATCGCCGTGGCCCTCGCCGAGGCGACCCCGGCCGCACCCGCCGTGAACACGGCGACTGGAGAGATCATGGAAGACGAGGAAGAAGCGGCACCCGAAACGACGGCGGGTTCCGCTCAGGAGCCCGTGTCCGCGGGATCCTCGAACGAGCGACGGGGGCAGGAACCATGAACGATCAGGACGAGCAGCACACCGAGCGCACAGCCGCACAGGAAGCCGGGCGCACGGCGGAACACGAGAAACCGCCGAAGACGGCGAGCGAAGATCACTCGCCGTCCGAAGCGAGCGAGCAAGCGGGCAAGCAATCGGGCGAGCAAGCGCCCGAAGCGGGCCGGCAAGACGGAGCACAAGTGAGTACGGGCATCGAAACAGCCGGGGTCCCCGAAGCGGCCATCCCCGAGCTGGTGATCATCTCCGGTATGTCCGGCGCGGGCCGGTCGACCGCCGCCAAGTGTCTGGAGGACCTCGGCTGGTTCGTCGTCGACAACCTGCCGCCCGCGCTGATCCCCACCATGGTGGAGCTCGGCGCCCGCTCCCAGGGCAACGTCGCCAGGATCGCGGTCGTCGTCGACGTACGAGGCCGCCGCTTCTTCGACAACCTGCGCGAGTCCCTCGCCGACCTGGAGTCCAAGAGCGTCACCCGGCGGATCGTCTTCCTGGAGTCCTCCGACGACGCCCTGGTGCGCCGCTTCGAGTCCGTGCGCCGCCCGCACCCCCTCCAGGGCGACGGCCGCATCGTCGACGGCATCGCCGCCGAACGCGAGCTGCTGCGCGAACTGCGCGGCGACGCCGACCTGGTGATCGACACCTCCAGCCTGAACGTGCACGAGCTGCGCGCCAAGATGGACGCCCAGTTCGCCGGCGAGGAGGAACCCGAGCTGCGGGCCACGGTCATGTCCTTCGGCTTCAAGTACGGCCTGCCGGTCGACGCCGACCTGGTCGTGGACATGCGGTTCCTGCCCAATCCGCACTGGGTCCCGGAGCTGCGCCAGTACACCGGGCTCAACGAAGAGGTCGCGGCGTACGTCTTCAACCAGCCCGGCGCCAAGGAGTTCCTCGACCGGTACGCCGAGCTACTGCGCCTCGTCCAGGCCGGCTACCGCCGCGAGGGCAAGCGCTATGTGACCATCGCCGTCGGCTGCACCGGAGGCAAGCACCGCTCCGTCGCGATGTCGGAGAAGCTCGCCGCCCGTCTGGTGTCCGAGGGAGTGGAGACGGTCGTCGTCCACCGGGACATGGGCCGCGAATGACGGGTCGTTCTCTGCGACTGCGCAGGCTGCGCCGGGTCGGCACCGAAGGGCAGGGCGGTAAGCCCGCCGAGGCGCGAGGCGGCAAGCCGCGCCGCCGCGGCACGCAGCCCAAGGTCGTCGCGCTCGGCGGCGGCATGGGCCTGTCCGCCTCGCTCGCCGCCCTGCGCCGCATCACCGGCGACCTCACCGCGGTCGTCACGGTCGCCGACGACGGGGGCTCGAGCGGCCGCCTCCGGGACGAGCTGGGCGTACTCCCGCCCGGCGACCTGCGCAAGGCCCTCGCCGCGCTGTGCGGCGACGACGACTGGGGCCAGACCTGGGCCCGCGTCATCCAGCACCGCTTCCAGTCCCAGGGGGAACTGCACGAGCACGCGGTCGGCAATCTGCTGATCGTCGCCCTCTGGGAGCAGCTCGGCGACCATGTCCAGGCCCTCGACCTGGTCGGCAAGCTCCTGGGGGCGCAGGGGCGCGTGCTGCCCATGTCCGCCGTACCCCTGGAGCTCCAGGCGCTCGTCAAGGGCCACGATCCGGAGCGGCCCGAGGGCATCGAGACGGTACGCGGCCAGGCCAACGTCGCCCTGACGACCGGCGAAGTGCAGTCCGTGCACCTGGTGCCGCACGACCCGCCCGCCGTCCCGGAGGCCGTTGCTGCGGTCCTCGACGCGGACTGGGTGGTCCTCGGCCCCGGCTCCTGGTTCTCCTCGGTGATCCCGCATCTCCTTGTGCCCGATCTGCTCGACGCACTTACGGAGACGAAGGCACGCCGGGTGCTCTCCCTGAACCTCGCCCCGCAGCCGGGAGAAACCGAGGGCTTCTCCCCGCAGCGTCATTTGGAGGTTTTGGGACGACACGCCCCTAAACTCGCCCTGGACGTGGTACTGGCCGACGAGGCCGCCGTGCCCGACCGCGATTTACTCACCGAAGCCGCCCAGCGGTTCGGGGCCGCGGTCGAGCTGGCGCCGGTGGCCCGGCCCGACGGAACTCCGAGGCACGATCCGGAGCTGTTGGCCGCCGCGTACGACCGTATTTTTCGGATGCATGGAAGGATCGGCCCATGGCGATGACGGCAGCGGTGAAGGATGAGATCTCCCGGCTCCCCGTCACCCGGACCTGCTGCAGAAAGGCGGAGGTCTCCTCCCTTCTGCGGTTCGCCGGCGGCCTCCACCTGGTGAGCGGCCGCATCGTGATCGAGGCGGAGCTGGACACCGCGATGGCGGCGCGCCGACTGAAGCGCGATGTCCTGGAGATCTTCGGCCACAGCTCCGAGCTGATCGTGATGGCTCCTGGGGGCCTGCGCCGTGGCTCCCGCTATGTCGTCCGTGTGGTGGCCGGCGGCGACCAGCTGGCCCGTCAGACCGGGCTCGTCGACGGCCGGGGCCGACCGATCCGCGGGCTGCCCCCGCAAGTGGTCTCGGGCGCCACCTGTGACGCCGAGGCGGCCTGGCGAGGGGCGTTCCTGGCGCACGGCTCGCTGACCGAGCCGGGCCGCTCGTCCTCTCTGGAGGTGACCTGCCCGGGCCCCGAGGCGGCGCTCGCGCTGGTCGGCGCGGCCCGCCGGCTCCAGATCGCCAGCAAGGCCCGTGAGGCGCGCGGCGTTGACAAGGTGGTCGTCCGTGACGGTGACGCGATCAGCGCCCTGCTGACGCGACTCGGCGCCCACGAGGCCGTACTGGCCTGGGAGGAACGCCGGATGCGCCGCGAGGTGCGCGCCACCGCGAACCGTCTCGCCAACTTCGACGACGCCAACCTGCGCCGCTCCGCCCGCGCCGCCGTCGCCGCCGGAGCCCGTGTGCAGCGCGCCCTGGAGATCCTCGGCGACGAGGTCCCCGAGCACCTCGCCGCCGCCGGACGGCTGCGCATGGAGCACAAGCAGGCTTCCCTGGAGGAGCTGGGCGCGCTCGCCGACCCGCCACTGACCAAGGACGCCGTCGCGGGCCGTATCCGCAGACTGCTCGCCATGGCCGACAAGCGGGCCCAGGACCTGGGCATTCCGGGGACGGAGTCCAGCATCTCCGAGGAACTGGCCGATAATCTCGTGGGCTGACAGCGCGGCCCAGACGCAACTCCCTACGCCTCTATGGGCGTCGAAGCCCGGGCGGTCCGTACCCCTACTGGTGGGTACTGACCGCGGTGCCGTGTATGGGCACTCGGATGTCACTCTGGGGGCCTCAGGGAGGTAGGGTCGTAGGCGGTCGGGGACATCCCATACAACTCGCCGGCATCTGAACCGGCGTACCAACGAGGAGATCGGTTCGTGACGATCCGCGTAGGCATCAACGGCTTTGGCCGCATCGGTCGTAACTACTTCCGCGCGCTGCTGGAGCAGGGTGCAGACATCGAGATCGTGGCTGTCAACGACCTGGGTGACACCGCGACCACCGCTCACCTGCTGAAGTACGACACCATTCTGGGCCGTCTGAAGGCCGAGGTGTCCCACACCGAGGACACCATCACGGTCGACGGCAAGACGATCAAGGTGCTCTCCGAGCGCAACCCCTCCGACATCCCGTGGGGCGAGCTGGGCGTCGACATCGTCATCGAGTCGACCGGCATCTTCACGAAGAAGGCCGACGCCGAGAAGCACATCGCAGGCGGCGCCAAGAAGGTCCTCATCTCGGCTCCGGCCAAGGACGAGGACATCACCATCGTGATGGGCGTCAACCAGGACAAGTACGACGCAGCCAACCACCACGTCATCTCCAACGCTTCCTGCACCACCAACTGTGTGGCGCCGATGGCCAAGGTTCTCGACGAGAACTTCGGCATCGTCAAGGGCCTGATGACGACGGTGCACGCGTACACGAACGACCAGCGCATCCTGGACTTCCCACACAAGGACCTGCGCCGCGCCCGTGCCGCCGCCGAGAACATCATCCCGACGACCACCGGTGCCGCGAAGGCCACCGCGCTGGTCCTTCCGCAGCTCAAGGGCAAGCTCGACGGCATCGCGATGCGCGTCCCGGTCCCGACCGGCTCGGCCACCGACCTGGTCGTGGAGCTCTCCCGCGAGGTCACCAAGGACGAGGTCAACGCGGTCTTCAAGAAGGCCGCCGACGGTGAGCTCAAGGGCTACCTGTACTACACGGAGGACGAGATCGTGTCCTCGGACATCGTCGGCGACCCGGCCTCCTGCACCTTCGACGCCTCCCTGACCATGGTTCAGGAGGGCAAGTCGGTGAAGATCCTCGGCTGGTACGACAACGAGTGGGGCTACTCCAACCGCCTCGTGGACCTCACGGTCTTCGTCGGCGGCCAGCTCTAAGTCCCAGAGCACGGCACCTCGATGTGAGCACAGGGCCCGGGCAGCACAAGAAAGTGCTGCCCGGGTCCCCCTTTTGCGGCTAAATCGCCGCCGCTCTCGCGGACCTGGTTGCTCGCCGTCGTGGTGCCTCAATTGATGGCTGATCTATTCGCGGGCAATACATCAGAGCCCCACCCAGGAGTCACTCAATGAAGACGATCGACGAACTTCTCGTCGAAGGGGTCGACGGCAAGCGTGTCTTCGTACGCGCCGACCTGAACGTGCCGCTGGCCGAAGGCCGTATCACCGACGACGGGCGCATCCGCGCCGTCCTGCCCACCGTCAAGGCCCTCGCGGAGGCGGGTGCCAAGGTGGTCGTCGCCTCGCATCTGGGCCGTCCCAAGGGAGCCCCGGACCCGGCCTTCTCGCTGCAGCCCGCCGCCGAGCGGCTCGGTGAACTCCTCGGCGCGCCCGTCGCGTTCGCGCAGGACACCGTCGGCCCCGCCGCCCACGACGCCGTGAACGGCCTGCAGCCCGGCCAGGTCGCGGTCATCGAGAACCTGCGCTTCAACGCCGGTGAGACGTCGAAGGACAACACCGAGCGCGGCGAGTTCGCGGACCAGCTCGCGGCCCTGGCCGATGTCTACGTAGGCGACGGTTTCGGCGCGGTGCACCGTAAGCACGCCTCCGTGTACGACCTCCCGGCGCGCCTGCCGCACTACGCCGGCCACCTCATCGCCACCGAAGTCGGTGTCCTGAAGAAGCTCACCGAGGACGTCAAGCGCCCCTATGTCGTCGCGCTCGGCGGTGCCAAGGTCTCCGACAAGCTCGCCGTCATCGACCAGCTCCTCGGCAAGGCCGACCGGCTGCTGATCGGCGGCGGCATGGCGTACACCTTCCTCAAGGCCAAGGGGTACGAGATCGGCGCCTCCCTCCTTCAGGAGGACCAGATCCCGGCCGTCAAGGAGTACATCGAGCGCGCGGAGAAGACCGGCGTCGAGCTGGTCCTCCCCGTCGACGTGCTGGTCTCCACGGAGTTCCCGGACCTGAAGACCAACGCCCCCGCCAACCCCACCACCGTCGCCGCGGACGCCATCCCGGCCGACCAGATGGGCCTGGACATCGGTCCGGAGTCCCGCAAGCTGTACGCCTCGAAGCTCGCCGACGCCGCCACCGTCTTCTGGAACGGTCCCATGGGCGTCTTCGAGCACCCCGACTACGCCGAGGGCACCAAGTCGGTCGCCCAAGCCCTTCTCGACTCCCCGGCCTTCACGGTCGTCGGCGGTGGCGACTCCGCCGCGGCGGTTCGCATCCTGGGCTTCGACGAGACGGCCTTCGGCCACATTTCGACCGGTGGCGGCGCCTCCCTCGAATACCTCGAGGGCAAGACGCTCCCCGGCCTCGCCGCACTGGAGGACGACCCCGCATGACCACTCGTACGCCGCTGATGGCCGGCAACTGGAAGATGAACCTCAACCACCTCGAGGCCATCGCCCACGTCCAGAAGCTCGCCTTCGCCCTGGCCGACAAGGACTACGAGGCCGTCGAGGTCGCCGTCCTCGCGCCCTTCACCGACCTGCGCTCCGTACAGACCCTGGTCGACGGCGACAAGCTCAAGATCAAATACGGCGCCCAGGACGTCTCGGCGCACGACTCCGGCGCCTACACCGGCGAGATCTCCGCCCCGATGCTGGCCAAGCTCAAGTGCACCTACGTGGCCGTGGGCCACTCCGAGCGCCGGCAGTACCACAAGGAGAGCGACGAGCTCTGCAACGCCAAGGTCAAGGCCGCCTTCAAGCACGGCCTCACGCCGATCCTGTGCGTCGGTGAGGAACTGGAGGTCCGCGAGGCGGGCAACCACGTCACGCACACGCTCGCGCAGGTCGAGGGTGGCCTCAAGGACGTACCGGCCGAGCAGGTCGAATCCATCGTGATCGCGTACGAGCCTGTCTGGGCCATCGGCACCGGCAAGGTCTGCGGCGCCGACGACGCCCAGGAGGTCTGCGCGGCGATCCGCGGCAAGCTCGCCGAGCTGTACTCGCAGGAGCTGGCCGACCAGGTCCGTATCCAGTACGGCGGCTCAGTGAAGGCAGGGAACGTCGCCGAGATCATGGCGAAGCCCGACATCGACGGCGCCCTGGTCGGCGGCGCCTCGCTGGACGCCGACGAGTTCGTCAAGATCGTCCGGTTCCGCGACCAGTAAGCACCGGTCCGGTGACCGGTAAGTAGGCGTCGGCGGCGATACGTCGTACCCTTGCGGGGGCCGGGTGGCTTCTCTCACGGAGCTCCGGCCCCCGTCGTCCGTACAAGTCCGAGGAAGTTGGTCCAGCCGTGGTTATGGGGTTCTCGATCGCCCTGATCGTCTTCAGCCTGTTGCTGATGCTGCTGGTGCTGATGCACAAGGGGAAGGGCGGCGGCCTCTCCGACATGTTCGGTGGCGGCATGCAGTCGTCTGTCGGCGGCTCCTCGGTCGCCGAGCGCAACCTCGACCGCATCACCGTCGTGGTCGGTCTGCTGTGGGCCGCCTGCATCGTCGTGCTCGGCATCCTGATGAAGGTCACCAACTGATCAGCAGCTGACGTCGGTACGGCAGCGCATCTTTCGCATAAAGCCCCATGTCCGGTACGTGCTCGCGAGCGCGGCCTATCATGGGGCTTGCGTCTTGGGGGTGGGGTGTAACTCCCGTCACTAGACGCGCGTTGGGCCTTACGTAGACTGAGGCGCTCGCAGCGAAGCGGCACGCCGACTCGCTTCGCGGCACCATTACGCAGGGAGTTACGACCGTGGCAAGTGGCAACGCGATCCGAGGAAGCCGGGTCGGGGCGGGGCCGATGGGCGAGGCCGAGCGCGGCGAGTCCGCGCCGCGCCTGAGTGTCTCCTTCTGGTGCTCCAACGGGCACGAGACGCAGCCGAGCTTTGCCAGCGACGCGCAGGTTCCCGAAACCTGGGACTGCCCGCGCTGCGGCTTTCCGGCTGGACAGGACCGGGACAACCCGCCGGACCCGCCGCGCACCGAACCGTACAAAACGCACCTGGCGTATGTACGGGAGCGGCGCAGCGACGCGGACGGCGAGGCGATTCTCGCCGAGGCGCTCGCCAAACTGCGGGGCGAAATCTAGGACTTGAGAGAACCGGCCGGGCACCCACGGGTGCGCGGCCGGAGCTGTTGCGTGGCATAAAGCCCTGCTCCGTTAGGTTGGGACCGGCAGCGGGGCAACGTACGCAGCAGGACAGCTACGAAAGAAGAGGCTGAAGTCCGAGATGAATGCAGAAGAGGGGTACGCGCGAAGCGCTCCGTATAAGGGTGGTGGTGGGAGACGGGTGGGACGTACCCGGCTCAACCAGAAGCCCGAGTGGACCGCTCTGGCCAAGCACCGTGAGGAACTCGGCGAGGTGCGGCTGCGTGAGCTGTTCGCCGCGGATCCGGGGCGCGGCGCCGGATACACACTCCAGGTCGGCGATCTGCACGTCGACTGCTCCAAGCATCTGGTCACCGACGAGACACTGCGACTGCTGCGTGAACTGGCCGCAGCGGCCGATGTATTCGGGCTTCGGGACGCCATGTTCCGCGGCGAGAAGATCAACACGACCGAGAACCGCGCCGTGCTGCACACCGCGCTGCGCGCGTCACGCGACGCGGTCATCGAGGTCGACGGCGAGAACGTCGTACCGGGTGTGCACGCGGTGCTCGACAAGATGGCCGACTTCGCCGGCCGCGTCCGCTCGGGCGAGTGGAGGGGGCACACCGGCAAGCGCATCCGCAATATCGTCAACGTCGGCATCGGCGGCTCGGATCTGGGTCCGGCGATGGCGTACGAAGCGCTGCGGGCCTTCACCGACCGGGAGCTGACCGTCCGCTTTGTGTCGAACGTGGACGGGGCCGATCTGCACGAGGCGGTACGGGACCTCGACCCGGCCGAGACGCTTTTCATCATCGCCTCGAAGACCTTCACCACCATCGAGACGATCACCAACGCGACCTCGGCGCGCAACTGGCTGCTGACCGAACTGAGGGCGGACCAGGACGCCGTCGCCAAGCACTTTGTGGCTTTGTCGACGAATGCCGAGAAGGTGGCGGACTTCGGCATCGACACGGCCAACATGTTCGAGTTCTGGGACTGGGTCGGCGGCCGGTACTCGTACGACTCGGCGATCGGGCTTTCGCTGATGATCGCGATCGGTCCTGACCGGTTCCGCGAGATGCTGGACGGTTTCCGGCTGGTCGACGAGCACTTCCGTACGGCGCCCGCCGAGTCCAACGTCCCGTTGCTGCTTGGTCTGTTGGGGGTCTGGTACGGCAACTTCCATGACGCGCAGTCGCACGCGGTGCTGCCGTACTCCCACTACCTGTCCAAGTTCACGGCGTACCTGCAGCAGCTGGACATGGAGTCCAACGGCAAGTCCGTCGGGCGGGACGGCGAGCCCGTGGAGTGGCAGACCGGGCCCGTCGTATGGGGCACGCCGGGGACCAACGGGCAGCACGCGTACTACCAACTCATCCACCAGGGCACGAAGTTGATCCCGGCCGACTTCATCGGGTTCGCCGAGCCGGTCGCGGATCTGCTGCCGGGGCTTGTCGGCCAGCATGATCTGCTGATGGCCAACTTCTTCGCGCAGACGCAGGCACTGGCCTTCGGGAAGACGCCGGACGAGGTGCGTGCGGAGGGGGTGCCCGAGGAACTGGTGCCGCACAAGACGTTCCAGGGGAACCATCCGACGACCACGATCCTCGCGCGCGAGCTTACGCCCTCGGTGCTCGGCCAGTTGATCGCGCTGTACGAGCACAAGGTGTTCGTGCAGGGCGCCGTCTGGGATATCGATTCCTTCGACCAGTGGGGCGTCGAGCTGGGCAAGGTGCTTGCCAAGCGCGTTGAACCGGCGCTGACCGAGGGGGCGGATGTGCCGGGCCTTGATGAGTCGACGAAGGCGCTGGTTGCCAAGTACCGGGAGATGCGCGGGCGTTGAGCCGGGGTGGCTCGGGCCGAGGGCTTGCGCGGCTCCGTTAATCGGATGCGCCGCCCGCTCCCGGCGGGTGACACTGCTTCGGCGCTGTCACCCGCCAGGAGGACCTCATGGACCAGTTGCTTGCCGCACTCGCGGATCCCGAACGCCAGCGGCTGTATGCCCGCATCGTGCTGGACCAGCTGCCGCCGGGCGATCAGGACTCCGCCGTGGTGCGCAAGCACCTGGGGCGGCTGATCGCCGCGGGGCTTGTTGAGCGGATGGCTGACGGCTCCTTGCGGGCCGATCCTGCCGTGTTCTGGCGCGCCCGGCCCGTGGAGGAGGCGCATCCCGGGGTTCCGCGTCGGCTCGTGGGGTTCTTCGCGCAGGGCCGGCTGACCGCGATTCCGGTGCGGCCGGCTGTACGGCGTGAGCTGCTTGCGCATCTGACGGGCACGCTCTTCGAGAGTGAGCGTGGCTACTCCGAGGCCGAGGTCAACGCGGCGTTTCGTACTGTGCATGACGATACGTCGGCGTTGCGGCGGTATTGCGTGGAGAACGGGTTGCTTGTGCGTGAGCGGGACGGCAGCAACTATCGGCGCGTTAGCGCTCCGCTTTGAGGGCCGGTTTGAACGTGCGGGTTCGTTGTGGCTGGTCGCGCCCACGCGGCGGAGCCGCAAATCGACACAGCCCCGCGCCCCTAGAAGGTAGGCCTGCGGCCTCCTTCTAGGGGCGCGGGGACCGAACCGGTTAGGGTCGCGGACCGCACCGACTGCTCAGGGCGACGCCGGTGGATACAGCGACCGCGGCAGTTGGGACGCTGCCGGCGCGTCCAGTAGCCACAACGTGCGCGAGCGGCCGTACGCGCCCGCCGCCGGCGCCTGGATCTCGCCCGCTCCCGAGAGCGCGATGGCCGCTGCCCTTGCCTTGTCCTCGCCCGCGGCCAGGAGCCATACCTCGCGAGCCGCCCGGATCGCGGGCAGGGTCAGCGTGATACGGGTCGGCGGGGGCTTGGGCGCGCCGTGTACGCCGACCACCATGCGGTCGGTTTCGCGTACGGCGGGGAGCTCCGGGAAGAGCGATGCCACGTGAGTGTCCGGGCCGACGCCCAGCATCAGGACGTCGAAGGTGGGGACGGTGCCATGGTTCTCGGGGCCCGAGGCCTTGGCCAGTTCGGCGGAGTACGCCTCCGCCGCCGCGTCGGCGTCCTTGCCGTACGGGCCGTCCGACGCGGGCATGGCGTGCACGCGGTGCGGATCCAGGGGTACCGAGTCGAGGAGCGCCTCGCGGGCCTGGGTGACATTGCGCTCCGGGTCGCCCTCGGGCAGGAACCGCTCGTCACCCCACCACAGGTCCAGGCGGCCCCAGTCGATGGCATCCCGCGCGGGTGCCGAACTCAGCGCCGCGAGGAGGCCGTTGCCGTTGCGCCCGCCCGTGAGCACCACCGAGGCGTAGCCCCGGGAGGCCTGTGCGTCCACGATCTTCGTGATGAGCCGGGCCGCGGCGGCCTGGGCCATCAGTTCCTTGTCGCGATGGACGACGAGCTGTGGCGCGGTGCTCACTTGGACGCCACCCTCTTGGCCAGGTCGGCAGGCGTGGCCGGAGCCGCCTTGTCCGCCTCCTTCGCCGGCTCCTGGGCGGACGCCTCGGCCGGTGCCTCCGTAGCGGAAGCCCCGGCGTCGGAGTCTCCAGATCCGGAAGCCCCGGTCTCGGAGGCTCCCGTTCCGGAGGGCCCGGCTTCGAGGGCCCTGGCCGCAGAACCCGAGGTCACGGAAGTCCCAGCCTCGGAAGCCCCCGCCGCAGAATCCGCCGAACTCGCAGACTCAGCGGCTCCAGAGACCCCGGCCCGGAAGGCCGCCGCCCGGGACCCCACTGCCGGAGCAGCCGAGCCCCCGGAGGCACCGCCCTCGGAGCCCTCAGCCCACCCGCCCGCGGAACCCCCCACGAGCGAACCGGACTTGAAGCCCCCGCTACCCAGCCGCTCCACGCCGAACCGCAGCGCCGACGCATACGTGTCGTCCGGGTCCAGCCGTCGCAGTTCCTCCGCTATCAGCTCGGCCGTGTCGCGGCGGTTCAGCGCCACCGCCCGGTCGGGCTGGCCCTGGATGGACAGCGTGGCCAGGGAACCGTCGGCGCGGTCCAGGACGATCGGTCCGGAGCTGGTGGCCATCCGGACGGAGGTGAGACCGGGCCCGGAGGACAGCGAGCGCTTGACGGGGACGTCGAGCCGGTCCGCGAGCCACATCGCGAGCAGCTCGCAGCTCGGGTTGAACTCCTCGCCCTCCACCTCGACCGCGGTGACCTCGCAGGTGACCTGGTCCAGGGCCGCGGCCAGCATCGAACGCCAGGGCGTGATGCGGGTCCACGACAGGTCCGTGTCGCCGGGGGTGTAGGCGTCGGCGCGGGCACCGAGTTCCCGTACGGGCTGCTCGGCGGCGTAGGTGTCGGTGACGCGGCGCTGCGCCAGGGCGCCCAGCGGGTCCTTCGCCGGGTCGAGCGGCGCGTTCACCGGCCACCAGGCGACGACCGGCGCGTCCGGCAGCAGCAGGGGGAGGACCACCGACTGCGCGTGGTCGACCACCTCGCCGTACAGCCGCAGCACCACCGTCTCGCCGGTGCCCGCGTCCGCGCCGACCCGTACCTCGGCGTCGAGCCGCGAGGTGGTGCGGTCGCGGGGCGAGCGGGAGACGCGCTTGATGACGACGAGGGTGCGCGAGGGGTGCTCGCGGGACGCGTCGGAGGCGGCCTTCAGCGCGTCGTAGGCGTTCTCCTCGTCGGTGACGATGACGAGGGTGAGCACCATGCCGACGGCGGGGGTGCCGATGGCCCGGCGGCCCTGGACCAGCGCCTTGTTGATCTTGCTGGCCGTGGTGTCCGTAAGGTCGATTTTCATGGCCGGCGCCAGCTCCGTCCATCTCGTTCGAGCATGTCGTCCGCCTCGGCCGGGCCCCAGGTACCCGACGGGTACTGCGCGGGCTTGCCGTGCTTCTCCCAGTACTCCTCGATCGGGTCGAGGATCTCCCAGGACAGCTCGACCTCCTCGGTGCGCGGGAAGAGGTTCGCGTCGCCGAGCAGGACGTCGAGGATCAGCCGCTCGTACGCCTCCGGGCTGGACTCCGTGAAGGACTCGCCGTACGCGAAGTCCATCGACACGTCCCGGACCTCCATGGAGGTGCCGGGCACCTTGGAGCCGAAGCGGACCGTGACGCCCTCGTCCGGCTGGACGCGGATGACCAGCGCGTTCTGGCCCAGTTCCTCCGTCGCCGTGTGGTCGAAGGGGGAGTGCGGGGCGCGCTGGAAGACGACCGCGATCTCGGTGACGCGACGGCCGAGGCGCTTGCCGGTGCGCAGATAGAAGGGGACGCCCGCCCAACGGCGGTTGTCCACCTCCAGCTTGACGGCCGCGTACGTGTCGGTCTTCGACTTGGGGTCGATGCCGTCCTCTTCGAGGTAGCCGATGACCTTCTCGCCGCCCTGCCAGCCCGCCGCGTACTGCGCGAACACCGTGTTGCGGCCGAGGTCCTTGGGCAGTTTCACCGCGCCGAGCACCTTGGTCTTCTCGGCTGCGAGCGCGTCCGCGTCGAAGGAGGCGGGCTCCTCCATCGCGGTCAGCGCGAGCAGCTGGAGCAGGTGGTTCTGGATGACGTCGCGGGCGGCGCCGATTCCGTCGTAGTAGCCGGCGCGGCCGCCGATGCCGATGTCCTCGGCCATCGTGATCTGTACGTGGTCGACGTACGACCGGTTCCAGAGCGGCTCGAACATCTGATTGGCGAAGCGCAGCGCCAGGATGTTCTGGACGGTCTCCTTGCCCAGATAGTGGTCGATACGGAAGACCTGGTCCGGGGAGAAGACCTCGTGCACGATCCGGTTGAGCTCCTCGGCCGACTTGAGGTCGTGGCCGAACGGCTTCTCGATGACCGCGCGCCGCCAGGAGCCGTCCTTCTGGTCGGCCAAGCCGTGCCTCTTCAGTTGCTGCACGACCTTGGGGAAGAACTTCGGCGGTACGGACAGGTAGAAGGCGAAGTTGCCGCCCGTGCCCTGCGCCTTGTCGAGGTCCTCAATGG